>CAVXCA010000027.1:0-46218 GCA_963759955.1 uncultured Alphaproteobacteria bacterium
CTTCCCCCGGCGCGAAGCTCATCGGCACATAGGCATGCACCGGAACTCGAGCTCGTTCCTCCCGCCAGGACTTCGTGAAGCGATGCACGCTGTCGTGGGCGCCGTCGTATCCGCGCCCACGCAGTTCTTCGAACAGCCGCTGCGTCGAGCGGCGCTCTCGCTTGGGCAGCGCGGACTCCGCCTCCAGAATCTCCGTCAACGCCTCGACCCAAACGCCCAGCTTCGGCGTCGGCTGAACGTCCCGTGCGTACTTGAACTCCGTCTGGCGGCCTCGGATGACTTTGCGAACCGTCGCGCGGGACACCGAAAGCGTCCGCACGATCTCCTTGATCGACCGCCCCTGCTCGAAATAGGCGCGTCGAATCTCGCCGATCTTGTCCACGCCAACCATCCCCATCAGCCCTTCCCGGCCGATCCGGGCCAAAGGGAAGGACGCTGACACACAACGTCAGAGGGGGTCGTTATTGGACGCGAAAACCGCCCCTCAGGGGGTCATTATTGCAAGCGATTTTGCACTCATCTCGCGGACGCCTTGCCGAAGCTGAAGGGTTTAGCAAAATATGCCGAAGCGAACGTGAATGTCTACCGCCGAATAGAGGCGATTGCGAAGATCGACGAAACGTATCGCGTGCTCGACCTTACCAAAGGTGAAGTCAGGGCGTCGATTCAGACCGCCACGTCTACCAAGACGCTTTATACAAGCGACGCGGCGAACAACTATGTTGTGTAAATGCAATGAGAGGACGCTACGAGTACATCGTTGGTTTTTGATGCAGGCTGGTTCCGCAGCGGGGAATGTTTCAGAAAGATGGGAAGTCGATAGTCATCCGTGAAGAATTCCGAACGCCGTGGGATTGCGGGCCTTTGACGGCGGTTTGAAGTATTGGCTCTTGTCTCACGGCGACGGCTTATCAATTGCCGAATTTCGCGCGCCGCTATCTGCGCCGAACTTTCCCGATCACAGTCGCCCCGCCCCTCTCCGTCACACACCAAGCCGTCGACCTCATGGAAGCATGAACTTCCGAAGTTTCGAGGCGGTCAATGGCGCGCGTTTCGCGCGCCGCCTCCGGCGGCCGAGGGCCATTGACCGCCTCGAAACTTCGGAAACAAAAGCCTTCCATGAGGTCGACGGCGCTCCCTGCCGAACCGCGGCCAACGCTCCCGCCGCAGCGCTGCGCGCGCCCGGCCTTTTATACCAACGCCCAGTGAGCGTGACCTATGCGAAGATGCTCCCGCGCCATCGGGTTCTCAGAGCTTGTTCAATGAGCCGACCTCGATGAGACTTGGCGTCAGGCCTTCTTCAAAAAGCAGGTCTTCAGCACCAGGCCCTTCACCTTGTCGCTGCGGCCTTCGATCTCTTCCGGGTCGTCGGTGAGATGGATGTTGCGGATCGTCGCGCCGCGCTTGAGGGTCACCGAGGTTCCCTTGACCTTGAGGTCCTTGATCAAGGTGACGGAATCGCCTTCCGCGAGAACCGCGCCGTTGCTATCCCTGGTCTCGCTCATCGTCCGCCTTCCGCTTTGCTTGCACCGACGCCGCCGTCGGCGCCGAGCCCTTAGCGCTTCCCGTTGCTGGCTGTCCACACCGCGTCTTGCGAAGACGCGTTCGCCCCGCCATTGACATCGGCCGCGCCAGCGAAGAAACCTCGCCCCCGCGAAAAAACTCTGGAAACGCTCATGTCCGACTTGAAGCTGCAAACCCTGATCGAACAGGCCTACGAGGATCGCGCCACGATCAACGCGCGCACCTCCGGCGACGTCCGCGACGCGGTCGACCGGGCGCTGGGCCTGCTCGACGGCGGCAAGGCGCGCGTCGCCGAGAAAATCCCCGGCGCGATGGGGCCGAATTCCTGGAAGGTCAACCAGTGGCTCAAGAAGGCGGCGCTGCTGTCGTTCCGCCTCAATGACAACGCGGTGATCCCGGGCGGGCCCGGCGGCGCGGCGTGGTGGGACAAGATCCCGTCGAAATTCGAGGGCTGGGGCGAGGCCGCTTTCCGCAGCGCCGGCTTTCGCGCCGTGCCCGGCTGCATCGTGCGCCGCTCCGCCTATATCGCGCCCGACGCGGTGCTGATGCCGTGCTTCGTCAACCTCGGCGCCTATGTCGATTCCAAGACCATGGTCGACACCTGGGTCACCGTCGGCTCCTGCGCGCAGATCGGCAAGAACGTGCATCTCTCGGGCGGCGTCGGCATCGGCGGCGTGCTGGAGCCGCTGCAGGCCAACCCGACGATCATCGAGGACGATTGCTTCATCGGCGCGCGCTCGGAAGTGGTCGAGGGCGTCATCGTCGGCGAGGGTTCGGTGATCTCGATGGGCGTGTTCATCTCCGCCTCGACCAAGATCGTCGACCGCGCGACCGGCAAGGTCCACGTCGGCTACGTCCCGCCCTATTCGGTGGTCGTCTCCGGCTCGCTGCCGGGCAAGCCCTTCCCCGACGGCTCGCCGGGCCCCTCGCTCTATTGCGCGGTCATCGTCAAGACGGTCGACGCGCAGACCCGCGCCAAGACCGGCATCAACGAACTCCTGAGAGAGTGATGGCGCAAAGCTCGCGCGCCGAGCGCTTTCGCTTCCTCTATCGGCAGGCCGAAGGCGCGATCGACCGAGGCGTCTGGGCGCGCGCGAGCCTGCCGCCGGTGGGCATCGCGCTGGTCATGACCGCGATCGCGCTGGCGATCGCGCCGCGGGCCCCGCGCGACCTTGCGCACGAGGCGTTCATCGACCCGGTCGTCGTCGCCACGCACCTCTATTTCCTCGTCTACGCGTTCGCGCTGATCTTTTGCGCGGTGGCGGAATATTTCGTCAGCGCCAAGCGCTTCGCCGATCGCGGCAGGCCGGCCGCGCTCGCCGGCCTCGCGCCGTTCTCGCTGTTTCTCGCCGCCGCCGCGCACTGGTATGCGCCGCGCTCGGAAGGGGCGGCGCCGGCGTGGCTGCCCTACGCCTTCGACGCGGCCGCGATCGCGATCGTCGCCTGGAACGTGATCGAGCTCGGCTTCGCGGCGAGCCGAAGGCGCTGATGCGCCGTTGCAAGGCATAAGTATAATGCGCTGATATTGTTTGCGTAATACTCGCCGCGAGCGCTCCCGCCGCGACAATTTCTTGCCGAGTTCCGCCGCTTGAGGCATAGTCAGGCACAGTGGAGATGGAGCGTTCGCGCCGCCCTCCGCTTCCCCCCTTGCATTTCAGGATCTCCCATGCCGCCTGCCGACGCGCCCGTCCGCGCGCGCAAAGCCGCGCCTGCCCGGCGAGGGCCGAAAATCCTCGCCGCGCTCGTCGCCGGAGCGAGCGTCGACGCCATCGCGGAAAGAGAAGGGCTTTCGCGCAAGCGCGTCGAGACGATGCTGCGCAACGAGCTCAGGCGGCGCTGGGTCGCGCCGGCGGAGGATTACGCGCGGCTGCAGATCGTCCGGCTCGAGGCGATGAGCGCCGAGCTCGCCGCCAAGGCCGAGCAAGGCGAGCTGCCGGCGGTCGACCGCATGCTCAAGATCCTCGACCGGCTCGACCGCTACCACGGCTTCACCAAGCTGACGCCCGCCAGTTCGAGTTACGACGAAGGCGCGCGCGAGCGGCTGCTCACCAAGCTCAACACGATGGCCGAGCGGATGATCGCGGCGCGGAAGTCCGCGGCGTGAGCGCGCGCGCCAAAGCCGAGCGCAAGCCGCGCGCGAGCCGCGGGCGCGGCTGGCGAGGCGGCGCCGCCGGCGGCGCGGCGATGCTCCGCAACATCGGCCGTCTGCTCGAACTCACGCCGGCCGAGCGCGCCAAGTTGCTCGGCGGGCTCGACGAGAAGCAATGCGAGGAGCTGTTTCACGACTGGTCGTTGTGGGCGCGGCCCGAGCAGACGCCGCCGCCGGGCGACTGGGTCTATTGGCTGATCCTCGCCGGCCGCGGCTCCGGCAAGACGCGCGCCGGCGCCGAGGCGGTGCGGGAGTGGACGAAGAGTTTCGCGCTCGTCAACCTCATCGGCGCGACGCACGACGACGTGCGCGAAATCATGGTGCTCGGCGAATCCGGGCTGATGGCGATCTGCCCCAAGGGCGAGCGGCCGCGCTACGCGCGCGCCTCCGCGCGCCTCGCCTGGCCCAACGGCGCAGTGTCGCAATTGTTCTCCGCCGAGGAGCCCGACCGGCTGCGCGGAAAGCAACACGAAAAGCTATGGTGCGACGAACTGGCGGCGTGGCGCCATCCGGACGCGTTCGAACAGGCGCTGCTCGGCCTGCGCCTCGGGGCCAAGCCGCAGGCGGTGATCACCACCACGCCGCGGCCGACCAAGATCATCAAGCAGCTCGTCGAGGACAAGGACGCGATCGTCACCCGCGGCTCGACCTTCGACAACGCCCATCATCTCGCCCAGGCGTTCATCGAGCGCATCACCCAGCGCTACGCCGGCCGCGCGATCGGCCGCCAGGAACTCTTCGCCGAAATCGTCGAGGAGGCGCCGGGCGCGCTGTGGACGCGCGCGCTGATCGAGCGCCAGCGCCTCGCCCACGGCGCCGCGCCGGGCGACTACAGCGAGATCGTCGTCGGCGTCGATCCGCCCGCCAAGTCGGGCGCCAAGGCGGACGAATGCGGCATCGTCGTCGTCGGCAGATGCGCTCGAGGCGCCATTCACGTCATCGCCGACCTCACCAGCCAGGGCGACACGCCGGGCCAATGGGCCTCGCGCGTCGTCGCCGCGTTTCGCCGCTTCAAGGCCAACCGCGTCGTCGCGGAAATCAACAACGGCGGCGAAATGGTCGTCGAGGTGCTGCGCCAGAGCGAGCCCAACCTGCCGGTGCGCACCGTGACGGCGACGCGCGGCAAGTTCCTGCGCGCCGAGCCGGTCGCGGCGGCCTACGAGCGTGGAATCGTCTTCCACCTCGGCGCCTTCGGCAAGCTCGAAGACCAGCTCTGCGCGCTGACGCCCGACTTCGACCCCCGCGCCTCCGGCTTCTCGCCCGACCGCGCCGACGCCCTGGTGTGGGCGATCGCCGACCTCATCGCGCCGGAGCGCGCCAGGCCGCAGGACATGATCGACTTTTACGCGGAGGCGGCGAAGGGCGGGTGAGCCCTCACCGCCGCGGCTCGAACTCCGGCGCGCCGACTTCGTGCAGCGTGTGGCCGAGCTTGCGATTGAACTCGGCGGCGGTGAATTGCGCGTTGACGACTTCGGTCTTGTCGTCCTGGGGCAGCGGGCATTGCGCGACCGCGCCCGCGACGCCCTGCGCCTTGAGATAGGCCCGCAGATCCCCTTCGAGGCGCTCGCGATCGCGCGCCGCCGAGAAGACGTCGGTGATCCAGACGTCGTGGCCGCCCGGCGACGCGGCGACGCAGAAGGTCCAGCCCGCGCTCGCTCGCGCGGGCGTGGCGGCGATGAGCAGCGCGACAACAATTCGCGTCGCAGTGAAGCGCATGACGACGGGCTCCCGTTTGCTTCCCGCCATAAGCGCGAGCGCCGGCGCACGCAAGCGCGGCGTCGCGCCGACGGGGGCGGACCTGAGCCGCTTGAGATAAGAACAAACAGAGAACATTTGCTTGCCTCGTTACGCCCGTCGAGGCCCGCGATCAATCGCAAATCGAGCTTTACGGCCCGCGCGTCGGCTCGACGATCCAAGGTCACGAAATCTGCGACGAGATCGTCATCGGCCCGATCGTCGCGCAGACCATCCTGCAACGTCAGCTCTATGTGCGCGCGCATTTCACTTTCAAGCTGTCGTGGGAATACGGGCTGCTCGATCCGATGGACGTGGTGACGATCACCGACGCTAACCTCGGGCTCGCCAACTATCCCGTGCGCATCGTTTCGATCGAAGAGGACGACAAAGGGCTGCTGACGATCACGGCCGAAGAACTCACCGCAGGCGTCTCGACGCCGGTTCTCTACCCGAACTCGGGATCGTCGGGATTCCTGCCCAACCAGGGCGTTCCAGCCGACCCCGTCAACGCGCCGCTTATCTACGAGCCGCCGCCGGCGCTCAGCGGCGGAACGCCGCAGGTTTGGGTCGGCGCGTCGGGCGGCTCGGGCGGCGGCGCCGATCCGAACTGGGGCGGCGCCTACGTCTGGATATCGCTCGACAACGTCACCTATTCGCAAGTCGTCGTCATCACGCAGCCATTGCGCCAGGGCGTCCTCACCGCCGCGCTGCCGACGGCGAGCGGTTGGGACGCGACCGACACTTTGAGCGTCGCTCTCGCGGAAAGCGCCGGCGTCCTATCGGGAACCTCGCAAACCTCGGCTGAACAAGGGTCAACGCGCTCGCTCGTCGACGATGAGCTCTTCGCCTATGAGAGCGCGACCCTGACGGGAACGAACGCCTACAATCTAACGGGATTGCAGCGCGGCCTCTACGGAACGACGCCCGCCGCGCACGCCTCGGGCTCGCCGTTCGCGCGGCTCGACAACGCCGTCGTCGCTTACGATCTGCCGTCGAATTACGTCGGCCAAACGCTCTACTTCAAGTTTCAGAGCTTCAACGTTTTCGGCGCCGGCGTGCAGAGCCTGTCGACCTGCGCGGTCTACTCCTACACGCCTTCGGGGGCGGGCGGCGTCCCTGGTCCGATCGCCGTGCAACTAGCCGGCGGCTCGTCGCTCGATCTCGGCTCCGTCGCTCTCGTCCCGGCCCTCTCGGATGATTTCGGGACGGCCGGCTCCAGCGTCATTCTCGGCGCGCTCGATCTCGGAACAGCCTGATGACCGAACAGCTTCAGCTTCGACGCGGAACCGCTACGCAAGTGGCCGCTTTCACCGGCGCCCAAGGCGAGGTCGTCGTCGACACCACGAACAATCGCGCGGTGGTCAATGACGGCTCGACGGCCGGCGGCTGGCCGGCGGCCAAGCTCAGCGAGGTCATCGCCAACACGCGAACGGCGGTGTCGGACGCCGCCTACACGGCGCTGACGTCCGATCGCAGCGTCGCGTTCACCGCGCTGAGCGCGGCGCGCGTCGTGACCTTGCCGGCGGCGAGCGCCTATCCCACGGGAACGCGGCTCGTCGTCTTCGACGAGAGCGGCGCCTGCTCGGCGACGCTGACGATCACGCTGAGCGCGGCGGGAAGCGACGAGATCGACGGCGCGTCGAGTGCGGTCATCTCGAGCGCCTATGGCTTCCTCGCGCTGCAAACCGACGGCGTGAGCAAATGGACGATCGTCGACCAGGCCCTGAGCGGCCTCGCGGGCGTCGGGATCGGAACGGCGATCGATCCCAACAACCCGCTTTCGGTCTACGGCCCGAGCGCACTGTTCAACGGCGTGAATTTCAACGTCGCCGTCAACAAGGCGGCGGCCGGGGACACCGCTTCCTTCATTTTCGAGGACAACTTTTCCGGCCGGGCGCAGATCGGCTTGTGCGGAAACGACAATTTCAGCTTCAAGGTGTCGCCGAACGGGTCGAGCTGGGTGACCGCCATCGCGCTCGATGCGACGACGGGCGTCGCGACGTTCGCCAATACGCGCACGGCCGTGCCCGACGCGGCTTATTCGGCCCTGATCACCGACAGGCTGATCGCCTACACCGCGTTGACCGCCGCGCGCACCGTCACGCTTCCCGCCGCGAGCGCCTATCCCGCGGGGCAAGGGCTGACGATCGTCGACGAAAGCGGGGCTTGCTCGGCGGCGCTGACGATCACGGTCGCCCGCGCCGGCTCGGACGTCATCAATGGCGCGGCCTCGGCGGTTGTCGACAGCGCCTACGGCCACGTTACGCTCGTCAGCAACGGCGGCGCCAAGTGGACCATCGTATGAGCATGGAAATCAAATCTGAGCGCCAAGCCGTCCGACATCCGCGCTTGTGGCGCCGATCCGACGCCTAACTGAAAGGACTCGTCATGTTCGACCCTCGCTTGCCCGGGCGCGCGGTTGCGCGACCCGAGGGCGCGCTCTTGCGCGCCGCGATCTTCGCCGCGGCGCTGCTCTGCGCCCCGATTGTCGCGCCGGCAATGGCGCAGACTTACTATGACAGCAGAGGCACGGTGATCTCCGGAGTCGTCCCGATGGTGGGATGCGCGTCGTCCGGATTCTGCTTGGGGCCGGTCAGCGCGTCGAATCCCTTGCCTGTCGCCGGCTCGTTCTCGGCGACGCTCGTCGGCTTCGCTCCCGGGGGATCTTATGCGACGTTCTCGAACGTCGGCGCCTCGTCGAGCGCCATCGCTCTTCCGACCGGAGCGACCGTCGTCGTTTATAACACCGGCCTCGTCCCGGCCTATGTCACACTCGGCGGATCGGGCGTCGCCGCCACGACGGGCAATGATGTCGTGCCGGCTGGCGGATGGATGGCGTTCACCGTCGGATCGAATACTTATCTCGCGGCGATAACGGCAAGCGGTTCGACATCGCTGAATCTGTCCGGCGGGTCGGGGCTCCCGACGGGATCGGGCGGCGGGGGCGGCGGGACAGTCGCGCAAGGGACGCCCAACACGGCCGCGAACGCTTGGCCGATGTCGCTGACCGACTACGCCGGCGTCAATCAGGCCGGCGTCAACGCTTCGCATCAAATCGCGATCCAGGCGCCGCCGTCGCTGCCGTTGCCGAGCGGCGCCGCCACGGCGGCGAATCAGTCGACCGCGATCACGGCGCTCGGGATGCTCAACACGACGCTGGGCGCGCCGATGCAGCAGACGGGCGGCAGCGTCACCGCCAATCTCGGGACGTTGAACGGCGCCGCCACTGCGGCGGGCCAGGCCAATCCACGGCGCTGGATCGCCGGCGCCGGGCAGGGTCTGACCTGGGGCTCGGCTTTCGGATCGGAGATCAATTCGATCGTCAGCGGCAACGCGATCCGATCGTCGATTTCCATCGCCAATGGGGTCGCGCTCGACCAATACATGGACGTCAGCCTCGCGCTCGGCTCGATTACGACGACGGCCGGCGCGCCCTACATCGGCGTTTATCTCTGCCCGCTCAACCAGGATGGCTCGACATATTGCGGCGGCCAGTTCGGCTCGAGCGCGGCCGGGCCGCCGCTGTCGCAGTATTTCTTGTGCGCGATCCCGCTGGTCCCTTCCGTGACGCAGGCCCAGGAAGGCGCCTGCACCGGAAATCTGATCCCGCCGGGAACGTTCGAGCTGGTCGCCTACAACCTCTCCGGGGCGAATCTCGCGAGCTCCGGCAATTCGATCGCGTATCGCACTTACAATCAGGCGACGCACTGAGGGAGAGCGACA
The DNA here is from genome assembly GCA_963759955.1 of uncultured Alphaproteobacteria bacterium. Classification (GTDB taxonomy): domain Bacteria; phylum Pseudomonadota; class Alphaproteobacteria; order Rhizobiales; family Beijerinckiaceae; genus Roseiarcus. The sequence goes on from CAVXCA010000027.1 coordinate 9,134, forward strand.
ATGGCCTATTACGACGCTCTGAAGGCCGAATGGGCGACGCTGACGGGAACGACGGCCGAGAAGCTCGCGGCGATCGACGCGCTGACCGTCGCCGGCCCGAATATCGACGTCGCCCCGTCGGCGATCGTCGCCTACCTCGCGCTCGGCGGCAAACTCGCGGCGCTGCTCAAATACGCCGCGTCGCCGCCGGCCACCGAAGCCGGGCTCGCAGCGGCCAATCTCGCCGCCGTCCTGGCGATGGGCGTCAACGCCCCGAACTTCGCCATGTCGCAGCCGAGCGTCTACGCGACGGTCCAGGGCATGTTGACGGCGCTGGCGGGAGACGCCAACAGCGGCTTGACCTCCGCCGACGTGACGAACCTGCTGGCTCTCGCCGCAACGACGCTGCCCTGGTGGCGGGCCAACGGCTACTCGTCGCCGATCGGGACGGGCGACCTCGCGGCCGCTGGAGGGCTGAGCTGATGCTGACCCGCCGCAAGCTCGTCGTCGCCGGGGCCGCCGCGGCGTTGCTGGCGGCCGATCGATCGGCGCGCGCCGCTCCGGCGCTTTGCCGTCTTCCCCGGCGATCGCCGTCGCAAAAGATCTATCCGACCAATCCGGCGTGCTTCGCCGTTCCCAACGGCCTCGTCGGCTATTGGGGGTTCGATCCGGACTGCCTGGATTTCAGGCAAGGGCTGGCGTTCGACCTGAGCGGGAACGGCAATACGGGAACGCTGAACGCCCTGTCGGCGACATCGCTGGCGCAGGGGCAAGTCGGGACGGCTCTGACGTTCAACGGAAGCAGCAGCTATGTTTCCATGGGCTCTGCTCCCTTGCTCGAGCCGCCGCTGCCGCTGACGTTGTTGGTTTGGGTCAATCTCGCCAATCTGACAAATAGCGTCACGATCGTCACGACCGATGCGTCCGCGGTCAATTACTACGGCGCCAAGATCAAGATCACGGCTACGACGGGCACTGTGGAGTGCGATTTCGGCAACGGCGGGGCTCCCGGAGGGAACAGCCGCCAATCCAAGGTCTCGACCGCCGCGATCACCGCGGGGACGTGGTATTTTTTGTGTGCGACCATGGTCAGCGCGTCGAACATGCAAATTTATATAAATGGAGCCAACGCCGGCGGATCGTATACCGGCAGCGGCGGAACGCTCGCCTACAGTGGAACGGGCAGCGCGATCGGCAAGGGCGTGTGGGGTGATGCTTACGCCCACGGAATTATTGACGACGTGCGCGTCTACAGCCGCGCCCTCTATCCCTGGGAAGTCGAAGAACTCTACCGAGCCGGCTCGGCCGGGCTCAGGACCGCGCTGGCGGCGTAACGCAAGGCGGCGAGGATCCGGCTCGCTCGCCATGGTTCCTGGAGCGTGCGCGCGCCGACGCTCGCCGACCGCCTTTTCCGAAAAGGATTTAGCCGATGCTCGACCCTCGCTTGGCCGGGCGCGCTCTTGCGTCGCCAAGGACGTCGTGCGGCGCATCGAACGCCTCGCGGCCGGGGATGCGGCGTGAAGCCGCTGCGGGCCGCGCTCGCGGACGCCTTCGCGGTCGCGGCTCGGCCCTCGGCGATTGGGCCGAGGCGTGCTGCGGGGGCGCGCAGCCAGCGGGGCGGAGCGATTTCGCCGCGGCGTGGAAAACGGCGACCTCGCGCTCGTCGCCGAGGCGGCGCTGGATGATCTTGGCGTTCGTGGAGGTGAGGTGAAGAGGCGAGTGGCGAGCAGCGAATGAACTCCTCTCGCCATTCGCCTCTGCGAAGGAGGTCTCATGCCCGTGCACCTCCCGGACCTCGCGCTCGCGCTCATCGTCGCCTGGCTGTTCGTCGAACTCGCACTGAGGATGTGAACCCATGACCTTTCAACTTCCCGCATGGCGCTGGCAGGCGTCGCCGAATTTCTCCAGCCGCGAGGGGACGCCGATCTCGCTGATCGTCGTCCACGACATGGAGGGCCATTACGAGGGCTCGATCGCGACCTTTCTGAACACCCACGCGCAGGTCAGCGCGCACCTGCTGCTGCGCGAAGACAACGCCGAAGTCACGCAGATGGTCGCGTTCGAGGAAAAGGCATGGCACGCCTGCAACGCCGGCAACTATCGCGGGGTCGGCCTCGAAATCCCGGGGTTCGCCGCCAAGGGTTTCGCCGACGCCGAATGGACGGCGACGGCCAACATCGTCGCCTGGCTGTTGCGCAAATACGAGCTACCCTGCCGTTGGGCCGCGCACGGCCAGGGCTCGGGCTTCTGCTCGCATTACGACCTCGGCGCCGCCGGCGGCGGCCACGACGATCCAACGACAGACAGCACAATCTGGGCGAAGTTCGTCGCCCGAGTTGAGGCAGCCTACGCCGAAGTGACGGCGCTCCCCGCGCTGCCCGAATGGGGCGCCCTGCACGAAACGCCGCCCGCGCCGCCCGCGCCGGTGACGCCACAGTCGATCGGGGCCGGCTATCCCGCGCACTCGGTCAAATGGATCCAAGCCAAAGTTGGCGTGGCGGCAGATGGGACCATGAGCCCGGCGACAATCGCCGCGATCCGCGCGTTCCAGGCCGCTCACGAATTGTCGGCCGACGGCGTCGTCGGACCGAAAACGCTCGCGGCGATGCAGGCCGCCTGACGCGCGGCGCGGCAGGTGCAGACGCACACTGCGCCGACGATCTCCGACGGTCCCGATCAACCGACCGCCGCGCGGCGGCTCCCGCGCATCTCGAGGACATCGACATGAAACTCACCAATGACTTCTGGCGTCATCTCGGCATCGGTCTCGCGGGCGCCGTCGCGACCGCCGCGTTCGGCTTCCTGACCAAGCAGGATTGGACAGCGTTCGGCCCATACGCGGGCATGATCCAGCTCGGCGTGCAGATGCTCGCCGAAGGCGTCAACCAAGCGCTGGCGAAAGCGCCGTGAAGGGGATCGGGCGAAGGAGCGGCTCATGCTCAGCCATCACGACCTCGCGCTTCTCGCCGCCGCGTCCTACTCGGGCCCGCAGAGCGTCACGGTCGCGTTCGACGTGCGCGCGGACTATCTGCCCCGCGCGGGCGAACTGGTCGTGGTGTGCCCCGGCACGCATCCCGACGATCCCTTGGACTGGATTTGCGACCTTCGCGCCCTTCCCTCCTGGATTCCGTCGCTCGGGCTGCTGCACTCCGGCTTCGGCAAAGGAGGCTTCACGCTTTGGCGTGACGTTCGAGAGAAACTGCCGCCGACGGGTCTGGTGTCCTATATCGGCCATTCGCTCGGCGGCGCGCTGGCTGAAGTGCTTGCCGGGTTGCACGCGCACGAACGCCCCTCACAGTCGTTTCGCATGATTTCCTTTGGCGCGCCGCGCGTCGCCTCGATCGGCGACTGGCGGTTCGGTCCCCTCGTCCGTCGGGGCGTGCAGTCCGTCGAATATCAAAGGGCCGGCGATATTGTGCCTTCCGTTCCGCCGCGTCTCTTCAACAAACATCCGACGCGGGGCGAGAGCATAGGAACGGCCGTCCCTGGCCTCAGCGTCGTCGCCAATCATTCGATGACCCGATACGCGGCGGACCTCGCTGCGATGGGGCTTTAGGAAAGCGAATAGCCCTTGGCGACGAGCGAGTGGAAGCCGTTCGCCATTTCTCCGCGCGCGGCGGCCCCCGCGCTTTTCAAGAGGAAAACTCGTCATGAAGAAACTCGCTCTCGCGAGCGCGTGCGCGCTTGCGCTCGGCCTCGCCGGCTGCTCGACTTCGCAGACCCAGCAGTTCGCCGCCAACGCCGCGGCCGACGCCGCGGCAATCGGCACGGTCAATTCCGCGCTGATTCAGCTCGAACTCGACGGTTATCGCCAATTCCGCGAAGCTCGCGAGCGCGCTCGCCCAGGTCGACTGCCCGATCGTCAACGCCAGCGTCAGCCTCGGCTCGGCGATCGCCGCCGATCCGAACGTCGCCGCCAACGTCAGGGTGGCGCTGACCAAGGCGGGGCCGAGCGGCGCGCTCGCCTCCGACATTTGCGTCGCCGCCGGCTTCGGTCCCACCGCGAGTTCGGCGCCCGCCGCGGCGATCAACTGATGGCCGCGCCCGTCGTGGCGGCGATCGTCGCCTTCCTCAGCGGCGCTGGCGGCGCCGTCACGACGGCGCCTTGGGCGATCGCCGTGCTTCACGGCGAGCAGGTCGTCGCCGGCGTCTACGCCGATCTGCCGACGCTGTGCGCGGCGACCGATCCGCTGGTCGACGCGCTCGGCGACGCCCATCCGAACGCGATCGAATTGTCGCGCCTCGTCGTCGCCGCCGACGCCATTTGCGCCGCCGCCGATCGACGCGACACTCCCCCCAACCAGGCGCGTCTCGTCGTTGCGACGATCGTCGCGATGAAGGCGGCCGCCGCGAAAATCGGCGCCGCGCCGAGCCTCACGCGCCCCGCAATAAGGCCATGACGATGCCGGTATCGCCGCCGCCTGACAACGCGCCGTGGGGATTCGTCGAATGGGCGATCACCGGCCTTTCGACCATCCTGGCGAGCGTCGGCGCCTTCGTCTGGCGACTGATGCTGCGGCTTGAAACGATCGAGGGCTCGCTCGCGCGTCAACGCCAGGACATCGACGCGACGCGGCAATCCGGCGAGGCGGCGCTGCTGCGCCTTGCCGACCGCGTCAGCCAGTTGCACGACGATCACTACAGACTTCGAGAAACCATCGGGGCTTTGCCGACCCGAGCAGACCTGCGCGACCTCGACGAGCATATCGGCGAACGGCTCGACGCTCTCGCCGCGAGGCTCGACCGCGTGCTCGATTCCTGACGGCGCTGGCGCGTGTTAATGCGGGCCATCCAGTCTTGCGCGTAACTCCTTGGGGACACGCGTGGCGCGACCGTTCTTCAACGCGACGACGCGAACCTTCGCCTCGGCGATCCGTTCGCTGCGGCGGTGAATGAGCTGAGCGAACTCGATCACGGCGCCGCGAATTTTGGTGAGAAACGTTTCGACGCGCAGAAGATCGTCGATGACCGCAGGCGCGAGATATTCGATCTCCAGCCCGCGCACGGCGAAGACCAGGCCTTGCTCGCCCGCAAGCGCGCCGTGCTCGAAGCCGAGCGCGCGCAGCCATTCGGTGCGCCCGCGCTCCATGAAGCGCAAATAGGAGGCGTGATAGACGCGGCCGGAAAAGTCCGTGTCCTCATAGTACACGCGTAGATCCAGGTGTTGGCTTGGCGTCGGCGTCGTCATCGGACTCGCGATTCCCCTGCGTCGATCGACGCATCGCGTCGACGGTTCGCGCGAAGGTAGACCGCCTGCGGCGGCGCGCAAAGAGGCGGTGCGCTCTTTTGACGCTTGGGGCGCGCGATGTTATGCGCCCCGCCATGCGTATCATCTTCATGGGCGCCCCCGAATTCGCGACGCCGACCCTGAAGGCCATCCTCGATGAAGGCCACGAAGTCGTCGCCGTTTACACACGCGCGCCGAAGCCCGGCGGCCGGCGCGGGCTCGAAGTCGCCAAGACGCCGGTTCATCGGCTCGCCGAAGCGCACGCCCTGCCTGTCGTGACGACGGCGACGCTGCGCGCCCCCGAAGCGCAGGACGAGTTCCGCACTTTCGCCGCGGACGTCGCGGTCGTCGCCGCCTACGGGCTCATCCTGCCGCCTGCCGTGCTCGCCGCGCCGAAACTCGGCTGCCTCAACATTCACGCTTCGCTGTTGCCGCGCTGGCGCGGCGCGGCGCCGGTGCAGCGCGCGATCATGGCCGGCGACGCCGAGACCGGCGTCGACCTCATGCGCATGGAGGAAGGCCTCGACACCGGCCCGGTGGCGCTCGAAGCGCGCACGCCAATTCGCCCTGGCGACACCGCCGCCGAGCTCACCGCGACCCTCGCCGCGCTCGGCGCCGAGTTGATCGTGAAGGGCCTGCCCGAACTCGAAGCCGGTCGGCTTGTCTTTCGCCCGCAAAGCGCCGAGGGAGCGACCTACGCGCGCAAGATCGAAAAGAGCGAAGCGCCGATCGATTGGACCGCCGACGCGATCCGCGTGCGCAACCACGTTCACGGCCTCTCGCCCTCGCCCGGCGCTTACGGCGAGATCGATTTCGGCGGACGGACGGAACGCATCAAGATCCTGCGCGCCGTCGTCGTCGAACGCTCCGGGCCGCCCGGCGCCGTGCTCGACGCCGAAATGACCATCGCCTGCGGCGCGAACGCGATCCGCGTCGTCGAAGCCCAGCGCGCCGGCAAGTCTGCGATGTCCGGCGCGGAACTGATGCGTGGCGGAAAAATCGCGATCGGCGCGCAATTCAATCCCGCAGCGCCTCCTCCATCCGCGCATTGAGCTTGCGCTTCAGCTCGTCCTTGGCCCCTTCCGCGGCACGCAGGATCTGGCTGACGCGCAGAAAATCGAGCACGGCGAATTGCTCGACGGCGGGCCGCACCAGGATGTCGGGCGGGCGCATCTTGAGCTTCTGCGCGGTGATCGCGCCCTGCATGATTTGCGCGGCGCCGAACATCGACTCGAACGGCGCTGGAATCCGCCGTTCCCGCGAGCGGCCGCTGAACGTCACGTCGACCGCGATGACGATTTCGGCGTGCGCGAACAACAGATCGTAGGGCAAAGGATTGACCGCGCCGCCGTCGATGAGCACGTGGCCGTCGAGATCCACCGGCTTGATCAGACCCGGAATCGCCATCGATCCAGCGACCGCCGGCCCCAGCGGGCCGCTCGCGATGACGACTTCGCGGCGCTCGTGGAAGTCGGTGGCGACGACATGGAGCGGGATCGACAATTCGTCGAAGAAGTCGGGCACCGCTTCCGGCCAGAAGAGGTCGAGACAGACTTCGCCGTCGAGAAGAACGGGATTGCCCCGGCCCCGCAGCACAAGATCGGCGAAGCGCCCGACGCGCGCACGCAAGAGCTTGCCCATCACCTCGGTGCGGTTGCGCAAAGCGCCTTGCGCGAAGGCGCGAATCTGCTTCGCCTCCATGTCGGCGGCATAGGCGGCGCCGATGACCGCGCCGATCGAAGTGCCGGAAATCGCCACCGGCTCGATCCCCATTTCATCGAGCGCCTCGAGCGCCAGAATATGCCCGAAACCGCGCGCGCCGCCGCCGCCCAGGGCGATGGCGACCGTAGGTCCGGCCGGGACCTTGCCGAGCTTCCGCGCCGCCTTCACGCTCGTTCAACTCCCACGTCGTCGTTCGATCGCGCGCCAGCCGATGTCGCGCCGGCAGAAGCCGCCCGGCCAGTCCACCCGGTCTACCGCGTCGTAAGCGCGCGATTGCGCTTCGATCGCGTCACGGCCGAGCGCGGTGACCGCGAGGACCCGCCCGCCGTCCGCAACGATTGTCTCGCCTTCGCGGCGCGTCGCCGCATGAAGGATCGAAACGCCGGGCACACCTGCCGCCGCTTCGAGACCCTTGATCGGCGTCCCCTTCTCGACCGCTCCAGGATAGCCGCGCGCGGCCATTACGACGGTCAGCGCGGTCTCCTCGGAGAATTTCGGCGCGCGGTCCGGCAAGGCGCCCTTGGCGCAGCCGAGCAGAAATTCGAGCAGATCGTCGTCGAGCCGAGCGAGGATCGCCTCGACTTCCGGGTCGCCGAAGCGGACGTTAAATTCGATCAGCTTGGGGCCGTCCGGCCCGATCATCAGGCCGGCGAACAGGACGCCGCGAAACGGCGCGCCGCGCTTGGCCATGCCGGCGACCGTGGGAGTCGACGATTTCCCGCATCACGCGTTCGCTCAGCGCCGGCGTCATAATGGGCGGCGGCGAATAGGCGCCCATGCCGCCGGTGTTCGGCCCGGTGTCGCCGTCGCCGACGCGCTTGTGGTCCTGCGCGCTCGCGAACGGCGTCGCGTGCGTTCCGTCGCTGAGCGCGAAGAACGAAATCTCCTCGCCCGGCAAATAGTCTTCGACCACCACTTCCGCGCCAGCGGCGCCGAAAGCGCCGGCGAACATCGATGCGATCGCGCTCTCCGCCTCCCCAAGCGACATCGCGACGACGACGCCCTTTCCCGCCGCCAGGCCATCCGCCTTAACGACAATCGGCGCGCCGTGGGCGCGAACATAGGCGAGAGCGGCGGCCTCGTTGCGAAAGCGGCGATAGTCGCCGGTGGGCACGCCGAACTCTCGGCAAAAGTCCTTGGTGAAGCCTTTCGAGCCTTCCAGCCGCGCCGCCGCCTTGCTGGGCCCGAAACACAGAATCCCCGCCGCCGCGAGATCGTCGGCGACGCCGGCGACCAGCGGCGCCTCGGGACCGACGACGACGAGACCGACTTCGCGCGATCGACAGAAGTCGACGACGGCGCGGTGATCGTGTACGTCCAGCGCGACGTTTTCGGCGACGGTGGCGCAGCCGGGATTCCCGGGCGCAACGTAGAGCTTGCCCAGCAGAGGCGACTTCGCGACGGCCAGCGCCAGAGCGTGTTCGCGCGCGCCGGCGCCGAGAATCAAGACGTTCATAGCGAGACCTTACCGGTGAGCGACCGACGCGTGAAAGAAGTCAGTTCGTCGCGGTTTGAGCAATTCCGCGCGCCGAGGTCAAACCTCGGCGCCGCGGGAGCTGCCGAGGCGGATAGCCCTCTCGACGTCTCCGGCGCAACCGGCGCGCGCGCTGTGCGACATTCCCGGCCCTTGCCCGACGGCGGGCGACCCCTATGTTGGCCGCGGCCGGCGCCCGCCGGCGGCGATTGCGTCGATCGCGTGGGACCGTTTGGAGCCAAGCACATGAGAGCGAATATCTTGTCGGGTGTTGCTGGAATCTTGCTCGCGCTGGCGGTAACCGCGCCGGCGCTCGCCGATTCGACCGACCCCGATCTCATTTTCCGCAAGTCGACGACGTTCAAGCTGCTGACGCCCAACGATAAACTGGCGGTCTACGGCATCGACGATCCCCTGGTCGAGGGCGTCGCCTGCCACTATACGACGCCGGAGAAGGGCGGCCTCGCCGGCGCCTTCGGTCTGGCCGAGCAGACGTCTGACATTTCGTTGGCCTGCCGCCAGTATGGCCCGATCAAGTTCAAAGGCAAATTCGAGCAGGGGGAGGTCGTATTCAGCGAGCGGCGCTCGCTGTTCTTCAAGAAGATGCAGATCGTGCGCGGCTGCGACGCCAAGCGCAACATTTTGATATATATGACCTATACGGACAAGCTGATCGACGGCTCGCCGAAGAATTCAACCTCGACGGTGCCGATCGAGCCGTGGGGCGCGGCAGGCGGCGAGCCGGCGAAATGCGCGGATTTCGTGCGCTGAAAGGGACTAATCGCCGCAGGTCACGACGTATAACTCGCCGGGCTTGGCGGCGCCGCCGATCGCGCCCGTAACGTCATCCGTGCGGCCGAACGAGAGCGCCGCGCCATGGCCGTGCGCTTCGCACCAGGCGTCGGCGACTACGCGGCCGCATTCGCCGCCCTCGCCGAGGCAATCTTGCACGCCGTAACCGTCATTGGCCGCAATGATGAAGGAATGCCCCTCGCCCGCCAGGCCGCCGTCGATCGGTCCGACGCAAGCGACAAGACCGACGATTACCGACAGGGCCGCGGACCGATAGGGCAAATGGCGCATTGATGAGCTCGAAATTTAGAGGTCCGGAAGGCGATGGAGCCGTTCGGTAAATGACATTTGTGGCGAAACCATAAAATCCCGGTTAACGTCATCGACGCCGGCGCGCAATCGCGAACTTGACATCGGCATGGTCCTGCGAGATGGATGCCCTCATGACGCGCATATCCCGCATTTGCCGGATTATTATCATTAGCCGCTAGCTTCTGGGCTGGCTGGTTCGCGTCTCCATTTCTCAATCCCGAAGAGAAGCGATCATCCGGCCGGTCCGGCGCCTTCGCGCGCCCTCGTTAAAGAGATCCGTTTGGAACGCCGATGACGATTTCTCTTCGATTGTACAATACGCTGACGCGGGCGAAGGAGCCTTTCGAACCGCTCGATCCGGCCGCGGTGCGGATGTACGTCTGCGGACCGACGGTCTACGACTACGCCCATATCGGCAATGCGCGTCCCGTCATCGTCTTCGACGTGCTGTTTCGTCTGCTGCGGCTGCGCTTCGGCGCGAACGCCGTCGTCTACGTGCGAAACATCACCGACGTCGACGACAAGATCAACGCGCGCGCCGCGCGCGATTTCCCCGCCCTGCCGCTCAACCAGGCGATCGCCCGCGTGACCGAGGGGACCGAGCGGCAGTTCCATGAGGACGTCGACGCGCTGGGCTGCCTGAAGCCCACCCATGAGCCGCGCGCGACCGCGCATATCGCCGAGATGGTCGCGCTGATCGAAAGGCTGGCGGCGCGCGGCGTCGCCTATGTCGCCGAAGACCATGTGCTGTTCTCCCCCAATGCGATGGACGCGCTTCCCGGCGCGCCGCGTTACGGGTCGCTGGCGCGGCGCTCGCTCGACGAGATGCTCGCCGGCGCGCGCGTCGACGTCGCGCCCTACAAACGCGATCCGATGGACTTCGTGCTGTGGAAGCCTTCCAAGCCGAACGAGCCGGGATGGCCGAGCCCCTGCGGCATCGCGGTCCCCGGCCGTCCGGGCTGGCATATCGAATGCTCGGCGATGTCGATGGCCAAGCTGCTGCAGCCGTTCGGCGGGGGGTTGGCCTGCGACGATCCCTTGAAGAACGTGTTCGACATTCACGGCGGCGGCGTCGACCTCGTCTTCCCCCATCACGAAAACGAGATCGCGCAATCCTGCTGCGCCTTCGGCGCCCCGCGAATGGCGAACGTCTGGATGCACAACGGCTTTCTGCAAGTCGAAGGCGAGAAGATGTCGAAGAGCCTCGGCAACTTCGTCACCATCAACGAACTCCTGCGCACGACCCGGTTCGGCGGGCGCAAATGGCCCGGCGAAGTCCTGCGCCTCGCGATGCTGCGCACCCATTACCGGCAGCCGATCGACTGGACGGTCAAGGCGCTCGAGGAAGCCGAAAGCACACTCGACCGCTGGTACGATGCGATCGGCGACGCCAAGCCCGGGAGCGAAATTGCGCCGGGCGTGGAAGAGGCCCTGTGCGACGATCTCAATACGCCGGCCGCGCTCGCAGAACTTCATCGTGTCGCGCACCCCGCCGTATTGAAGGCCAGCGCCAACTTGCTGGGTCTGCTGCGACAAACCCGATCGCAGCGTCTCACTTCGGCCCTGAACGAGGCCGCGGTCGATCCCGCATGGGTGGAGAAAATCATCGCCGAGCGCACGGCGGCGCGAGCGAGCAAGAGCTGGAAAGAATCGGACAGATTGCGCGATGAGCTCGCCGCTCTCGGCATAGTCCTCAAGGACTCCAAGGACGGCACGACATGGGAGTTCAAGCGATGAGCGCGATCGCGCTTCGCCCCTATCTGCCCGCCGACGCCGCGCGCTGCGCCGAAATCTTTCGCGCCAGCGTCGAGGAGACGGCGAGCGAAGCCTATAGCGCCGATCAGTGCGACGCCTGGGCGGCCAAGGCCGACGACCGGGCGGCCTTCGCCGCGCGCCTCGGCAAGGCTTTGACGCTCGTCGCCCTGATCGACGGCGAAGCCGCGGGCTTCGCCAGCCTGCTCGGCGCCGACGTTCTCGACCTGCTTCATGTCGATCCTCGCTTCGCCCGACGCGGCGTCGGCGCCGCGCTGATCGACGCCCTGGCGCGGCTCGCCGCGGCGCGCGGCGCCGAGCGCCTGACGAGCGACGTCAGCGACACCGCGCGCCCCCTCTTCGAGCGCCAGGGATTCGAGGCCCAGCGGCGCAATCTCGTTCAGCTCGACGATCAGTGGCTGGCGAACACGACCATGACCAAGCGCCTCGCGCCACACGCCGACGCGCCCCCGCCGACGCGCCACTGAAGGGACCGACCTATGACCCGCGAACGCCTCTACCTCTTCGACACGACGCTGCGCGACGGCGCGCTGACCACCGGCGTCGACTTCTCGCTCGAAGACAAGCTTCAGATCGCGGCGCTGCTCGATCGGCTCGGCGTCGACTATGTCGAAGGCGGCTATCCCGGCGCCAATCCGCTCGACACCCGCTTTTTCGAACGCAAGCCGACCAAACGGGCGCGCTTCTGCGCGTTCGGCATGACCAAGCGCGCCGGCCGTTCGGCGGCCAACGATCCCGGCCTCGCCGCGCTGATCGCCGCCGACGCCGACGCCATCGTGTTCGTCGCCAAGACCTGGGACTATCACGTTCGCGTCGCGCTCGGCTGCACGCTGGAAGAAAACCTCGCCTGCATCGAGGACAGCGTGAAAGCGGCGCTCGGCGCGGGGCGCGAGGCGATGGTCGACTGCGAGCATTTCTTCGACGGCTACAAGGCCAATCCCGCCTACGCGCTCGACTGCGCGCGCGCCGCCCATCGATCGGGCGCCCGGTGGGTCGTGCTTTGCGACACCAACGGCGGCTCGCTTCCCGATGAAATCGAGCGCATCGTCGCCGAAGTCGCACGCGTCGTCCCCGGCGACCACCTCGGAATTCACGCGCACAACGACACCGACAATGCTGTCGCCAATTCGCTGGCGGCGGTGCGGGCCGGCGTCCGGCAGGTCCAGGGGACGTTGAACGGCCTCGGCGAGCGCTGCGGCAACGCCAATCTCGTCTCGCTGATCCCGACCCTGGCGCTCAAGTCCGATCTCGCCCAGCGATTCGAGATCGGCGTCTCCGGGGAGTCGCTGCGCGACATTTCCAAAATCTCGCACGCGTTCGACGAATTGCTGAATCGGGCGCCTGACCGGCATGCTCCCTATGTCGGCGCCTCGGCCTTCGCGACCAAGGCGGGTATTCACGCTTCCGCTCTGGCCAAAGACCCCCGCACTTACGAGCACGTGCCGCCGGAAAGCGTCGGCAACGCGCGAGCGATCCTGATCTCCGATCAGGCGGGGCGGTCGAACCTGATCGCCCAGCTCACGCGCATGGGGATCGAGGCGCGCGCCGACGACGCCCGGCTCGTCCGGCTGCTCGACGAGGTCAAGGATCGCGAGGCGCAAGGCTACGCCTACGAGGCCGCCGACGCGTCGTTCGAACTGATGGCGCGGCGCGTTCTGGGCGGCGTTCCCGACTTTTTCGACGTCGAGAGTTTCAACGTCAGCGTCGAGCGCAAGTTCAATTCCGCCGGCGAGCTCTATTCGGCCTCGCAGGCGGTCGTCAAAATCCGAATCGGCGAGGAAACTCTCATTTCGGCCGCCGAAGGCAACGGCCCCGTCAACGCGCTCGATCTCGCGCTACGCAAGGATCTCGGCGTCTATCAGAAGCATATCCAGGATCTCGAGCTGCTGGATTATCGCGTGCGCGTCTTCCAGGGCGGCACCGACGCGGTGACGCGGGTGCTGATCGAATTCGGCGATTCGAGCGGCGCGCGATGGTCGACCGTAGGGGTCTCCGGAAATATCATCGACGCCTCGTTCCAGGCGCTCGTGGACGCGATCGACTACAAGCTGGTGAAGGCGACCGGCGCCTGAGCGCCGTCGCGCGGCTCGCGCCTGGGGCTAAAAGCCCCCGGGCTTGTTGTGCCGCGCAAGATCATATGACATAGGCGGGAGTGGGTGGGATTTGGCGGGCGCTGGTGGGCGAAGGGGTTGAGAAAGCGGGCGTTTGCGGGCGTCGGCGGGGGCTCGAAGAGCGCGGGCGGCGCGCAAGATCAAATGGCAGCGGTCAGCCGAGATCGGGCACGGCGCCCGAACCTAAGTCGTTGAAAAACCGTGGGCGGCGTTTTGGGCGGCCGGCCGAACTGGGAACTGGGCGAAGAACGGCGGAAACGCGGGGAATATCGGCGAAAGGCGCGGAAAACCGGGCGAAACCGCATGAAAGGCCAAAAGCGCACCAGAAAGCGAAGTGGGAACTGAAAGCGGCTTAAAAGGCGCTTTTCGAGCCTCGCCGAACAGCGACGCGAGGCGCGCTAGGCGACGTCTTCGGCGGGGCCGGAGTGCGGGATGGCGACGAGGGCTGCCTCGCGCTTCACGACGGGATCAGCGGGGCGTGGGTCTGCCGCGGCGGACGCGGGCGCCGGAGTGGGCAAGCGATCGCGGATTTCGAGAAGGAGGAGACGGACAGTCCTCATCCAGTGCGCGACGGCAAGAAAAACAAAGACGGCGAATACTACTGTTACGATGTTCCAGACAGCGGAAGCGCCGCCGATCGCGCCCGCAGCGTAGAGAACGAAGAGAACAAAATACGAAGCTGCGGCGAGCCCGATAGCAGCGCCTACGACACGGGCGAGCGCGGACCAATTTATCGCTTTTTCACGCGGCCCCGAAGACATGGCGCGTTCTCACAGCCCGCTGTCCCAGCATATCACCTTGCCGATGATGGACAAGCCGCCGTCGCGCCGTTTGAAGACGTCGGGCGCTATGGAACCGGGTCGTTGATCGGATAAACGTCGATCTGCGAGCTGTCCTCAGTCACGACGCAGCTCACGGCCACCGCGCCGGCGTCGGCGTTCCCAATGCCGTCGGCTCTGCGAAGCGCTTGTTGGACACAATCAGAAATGGCGGAATAGACGTTGCCAGGGGCGTCTTTAGCGAATTGGGCGGAGGCGACGGACGCCATTGTTATGAGGGCCGGAGGCGGGATGCGCTGCGCGAGGTCTCGGGCGGAAATCTCGGTCCGCGGCGCGCCGCAGAAAAGGTACATGCGGCTGTGAATGCCGAGCATATTGAATTCGAAGGCGTTGTGGCCGCTCGGCTCGGCAGGAAGATGCGTCGCGGCGGCGACGCCGGCGGCTATCGCCTCGCACTCGTCGGCCGCGGCGGGCGTCGACGACGCCATCGCCAAACCGATCACACCCAGGAATCCAGCGAACCGCATCGGCGCGCCCTCACAGCAGGTTGTCCCACCATATCACCTTGCCGATGATGGCCAAAGCGCCGTCTCGGCCCGGTTTGAAGATTTCGATCGGGTAGCCGGCGTGGTTGTCGGACAGGATGGCGAGGAACCCGTCGCCGAGGTCGCGCAGGCGCTTCAGGCGTAGATCGCCGCTCTGAATAAAGACGAATATTTCATCGGGTCTCGCCTGTTCGCGCGGCCCCTTGCGGGGCGGCGGTCGGAAAGGGCGCGGCTTCCGCTGGCGCTCGTCGATGATCAAGAGCGCGCCGTCCAGGATCGTCGGCGCCATCGAGTTGCCGGCCGCCCTGAGGCACGAAAGCCGAGCGTCGGGCGCAGCGACCTTCTTGAGAAACTCGACCGGGAAATGGAGATCGCTAACCGCGCGAACGACGTCGGCGCAGCGCCCTGCGCCGGCTGCGGCCTGGACGTCGAGCACCGGGATTTTCACGGTCCCGGCTGACGGGTCCGGAATGTTAGGCGGAAGAAAGAATTCGATCGGCCTGCCGGAGGCCTTCGCTAGGTCGACGAGTTCGGCAAAGTCGGGCCACGTGTCGCCGTCAATCCATCGTTGGAGCGTCTTACGGCTAAACCGGCCGCCCGTAGCGCGCTCGAACCCAGCCGCCCCCGATCGGCCGCCGACGGCGTCGGCGATCCGCTCTCGCAGACGGTCGAGCAGCTCATCCGACACAGTGCGATCCTCCGGACAAAAATGGCCGGGGCCGTCGATTTGGGCTTGACGAGAGCGGCCAGAAATGGCCATTATCGCGCCAAGACAGCTTGTCGCTGGACGAAAATGGCCGGCGAGCGAATTTGGAGGACGAATTGTCGGAAACCAAAGGTTGGCACCCCGCCGACATCGTCGCGGCGGTCCGCAAGAAGGGCTCTTCGCTGGTCGCGATATCCGGCGATCTCGGCCTGACGCGCTCGGCCGCTTCGCGGGCGCTGCTGATCCCGCATCCGCGCGTCAACAAGGCGATCGCCGACCTCGTCGGCGCGCCGCTACACGAAATCTGGCCACAGTGGTTCGACGCCGACGGCCGACGCATCGCCGCTCGCTCCCCCTCGCCGCGCCCCCTTTCTTCCACGACTCGCGTCCCGGAGTCGAATCCCGCCGCGTTCCCGCGCTCGAAAACGGCAGCTTGAGCCATGCCAGAGACCATTCGCATCGACGACATCGACGCCAGCGGCCGGCTGCGGCCGGTCGAGCCCGACCACGTCGCGCTGATTGCCGCGTCGATCGAGCAGGTCGGGCGGCTGGAGCACCCGATCGTGGTGCGGCCGGCCGGGGACGGCTACAAATTGACGATCGGGGCGCACCGGCTGGCGGCGATGAAGTCACTCGGCTGGACCGAGCTGACGGTCGGCGAACACGTCGTCGTCCGCGACGACGACGAGCCGACGGCCAAGCTGGCCGAGATCGACGAGAATCTCGTGCGCCACGACCTCAACGCGCTCGACCGCGCGTTGTTCCTCGCGGCGAGGAAGCGCGTCTATCTCGAACACAATCGCGTTCACACACGGGGAGGCGATAGGAAGTCGGCGCAGTTCAGCGCGGAAATCAAATCGCAAACTTTAGGATTTGATTTTTCCGAAAGGTTTTCCGCCAGCGCCGCGAAGCTCCTCCATATGTCGGAGCGAGCCGTCGACCTCGCGGTTCTTGTCGCCAGGAAGCTCGACCCGGAGGCAGCCGTCGCGATCCGCGGCACGATGGTCGAGCGCAACCAGCAGCAGCTCCTGGCGCTGATCGAACTCGAGCCGAAGGCGCAACGCAAGGCGGCGGCGGCGATCAAGGCCGGCGAGGCGAAGACGGTGGCGCAGGCGCGGGTGGCGATCGGGCTCGACGAGGCGGTCGCCAACGATCCGCAGAAGCGGGTTCTGGCGACCCTGCTCGGCGCGTGGCGTCACGCCGAGCCGGTGACGCGCGCGAGCTTCATGAAGGAAGCGCGCCTGACATACGCGCGCAAGGGCGGCGACCAATGAGACGGAACCACACGTGGGGACCGGCCGCGCGCCGTCGCGACCCGTCGCTCTATCGAGGGGGCTACTACACGATCCTCCATCGAGCGACGGACCTCTCCACCGGCGAGCGCATCCTGGTCGTCGCGATGTACGGCGGTCGCGTCTTCCTCATGAGGGAAGAAGCACACGCGAAAGCTGCCAGACGAAGCGCCAAAGCCGTCAAGGCGAAGGGCTGAGGCGATGAAGGCCCTGACAATCTGGCAGCCTTGGGCGTCGCTGATCATCGCTCGCGCCAAGCCCTATGAGTTCCGCGGCTGGCCGGCCCCGAAGGCGATCCGCGGCGAGCGCATCGCGATCCACGCCGGGGCGCGCAAGGTCAAGCGCGACGAGGTCGCCGCTCTCCTCATCGACCTTCGCGATCGGCCTTGGCGCACCGGGCTCAATAAGCTGATCGCCGAGCCGCTGCTCCAAAGCGCGCTGCTGGAGCCGGATATCCTTCCGCTCGCGGCCATCATCGGTACGGCGACCCTCGGATGGCCTGTTCGGGCGGTCCACCTCCCCGCCGAAGTCGGCGGGCCGCCAAACGATTCCGATCGCATCGCGGATAGCCTCTGGGCGTGGCCGATAGGCTCTCCCTTGCCGCTTGATCCCATCCAGCCGGCGCGCGGCGCGCAGGGCTTTTGGGAATACGGACAGGCCGACCTCTTCACTACGGAAGTCGTCTGATGGCCCCCTTCGCCGACGACGAACTCGTTTCGGTCACCCTGCCGCGCGGGGTCCTGCTCGAAGCCTTGAGCGCGCTGCGCATGCGCCGCCTCGGCATCGGTTGCGAGGAAGCAGGGGCCTACTCGCCGGCCGCGCAGGCCACGCTCAAACGCGTCTACGCGCACATGACCGAAGCGGCGGCGCGGCTCGCCGACGCACTCGGCCAACCCTTCGATCGCGGGATGTTCTTCTGATGCGTGACTGGCTTTCCTGCGCCGAACTCGCCGACCTTGCGCTGCCGGGACTTCCCGACAGCAAGCGCGGCTGGAACGAATACGTCGATCGCGAGGGCTGGCTCGCCCGCAAGGACAAGGCCCGGCTGCGCAAGGGCAAAGGCGGCGGCCTCGAATATCACGTCGAGTTGCTGCCGCCGGCGGCGCTCGCTTGCCTTGCGGCGCGGGCGATCGGCGCCGTCGATCTCAAGAACGAAACGCTCGCCGCCGCCGCGGCCGACCCCAAGGCGGCGCAGCTCACCTTGCCGGCGCTGGAGTCGCGCGACGCGCGGCTGGCGCTGATCGCGGCGGCCGACCGCTTCGCCCGCAACGCCTCGCTTTCGCGGCGCACCGCCGACGCGGCGTTCTGCGCGCTCTATGCGCTCGACCGGCTCGCGATCGAGCCGTGGATCAGGCGCGCGGTGAAGCGCCTCAGCGCCCGCACGCTGATGCGCTGGCGGGCCGAGCTCAAGTTCGGCTCGGCCTCGCGGCTCGGCGTCGATCGCGGCGCCGCGCGGCGCGGCAAAGGGGCGCTCGCGACCGCCGAGGGCGGCGAGGCCAAGCGCTACGTGCTCGCGCTGGTCGCCCACCAGCCGCATCTCTCCGCCGACCACGTGCGCGAGTGCGTCGCGGCGAAGTTCGCCGGCTTCGAGCCGCCGCCGGTGCGCACCTTTCAACACTTTTTGAAAGGCCTTAAAGCGAGCGAAGGCGCGCTGCTCGCCAAAATCACCAATCCCGACGCGTTCAAATCGCGCTTCCGCCTGTCGGGGACCAATTCTCACCCGGTCAGCCGCCTCAACGAACTGTGGATGATCGACGCCTCGCCCGCCGACGCGCTGTGCGTCGACGGCCGCCATTCGCTCTACGTCTGCGTCGACATCTTCTCGCGCCGGCTCTCCGTCCAGGTCACCCGTACGCCGCGCGCGGAAAGCGTCGCGCTCTTGATGCGCCGCGCGATCCTTTCCTGGGGCGTGCCGGAGCGGGTGAAGACCGACAACGGCTCGGATTTCAAGGCGAAGGCGACGCAGCGGCTGTTCGCCTCGCTGCGCATCGAAACCGAGGCCTCGACGCCGTTCTCGCCCGAACAGAAGGGCCACGTCGAGCGCGCGATCGGCACGCTGCAGCGCGACCTGATGCCGCTGCTGCCCGGCTTCATCGGCCACAGCGTCAAGGACCGCAAGGTCATCGAAGAGCGCAAGGCGTTCTCCGCCCGGTTAGGGGAAAGCGACGCCGACGCGTTCTGCGTCGAATTGAAGGCGGCCGAGCTGCAGCGCTATTGCAACGACTGGGCCGACGACCGCTACGCCCACCGGCCGCACGACGGCCTTTCCGGAGCGACGCCGTTCGCGACCGCGGCCGCCTATCCCGGCCAGGTCAAGCGGATCGACGACGTCCGCGCGCTCGACCTGCTGCTGGCGCCGATCGCCGGCAAGGACGGCCTGCGCACAGTCGGCAAGACCGGCCTGCGCATAGACCATTCCTTCTACATCTTCGCCGCCGCGATGCCGGGAACGTCGGCGTTCGTGCGCATGGACCCCTCGGACATGGGCCGCGCCTACGTGTTCGAGCCCGACGGCGAAACCTATCTCGGCGAGGCGGTCTGTCCCGAGCTCGCCGGCGTCGATCCGGCCGAGGCGGTCGCGCGGGCGCGCGCCGAGCAGAAGAAGCTGCTGGAGGAAGGCGCGAAGGAATTGCGCGCCGACATGCGCAAGATCAAGCCGCGCGACCTGGCGGCGGCGGTGCTCGGGCGCGCCGCCGAGAACGCGGCCAAGATCGTCGCTTTCCCGCGCGCCCACGAGGGCTATTCGACGCCGGCGCTGGAGGCGGCGGGCGAGGCGCGGCGCGGCGACGGGAAAGCGCCTGAAGCGATCGAGCCGATCACCGGACTGCCGTGGTCGAAGGCGATGGAGGCCTTCGCGCAAGGGCGCGAATGGGAAGCCGAACGCGCCGAGCTGCGCGCCGAGGTCGAGCGCGACATCGTCGGCGCGGCGGCGGACCCCGAGGGCAACGTCGAAGGCCTGCGCGCGCGGCCGACGCCGGCGCAAAAGATGGCGCTCGTACGCGACGTCGACGCGCGGCTGCGCCGCGGCGAGCCCGTCGGCGAGGCCGAAAAGGAGTGGTTCCACCACTTCCGCCGCCAGCCCGAATACCTCGGCGGGTTGGACTCGCCGTCCGAACGCTACCGGCACGCGCGCTTCGTGCGCGAGCTCATAGGAATGAACGTCGGCCCGCTGTGGCCGACCGAAGAGCGCTGGTACCGCGACTACGCGAAGACGTCGGAATTCGCGGCTTACGAGAAGCTCTACGAGGATTTCGGCGAGGGGGCGCTGAGGTAGCGCCGGGTTTTCAAGGGGCCGGCGGGGGGTTGCGTCGCCGCCGGAGCGTAAAGGGCGAAAAAAAACGGCCGCTGTGGCGGCGGCCGAGGAACTAAACATAAAGGCTGATCAATGACATACGAAGAAACGCAAGTCAAATCCGGCGTCAATTCGAACGCGGTCGAGCGCCTCAACGAACTGTGGATGATCGACGCGTCGCCGGCCGACGCTTTGTGCGTCGACGGACGGCATGCGCTCTATGTCTGCATCGACATCTTCTCGCGCCGCGTCATCATTCACACCTCGCGCGCGCCGCGCGCCGAGGCCGTGGCGTTGTTGATGCGGCGCGCGATCCTAGCCTGGGGCGTGCCGGAGCGGGTGAAGACCGACAACGGCTCCGATTTCAAGGCCAAGGCGACGGAACGGCTGTTCGCTTCGCTGCGGATCGAAACCGAGGCCTCGACGCCGTTCTCGCCCGAGCAGAAGGGCCACGTCGAGCGCGCGATCGGCACGATGCAGCGCGACCTGGTCTCGATGTTGCCGGGCTTCGTCGGTCATAGCGTCGCCGATCGCAAGAAGATCGAGGAGCGAAAGGCCTTTTCGGCGCGGCTCGGCATCGACGACGCGAAGGCGTTCAAAGTCGAAATGACCGAGAAGGAACTCCAGGACCGTTGCGACCAGTGGGCGCGCGACCGCTATGGCGAGAGACCGCACGCGGGGCTTGGCGGAGGCAGCCCGAACGCGGCGGCGCTCGCCTATCCCGGAAAGATTAAATGGATCGAGAACATTCGCGCGCTCGACCTGTTGGTGGCTCCGATTGCCGGAAGCTCTACGAGAATTTCGTCGAGGGGGCGCTGAGGTAACGGCGTGCGCCGCCAGAGCGAAAACCCCGGCGCCGCGTGGCGTCATGCGCCGGGGGAGTTTCCAAAGCGTTGGCGAAAAAAAGGCCGCCCGCAGGCGGCCGAGACTAAGTGAAGGGCTGGACTATGACAGATCAAGAGAAACAGGTCAAACCGCCGGCGCAGGGCTCGCTGGCGCCGCTGAAGAACGTCATGGGTTTCATGGCGCTGGTGACGAAGCTGCAACGGCGCGGGCCGCACCTGCCGAACCTCGGCGTGATGCACGGCTGGAGCGGCGTCGGCAAGAGCTACGCCTCGATCTACGCCCAGAACCGCACCCGCGCGGTGCGGGTCGAGGTCGGCGAAAGCTGGAACCGCAAGACGCTGGTGCGCTCGATCCTCTTGGAATGCGGCGTCGCCCAGCCTAAGGGCGCGACCGCCGACCTGACGGCGGAGGCGATCGGCCTGCTCGGCGACCAGCCGAACCGGCCGCTGATCATCGACGAGGCCGACAAGCTGGTCGACAAGGGCCTGATCGAGATCGTGCGCGAGATCTCCGAGGCGAGCCAGGTGCCCGTCCTGCTGATCGGCGAAGAGATGCTGCCGCAGAAGCTCGCGCGGGTCGAGCGCGTCCACAACCGGGTGCTCGACTGGTACGGCGCCGAGCCCTGCGACACCGACGACGCGCGCCATCTCGCGCGCATCTTCCTGCCCAACGCGGCGATCGACGACGAGCTGCTCGAAGTGGTGCGGATCAAGGCCGAGGGCCGCGCGCGGCGCATCGTCGTCACGCTGTCGGGCATGTCGGATTGGGCGCGCAACAAGGGCGTGCGCGAGCTGACGGCCGAGAACTTCGACGGCGCGGTCTACACCGGCGAAGCGCCGAAGGCGCGCTCGTCGCGGCTGCAGGCGAACGGGAGGGGCCGATGAAAGCGCCTCACGCCCTCTGCGGCCACGCCCATTTTTGGCGCGTCGCCTGCGCGCTGACCAGCGAGAGCGAGCGCATGCGCTTCACCGCGCACGAAATCATCGCCCGCTCCAACGGCGCGACGGCGAAAAACGTCTCGGGCTGGATCGGCCGGATGCTGCGCCTCGGCGCGATCGTCTGCATCGGCGACGCGAAGATCGAGGGCGCGACCGGCGCGCGGCGGCGCAAGGCCTACGCCGTCCACCGCCCTTCGCACACCCCGCCGCGCGACCCCGCCTCGCGGCGCGGCTTGCCGCGGCTGCAAATGTGGACGGCGATGCGCACGCTGGGGACGTTCACCGTCGCCGAGCTGGCGGTCGCCGCCTCGACCGACGAAGTTGTCGTGAACAACAAGACGGCGGGCAACTGGGTGCGCGAGCTCGCCGCGGCCGACGTGCTGCGCGTCGCCGCGATCAACCCGCGCAACGGCGGAGGCGAGAAGGTGTGGCGGCTGCGCCCCGCGGCGAACAGCGGCCCGACGCCGCCGCGCGTCGACCCGCGCTCCCGCCGCCTCGGACGGGCGGAGGCGCGCTCATGAACGCCCCCCTTTTTTCGCCCGGTCAGGGCGTTAACGTTACCGCTTCGCGCAAGACCGACTTCCTCGCCAACGCCCGCAAGGGCTGGGGCGAAGCGCCGCCGGACTGGATCGTGCGGCTCGCCGAGGAATGCGAGCGTTCGACGGCGTCGGAAGTGGCGCGGCGGCTCGACTATTCGGTCGCCGTGATCTCCGGCGTGGTGCTCGGCTCCTACAAGGGCGATCTCCACAAGGTCGAGGCCAAGGCGCGCGGCGCCTACATGGGCGCCGTCGTCGACTGCCCGATCCTCGGCGAGATCGAGCGCGACCGCTGCATCGCCGAGCAGGCCCATCGCCACTCCGCGACCTCCGCCAACCGAGCCCGGCTCTATCGCGCCTGCCGCGGTGGGTGCGAGCACTCGCGATGCAAGAAGGAGGGCGCCGATGTCTGAGCCTCTCTCCCAGCAGATCGGCGCGTTCCGGCGTTCGTTCGGGCGCGACGTCGACGACGGCGTCGGCTTGACCGGCGAAGCGGTCGAAAAGCTCGACGCCCTCTTCGCCTCGTTCCAGGCGCAGGCCAGGGTTCTCGAAGGCGGCGGACCTCCCGATTTCGGGACCTTCGACGAACTCCGCGCCGCCGTCTCGGGCGAGGCGAAGGCGCTCGGCCTGATGGCCACGCGCCTGGAGGCGACGACGGCGCGGCTGCGCTCGGCCGAGATCGTCGCCTTTCCGGCGAGGGGAGGCGGCGCATGAAAGCCGTCCCCCTCGTCGAGATCGCGGTGACGCTGCGGCTGCCGGCGCCGGCGGCGGCGCGGCCCGAGCAGATCGCGCGCCGGCTCAAGACCCCGCGCGGCGCCGCAACGCTGACGTTCGGCGATCTCGCCGCGCTCGGCGAAGTCCTACCTCGCCCTGCGCGGCGGCGCGCCCAGCCCCGCGCCGACGCCGCTGATGCAGGCGGCCTCAGCCTACGACGCCGTCTGCGCGGCGCTTGAGGCGATGCGCTTCACCTCGGGCGAACGCGGCGCGGTCCTCGCGCGCGACGCCGCCCGCGCTTCCCTTCTCGAACTTCTCGGAGTCCACGATGTCGAAACTGCCTAAAGCCAAGACCAAGGCCGGCGCGCCGGCGCCGCAGAGCCGCGACGAGGCGGCGTCTTACATCCGCCGCATCGGCGAGAACGCGCGCGCGGTCGCGCGCTTCCAGGCCGACATGAACGACGCGATCGTCAAGCTGAAGGAGGCGCCGGAAAGCGCCGCCGCGCCGCGCGCCGAGGAAATCGCCGCGCTGACGGAAGGGCTGCGAACGTGGTGCGAGGCCAACCGCGCCGCGCTGACGGACGGCGGCAAGCGCAAGTCGGCCGATCTCGGAACGGGGCGGATCGAATGGCGCCGTTCGCCGCCGAAGGTGATGCTGCGCGGCGTCGAGGCCGTCATCGCCGCGATCAAGAAGCTCGGGCAGCCGTTCATCCGCACGATCGAGGAAGTCGACAAGGAGGCGATGCTCGGCGACCCGGCCAAGGCGCGGCTCGTGCCCGGCGTCAGCGTCGGCTCGGAGGGCGAATTCTTCGCCGTCGAGCCGTTCGAGGCCGAGCTGACGGGAGGCGCGCTATGAGGGCCCTTCCGTCCCTGCTTTCGGCGATCGGCTTGCTCGTCGCCGCCGGCGCGCTGCTGGCGTGGAGCCCGCATTGGGGCGCGCTCGGCGCGCTCGTTCTCGTCGTCGTCGCCGTCGCGTTGTTGCACGATCGCGACCGGCAGATCGCGGTGCAAGAGGACGACGACATCCTCGACATCATCAACGCGCTGCCGAAGGGGCCGCGCGGGGGAGCGGAGCGATGATCGCCGCCGCCCAGACCCGCGCGATCCATGCGCTGAAACGCAACCTCGGCATGACCGACGGCGACTATCGCGGGCTGTTGAAAGCCCGTTTCAAGGTCGTTTCCTCGACCGATCTCTCCAGCTCCCAGGCCGGCGCGCTGATCGAGGAGCTGAAGGGGCTGGCCACACCGCGCCGCGCGGCCGGCCGGTCGCTCGCGAGAACCGCGACCGGGCGCTACGCCAAGGTGCTGCAGGCGTTCTGGATCGCCGGCTGGCACCTCGGCGTCGTCCACGCCAAGGACGACGCGGCGATGCTCGCCTTCGTCGAGCGTCAGACGGGACTGCCGCACACCCGCTTCTTGACCGACCCGGCCGACGCGACGCGCGCGATCGAGGGGATGAAGGCGTGGCTGGCGCGCGAGGCGAAAATCGTCTGGCCCGATCAGCGCGACGCCGACCGCGAGGGCCGCGACATCTCCTGGCTGCGCAAGCGCGCGGTCGCGCACGCCTGCGCGGTCAGGCTGCAGCAGCTCGGCGCGTTCACGCCGGTCATCCGCGAGACGTCGGTGTGGCCGCAGGACGTCGCCGCCTACGGCTACCGCCGCGGCCTGCCCGCGGGCTTCGACTTCTACAGCGCCGACGACTGGAACCGCCTCTCGCAATGGCTCGGCGGCCGGTTGCGCGCGGCGCTCGCCAAGAAGAGGGGGGAAGCATGAAGGCGGTTTCGACGATCGACCATGAGAACGGCACGGCGCGGATCGAGCTGACGCTGGAGCGGATCGAGGACGCCGGCGAAGCGGTCAACGTCGTCCAGCGCGTCGCCGAGGCGCTCTACGGCGCCATCGAATGGACCGACCTGCCGGGCGACGCGCCGGCGGCGGCGGCGGAGGCCCTAGCGGCGCGCGACGAAGCGCCGGCGACGGGCAAGCGCAAGCCGCGCGACTTTTCGAGGCCGCTGAAGCCGGGCAGCGTCACGGCGCTCGTCCTCGAAGCGTGCCGGCGGCTCGGAACGACCGATTTCAAGGTCATCGCCGACAAGCTCGATCTCTACAACCACGTCGCCGGCGTGGCGATCGCGAAATTGCGCAAGGGAGGGCATCTGCCATGAGCGGCGCGGATGCGATCGTCTGGCGCGAGCATGGCGGCTCGACCGCGGACGGGTTCCTGGTCGAGCTGTGGCCCCGCTTTCCCCGCGGCTTCGCGGTCTGGGTCCATACGCCCGACGGCCGCGCATTCGCCGACGAGGCGGCCTCGCGCGCCGCGGCGAAGACCGCCGCCACGCGCGCCGTCGCGCGGCTGAGGAGGGCCTAGGAATGCCGACCGTCGACGAAATGGGACGCGAGGCGCTGAAGGCGCTGGCGCGGCTGCATTCGCCGGCGGAGCGCGCCTTGGCGCAGGCCCAGGCGCTCGAATTCAAGGCGGCGCGCGCCAAGGCCGATTACGACCTCGTCGCCGCCGAGGCGGCGCGCTGGGCGCGCCTGGCGCGCTCGGGCATCGGCACGGCGGCCGGCCACGACGCGTTCGAGCGCTGCAAGGCGCTGCACGGTTCGGCGCGCACCGCGTTCGCGATCTATCGCCGGCAGACGCTCGCCGCCGAGCGCGCGCGCCGCGCCGCGCGGCTCGCGATCCGCTTCGGGGAGGAGTCATGAGGCTCGCCGAGCTCGTCGACGAAGCGGCGCTGAGCGCCCGCGAGCGCGAGGATCGCGCCGCCAACCTGGAGCGCGCGATCCTCGCCGGCCATTCCAAGCGGCCGATCGCCGAGGTGCAGCTGATGCGCTCGCGCCATCCGACCATGCGCGCCGTCGCCCGGGCGCTGCGGCTGACCGCCGCCTGGCGCGACCGCCTGCCGGAAGAATTCATCGCCGAAGTGGAGGGGGAAGCATGAGCGAGAAGCAAGGGACTCGGGGACACACCGCCGTGATGGCGCAGAAGCGCGCCAAGCTGAAAGAGCCGAAGCCGTGGCAGCGGCTCGAATTCTTCCCGACGCCGCCGTGGGCGACGCGGGCGCTGTTCGCTCACGCCGTGTTCTTCTCCGTTCGCCACGACTCGGTTTGGGAGCCGTGCGCAGGCCTCGGCCACATGGCGACGGCGCTCGCCGAAGTCTTCGCCGAAGTGCGCGCCTCCGACGTCTACAACTATCCGACCGACGACGGTCGCGACGGTGAACTGTTCGGCGTCGGACGCTTCGACTTTCTCGACGCGGAAGCGGTGTCGCACGAACCGATGTCTGACTGGGTCGTGACGAACCCGCCGTTCGGGCAGGCGGCGAAGATGCTCGAAAACGCGCTGGCGAAAGCGCGCGTCGGCGTTGCATTCCTGCTTCGCATGCAATGGCTGGAGGGCGGCGAGCGGTACGAGACCATCTACGCCGATTGCGCCCCGACTTTCATCGCGCCGTTCGTCGAGCGGGTGCCGATGTGCGAGGGCGGCTGGGACCCCGCGGGGTCGACGGCGACGATGTACGCGTGGTTCGTCTGGTTGAGAGGCGACGACGGATGGGTGTTCTCGCCGCCCGACCGTATCGAGGTGCGCCTCATCCCGCCCGGCTGCGCCGACCGGCTCACGCGCCCGTCCGACGTCATGCTCGGCCTGCGCTGCGTCCCCGGCTGGATCGCGCCGTCGATCCTCAAGAAGTCGTCGCGCGAACAGACCCGGATGGAGTTCGGCGCATGATCGTCGCCGTCTCCGACCACGCGCTGGTGCGCTTCCTCGAACGCGCAGGCGGCCTCGACGTCGAGGCGCTGCGCGCGCGGCTCACCGCCTCGCTCGCCCGCGCCTGCGACGCCGCCGAGACGCTCAGGCTCGCCGAGTTCACCGTCAAGGCCGACGGGCTCGCCTATCTCGTCTCGCGCGGCATCGTCGTCACGGTCATGCCCGACGACGCGAGCCCGCAGCGGCGCACGACGCGCCGATGAAATACGTCTGGCTCGCGAACCTCTATCGCGAGATCGCCGAGGGCGCCGGCCTCGAGGCGGCGCTCGGCCTCGCCAAGGCGCGCGGCGGCCTGCGGGTTTCCGTGCCGCGCAACCCGCGCGCCGCGCCGTGGCTGAGCGAAGCGATGGGCGAGAAGGGCGCGGCGCTGCTGTGCGACCTCTACGGCGGCGAGCTGATCGACCTGCCCGCCGACCCGGTGTCCGGCCAGGGCCAGAACGCGCGGGTGCGGCGCATCCGCGCAGCGCTGCGCGAGGGCGCGCTGTCGGCCAACGAAATCGCGCGCATGGCGGGGGTGACGCGGCGCGCGGTGTTCGTCAACAAGGCGAAGATGAAAGAGCGCGAGGCGGCGCCCGACCTCTTGGCCCCGCTTTGCAAATCGGCCGCGCGGCGCTAAAGATCGAGCCCCGCTTCACGCTGAAAATCACGCAGGGGTGAAAGGTTTCACCCTGCTTTCGGGATCGCCCCGCTCCTAATCCTGACGACGCAAGGCCGCTTCGCGGCCTTCGCCGGCCAAGGAGCGGCTTCCCGTCATGACCAACGCGTTGCCGGTCCTCAAACAGGTCCCCTCGCCGAACTACTCGGCGACGCCGATCGCCCACGATCTGTTCATCTTCCACATGATGGAGGGCGGCTATCTCGGTTCGGTCGCGTGGCTGTGCCGCGTGGCGACGCAGGCCGCCGCGCATCTGTGCATGCGGAAGGACGGCGGCGAGATCACGCAGCTCGTCGGTCTCTTGTACAAGGCGTGGGCCGAGTGCGCCTTCAACGGCCGCGGAATCTCGCTCGAGATCGAAGGGTTTACCGCGCAGGGCATGTCCGAGCAGACGATGCGCGCCGCAGCGCTCGTCGCGGCCTGGTGCTGCCGCGTATATGGCATTCCGCCGGTCTGGGCCAAGGGCGGCCAGGGGCGCGGGCTGTGCCAGCATCACGACCTCGGCGCAGGGGGCGGCGGTCACGTCGATTGCAGCGAGATCGGCGGCGACACGTGGCTGAAACTCGTCGGCTATACGAAAGAGGCCTACGACGCGTTCGGCGACGGCCCGCTGCCGCCCTGGGCGCTGCACGGATTGCCGGCGC
This sequence comes from uncultured Alphaproteobacteria bacterium, assembly GCA_963759955.1. Taxonomy (GTDB): domain Bacteria; phylum Pseudomonadota; class Alphaproteobacteria; order Rhizobiales; family Beijerinckiaceae; genus Roseiarcus. Next base: position 37,242 of record CAVXCA010000027.1, read on the forward strand.
CGCACCAGGTCGAGCTGCCACCCGACGTCCCGCCTGAGCCGTCGCATGGCGGCGCGGCGCGAATCTCGGACGCCGACCGCGCCACGGGAGCGCTTCCGGCGCATCCTACAGCCTCCGGCTTCCCGGCCGGCTCGGTCGCCGACCTGCAATGGCGCCTCAACAAGGCCGGCGCGACGCCGCCGCTTAGCGTCGACGGCCATGCCGGGGCGCTGACGCGCGCCGCGCTCGCCCATTTCCAGGGCGCGCACGGCCTCTTCATCGACGGCCTGATCGGGCCGCTGACCTGGGCGGCGCTCGACGCCGCGACCGGGGCTTGAAACGGCTTTCAAACGAAGGAGCATTTTCGATGAACGCCATCCTGAAGTACGTCACTGGGAACGTCGTCCGTCACATCGCCGGCCAGGTCGCGATGGCCGCGGCGGTCGGCGCGGTGACCTATGTCGCCAAGGTCGACTATTCGAGCCTCGGCATCTATGCGCCGCTGGCGCAAATGGCGGCGGCGACGGCCGTCTCGATCGTCAATGAGGCGATCGGCGCCGCGCCGAAAGCGTCGTAACGTAAGATGCTTTCGCACGCCGCCCTCGCCGAACTCGCCGGCCGCGCCTATTCCGGGCCGCAGAGCTTGCAGGTCGCGGGCGACGTGCGCGCCGACTTCCTGCCGCGCGGCGACGAGCTCGCCGTCGTCATGCCGGGCACCCATCCGACCGACCCGCTCGACTGGCTGCGCGATCTGTCGGCGTGGCCGAAGTGGCTTCCCAAGATCGGGCCGTGCCATAGCGGCTTCGGCGCCGGCGGCGCGGCGCTGTGGGCGAAGGTCCGGCGCGAGCTGCCGCTCGACAAGCGCATCGTCTATTGCGGCCATTCGCTCGGCGGCGCGCTCGCCCAGGTGCTCGCCGCCCTTCACGCCGCCGACGGGCGCTCGCCCTGCCGCCTGGTGACCTTCGGCGCGCCGCGCGTCGCCTTCGGCGGCAACTTCTGGTTCGGGCGCCTCGTGCGCGCGGCGCTGGAGGCGGTCGAATACCGGCGCGCCGGCGACCCCGTTCCCGACGTCCCGGCGTGGCCGATCTACATGCACCCGACGCGCGGCCGGCCGATCGGCGCGGCGCTCGCCGACCCGATCGCCAATCATTCGATCCAGCGCTACGCGGCCGACCTCGCCGCCGCGGGCCTTTAGGAGACAAGCTCATGATCAGGATCAAGGCCAAGACGCCCACCCGCACGGCCCCGGCGCCCGCCGCGCCGATGCGAATCAAGACCCTCAAGGCCGCGAAGCCGAACACCGTCGCGGCGCGGCTCGCCGCGCTCGACGATCTCGTCGCGCGCGCCGGCCAGAGCGCCGACCGCGCCGAGGCGCTGGTCGACGCGATCTCCGGCGACGCGTGCAAGACGGCGCAGCTCGGGCCCGTCGCGGCGCCGCCCGACGGCCTCGTCGGGGCGCTCGCCTCGCTCGCCGTGCGCTTCGCCCAGGCGCTCGATCGCGGCGACGCGGCGCTCGAAAAGGCGCGCGCCGCGCTCGGCTGAAAACCCGCGCGCCGGCGGCTTCCGGCGCTTCGCATGAAGGACTTGAAACCATGTTCAAGACGTTCGCTCCCCCCTACGCCAGGGTCGCGCTGCGGCTCGCCGGCTTCCTCGCCCTCTCGCTCGGCGTCGCCGGCTGTTCGCAGAGCGCAATCGACCAAGGCCTCGCCAACATGCAGGCCGCGACCCAGAGCGCCGTCGCGCTCAACAACGCGCTGGTGCAGATCGACATCACCATCGTCAACAACCTGACCGCGCAGGCCAAGCTGCTCGCGCCCTATCAGTGCGGCGCCTACGCGCTCGCGCAGTCGATCCTCGCCGATTCCTCGGCGGCGGCGAAGGTCAACGCCTTTCTCGCCAAGAACGTCGCGGCGCGCGTCACCAGCGTCGCGGTGACCGACATCTGCGCTGCGGCCGGCTACCCGACGACGGTGACCCCGGCCCCCGCCGCGACGCCCGCGGCCAACTGAGATGGCCGCGCCGATCGTCGGCTTCCTCGTCGCCGCGCTGACCGGCGCGGCGCTGCCGAGCGCGGCGACGCACGCCGTGTTCGGCGCCGTCGGCGGCTCCATCCTCGCCGTCGATTCCGCCGCCGACGCGGCCTACGCGGATTTGCCGGCGATCTGCGCGGCGACCGACGCGCCGCTCGATCGCCTGAGCGATCTCGCCGACAAGGGCGGCGCGAGCGGCGCGCCGCTGCGCCGGCTCGCCGATTCGACCGCGCGCGCCGCCGACGCGGTGTGCGCCGCGGCCAAGGCGCCCAACACCCCCGCCGATCGCCTGCGCGCCGCCGCGGCGGCGATCGACGCCATCGCCAAGGCCAACGCCGCCGCGCCGGCCGCCGCCGCCGAAGCACCCGCGCCCGTTCACGGGAAATGAGGACTTGAAGGATGCCCGAAGACGTCTGGGAAACCTTGACCGCGCTGGGGAGCCTGAGCTCCGTCGTGCTGTCGCTGTACACGCTGCTGACGGCGCGCAACCAGAAGGACGTCGCCGACCTTCTCGACGCGAAGAACGACCACGAGAAGCGGCTGGCCGTGGTCGAAACCACGGTCGAGCACCTGCCGAGCGCCGACGTCGTCCACGATCTCAACCTCGCGATGGCCGACATGAAGGGCCAGCTCGCGGTCATCGTCGAGCGGGTCGGGCCGATCAAGGCGATCGCCGAGCGATTGCAGGAAACCTTCTTGGAGCACGGCCGGTGAGCCTTTCCCAAATCATGGAGCGCGAAGCGCGGCTCGTCGTCCTCAGGCTGCTCGCCGAGCAGTCCGACAGCCGGCTCAATTCGTCGCTGCTGCGCGACGAGCTCGCCGAGCGTTGGGCGATCAACCGCTCGCGCGACTGGCTGCACGCGCAGCTCCGCTATCTCGCCGACATCGGCGCGGCGCACCTGACCGAAGCCGGTTCGGTGCTGATCGCCGAGCTCGCCCAACGCGGCCTCGACCACGTCGAGCGCCGCATCGTGCTCGACGGCGTCAAGCGGCCCTCGCCGCCGGAGAGCTGAAATGGCGAACGCCGAGCGCCTCGGCCGCGGGCGGCTCTCTTCGCTCGACATGGCGCCCGACGAGGCGCAGGACGATATCTTCTGGGCGATGGGCGAACTCAACGCGCGTCGCCGCACCCAGGCCGAGATTCTTTCCGACCTCAACGGCCGGCTCGCCGACAAGGGCCTGGCGCTCATTTCGAAGTCGGCGTTCAACCGCAAGGCGATGCGCGTCGCGGCGGCGTCCGTGCGGCTTGCCGAGCGGCGCGCGCTGTTCGAAGGCCTCGCGCCGCAGTTCACGCCCGAGCGGATGGACGAAGCCAACGTCGTCATCGGCGAGCTGATCAAGACGCTCATCACCGAAATGCTCGACGCCGACGCCGGCGCGTTCACGCCCAAGGGCGCGATGGAATTGGCCCGCGCCTACAAGCACACGATCGAGGGCCAGAACATCTCCGCCGAGGCCAAGCGCCGCGCGCTCGACGCGGCGAGCCGCAAGGTCGGCGAGGCGGTCGAGAAGGTCGCCAAGGAGAAGGGCATCACCGCCGAGACGCGCCAGAAGATCATGGAGCAGCTCGGCGTCATCCAGAGGGGAACGCCATGAGCTGGCACTTGGGCTATTTCATCGTCGCTGCGGGGATCGCGATGGGCTTCGTCGGCAAACTGCTCAGCGGCTCGGACATGCCCGACGAAGACCGCCGCGCCGCCCTGTGGTTCGACTTCGGCGTCCTCTTCGTCGTCGCCGGCGCGCTCGTCTGGGCCGGCGCCGCGCTCGCCGCGCTGCGCGGCGGTTCCTAAGCGATGAGCGCGCTGCCCATCGCGGCCGAAATCGCCTCGGCGCGCGCGATCACGCAACAGGAATGGGCGGCGCTGCGGCGCGAATCGCTGGTCGCCGGGCCTGGGCTCGACGGGAGCGCTTCGCTCGAAACGATCCTGCTGCGCTACCAGCAGAAGCTGCTGGCGACGGTCGCCGCCTTTCGCGTCACGGTGGTCGAGAAGAGCCGGCGCACCGGCGCCACCTGGGCGATCGGCGCGCAGGCGGTGCTGACCTCCGCCTCGGCGCGCGCCGAGGGCGGCATGGACTCGCTCTACATCGGCTACAACCTCGACATGGCGCGCGAGTTCATCGACTGCGCCGCCATGTGGGCCAAGGCGTTCGACGAGGCGCTGGTCGAGGGCGGCGTTTCCGAATTCCTGTTCGACGACGGGGCCGACAAGGCGATCTCGGCGTTCCGCGTCCGCTTCGCCTCGGGCTTCGAGATCGTCGCGCTCGCTTCGCGCCCGCGCTCGCTTCGCGGCCGCCAGGGCTTCGTCGTCATCGACGAGGCGGCGTTCCACGACGACTTGAAGGAGCTGATGAAGGCGGCGCTCGCGCTCTTGATCTGGGGCGGCCGGGTGCTGGTCATCTCGACCCACAACGGCGAGGACAACTACTACAACGCGCTGGTCAAGGAGGCGCGCAGCGGGACGAAGGGCTACGGCTTCGTGCGCTTCGACTTCGACGACGCGTTGAAGGACGGGCTCTATCAGCGGGTGTGCCTGAGGACCGGCGAGACGTGGAGCGTCGAGGGCGAGGCGGCGTGGCGCGCCGGCATCATCCGCGAATACGGCGACGCGGCCGACGAGGAGCTGTTCTGCATCCCCAGCGAAGGCTCGGGCGCATGGCTCACCGGCCCGCTGATCGAGGCGCGCGCGCGGCCCGGCATTCCCGTCCTCAGGCTGACCCGGCCAGCCGAGTTCACCCACTGGGCGGCGCACCTCCGAGAGGCCGACGTCGAGGCGTGGTGCGAGCGCGAATTGCTGCCCGTCCTCAAGACGCTCGATCCGTTCCTCTGGCACTATCTCGGCGCCGACTACGGCCGCGTCTCGGACCTCTCCGTGCTGTGGCCGCTGGCGATCGCGCGCACGCTGCGGCGGATTACGCCGTTCGTCGTCGAAATGCGCCGCATCCCCTTCGACCAGCAGCGCCAGGTGCAGAAGTACGTGATGGCGCGGCTGCCGCGCTTCGGCGCGAGCAAGCACGACGCGACGGGCCTCGGCATGTCGCTCGCCGAGAACGCCCAGCAGGACTTCGGCGAACTGCGCTGCGAGGCGGTCAAGCTCACCGTCGAATGGTATCGCGAGAACGCCCAGCCGCTGAAAACGGCTTTTGAAGACGACGCGATCGACATTCCGGCCGACGCCGACGTCGCTTCCGACTTGCGCCTCGTCCAGGTCAAGGGCGGCGTTCCGTTCATGCCGGCGGTGAAGAGCGGCCAATCGAAAGATCGCCACGGCGACGCGGCGGTCGCGCTGATGCTCGCCTACGCGGCGACCCGCGCCGCGATCCTCGCCTACGACTACGACAGCCCGCACACCGCGCGCGAAGAACGGCGCGACGAGGACGAAGACGAGCGGCGAAGCGCGAAAGAACTCTGGTGATGGCCGACCTCAGCACGCCCCGCGACATGATCGCCGAAGAGGCCCGCAGCGGCATGCACGGGCCGTCTCCCGTGCTCGGGCCGGACGGCCAGGACGCGCGCAAGTATCTCGCGCTGCAGGAGCGCGCGGTGCTCAAAGAGGAGATCGCGCGCCCCGAGCTGATCGGCGTGCGCGCGTTCTGGGACCAGTCGATCGCGAGCGGCCTGACGCCGGAGCGGATGGCGACGATCCTGAGGAACGCCGTGCGCGGCGACCATCGCTATTTCCTCGAGCTCGCCGAGGAGATGGAGGAGCGCGACGCCCACTACAACAGCGTGCTCTCGACCCGCAAGCGCGCGATCTCGGCGTTGCGCGCCGTGGTCGACCCGGCGGGCGAGAAGCGCGTCGACAAGAAGATCGCCGACGCGGTGCGCGACCTCTTGGGCGAGCCGCAGTTCCGCGACATGATGCGCGACCTGACCGACGCGTTCGGCAAGGGCTATAGCGCGATCGAGATCGTCTGGGGCGAGCGCGACGGCATGTGGCGCCCGTTCGCCTACAAGTGGCGCGACCCGAAATACTTCACCTTCGATTTCGTCTCGCGCTCCGAGCTGCGCCTGCAAGTGCTGGGGACGATCGACGGCGAGCCGCTGCCGCCCGCCAAGTTCATCGTCCATATGCCCAAGCTCAAGAGCGGCATCCCGATCCGCGGCGGCTTCGCCCGCCTCGCCGCCTGGGCGTGGATGTTCAAGAGCTACACCGTCAAGGACTGGATGGCGTTCCTCGACGTCTACGGCATGCCGATCCGCATCGGCAAATACCATCCGGCGGCGACGGCGGAGGACCGGCGTAAATTGCTGACCGCGGTCGCCTCGATCGCCGTCGACGCGGCGGCGATCATCCCCGAATCGATGGCGATCGAGTTCGTCGAGGCCAAGGGCTACGCCGACAAGCCGTTCGAGACGATGGCGCGCTATCTCGACGAGCAATTGAGCAAAGTGATCCTCGGCCAGACGATGTCGACCGACGGCCACGCCGGCGGCCTCGCCCAGGCGAAGATCCACAACCTGCTGCGCATCGACATCAAGGAAGACGACGCCGACCAGGTCGCCGCGACGATCAACCGCGACCTGGTGACGCCGTTCTGCGCCCTCAACTTCGGCGCCGACGCGGCCGCCCCTTACGCGATCTTCCCGGTCGCCGAGCCCGAGGACGTCGCGGCGCTGACCAATTCGCTCGCCTCGCTGGTGCCGCTCGGCCTGAAGGTCTCGATGCGCGAGGCGCGCGAGAAAATCGGCTTCGGCGAGCCCGACCCCGACGAAGAGCTGCTCGCCGCGCCGGCCGCCGGCGCCGCGCCGCAGAAGGCGCTCAACCCCGCCCAGCTCGACCGCGCGTGGAACAGGGCTGCGCCGCTCGCGCTCAACGCCGAGGACGGCGGCTCGGCGGTCGCGCTCGAGGAGGTCGAGGACCTCGCCGCGACAGGCGCCGAGGACTGGGAGCCGCAGATCTCGCCGATCGTAAGCCAGGTGCTCGCCGCGGCGAAGGCGGCGGCCACTTATGAAGAGTTCGTCGCCGCGCTCGACCGGCTCGCCGGGGAAATCGACGCCGACCCGCTCGCCAAGCGCCTGGCTCAAGCCGGGCTGAAGGCGCGGGCTCTGGGCGATCTCGGCCTCGGCAAGGCGTGAGGCGATGCCCGAAGTCGGCGAGACGAGCGCGTTCGACCATCCGCCCGCCGAAGTGCAGCGCTATTTCGACGCCAAGGGGCTGAAGCCGAGCTTCGACTGGCGCGACCTTTCGTTCGACGAGCACGCGCATGCGTTCACGGTGGCGAAGTCGGCGGGCTATGACATCCTCGCCGACGTCAAGGGCGCGCTCTCTCGCGCCATCCACGATCGCCAGGACTTCGCCGAATTCGCCAAGGGACTCGAGCCGACCCTGAAGGCGAAGGGCTGGTGGGGCAAGCAGCGCGAGGTCGATCCGCTGACCGGCGAGGAGCGGCTGGTGCAGCTCGGCTCGCCCGCGCGGCTGAAGACGATCTACTGGGCCAACGTCAATTCCGCCTACGCCGCGGGCGAATGGGAGCGCATTCAGCGCACCAAGCGGGTGCTGCCGTTCCTGCAATATCTCCACACGACCGCGGAGCACCCGCGGCCGCAGCATCTCGCCTGGGTCGGCACGGTGCTCCCCGTCGACGACGCCTGGTGGGCGACGCACTACCCTCCCAACGGCTGGGGCTGCCAATGCCGGGTGCGCCAGCTCTCCGACGGCGAGGCGGAGCGGGCGGGCTACGTCGCCGACGATCCCGACGAGCCGGCCGACTTCGGCACGCGATCTTATGTCAACAAGCGCACCGGCGAGGACGTCGAGGTCCCGGTCGGCATCGACCCGGGCTGGGGGCAGAACCCGGGGATGCAGCGTTCACAGACGGCGGCCGACTTCCTCGCCGGGCGGGTCGACGCGATGAGCCCGCCGGCGCGCGAGGCGGCGATCGCCGACCTCGCCGATTCGTGGCTGTTGAAGCGCATCGCCGCGGGGACGGTTGCCTTCGACCCGGCCTCGACCGACCCGGCGATGGTTTCGCGCGGCAAGATCGCGGTTCCCTTCGCGGCGCTGACGCCGGCGGTTCGCGACCGCGTCGGCGCGAACGCGTTCGCGGTCCGGCTTTCGGTCGCCGACGCGCGGCGCATCGGCGCACCGGGCGAGAGCTACCGGCTCGTCCAGGCGCTGATCGACGAAGGCGAGGCGAGCGACGCCGATGGGAGAATCGAGATCGTCGGCGAGCTCGCCGGCGAGACCTGGCGGGCGCGCCTGAGGCGCGACGAAGCGGCCGGCGGCGCGCTCTATCTCGAAAGCCTCGAGCGGGTCGAGGGCGAGTAAGAGCCCTCATCCGGCCCTTCGGGCCACCTCTCAGCGAACGAGACGTTCGCCTGACACCCGCGAGCGGGAGAAGGGAGCGCCGATTAAAAGCCCGCTGGGGCCCCTCGGCCGGTCGCCTATCCCGACGTAGGGCATGGGCCGGACTTTGCCGCCCACGCTTTAAAATGGCCTTTCAACGTCGATCCTGGCGGCCAACGGTCGACGACGGCGCAGGCTGGTCGGCGGGAAGGGGCGGCGGGGCGTCTCGGCGAGGGGGGGGGTGAAAGGTTTCACCAAAGCGGCGAGGCGGCGCGTTCGGGTCAATTGGCCACATGCCCGTTCGAACCGCAACCCCCCTCCGCGACCTGCCGCCGAACTCCGGCGCCGGAATCGCGCTCGCGCTCTCCGCCGAGGGCGGCGCGCCGGAGTGGGCGCAGCTGCTGCCGGCCGGTCCCTCGCTGCAAGGCCGCGACGGCCGCTCGTGGAGACTGGACGATGTAAATCGCCTCGCCGCCGAATTCGACCCTCCCTTCGTCGTCGACTACGAGCACGCCCAGGACAAGCTCGCCGTCAATGGGCAGGAAGCGCCCGCCGCCGGCTGGGTCGAGCAGCTCGAAGTCCGCAACGGCGAAATCTGGGGCCGCGTCGACTGGACCGCTCGCGCCAAGGCTGCGATCGCCGCGCGCGAATACCGCTTCATCTCGCCCGCCTTCACCTTCC
>CAVXCA010000028.1:0-8303 GCA_963759955.1 uncultured Alphaproteobacteria bacterium
CGCGACAATCAAGGTGAGAATCCCGCGACAATCAGGATGAGAATGCGCCGCCGCGGGGGTGACGAAGGAAGGGCGTAGCCCGACCGTAGACACCCCCGCGGCGGCGGCGAGCGCCCGAGAGGTCTCGTCTGGCGGTAACGGCGGCTGGATCGGGGTCGGCTTTCTCTTTCGAGGGGACCGACTTTTTGCCTGGCAGACACGTCACCGATCGTCAGATGAGGCTATTCATGAACATGCGTCGCAACCATTCGCCGGCGATTGCCGGCGCGAAGGCCGATTCAGCACGGCCGCCGCCTACCGGTTTGAGAAGGATCCCCGACTTCCCAGCCAGAAGAAGGCGCGTCGCGAGCGACGCCGGGCCGATCCCTTCGCCGATGTCTGGGACAATGAAGTCGTCCCGATGCTGAAAGCCGCGCCCGGATTGAGGCCGATCGGCGTCTTCGAGGAACTCTGCCGCCGGCATCCGGACCTGGGCGCCGGCACGCGGCGGACTTTGGAACGCCGCATCAGGGCGTGGCGGGCGGTGAATGGCCCGGATCGGGAGGTGATCTTTCGCCAGGAGCATCCGCCGGGGCGGATGGGATTGTCGGACTTCACCGAAGTGGCCGATCTCGGCGTCGACCATGCGGGCCGGAACCTCGATTGCCGACTTTACCACTTCCGCTTGCCCTTCTGGGCTTCGAGCACGCCCATGTCGTGCTCGGCGGCGAAAGCTTTGTCGCGCTGGCGGAAGGGCTGCAGAACGCCCTGTGGGCGCTGGGCGGCGTTCCCGAGCAACATCGCAGCGACAGCCTCTCGGCGGCCTTCCGCAATCTTGGCGCCGACGCCAAGGAGGATTTGACGACACGTTACGAGGCGTTCTGCGCCCATTACGGCATGACGCCGACCCGCAACAATCCCGGCGTCAGCCACGAAAACGGTTCGATCGAGAGCGCCCACGGCCATCTCAAGAGAGCGCTCGCCGACGCCCTGTTGCTGCGCGCCTCGCGCGACTTCGACGATCTCCCGGCATGGCGGGGCTTCGTCGACGAGATCGTCGGGCGCGGCAACGTCCGCAACGCCAAGCGCATCGACCAAGAGCGGATGGCGTTGAACAAGCTGCCAATCCGCAAGACCGCCGACTACGAGGAGGTCAACGTCGACGTCACCACCTCCAGCGCCTTCACCTTGCGCAAGGTGTTCTACTCGGTCCCCTCCCGACTGATCGGCCATCGGCTGCGGGTGCGCCTTTATGACGATCGGCTCGAATGCTTCCAGGGCTCGACGGCCATCCTCACCTTGCGGCGCGGGCGGGCCCAGCCGAACGGCAAGCATGGCCATGTCGTCGACTATCGTCACGTCATCCACTCCCTGCGCCGCAAGCCCATGGCGCTGCTCAATCTGGTCTATCGCGACCAGCTCTTCCCCCGCCGAGCCTTCGCCCTGGCGTTCGAGGCCTTGCTCGCCGGTCTCGGTGAGAGACCAGCTTGCCGCGCCATGGTCGGCCTTCTCGCGCTCGCGCACGAACGCGCCTGCGAGGCCGAACTCGCCGTTGCGCTGCAAACGGCTCTCGACGACGGCGTCCTCCCAGATCTCGAGGCGCTGATCGAGCGCTTCCGTCCGAAGGATGTCGCGTTACCTATCGTCGTCGTCAGGCTGCCCTCTCTCGCCGTTTACGACCAAATCGGCACAAGCGTGGGAGAAGCGGCATGAACGCGAGCGAAAAACTCGACGCCGCCCGAATCGACCTGCTGCTGAACGAGTTGCGACTGCCGGGGATCAAGCTGATCTGGGCCGCCCTGGCGGCGACTGCCGACAAGGAGGGCTGGCCAGCCGCCCGTTTCCTGGCCGCCCTCGCCGAACAGGAGATGGTGGAGCGAAGCCGGCGTCGCTTCGAACGTCATCTGGAGGAAGCGCGATTGCCGCCGGGAAAGACCCTCGACGCGTTCGAATTCACCGCTGTGCCGATGATCTCGAAGGCGCAGGTGCAAGCGCTCGCTGCTGGCGACGCCTGGCTCGAAAAGGGAGCCAATCTCTTGTGCTTCGGGCCGCCAGGCGGAGGAAAATCCCACCTTGCGGCGGCGCTCGGTCTGGCCTTGATCGAAAAGGGCTGGCGCGTGTTGTTCGCCAGAACCACCGACCTCGTGCAAAAGCTCCAGATCGCGCGCCGCGATCTCGCCCTCGAAGCCGCGATCACCAAACTCGACAAATATCATCTGCTGATTCTCGACGATCTCGCCTATGTCACCAAGGATCAGGCGGAAACGAGCGTTCTGTTCGAACTGATCAGCGCTCGCTACGAGCGGCGATCGATGCTCATCACCGCCAACCAGCCCTTTGGCGAATGGGGAAAAATTTTCCCCGATCAAGCTATGACGCTCGCGGCCATCGATCGCCTCGTCCATCACGCAACCATCCTTGAAATGAACGTCGACAGCTATCGCCGAAAGGAAGCGGTCGACAAAGCGCGTGGGGCAGGACGACCGCCGACGCGCGCCACAATCAAAGGATCATCCTGATTGTCGCTCCGCGACAAGCAAATCACGCATCACGAAAATATCGCTTGCGTTATCGTCGCGCCGCGACAATCATCCCTCCGCCGCGACCGCCAAAATGGCCAGCCTGATTGTCGCTGCTTTCCCATCCAGATTGTCGCGCTACAGTTACGACGAGCTTTACGCGTTCGCGCACGAAATCGGGCCAGCTGCGGTCTTTGTCGGAGATCACCGCCGGCTCGGCCGGCCAGCGGACGCCGAACGCCGGATCGTCCCAGCGCACGCCGCTCTCGGCCCCAGGCGTATAATACTCGGACACGAGATAGGTGACCTCGGTGTCGTCGGCGAGCGTCAGGAACGCGTTGGCGCAACCTTTCGGCACGAGCAGCGTCCGCCAGTTCGCGGCGCTGAGCTCGACCGTCGCATGACGCATGTAGGTCGGCGAATCCGGCCGCAGATCGAGCACCACGTCGTGCACCGCGCCGCGAACGCAGCGCAGCAGCTTGTCCTCCTGAAACGGCGCCACCTGGTAGTGGAAGCCGCGCAGCGTGTGCTTGCGCCGATTCGAGGAGATGTTCATCTGGACGACGCGGTTGGGCAGACCGCGGTCGCCGAATTCGTGCGAACACCAGCCGCGCGCGAAGAAGCCGCGCTCGTCCGCGCGCTTCTCGAGCTCGACGATATGGACGCCTGGGATTTCTGTCGCGACAAAAATCATCGTCTCCCCCTGACAACCCTCGTCCTCACGATGGGTAAAGCACTCGCGAGCCATGGACCTCGTAGCCGAGCTGCACCAAGGCGAGTTCCGAGAGCGCCTGACGCACCTGGTCGCGCTTCTCCGGCTTCACGATGAACATCAGGAAGCCGCCGCCGCCGGCGCCGCAAAGTTTGCCGCCCTCGGCCCCCGCCTCCATGGCTTGCGCATAAGAGCGGTCGATCTCGGAGGTGGTGATCTTTGAGGCGAGACCCCGCTTCAGCGTCCAGCCGCTGTGAAGAGCCTTGCCCATCTCTTCAAGGTCGATATGCGGACCGAAGCACAGAGAGCGCATCTCGTAGGCGGCGTTGCGCATGCGCCGCAGCAAGTCGAGATTTTGCGCCGTTTTGCTCTTCTGCTCGGTGAGCACCGAGGCCGCGGGCCGCTGATGCCCGGTCCAGAACATCATGATGTTGCTGAAGAGGTAGGCGACGGAGCCGTTCACGACCGGCTGAGGCTCGACCATGACGCGGCCGCCGCGGCCGAAGCGAAGCAGGTTCAGCCCGCCGAAAGCGGCGGCGTACTGGTCCTGCTTGCCGATCGGCTCTCCAAGGACCTCCATCTCGATATGGCAGGCCTCCTCGGCGAGTTGGCCGGCGGTCACGCGCTCGCCGCGGTACGCGTGGAGCGCGTTGAGCAACCCAACCGCAAAGGCGCTCGATCCCCCCATGCCGGTCGAAGCCGGCATGTCGGCGACGGTGCTGATGAAGATCGGGGGCTCGATGGCGAGAAACCTGAGGCATTCGCGAGCGATGTTGTTTTCGATCTCGTCGATCGCATTCACCTGCTCGGTGCGCGAGTAGTTGAGCCGGATCGGCTCGTTGAAGAGCTCGCTGTGGCGCTTTACGGTGACGTAGACGTATTTGTCGACGGCCGCGCTCAGCACCGCGCCTTCTTCGACGTCGTAAAACTCGGGCAAGTCGGTGCCGCCGCCGGCGAAGCTCACGCGCAGCGGCGTGCGCGTGACGACGATGTTGGCCGCGCTCTCGCGCGCGTGAGCGCGTCCGCGCCGCTCCTCCTCCGCGATGACGGATGCGAGCGAGCGCTCAGCCGGCGAGATCGTATTCATGGGCGCCGCCTCCTACCCCGCCGAGGCCCGACTTCTGGCGCGGCCGAGCTGAGCCGTGGCCCCGGTCCACCTGAGCGAATCGTCGAGCGATCCGCGGTCGAGCAGACGCCGCAACCAGCTCAGACGGGTGAAACGATTGTCGGTGAATTCGCCGTGCGTCAGGCCGATTCTTTGGAACGCGCCATACAGTTCGTCCGCCCCGTCACGCGCCGTCCAGAGGAAATCGAACGCCGGGAAGGTTCTCTTGAACTTGGCGAAATCCGCCTTGTAAGTGCGCTGATCGGCGCCCGGCTGCGGCGCCAACACGAGTTCGCAGCCCGGAACCGTCTCGGCGACGATCCGCCCGAGGTCGCGGATCTGGTGATTGAGGTGGTCGGCGCCGAGATTGAAAGCCTCGTTACGGATGGTCTCGATCGGCGCCTCGAGGACCGCCTGGAACGCGCGCGCGACGTCTTGGACATGGACCACGGGCCGCCACGGCGTCCCGTCGCTGTGGATCACGACGCGGCCGGTGGTGTAGGCGCAGCCCATCAGATTGTTGAGAACCGTGTCGAAGCGCATACGCGGCGAAAGCCCGTAGACAGTTCCGTTGCGGCAGAACGTCGGCGAAAAGCGGTCGTCGGCGAGCCGGCGCAGCGCCGTCTCCGCATTGACCTTGGAGCGGGCGTATTCGGTCTGCGGCGCGAGCGGCGCGGTCTCGTCGACGACCGCCGCTTCCGACATGCCGTACATGATGCACGAGGAGGAGAAGATGAAACGCGGCACGCCGGCTTGCTTGGCCAATCGCGCCAGGCGGACCGTGCCCTCGCCGTTGATCTGCCGCGTCCAGGCCGCGTTCAAGTTCCCGATCGGGTCGTTGCTGAGCGCCGCGAGATGAATCACGGCGTCGAAGCCGGCGAGGTCCTGGGCGCCGACGTCTCTGATGTCTTTGCGGATCGTCCGGATCTGCGCGAGGTCCGGGGCGAGCGTGCAAGCGGAGAAATAGCCGGTGTCGAGGCCGATCACTTCATAGCCCTGGCTTCGCAGCCAAGGCGCCATGACCGAGCCGAGATAACCGCCGTTGCCGGTGATCAGGATGCGCTTGTTGTCAGGCATGGGCGATCGCGCCTTTCGTCTGGATGAGCCGCCGCGCGATGTCGATGAGCGAGCGCGTATCGTTCACGCGGTGGAAGGGACAGTCCGCCGCGGCCGCCGCGGCTGCGTCGCGTTCGTCGTCGCCGACGAACGGCGTGCGCGTGAGATCGAGGTGGAAGTCGCGCTGGGCCTGGTAGAGAAGGCCGGGTTTCGGCTTGCGGCACTCGCAGTCTTCGTCCCAACCGTGCGGACAATAATAGATCGCGTCGATTCGGCCGCCCGCCTCGGCGATCTCCTGCTTCATGCGGCTGTGGAGCGCCTCCAGGTCGGCCTCGCTCATGACGCCGCGGCCGATGCCCGGCTGGTTGGATGCGATTATCGTGCGCCAGTTCGCCTCGCGCAGGAGCCGCAGCGCCTCGAGCGAACCCGGGAGCCACTCCCACTCGCTCCAGTCTCGCACATACTGCGCTTGCGGCGGCTTGCGGTTGAGGACGCCGTCGCGATCGAGGATCACGGTCGGCTCGCGACGAAAGAAGGCTTCCGTCGTCGGCAGCCGGTCGAGCGAGCCGATGCTGTAATAGCGATGATCGCTCACATAGGCGGCGAGCCGTCTCTGCTCGGCGAGCGGCGTGTAGATCGCCTCCTCGAACAGCGTGTCCTCGTCGGGCAGCAGCGAAAGGGCGAGGTCGGTGACGATCGCGTAGCTGATCTCGACCTCCCGCAGGCTGGGAGCGGCGCGCCGACGGTCGAACACCCGCACGTCCTGGTTCTCGTCGAGGCGCGCGCAGCCTTTCGAGTAGGCGTCCTTGTTGCTGTAGACGGTGATCAGCGCCGGCTTGCCGGCCTGGCGAAATCGCGCCCACAACCGGCTCATCTGCATCGGCCAATAATTGTCGCAGTACAGCAGCAGGAAACAGGGATCGATCAGGCCTCGCGCCGCGGCCACTCGGCTGCTGGTGAGTTGCTCCGGCGCGGTCACCGAATAGTCGATGCGCACGCCCCAGCGCCGGCCGTCGCCGAAGTGGTTCTGCACGACGTCGGGCAAATAGCCGAGAAGGATCAAGACGCGTTCGAAACCTTGGTCCCTGAGCTGCTCGATCTGGTATTCGAGAAACGGACGCCCGAGAATCGGCGCCATCGGCTTGGGGCGGTCGTCGGTGATCGGCCGCATGCGCTCGCCGCGTCCGCCCGCAAGGATGACGGCCTGCCGCGGCCGATCGTAGACGCGGCCTTCGATGCGCGCTTGGAGGAGGGCAGTGTCGAGAGCCGTCATCAGCACGAATCCGGCCGGTCGGCGACGAGGCACTTCGTGATCGCGTGACAGATCGACGCGTGGACGTCCTCGACGAGTTCGTACGCGCCCTTCTCGGTGGGAACGCAAACGACCTCGTCGGCTAGGCCCGTTAGCGCGCCGCCGTCGAACCCCACCAGGGCAACGCTTGTGACTTCTCTCCGGCGCGCGAGCTCGACCGCTCGCAGCAGGTTCGGCGAGTTGCCGCTCGCGGAGATGCAGGCCAGCACGTCTCCCGGAGTCGCGAAATTCTCAAGTTGGCCTGCGAACGTGCGTTCGTAACCCTCGTCGTTCGATAGGGCGGAAAACCACGACACGTTGTCGGACAGGCACATCACTTTCAAAGGCTGGCGGCCAGAGCGCTTGGTCGCCTTGCCGAGGTCGTTCACCCAATGAGAGGCGGTCGCGGAGCTGCCGCCGTTGCCGGCGATGTAAATGAACGATCCGCGGTCGCGAGCCTTGCGGAAGATGTCGACCACTCTGTGGATCGCGCCTATCTGAACCTCCATGAGCGCGCGACGCACGCTGGCGAAATGCGTGGAGATGACGCCCAGCGCACTCGGCGAAACAACCGTCGCCGCGCCTGGCGAGTCAGACAGAATTGCTCGCATGGCTTGTCCCCGCAGTTGGAACGGTTCTTCACGATGGACGCCCGTTCGAACCTCGGGGCTCACTAGACCATCGATTTGATCAGGAGGCATTGGCTCATTGGGGGTAAGCCCAGCGCCGCGCAAATCGCGAATTGGTCATTTCCCCGCCGGGCGCGCGGGTCAGTCGACCGCGCTAGGCCGGCACGGAAGCCAACGCCGCCGCCGCGATCTCGCTCAGGCGCGCCTTGCGATCGTGGAGCTGCGGCAGCGGCTCCATGCCGATCGTGGCCAGCACGCGCTCCCAGCGATAGACCCAATCGTGGCGCCGCAAGCAACGCGCCGCGTTTGTCCGGCGCACACGTTCCGTCCGTTCCGGCTGGGCGTCCAATTCGTCAATGACGGCGGCGATGTCGCCTGACTCCGGAGAGACCTCGATCACCGCGTCCGGCCAATCGAAACATTGCCGGAACTCTGGGCATTGCGGCGCCGTTCCCAGGATCACGGCGCCCCCGGCGGCGCCTTCGAACAGACGCGCCGGCACAACCTGCTCGCCGCCGACCTTGTCCAATTTCGAATTCGCCAGCGTCGCGGGGTTGAAGGCCATGAAATAACGCGTGCGCTTGATGATGTTGGCGAGAAGCAGCCGATGCTCGCGCCAATCCTTGACCCTGGAATCGGTGCTCGAGAGCGAGTCGTAGATGTAGAAGAAATTGCGGCGCTCGGTCATCGCCGCCAGTTGTCGATGGAGCTTCATCGCGCGATTGCCGTACGAATAGACGTCGACGACCCGTTCGGGCGGCGACGGATAGGGCGAGGCGATGACGCCGTCGACGCCCGTCGGCAGAAACGAACAGGGCGTGCGCGTGTACGAGGAAAGCCGCGGAATGCAAGCGCTGTGAAGCAGAAACACGTGGTCGAACTGGTCGAGCAGCTTCAGGTAAGGGCTGTCCTGATCGAGCGTGCTGGACCAAAGTTCGAACAGATACGCCACCGCGATCTTGCACCGGCCGCGCCAGTTGCGGATGCGCGACAGCTCGACGAGGCTTTGCTG
>CAVXCA010000029.1:0-65092 GCA_963759955.1 uncultured Alphaproteobacteria bacterium
ATGTATCGCTGTAGTCTTCACCAATTGTAATCGGTTTCCAATATCGCAAATACATACTATTATGAAACAAAACTTTTCGTAGCGCCTCAGCCAATTTCATGGCCAGCAGAGACCTCTTCGTCGCTTTCTTCAACGATTCAAACATGACCGCGGCGCTCTTTCCATTTTGGAGGAACCGATAATCATGTTGGAGGCGATTGACTGGTCCGAGCAGGACCAACCGGCCGGAACTCCGCATGACCCGTCGCGTTGAAATCTTCTCCGGGCGTCAACACGACCCTCGCCCGAAATCTCACAATATTCTGCGGCAGGCGCGTACCAATCGCCTGCGTATCGGCGCCCGTCGAACTGGGTCAGTTGAAGGTTTCGGACCTTATCAAAGCACGATCGAGGGCCAAATGCCGATGTCGACAGGCGTCTCGCGTTCGTCACGATGCAGCTTATCAGGACGCCGCTTTTCGCTACGATACGCTTTTGGGCTTCATCACCAACCATGGGGTGTCGCTCTTGCGGTATTCCCAGGTCGCAAGAAGGCAATCCAGTTCCCCGCGCGCGACAATCCATTCCGGCAACTCGTACGACCGATCGCGGTTTGAGACGATGTCGATTTGATGTGAGGCACTAAAGCGTCGGCACAGTCTTTCCGACACACCGGGTTTGAGGCCATCGTGGCACTCGACGACCGCGCTGACCTTCAGAAGCCCTGGATATTTGCTCGGGTCCAGCAGAGCGTCCTCGGCGCCCTCGATGTCGCAGAACACGAGCGTTTTCTGCGCGGCGAAGGATTGAAAGTCCTGACCGGCGAACGCCTCCCCAAACGTGATCCGGTCCGAGACCCCGTTCTCTCTCGCGAGCCGCTTGCAGGTTTCGAGCGCCGCGGGATCGATGTCGTAGGCGTAGACCTTTGCCGAGGAAACCCGCCGCGCAAAGCCGATCGCATAGTACCCCTGACCACAGCCAATATTCACGATCGTATCGAATCGTTCCGCGACCAAGGACTCGACGTCGCGATGCAGTTCCGATTCATAGCAACCGATCAACCGCGGCGCTATTCCTCCAACAAACGTCATCCCCTTAAACGGTCCAGACCAGACGACGGGTCCGTAGCGCGCAATCATCTCCTCTGAGATTCGAGTCGCCCGCTTTGTCGCCGCGTAGCCGAGAACCTTGTCAAATAGGATGTCGCGGCTGAGTCTATTCTTTGCAACGGCTTCGGCTCTTCCAAACATCTCTTTCCCTCGCCCTGAAGTCCTTCGCCGGTCCCGGAGGCAAGACGCCCGCTCATATCCTGGCGACATATTGCCTTCTGTTGTTTCCCCTCAGCCGTTCGAGCCACGTGTAGAACCGACGGGCGGCCAGTCGCGCCGCCGCATAGATTCGGTAGCGCCGCAAGAATTCTTCCCGATTGAATTCGCAGCCCGCCCGCGAGGCGAGGAATTCCTTGTCGCCGGGCAAATGCAGAATTGACGAGCAGACGATGTCGGCCAGCCGCGGTTGTGGAAACGGTCGGCGCAGCGTCCACCAGCGCGCTACGCCGCTGTCGGAACCTAGATCATGGACCCGCGCGCCTCTCGCGATGATCACGTTGGTCGCCGCCGACACCGCAAACTCGTCGCCGATGTGATAGAGGTCAGCGAGGCAATCGAGGTATCGCGGAAAAATCCTCGTCAGCTCGCGAGACAGAACCGCCAGCATCGCGTGATGAGCGAATAGCACTTCACCGCCGAACCAGCGCGGCTCTTCCGCATTCTTATCGACGAAGAGACGCAACTCTCTGAGCGCTCGCCCTTCCGATTCCGCCGACATGGCGTTTGTTATGTCGTAATTGTATATCGTATCTGACGCGAGGGCGCCGGAAAGTCGAATTGCATTCAAGAACACGACGTCCAGGTCGACGACGCCGACATATTCGCCATGCTTGCCGGTCGACAATTCGGCGATGAGCGCGAGCTTATTGTGCGCCGCCCTGTGCGGCGCGCCTTTCGGAAGCGGATTGTGAAATTGCATCTCGGCGACTTCGACGTCCATCGCTCCGATGCTTCGCAGGACGGCGGTCACTCAAGCCCTGTCGTTGGTCACCAATACGGTTCTGACCCCGCAGTTGCGGGCGGAAGCGCACATCAGCGCGCCGCACTTTACGTACGTTTCCACCGCACGCGCGGCGTTCTTCAAATTCGGGAAGACCGTGTTGTCGGGATCGACGACGACAAGGCCGTGAAAGACGATGTCCCGAGCGCAGGGCGTTATCATTGCTTTGGCTCTGTTGAGCCCAAGGAGGGCCGAGCGACGGCGGCGCGTCGGTCCCTTTCACGGACCGGCCGCGCCGGATTGCCGACATTGATCGTCCAGGGCGCCAAGTCCCGGAATGCGACTGCGCCTGCGCCGAGTACGGCGCCTTCTCCGACGGTGACGCCTGGCCCGACAAAGGCGCTCGCAGCTATCCAGGCCGAGGCGCCGATGGTGATCGGCCGTGCGATCAGCGGAAATCGCGGATCATCGACGTCATGCGTCCCGGCGCAGAGATAGGCGTCCTGCGAAACCAAGGCGCCGTTTTCGATGCGGATCTCCGCCAAATTGTAGCATCTTGCTCGCTGAGCGATGAGCGCGTGATCTCCCATGATCAGTTTCCTGGGGGTCCAGACGCGTGCGGAGCCCAGCACATCGGTATTGCGGCCCATGCGCGCTCCGAACAGTCGCAACAGAAAGCGGCGCCATTTGTAAAGCATTCGCGGCGTCCACGAGGCCAGCAACAGCCAGGTCGTGGCCCACAACGCCCGGTAGGCCCGGTCCCCCAAGGGGTAGGTCGGGCCGCCATCGAGCGGACTTGCGAGACGTGAGCCCGCAGGGCTCATAGGAAGCCCCAAGAAACCATGGCTAACCATTCCAATGCACGCCAGCCGATACAAACGGCTCAAACGTATTGAGCGAGCCACGAGCATCCTTCACAAACGCGCGGCGAAATTTCCAAGGGCGACCGCGCTATCGCGGCGCGCCGCTCCATGCGAGGGCTCGACGTTCGCTTCCATCGCGAAATGACGTTCGTCGCCTGCCGCCACGACGGTTTTGCTAATCGACGCCGCGTTTGAAGACAGGCCCTCGGGCGATCCGCTCCCATGCGGCCAGTGGTCGACGCAGATGTTTCGCAAGGCGAAAGAAGGCGGCGACGGCTGTATCGGACGGCCGTCTCGTGCGGCCCATCAAACGGCGAAAGCGAGTTTCGCTCTCCCGTTGCATCTGCGCCGACTGCGAGCCGCTGTTGGTGATGCTCTCGGCGTGCAGGCGATACGAACTGAGGAATTCGTCGATGATGCCGATGCGGGCGCCCGAGATAAACAAATCGACAAGCAGTTCGCCATCCCAACTGCTTCTGTTCGCCCTGTTGAAACCGCCCGCCTTGATGAAGGCGTCGCGACGGATGAAAGTGGACGGCTGGATTTGGGTCGCCGCGCCGTAAGCAACGAACAAGGGACGGAATGGCTCCGACCAGACCCGCCGCAACCTGTTGTCGTGGCGATCCGTCACCCACGCATGCCCGCAAATGACATCGAATTCCGAGCGTTCGTCGAGGAACTGCGCGGCGCGAAGCAACGCGCCCAGCTCGAACGCGTCATCGGAATTGAGATAGCAATATACGTCTCCGGTCGCGCGAGCGAAGCCCTTGTTGAGCCCGTCCGCCGGTCCGATGTCGTTCTCATAGACGACATGCGAGAACGACGGGCGGTAGCGCTCGATGATTTCGCGGCTGCCGTCGGTCGAGCCGGGATCGACGACGATATATTCGAAGTCGACGCCTTTCTGGCTCAGCACGGAAAGTATGGCGCGCTCCAGAAATTGCGCCTGATTGAGCGAAATCGTCACGATCGAGAATTTCAGCACGAGAACTCCCACGTTCTCTCGCCCCGAGGAATTCGCGTTGTGACGCGCTTGGGCGAGCGCCCACAGGGCGACACAGATCTTGGAGGACATGAGATATCTCTGCTCCGCGCCGAACGGGGAAAACAGCACATCCCATAAGAGCACAAACAGCACATATCCGACGAAGGTCGCCGGAGCCTCTGGCTGCTTCAGTGTGACATAGAGGGCTTTGATCGCGATGCCGATCACCGCCAGCCAGAAGACGCCGCCCATGATTCCGGCTTCGACCCACGCGCTGGACAAGTGGGAATGGGTCGGGATAAGAGCGCCCTCCGAGGAATTGTCTGCCACCTCGATGCCCTTGCTTCTGAGAATGTCGACCATCAACGAAGTGTAGGCGTCGTCCTTGGCCCAAGAACCATGCCCGATGATCGGCGCATCCGCGATGGCGCGGACAGACACGAGCAACTCGGCGCGCCCGGATGCGATCAGGCCGAGATCGCCCGAGGTTTGCGCGAGATATTTGTCCCTGGCGTCCGGCCCGAGCCAGCCATTATCGGCCGCCGTCTCATAGACCGCGATCACTCCCTGCGAGAACACCAGCCCGCCGACGATCAGAACGCCGAAAAGGACCGGCGTGATCTTCGCCCGTAGCTGAGGCCGAAGATCGATGGCCTGTTTCAGTATCCCGAACGCCGCCGCCGCCATGGCGACGCCGAAAATGCTGCGATAATCGAACACGAGATTGACGACGCCGAGCGCGGCCAGCGGCGCCCATTCTACGATCCCCCCCCATCCGCGGCGAGCGAAGGCGCTTGCGCCTGCCAGAGCGGCGAAGATCGTGAGACCTGGCGAATAGGCGAACTTCCATAAATCGTCGATGCCGAACACGTGCTCGTTCGGAAAAAATCGCGGCTCGATGAGCCAGGAGAACGACAATCCCGCTAGGAAAACTGAAATCCGCGCAAGTCGCAATTCGGTGAGCAGAACGAGGCCAAGAAGATCGAGCAGGAAAAAGACGATTTTCGACCAGCCGCGCGACCAGTCTTCAAACGGAGTCAGACGATAAATGTCCGTGATGATCGCGTTCAGCAACCAAAGCGCGGCGAGAATTATCAGCAAAAGGACGGGGCCGGTGAACAGGCGTCTCCGCGATCGAGCGTCCAACACCAGAAAGAAAAAGCATGCGGCGAGCAGCAAATCGGTGAGATAAAGCTGGCCGCCGAAGTCGAACATCGCCAGCCGGCTCACGCCGGTGAGAAAGAGAAAGATGTTGAGCGGGCTCATCGACGTTCCGAAGTTATTTCGGCGTAGAGCCGCTCCAGCGACCGGCCATAATGCGATTGGGTGAATTGCGAGCGAACCAGAGTGGCGTTGCGCATCCCGATCCGGCGCGCGCCGGGAATGTCGCCCAGTGCGTCCGCGAGTGCGTGAGCGACGCTGCGGCCGTCGCCAGGGGGCACGATCGAGCCGTGTATGCCGTCCGCGACGATCGATCCCGAATTCTCGGTCGTTATTGCGAAACATCCGGAGGCGAGCGCCTCGAAGACGACGCGGGCGGAGCCTTCGGCGCGCGAGGGAAAGAGAAATAGGTCGGCCTCCGCCATGACCCGCGCCAGTTCACGGCGCGGAATCCACCCGAGCCGCCTCACTCTGGAGGAGGCGAAGAAGTCGGGATGGGCATTGACGATTTCCGGTTCGACAGTTCCTGCAATCGAGAATTGCCAATTCAAGTCCCAGATTGATTTCAACGCATCGACGACTTCCAACGCGCCTTTTTCCTTCTTGAACCCCCCTGCAAAGAGAATTTCCGCAATGGCGTCGGCCTTGGCCGCTTTGAGCGCTGCGATGTCGCCCAACGTCAGGGCGCGGGCAAATTCTTGGTCGACGCCGAGATAGACGACATGGACGTTCCCGGTGTCGAGCCCCACCATGTCGAAAGTCCGCCTGACGAACTCCGAATTCACCAACACATGGTCCGCCCTCGCAATATCGTCGCGGACGATGGTCCAGAATTGCGAGATTCTCGCATCCCTCGTCGTCGGAATGCGTCCCCCTTCGCGAACGAGTTGTTCAAAGAGAACCGGATGCACGGCCGAGTGATCGCAAACCGTCGTCAGCCCGCGGCGTTTCGCGACGCCGACGGAAGCCCCGCCGAAACCCGCCCGGTAGTGATAAACCGCGCTGCCTGGCGAAAAGCCGCTCACGTCCGCAGCCGCCCGCTTCGCATAGGCTTTCATGCCGACGCACGAGAGATCTTCGGACCAGCGCGTCAAACCAGGCAGGCGCCCAACCAACTGGGAATGTTGCAGAATCTCACCCAGCCAATAATGCCTGATCAGGCGGCTCGGCACATCGACTTCGCGATCGAGAAGACGGCGCAGCGGCGGCTGACGGTTGAGACCCAGACTCCTGATCAGCGTCTTGACGGGTGGGGTCGGATACGCTCCCGTCATCAGGCATCGCAATCGATTTTCCCGCGCAAGGCACTCCGCCGCAAAAGCAAGGTGAAACTTGCTGAAACCGTTGGAAATGATGATTTCGCTACGCGGGTTCACAAACATCCTCTTGGTCACGGATGGGCCCGCGAGCCAAACGAAACTGTCACGCGCGGTTGCCGAGCGAAGCGAGCGCGCGAGCCCGTGCGGCCTTGATGCCCAACGGATGGACGAACCCGTCGGAGAGCAACTTGGTCGGGAGATATCGGACCATACCGGGGGGATAGCCGACCGAAGGTCTTCTGAACTTGATCCGGTCCTTCTGCCAGTCTAGCCAACCGGGAATCGGCGCCAGCGGCGCAAAACCTAATCGTCCGTTTCTTTGCGCGGCCTCCTGGAATAAATCGATATACCTGTTGCTGGCCTCATCATCATTTGACAGATTGTAGATTGACACCTGCGGTTCGTTGCCTGACCCATATAGACGCTTTTCCAACATGAAACTTATCGCCGACACAGCATCACTGAAGTATATTTGATGTGTGCAACGACTTCCCCGCCACATTCGGGTGCGGGCGTTCCATTGCAGAGGAGCCAGAATTGCGCTGTCATCCGCAATATTTGAAGGCCTGAATATAACATATTTGACATTCTTTATACTATCAGTAATCGCACGCTCGCCGAGAAGCTTGGTGCGACCATATTCGACGAGGTAATCAGCCGCCGAAAAATCCGCATGCCGGCCACGCTCGGTGGAAATCGTCGAGGTTTCCTCGGTAATGAGACGCTGCCTCGGCATGCCGTAGACACAGGTTGAGCTGGTGTAAATGAAAAGCCTCACCCCGCTCTTCTCGGCCGCTTGAACCAAAGAACGCGTGGCGTGTCCATTGACGCGTTCCATCTTTGACATGTCGCTCAGTTCGGCGGCGAGGTGAATCACGGCGTCGCAACCCTCGACGATGTCCTGGAAGTCGCACTGGCCCAAGAAGTCGGCCGGACGCCAGTCGACGGCGCCGCTTTGCGGCGGCTCGTCGGGCGTGGCTACTCTGACCGCGAATCCCTCGGCCACGAGACTCTCTAGCACCGGCCGTCCCAACCTGCCGGTGGCGCCGGTGAGGAGTATTTTCGGTTTCGATCTCATAGGCGTCTTCCTCTCTCTTCGTCGCGTCTCGTCGACGCCCTGTCCGTTGGCCTGTGCGAGTTCGAGTTGAAATTAGCGTTCGCTTACTTCACGAAGCCTCCGCTCAGCACGCGCTGGGCGGTCGCGGCCAACCACAACGGCGGCGTCAGCGCCTTGCCGGCCAAGGCGACGCCGCTGAGCCGCAATACCTTGACCCCCGATTGCAACGCGACGACGCCCATTGCGAGTTCGCCAGCGAGAATGGCGAGCGCCATGCCCTCCTGCCCTGCGCCTCGCGTGGCCAGATAGCCGACAGGAACCAGCGCCGCATTGACGAGCACGTACCCCACGGCGGGCGCCAGAAAGCGGTTAAGAAAGTAGGCGGGACCGTTCATCACGCGCCAGCCGGCTTCGAGGGAGGTCGCCGCCGCGAGCAGCGCAAGAAGGCTCGCGTCGTACGGAATCCTTGCGCCGAGCCAGAATGCAAAAAATGAGGGTCCGAGGGCCACCAGAATAACCGTGACGCATCCGCACAGCCAAACCATGCTTTGGATGCCCTTCACGCACAGGGTGACGAAGCGCTCGAACTCCCCGCGACCGAAGGCCATTATCGCCTCCGTCAGAATCGGATGGTTCAGATTGAGCAACATGAGCGTGATGCGCGTGAGTTGCCGATGGGCGACGAACGCGGTAACCGCAATGGGCCCGAGCGCGGCCCCAATGATGATCCGCGGAGCTTGATAGCTCAGCGCCTGCGCCACCGGCAGAAGCATCGAGGCGGCGGATGGCGCGAGCAATTCCCGGATGGCGCGGGGCCTCGCTTGACGGCAACCGAGCTGGAACCAGACGACGGATCGGCGCGCAACGAGCGTCAGGACGAGGTGCGCGACGCCCTGGCAGATCAACGTCGTCGCCGCGATCAACAAAGGTCCGCCGCCGGAGAAGAGAACGGCGAAGCAAAGAGCGGCCTGCGTTGCGTCGACAATCGCACCCGTGAGCGACGCAAACGCGTAACGGCCCTCGCTGCGAAAGGTCGAAGCGACGTTGGCTCTCATGAGCGCCACCGCGGCGCTCGCCACAAGCAGCACAATGACGCTGTCGAAGGTCGCGCCGAGCCGGCGGTCCAAATTGAAGAACGCCGCCGGGTCGCCGAGAAACACGAGAAGGCTTGCAAGGCACGCCAGAGCGCCGACGCCTCCGACCACGACAGCGGCGGATTGATAGAAGACCAGCGCCTCGTCGCGACGCCCCTGCGCAATCAAAACCGTCATGTGGCGTTCGGCCGCGCCATTGAAACCAAGATCGCCCATAGCGACGAACGCGGGCGCCGCCGCGACGATCAGCCATTGGCCGTATAAGTCCGGTCCCCAGGCCGCGGTGAAGATAGGGATTTCGAGAAAGCGGATGAGCGTAAGCACCGCCTGCCCAACCATCGTAGCCGTCATGCCATGAAAGACGCGCGTGGTGACGGATCGGGTCACAGGACCACGGCGTTGCGGCGCAAAGCGACAAGCGCGAAGGCCATATCGCGGCATCGACGGCGAGCGTTGCGGCAACCAATAATTTGCGTTGATCGAGACATGTTTTGCTCCGGTCGCCGGCGCATGGCGTCAGCGCAGCGGCCCCACCAATTTCAGAGATGATTTGCGCCGAATAGAGCTTCTACGTAACGGCTCGCGGCGGCCGACGGCGTGTGTTGGTCGAGAAACTGCGCGACGCTTGCGTTTCGTTCGCCGCCATGACGCTCGGCGGGCGAGAGAAGGCCTTTCTTGATCGCGGCCGCCAACGCTTCGACGTCTCCCGGCTCGACGATGAGCGCATCCGGCCCCGCCGCCTCGGGCAAGCCCCCGTCGCGCGAGGCGACCACAATGGCGTCGCACGCCGCCGCTTCCAACGCCACCAGTCCGAACGGCTCGTTCCAAGCGGAAGGCGCGGCCAAAACCCGAGACCGTCGCATCAAATCGGCCACGGCATGCGGCGGGAGGGCGCCCTTGTACTCGGTGACGCCCTCAATTCCCGCGTGACGTATATGGCGACGCAATCGATCCTCGCCGAATGGAGGGGCTACGATGACGAATTGCTTGACCAGCCGCGCGAGGGCGGGCGAACCGATCGCGTCGCAGAGCAGAAAGACGCCCTTGTCGGCGGTTAGGCCGCTGGCGACGAATAGGACGTCGATGTCGCACGCTCCGCCGTTGGCCGGCGCAAGAAAAATGCTGTCGTCGTAGGGATTGGGGACAAAGCCGACCCGCGGCCCTAGTTTCCTCGCGAGCCATCGGCTGCACGCCGCCTCGCGCGCCCCCAGCCGCAGTAGCTTTGTCAGCGCGTGTCGAAGACGCCCGGCGAGACCTGCGCCGCGATTTTGGAACCCGTGGTGGGCCAAGAGGCATCGCGGCGCCGCCAACCGCGCCAACGTTCCCAGCCGCAAATTCGGCTGCATGACAATGACGCCGTCGCACCATAAGTATAGTCTAATTTGTTGAAACACGGACGGCTTTCGCACGATGCGGAACGCTTCTCGGTTGGTCGGCGGCTTGCTCTCGGGCGGCTCTGGAGAAAGCGTAAACAGCACAATATCGTGGCCGGCCCGCGCCAATTCCCGACAAAGCAATTGCGTAACAATAGGAAGCCCCCCGATCGTGGGCCAATATTGGGGACAGGCGACGACGATTTTCACCGAAGACAATCCGTTCTAATAGCGACAAGTATTTGCAATGGGTCGGGACAACGCGCGTCGTGATATTTGAGATCGATGGGCCGCCTGGCGGCAAGACAAATTGTGGCGGCTATTCGGAATTGACGCTAAACGCAAAGCTATTGCGCGTTAAGCCGAGCACCCTGTCGTACAGGTCTCGATAAGCCTCGTCCGCCGGGTCCAACCGTCCAGCGCGCGTAAAAACAAGGTTGGCCTCAATAACGCCGCGCCGTGAAAGGCCAAGTGGTCGCAGGGCCATCAAATCAAAACCGCGAGAGAATAAGTACCCGACCGTTGCCGCCAATATTGTTTCCCCTTCATAGACCGGAACGAAACGGCCCTCGAATTCGACTCCGACGATCTCGTCAATGTATCTGTCGAGGCCGACCAAGATATCATGTTCCATTCCCTGCGTGTCGATCTTGAGGAAATGGCAACGGCCGAGGGTATTCGAATTCCTGAGGGTTGACAGCGGCATGCAATTTACACGCTCTTGTCGCACGATTTTGTACTCGGAAGGGTCGGCGACAAGCTCCGCCATCGGAAGCGACGGTTTGAGCATTGAAGACAACCCAGGGCTCCGCGTAACGAACAAATCGCGAATTTCTTCACGATCGGCCAGAGCGTAGGGCAAGAATTCGATATCTCGATAGCGGGCCTGCAGACGATCGCGCTCCGACGAGTCCGGCTCCGCCAATACGGGCTCGATGACCCCGAAGCGCCGTAGCGCTTCCCATTTCGATTGCAAGCCGCCGCGCGCGCCAATGTCGAGCAATCGAGGCTTCGGCAAAGAGCGGTGGCGTCGAGCCCAGACCAACGCTCGCGCGACGCGCCGCGCCTTGGCGATCCGGTTCAATTGGATTCGCAGCCACTGATCCAATTTAGGCGACCGACCGTCGGCGTAAGCTCGCATAAAGGGACGTTCCTTCTTCGCTCTCCAAGTAGAAGCTCGCCGGCGCTGACACGGCCGCTCTCTTGGCGCGCCAATAGAGCGAACTGAAATAGGGAATTTGCTCGAGCGCGCTTCGAATTCGCCGTTTCGTCGCCGGGTGTGGCGGGGCCTCGCGCCATCGCCGCCCGTAAGTGCCCCAACTCGCGATATCCAATCCCAAGTCGGATGCGAGCGCGCGGACGCAGTCGATCGATAGATATGAGAGATGTTCGAGAATGTTGGTGAAGTTCCGATACAGAAGATGCGCTTCTGTCGATCCCGGCTGGACCCAGGCGGGGTAGTTGGGCGTGTCCAGATGAATAATCCCGCCGGGAGTCAGGAACTGAGTGTAGAATGCGAGCAACCCCGGGATATCGGCGACGTGCTCGATGACATCGAGCATGGAAATGCATTCGAACCGACGCGGCGATCCACGTAGCGCACGTCGAATTTCGTCGGGAGTTCCGGAGATGACCTCGAGCCCGTAGCGATCCCGCGCGATCGTCGCAAGCGGCTGCGAAACTTCGACGCCTGTCACACTCCATCCGTGTGAACGCGCGCACAGCATGCCGTATCCGGCGGCGCAGCCAACATCCAGAAAAGCCGCGTTCCTGTACGGAGGACTTGGCAGCGCCGCGAAGGATTTGTAATGGCCGCGCGCGATCACGTTTTCCAGACGCGCCACATAGCCGGCGCCCATATGCGTCGTTACGTCGCCTGCG
The DNA here is from genome assembly GCA_963759955.1 of uncultured Alphaproteobacteria bacterium. Classification (GTDB taxonomy): domain Bacteria; phylum Pseudomonadota; class Alphaproteobacteria; order Rhizobiales; family Beijerinckiaceae; genus Roseiarcus. Next base: position 11,762 of record CAVXCA010000029.1, read on the forward strand.
TAATAGCGTTCCAGATCGGCGTCGCTCGGGCGCGGAGTCACATAAAGGGCAGCGCAAGAGTTGCACCGAAGGACAGCCAAACCGTCGGTCCGCGTCGAAAACGGCTCTTTCGCATCTGCGCTTCGATTGCCGCAGGCCGGACAATCAACGGCCTGCAGCCGGTCCCATTTCCACTTCGTCACGTAAACGCCCCTACCGGTTCGTCGCATGGGGAAGACCCGAGCCGCCCTACCCCGCCGCCTCGCCTGGGCGCTCGAGCGCTTCGCACGCGCCAGCGGTCCCCAGGTCCGTCCGTTGTGCGATCGGCTTCCAACGAATGGCGAACGCTTCGAAATCCCTCAAACCGTCAAACTTGGACAGAGACGCGGCGAGACGCCGGCGGCGGCGAACGGCGCCGCTGTCGTTCTCTTTGGCGTCCGCCGCCTGCTCGATCGCCTCGGCCAGCGCCGCGGCGTCGGCGGGCGGGACGACGATCGCCGCGCCCTCGACGAAGCTCGCCAGTTCCGTGCCCCGCGCGGCGGTCACGATGACGCGGCGACCGCTGGCGAACATGCCGCCGAGCTTGGAGGGAAGAACGAGATCGGCCGCGCCCGCCGCTTGCGGCAGGACATGAATGTCGGCGAGCCCCAAGAAGTCCGAAAGGCGCGCGTAGGGCTGAAAGGGCAGAAACACGACATTGGGCAAGCTCGCAGCTCGCGCCGCCAGTTCATGCTTGGCCGGCCCCTCGCCGGCGATCAAGAACTTGATGTCGGCGCGATGCGAAAGCCGGCTCGCCGCGGCGATCAAATCGCCGAAGCCTTGCTTGGCGCCGATGGCGCCGGAATAGAGAATCACGCGATCGGTCTCGGCGATGCCGAGCTCCTCTCGGTAGGGGCTGATGCCTTCGACGGGCTTGACGAGGTCGAGATCGACCCAGTTGCGCACGGTTGCGATGCGCTCGGAAGGGACGCCCTTTCGCTCGAGGCGTTCCGCCATAGCCGCAGAGATCGTGATCACTCTGTCGAAGCCGCGCAGCAATCGCGTTTCCAAGACGCGAGCGAGCCTCTTCAACCAAGCGCTCTCAGCGAGGTGGCCGACGGCGAAGCTCGCATCGACCTCGAGATCCTGAACATGCAGAACGCTTCTGGCGCCGACGAGCCGCGCGGCGACGACGGCCACCGGCGCGCTCATCAACGTTGGCTCGACGCACAGCACGATGTCGGGGCGATGGCGAAGGACGCGCCACAGCGCGACCGGCGCGGACATCAGCGCAAAAGACAAAGGCGCGACGAAGCGCCAAATCCCGCCCATGCGCTCGCGCAGAACCAGCGGGCATCGCACGATCGTCACGCCGGCCCGAGTCTCCGAACAATATCGGCCGTTGCGGTACGGCGGCGACGCCTTCCATCCGGGATAATGGGGAATCGTCGTCACCACGGCGACCTCATGCCCCATGGCGGCGAAATGCTCGCCGATCTCGCCGGTGTAGCGACCGACGCCGGCGACTTCCGGCGAATAGTTCATCGCGTAAATTAGGATTTTCGCCATTCTGGCCCTCGACCCCACGGATTGTCGCTGCGAATTTGCCACGCGCCCTCGGCGCGCCCCCACGCTTCCCAGGCCTCCGACGCCTTCAGCGTCGAGCGTCGTCTGAACCACTCAGGCGCCATTGGTAGGTTTCACGAATGCCGGCCTGCAGCGCGATTTTCGGTCGCCAGCCGAGCGCCGCAAGGCGCGCGCCGCTCATCAGCTTCCGCGGCGCGCCGTCCGGCTTGGTTGGATCGGTCGCCACACGCCCGGCGAAGCCGACCACGCGCGCGACGAGTTCGGCGAGTTCGCGGATTGTGAGATCTTCGCCGGAACCGACGTTGACGGGCGCCGCCGCGGAATAGACTTTCAAGAGGAGGACGAGGGCGTCGGCGCAATCGTCGACATGAAGGAATTCCCGGCGCGGCGATCCGCTTCCCCAGATCGTCAGTTCGGCAAGGCCGTTTTCCCGCGCCTCATGAGCTTTCCGGATCAGCGCGGGAAGCACATGGCTTTCGTCGGGGTCGAAGTTGTCGCCGGGACCGTAAAGATTGGTCGGCATCGCCGAGATGTAATCGCGCCCGTACTGCTTGCGATAGGCCTGGACGAGCTTGACCCCGGCGATCTTGGCGACGGCATAGGCTTCGTTGGTCGGCTCCAACGGTCCCGTGAGCAACGCATCCTCGGTGATCGGCTGAGGCGCGAACTTCGGATAGATGCAGGATGAGCCGAGGAAAAGCAGGCGATTCACATCGGCGCGATGGGCCGCCTCGATCACGTTCGCCTCGATCATCATGTTTTGATAGAGAAATTCTGCGGGATGCGCGTCATTGGCCAGGATGCCGCCCACTTTGGCCGCCGCCATGACAATCGCGTCCGGCCGGGCGTTTTCGAGCCATGCCTCGACCTCGGCCTGTCGGATCAGGTCGACTTCGCTGCGATCGACCGAGATCACTTCGCAGGCCTCGCGGGCGAGACGGCGCACGAGAGCCGAACCGACCATGCCCCTGTGCCCGGTCACCCAGATCCGCTTGCCCTCCAGGGGAAAGACGACCTCAGACATGGGCGAAGCCGTTGCACAGCGACGCCTGCGGCACGGCCCTCGCCATGACTTTCAGGTCCTCGCGGATCATTTCGGCGATGAGATCGTCGAGTTTCGTCTCGTGCCGCCACCCCAGCTTCTGCCGCGCCTTTGTGGGATCGCCGAGCAGGAGATCGACTTCGGTGGGGCGAAAGTAACGGGGGTCGACCTCGACGAGCACGCGACCGTCGTAGGCGTCGATCCCCCGTTCGTCGACGCCCTCGCCCTTCCATTCGAGATCGACGCCGACCCTGCGAAAGGCCTTTTCGACGAAGCTGCGCACGCTGTGCGCCTCGCCGGTCGCCAACACGTAATCGTCGGGCGTGGGCTGCTGCAACATCATCCACATGCCGCGAACATATTCGCGCGCATGACCCCAGTCGCGCTTGGCGTCCAGATTGCCGAGATAGAGCCTGTCCTGGATGCCAAGATGGATCGCGGCGACGGCGCGCGTGATCTTGCGAGTGACGAAGGTTTCGCCTCGAATCGGGCTCTCGTGGTTGAACAGAATGCCGTTCGAAGCGTGGATGGCGTAGGCCTCCCGATAATTGACTGCGATCCAGTAAGCGTAAAGTTTGGCCGCCGCATACGGAGAGCGCGGACAGAAGGGCGTGTTTTCGTCCTGGGCAACGCCTTGAACCCCGCCATAAAGCTCCGACGTCGACGCTTGGTAGAATCGGGTTTTCCCGGCCAGATTCAGCAGGCGTATCGCCTCGAGGAGACGAAGCGTCCCGATGGCGTCGGCGTTCGCGGTGTATTCGGCCGTCTCGAACGAAACCTGGACGTGGGATTGCGCCGCGAGATTGTAAATCTCGTCGGGCTGTGTCTCCTGGACAATTCGGATCAGGTTGGTTGCGTCGGTCATGTCGCCGTAGTGAAGCACGAAGCGCGGTTCGGCGGCGTGCGGATCCTCGTAGAGATGCTCGATCCGCCCGGTATTGAAACTCGATGATCGGCGCTTGACGCCATGGACGACATATCCTTTCGCGAGCAGGAGCTCGGCGAGATACGCGCCATCCTGGCCGGTGACGCCAGTGATGAGGGCGACCTTTTGCTCGTTCACGATTGTCCTCGTCAGCGGGAGAAAAATGGGCGGCGTGATCGCGGCGCTTCCACGAGCGCGCCGATGCGGGTCGCGGCGTCGAACCACGCTACCGCCGTCCGGGTGAATCGGTCTCATCGGACCGTCCCGGATCAAATAACCAAACCCCGCATCGCAACGGCGACTACCGCGCCGCCGCCACCATGCGCCGCGCGACGGTCGTCTTGACGACGCCGCCGAGCAAATGAAGCAGAACCTGAACGCGAGCCTCGCCGTCCAAGCGCTGCAGGATGCCCAGAGACCCTGCGAACGGACCGGCCACGAGTTCGACGCGATCGCCAATCGCAAGGTCGTCGACCTTGTAAGTCAAAGCGCCTTGCCGATCGCTCGACTGAATCAAAGTCTCCACGACTCCGGGAGCCACCGCCAACGGGCGTTCGCCGTCCGCGATCAGGCGCTGAACGCCGAGCGTGCCGTTGACGCTTCGCCAGCGCTGTCGGCCGACATCCAGAACGACGAAAATGTAGCTTGGGAACACCGGCGCGAGCACGGTTTTGAATTTGCGGGCGTGCCGGCGCGTCTCGAGATGAATCGGCAGGAAGCTGCGGTAGTTCTGCTTAGCGAGATTCGCTTCGGCCACCCGCTCCTTGTGCGGCGAAGTCGTCGCGACGTACCATCTTTCGCCACAACCGAGAGCAAAACGCGAGGCCTGCGTTCCGCACGTCGCGGTGTCGTGATCGGTCATGGCGCAATCCATGGTCATCGCCCTTCACGCCGCTCATCGACGCGGAACTGAGCGATCCTTACAGCGATCGCCGTGAAGCTGGCGACGGCAAGCGGAGTCACGAAACGGGTCCGGGATGGGACGAGCCTAGCCGCCGTCGCCATTCGTCGCTGCGCCGTCACCGTCCGCCCTCCACATCATTGTCCTGGCGGCAGTAATTGTTAGTGTAATGATTGCAGTAATACTCTTTCGATCCATAGTAATCGTAGAGACTCGCCTTCTTCATGTTGACCTTGTTATAGAGAACGCCCACACATTTCTGGAACAGCGCGCTGTCCGCGGTCAGTGTGCTCTGCACCATGACGCGCGGGGTGCGGCCCCATTCGACCACCAACAGAAAAGCGTCGAACAGCGTGGCGGCGGCGCGAACGTCGACCACCAGCCCCAACGGCGGCAGATCGACGACGATGTAATCGAACGCTTCGCCGGCTTGCGCGAGAACGGCGCGCATGCCCGGCGACGCAAGGATTTCGCTCGAGTGATGCACCCGTTTCTTGATGACGGCGGGGAGAACGAAGAGGCCTGAGTCCGGCTCCCACAGCAAAAGGTCGCGGACGGGACGATCGCCGCGGATCGCTTCGAGAATCCCGGCCTCGGCATGTTGCGCGATGCCTGCGGTCAAATCGGGATTTCGCAAATCCGCGTCAATCAGCAACGCGCGCGCGCCGAGATGGGCCAGCAGCGACGCAAAATTCTTCGCCACCGTCGACTTGCCCTCTTTCGGCAGCACGGAGACGACGCCGACGACTTTCGGTCTGCAGTCCCCGAGCGAAAGGTCCAGCGCGACCTTGGCGGAGCGCAGCGTCTCGCAGAAGCTCGAAAGCGGATGGTCGATCGAATACCGCTGCAACGAATTCGTCGGATGAACCTGCCGAGGATCCGGGCTTTCTTCGTTCGCGCTCTCGGCGATCGGCGTCGCCTCGACGTCTTCCAGCGTGCCTAAGAATTCGAGACCCAGTTCATCGCGAACGTTGGCCGCGACACGGAACACGCGGTCGCGGAATTCGCGCAGCGCGCCGAGCCCGGAGCCGACCGCGACGCCGAAGGCGAGCGACAGCGCCAAGATGAGCCCGCGTTTTGGACGACTCGCGGACTTAGGCGGCGTCGCCGCGGTGATGACCCGCGCCTCGCTTACCGGAAAAGACTGCTGTTGAAGCGCCTCCTGATAGCGCTGCATGAAAGTCTCATAGAGATTGCGATAGGTTTCGGATTCGCGTTCCAACTCGCGCAATTGCACGAGCGTCTGGTTCGTTTGGGCGCTCGCGCCCACCAGACCGGCCATAGCCATACTCAGCGACTGCTCCTTCTCCCGCGCGACCTCGGCTTCGCTGCGGTAGCTCTCCGCTATTCGTTGTAACTCCTCGTTGATCAGCCGTTGGTATTCCTCCATTTCCTTTCGCAAGTTGATGACTTGGAGGTGTCCGCCGCCGAGCTTACTTTCCAGCTGCTCCTCCAATTTCGAAGCGTTCAGGAATTTCTCCCGTAGGTCGGTGATGACCGGATTGGCGAGAGAATCTGGCACGGTTGCGCCAACGCGACCCGACTTCAGCAGATCTTCGATCTGCTCGTAACGCGCCTCGGCCTTCGCCGTATCGGCGCGCGCCAACACCATCTGTTCGTTGACTTCGCTCAGTTGTTGGTCGGAGATCAGACCCGGCTTGTCGCCACCGGTGACGACAATTCCCTTTTCGGCCTTGAACTTCTGGATGGCGAGATCGGAGTCGAGCGACTTTTGCTTCAACTCGGCAAGACGGGTCTGCAGCCAGCCGGCGGCGCGCCGAGTTGCCTCGAATTTCGCGTCGAGTTGATCAGTGAGATAGGCCTCCGCGAACGCGTTCGCGATCGCCGCCGCCTTGCCGCGATCGGGAGACGTGTAATCCACCGCCAGCACGTAGGTGCGAGCGACCCGATGCACTTCGAGGTTGGCGCGGAGCCGCGCGATCGCCGCCCGCTCGAGATGGGCCTCTTCTTCGCCGTTGCCTTTTTCCCGAGTCGCGAACCAACCACTGAAATCGAACGCCATGCGCAGCGAGCCGAGCGCTTGTTCGACCAAGGACCCCCGCGCGCCGATGAATTCCGGATCGTGCGCGAGATTCATCGTCGAAATGACCGAGAGAGCGATCTTCTCCGATTTCATGACTTCGACTTGGCTGTCGATCGCACCGGAGTCGAACGTCAACTCGGCGATCGACGCCGACAGGGCGTTCTGGTCCTTTTGGCTGTCGATCAGGATGTCAGAGGTCGCCGTGTATTGCGGGACCGCGACCGCGCAATACGCAAGGCCCAACAGCGCCCCGGCGCCCGCGGCGACCCCGACCACCCGCGCCTGGCGCCACGCCGCCGCCAAGAGATGATCGAAATCGATCGGCGCCGACGATGCGCCGACCCCGACGTCGATGTCAGGTCTCGGATTTTGGGACTGACCGATGCGCTTCAGCATTTCAAAATTCCCGAGTCGTCCAATTCGCCACGAAACGGAGGCGGCAAGGGCCCTCGCCTCTCGGTGGCCGGCCGCATGAGCCAGCAGGCTTCACAGCGAGGCTTCGAAGGGCTCGCCGATTTCCCGTATCTATGATGTTCAGCTGCCTCCCGCTCCGAGCGAGCTGAACGCGGACGCGTAGGTCGTCAGCAAACTTTTCGGCTCGGCTCCAGATCGCGCGCCCATCGAATTCGGCAACGTCGTAATCGAGGCGACGCACCCTACGTTTTTGGCCGTCTGCACGCTGACGCTCGCACGCACCGCCGTTATGAGAGCGAACGCCGCTGTCGCCGTAAGTGCAGAGCGCTTCATCGAATCGTTCAGCGCCTTGATTGTCTCCAAACGACATTTGCGGTCCCCGATCTACTTTACAACCACCGCACAGATAACCATTGCGTTGCACTCTATCCGCCCGCTAACAACTACAGTTAAGACATAGTAACCGCACATTTCGCTCGTAATAGAACATATATCTGATAATCGCGTCACATAATGCTTGGATAAATTCACTTTTGTTAAATTAACGCCCTTGTTATAAATTATCACGCCCCTCGATCAACACAACACGATTTATACCAAAGACACGTTCATCGCCTTTTCGTCGCGACAATGTCACGGACAATTCCAGCCGCCGTTCATCATCCCGCAGTGGTTCTGCAGATAGAGTACCGCGCCTTTGGTGTTGGCCGCGTCGTTCGTGACCGCCGACGTCGCGCCGCTAACCGTGGCGAGCATAACGAGGAACTTGGTGATCTCGACCTGATCCGCATTATCCACATAGATGATGTCGTTATCCCGCATCGGAAAACGTCGCGCGGCGAAAAAGCTCGAAGGATCGCGGAAATTGATGCGGAAAATCGTCGGAATATCCTCGCTTTCCAAAGGGAATTTCGAGGTGTCGACGCCCATCTTTTCCAGCGTCGACCGCTTCTCGATCCGATAGACGAAAACCTGGCCCGGTTCGGCGCGATCGTCGAGCAGACCTCCCGCTTTGGCGACGGCGTCGCCGAGTGTCACGTTCTCCTGCAAAAATTTGAACTGGCCGCTGGCGCCGGTTGCGCCGAAGGCCAAGAACTCGCGCTGATATTGATAGACGTAGAGGGTGTCGCCCGGCGCAACGAACACATTCTCGCGCGGATACTTCACCAAATTGGCGAAATAGACGGTCCCATCCAGGCCGTGGCGCTGCAAGGTGACAAACTCCTCGTAGCCGGGATTGTGTATGCCCCCGGCGCGAGAAATCGCGTCGAGCACGCGATCGCCCGCCGGGTTGATCGCTATCTTGCCAGGGGTATTGACGTCGCCGAGCACCGTGACCTCGGTCGAGGTCTGGCTGACGATCGCGACGACCACCTGCGGGTCGATTGCGCGGTCCTTCAGTTTGTCGATGATTTCCTGCTGGATGGCGGGGGCTCCTCGATTCAACGCCCGGATCTGGCCCGCGTAGGGAACGGTGATGGTGCCCTTGGCGTCGACAGTCTGACTAGGCAGTGCGACAAAGTTGCCTGGCCGGCTGCCCGCGTCGAGGGGAACGAACAGCCCGCCCGACTGCGATTCGAACAAGGTCACCTGAACCGCGTCCCCGACACCAACCTTGATCTCGGGCAGGGGACCGTGCCCCGCGCCGAATGTCGCGAACAATGAACCGGGGCCGGGATCGTCGATCAACGGCAAGACGGAGCGATTCAAATCGACCAGCGCGTAATCGAGAATCGAGCCGTCGCGCGAAGCAGGCAGCGCCGCGGTTGCCTTCGATTCGATGTCGCGCCTCGAGGGTCCGCTGTCCGGAATCATCGAACAGCCAGCCACGACCGAGAATGCGGCGGCCAAGACGGCTAAGCGAATGAAAACGCAACTCATCAACTCCGCAGCCTCCATGCCGATATGCAACCTCCGCGTGTCTGCCTGGCCAGCTGCCCCGTCGCGCGAAAATACAAAACTCGACGGCTGCGAAAATTCCGCTGTCGTCGGGCAATATCTCCTCGTTCACGCAACTCCATTCAATGCGACAACACGGAAACGCAGCTACATTCTTCCCATCAACCGTTTGGCCGAGGACGACCGCATCAGTTCATTCTGAACCGACATCACGCTTACGATATTCACGCCAAACACTGATCACTATTACGGACGCGTATTTCACGATCTCACTTCTAGATAAGCTAACGCGATGCAACACTATCGCTATATTCCGCTGTTATAATTTTGCATGACGGCATCAATACGAATCAAAACGAAGCAACGTCACGCATGTCATGGCCATTATTTTAAGGTCTAGCATCAATGACCAATTGTCTATGTACCAGAGATCTCTCTCCACGCGTCGCTCCATTTGCGACAGACGCCGCGTCTCGCCCCGTAAGCCCTCGACTTGCGCGGCGCCGGTCAGTCCTGGCTTCACGTGATGGCGCAACGCGTAGTTGTCGATGCGCGCCTTATATTCGGCGTCGTGGGCGATCGCGTGGGGCCTCGGCCCGACAAGCGACATCTCGCCTCGAATGACGTTGATGAGCTGCGGCAGCTCATCGAAGCTTGTTCGCCTCAGGACCCTACCGACTCGCGTGACGCGATCGTCGGCGGGCGTGGCCTGGACGATCGCTCCGTCGTCTTCCTGCGCCGTCATCGTCCTGAACTTGAGCATGATGAATTCCCGGTTGTCGAAGCCGCATCGCCGCTGGCGGAAAATGACCGGCCCGGGACTGTCGAACTTGATGGCGAACGAAATCAGGAGCAGCAGCGGCGCCAAGACGACCAATGCCGTCAGCGCGATCACGATATCCAGCGCTCGCTTGAGCGCGCGCTCCCTTCCGGTCAGTGGCTCGCGTTGTATCTTTACGGAGAACTGCTGGCCGAAGCCGCCCTCCTTCTGCTGGCGAATGACGGCCCGGATCTTCTCGTCCGGGTACAGCCGCACCGGTAGGGGAGAAGCGCGTAAGAGGTTGCAGACCTCGGAAAGCTCCTGATCGTGGCTCCACTGAATAATCAGCGCGAACTCCAGTGCCTGGAGTTCACGCGAAGCCTTGATCGCGCGCGCGATTCCGGCGCGGTCCGTTTCGCACAACCCTCCGTTGCTCGTATTGGAGCCGCCTTGCAGAGCGATCCGCGCGATCTCGTCGATCCCGAATTGCAGGAAATCGGATTCGCCCAGCTTCTCCAATTCGACGGCGTCGCCGAGGGTCACGACGCGCCGCCCCTTGACGGCGCCACGGCGAACGCCCGAGCGCGCCGCGGCGCCGACGATCAGGCGTCCCGTCGGCGCGAGACAAAAGGCGAGCGCCGAGAACGCAATCATCGCGCCGCGCGAGTGCTCGGCCCCAATCTTGAGCAGGAACAAAATGCAGATCACGGCAAGTAAGCTGATCGCCAACACCACTGTGACTCGCGCCAGATTGGGAATCGGCGCCAGAAGAGCCTGAAGGCGGTAGAGTCTCTCTACGTGCGCGAAGAGGACAAACAGGCCGGCGGAGATCACCCCGACGCCGACCGCGCCGTCGAGCGAGGAAAGCTGGCTATTCGTGTAAAGCCGGTAGCCGATCTCCCCGGCGACGCTGGCCAGCACCAGCAGGCCTCCATCGAGCGCCGCGGCGATCGGTGAGAGCGCCTGGCAGGACAAACTAAGGTCGCGCGGCGCCCGCCGCAGTTCATAAGACGATTGGCGAGCCAGATCCACGATCGCGCTCCGAATCACTGTGCTCGCGTTGGTAGCATAGTTAATTGTGAGCTCGCAATGGTTGCGCCGTTGTGGATGCGCAAATTCCCATCGACGTCGTCCGCAAGACGATTCAATCCCACGTCCGATCGCGCGCACCCTGGGGTTGGCGCGCCAAACCGCTTGAAGAGAGAGCCGCCGCTGCATGCGCGCGTTCGCTGGCCCGATGAGCGGTTCGCCGCCGGCAAGGAGGGGGGACGACCAGGGATGCCGCCCAGCCGTCTGGGTGGCGAAATCTGGCTACGAGAGACCGAAAGCGAGTTTTCGGCGGCATCGCTCGACGCCTTCCGCCGATCGGCTGTCGCAGACCATCCCGTGCGCCGTTAACTCACTATCGTATCGAGAGATTTTCGCGACGCGGAAACCCTTTGTCGCTTTCGCGGGCTTCCTGGTGGAGCTGAGGGGATTCGAACCCCTGACCTCTGCAGTGCGATTGCAGCGCTCTCCCATCTGAGCTACAGCCCCGTCGCGCGGCTGTTTACGTGCGCGTCCCCTGCGTGTCAACGACAGAAAGCGCGCGGGGCGGCGTCGTCGCGCCTGGGGGGCCCCGAGTGGGCACGGCTATGAAGGAGCGTCCATGCGGGCCATACTCAACGTTCTGATCCTCGCCCTCGATCTCTACAAGCTCGTGATCATCGCCGCCGCGGTGATGTCGTGGCTGATTGCATTCAACGTCGTCAACATCCGCAACGACTTCGTACGGTCGGTGTGGAGCACGCTCGTCGCGCTTACCGAGCCGGCGTTGCGGCCGATTCGCCGCTTTCTGCCCAACACCGGCGGCATCGACATCTCGCCGGTCGTCCTGTTTCTCGCCATCCTGCTCGTCGAGCAGATCATCGGGCTCTATGTCTATCCCTACGTTTTCTGAGCGAAAATGACCGCCACGCCCCGATCGAAAACCGCCTCCGGCCGCTTCTTCGAGGATTTCCGCGTCGGCGAGACGCTGCGTCACGCGACGCCGCGCACGCTCAACGAAGGCGACGCATCGCTCTATTCCGCGCTCTACGGGACGCGCTTCGCCGTGCAGAGCGCCGATTCCTTCGCGCGCGCAATCGGCTACCCAAAGGCGCCGATCGACGATCTGCTGGCGTTCCACGTCGTGTTCGGCAAGACCGTGCCCGACGTCTCGCTCAACGCCGTCGCAAATCTGGGCTACGCCGCGTGCCGCTTCTTGCACCCCGTCTTTCCCGGCGACACCTTATCGGCGAAGTCCGAGGTCATTGGCCTCAAGGAAAACTCCAATCGCCAGAGTGGGGTCGTCTACGTCCGCTCGCAAGGTTTCAACCAGCGTGGCGAGGTCGTCCTCGACTATGTCCGCTGGGTGATGGTGCGCAAGCGCGACGCCGCCTCGCCCGCCCCAGCCGCGTTCGTCCCCGACTTGCCGAAAGCCGTCGCGCCCGCCGACCTCGGGCAGGCCTGCCCGATCATCGACGCCGCCGCTTACGACAACGCGCTCGCCGGCTCCCCCTATCGCTGGGGCCACTATTCCAAGGGCGAACGCATCGACCATGTCGACGGCGTCACCGTCGAAGAGGCCGAGCACCAGATCGCGACGCGTCTCTACCAGAACACCGCGAAGGTCCACTTCAACCAGTTCAGCGAAGGCCAGGGGCGCTTCGGCCGCCGCCTGATCTACGGCGGGCATGTCATCAGCCTGGCGCGCGCGCTCAGCTTCAACGGCCTCGCCAACGCGTTCCACATCGGAGCGATCAACGGCGGGCGCCATGTCGCGCCGCTGTTCGCCGGCGACACTTTGTTCGCCTGGAGCGAAATCTTCGACGCCGCTCCCCTGCCCGGGCGCGACGACGTCGGCGCCCTGAGGGTGCGCACGATCGCGACCAAGAACCGCCCTTGCGCCGATTTTCCCGCGCGCGAAGGCGACGGCTACGAGCCGAACGTCGTGCTCGATCTCGACTACTGGGCGATCCTGCCGCGCTGAGGGAAACGCCATGCGCCTGCCCCACGACGCGGCCCTGCTCGTCGTCGACGTCCAGAAGGCGATCGACGACCCAAAGTGGGGCCCGCGCAACAACCCCGCCGCCGAGCGCGCGATCTCGGCGCTCCTCTCCGCCTGGCGCGCCGAAGGCTTGCCGATCGTCCATGTCCGCCACGATTCGGTCGAACCGGGCTCCCCTTACACGCCCGGTTCGCCGGGCCACGCGTTCAAGTCCGAGGCGCAGCCTCTCGCCGGCGAAACGGTGATCGGCAAGAGCGCCCACAGCGCCTTCGTCGGCACGCGCCTCGAGGAGGCGCTCGACGCGCTCGGCGCGACGACTCTCGTCGTTTGCGGCGCGCTCACGCACAATTCGATCGAGGCGACCGTGCGCCACGGCGCCGATCTCGGCTATCGCGTCTTCGTCGTCGCCGACGCCTGCTGGGCGGTCGACGTCACCGATCTCAAGGGCCGCCGATGGCCGGCCGAGGATGTCCACGCGCTGTCGCTGGCCTGCCTCCGAGGCGAATACGCCGAGGTGGTGAGTTGCGCGACGACGCTGCAAGCGGCGCGGCTGGCCAACGCGCGCGACCGGCTCAAGGGCGCGCGCGATCGAGCCCCGAAATAGGGCACCTATAGAACTCGCTCGGCGCTCGCCCGCAACGCGGCGACGTCACTTCGCCAAATAGGGCGCGAGCAGCGCAAGATCCGGCGCGCCCAGCCGATCGCTCGCCGTCCAGGCCTGGTGCCAATAGGGATAGAGCAGCGTCGGCTGGCTGACATGATCGAGCCGCGCGCGCTCCTCGGCGGTGAGCTTCACCTCGACGCAGGCGAGATTGTCCTTGAACTGCGCTTCGGTGCGCCCGCCGACGATCACCGAGGTCACGCCCGGGCGGCCGAGCGTCCAGGCGAGCGCGACGCGCGCCGCCGAGACGCCATGGGCCTCGCCGATCGCCACGAGTTCGTCGACGATATCCCACAGCCTGCCTTCGTCGGCGATCGGCGGCTCCTTCCAGCCCGCCATCTGCCGCGTGCCTTCGGGTTCGCTCTTGTTGCGCCGGTGCTTGCCCGACAACAGGCCGCCGGCCAAAGGACTCCAGATCAGCACGCCGAGCTTCTGGTCGAGCGCGATCGGGATCAACTCGTACTCGGCCTCGCGCGCCTGCAAGGTGTAATGGATCTGCTGCGACACGAAGGGGATGCGGCCGTCCCGCCGCGCGACTTCCATCGCCTTCATGACGTGCCAACCGGAATAATTGGAGCAGCCGACGTAACGCACCTTGCCGGCGCGCACGAGGCTGTCGAGCGCCTCCAGCGTCTCCTCGAGCGGCGTCACGCCGTCCCACTGGTGCACCTGATAGAGATCAATGACGTCGGTGCGCAGGCGCTTGAGGCTTTCTTCGCAGGCGCGGATCAGATGCCAGCGCGAAAGGCCGGCGTCGTTCGGCCCCTCGCCGGTCGCGAAGCGCGCCTTGGTGGCGATCAGCATGCCTGGCTTGCGCTTGCCGCCCGTCGCCTCGCCGATCAAGGCTTCCGAAGCGCCGGCCGAATAGATGTTTGCGGTGTCGATGAGGTTGACGCCAGCGTCGGCAACGAGATCGATCAGCCGCTTGACCTCCTCGAGCGAGACGGCGCCGACCTTGGCGAAATTGCCTTTGCCGCCGAAGGTCATCGTGCCCATCGTCAGCGCCGAAACCTTCAACCCGGAATTGCCTAGTTGTCGATATTCCATCGCTTTCCTCCGCGCTCGTGATGCTCTTGGGACGACCTGGCCGGGACAAATTGCGAGACCGGCGCTGGAATCGGCGCCGACGGTCCATTGTGCGCTCGCAGGCGATTATGCGCGAGAAGGACTCGAACTCAAAGATGCGCCATTCAAGGGGTTTCCTTCCCCGCGAAAACAAGGCATAAACGCGCGGGAGAAGCTAACATGTCAGTGTCGGCGCCGCCAATGCGCGCCCGACGCCCCGGCGCGGAGGAATGCTGATGCGAGCGCTATTGTGCCCGCGCCCCGGCGAGCTCACGCTCGTCGAGCGCGCCAAACCCGAAGTCGAGCTTCGCTCCGCGCTGGTGCGCATCCGGCGCGCCGGCGTCTGCGGCACCGATCTGCACATCTTCGAGGGCTCGCAGCCCTATTTCGAATATCCCCGCGTCATCGGCCATGAGCTCTCCGGCGAGGTCGAGGCGGTGGGCGAAGCGAGTCGGTTTCGCGTCGGCCAGCGCGTCGCGGTGCTGCCCTATGTCGCCTGCGGCGCCTGCGTCGCCTGTCGGCGCGGCAAGCCCAATTGCTGCCAGAAGCTTTCGGTGTTCGGCGTCCACCGCGACGGCGGCATGGCCGACTGGCTCTCGGTCCCCGACGACAATCTCGTCGACGCCGAGGGCGTCGGCCTCGACGAAGCGGCGATGGCGGAATTCCTCGCCATCGGCGCCCACGCCGTGCGACGCGGCGAAGTCGCCGCCGGCCAGCGCGCAGCGATCGTCGGCGGCGGGCCGATCGGCGTCGCGGCGACGATTTTCGCCAAGGCGCGCGGCGCCGAGGTGACGGTCATCGACCGGCGCGCCGATCGCTTGCGCTTCTGCGCCGAGACGATCGGCACCGATCATGTCGTCGAAGCGGGCGAAGGCGCGCGCGCCGCGCTCGCCCAATTGACCGGCGGCGATTTCTTCGATTGCGTGTTCGACTGCACCGGCTCGCCGCAGGCGATGAACGCGGGATTCTCGCTGGTCGCGCACGGCGGCGCCTATGTGCTGGTCAGCATCGTGCTCGGCGAGATCACGTTTTCCGATCCGGAGTTTCACAAGCGCGAGACGACGCTTCTGGGCAGCCGCAACGCGACGCGCGAGGATTTCGACGCGGTGTTCGCGATGTTGCGCGCCGGCAAAATCCCGAGCAAAGCGCTGAACACCCATCGCGCCTCGCTCGAGGAGGCGCCTAAAGCGTTCCCACTTTGGCTGCAACCCTCCAGCGGGGTCGTCAAGGCGCTGATCGAGATCTGATGCGATGGCTTTCCCGATTCTGCAGTTCGGCACCAGCCAATTCCTCCAGGCGCATTTCGATCTGTTCGTCGCGCAAGGCTTCGCCGACGGCGACGGAACGGGAAGAATCGCGGTCGCGCAGACGACGGCCTCCACGGAGAGCGCGCGTCGTCTTGCCTTCTTCAATTCGGGCGAACCCTACCGCGTCCATGTGCGCGGCCTGGCGGCAGGCGCCGTCGTCGACGAATGGATCGATGTCGCCAGCATCGGACGCGGCGTCGACGCCAACCGCGAGTGGGGCGCGCTGGAGAAGCTGTTCGTCGACGAGGCGCGCTGGATCGTTTCGAACACCGGCGACCGCGGCTATGAGCTCAGCGAGGGCGACCGCTTCGACGGCGCAGTCCCCCGCTCGTTCCCCGCCAAGCTGACCAAGCTGCTACATGCGCGCTTCGCCGCGGGACGGCCGGCGCCGACGCTCTTTCCCTGCGAGCTGATCGAAGGCAACGGCGATCGATTGCGCGCGCTGGCCCTGGAGGTCGCGGACGGCTGGGGCTTGGGCGAAGACTTCCGGCGTTGGATCGCTGACGAGTGCCTGTGGATCAATTCGCTGGTCGACCGCATCGTTTCGCAGCCCCTGGAGCCGGCAGGGGCGGTCGCCGAGCCCTACGCGCTGTGGGCGGTGGAAAAGCGCCCCGGCCTCGTCATGCCGTGCCGACATCCGAGCGTCGTGCTCACCGACGATCTCAAGCCTTACGAGCGCCTGAAGCTCTTCATTCTCAATCTCGGCCACAGCTATCTCGCCGAGGGCTGGGCGGCGCGCGGCGGCGCCCGCTCCGAAACCGTGCGCGCCCTGCTCGCCGACCCTGCGATCCTGGCCGACCTCAACGATCTCTTCGACCGCGAGGTGCTGCCGGTGTTCGCCGCAATCGGCATGGGCGATGAGGCGCGCGCCTATCGCGCAAGCGTGATCGAGCGCTTCCGCAACCCCTTCCTCGACCATTATCTCGCCGACATCTTCACCAACCACGCGGCCAAGAAGCAGCGCCGTTTCGGCGGCCTGATCGCCCTGGGCGCGCAGGCGGGCCTGGCGATCGCGCAGCCACGGCTCAGCGCGGCGCTGACGCACTGAACGCTCTTGCCGCAAATCGCGAAAGAGTCCAATGTCCCGGCCGTTCGCGCTGTCCGAGCTCGGGAGTTTTTCGTGACCGCTTCGTCTACGCCCTCTGCCGTGTTACGCGCCGCGGCCGCGGCGTTCGCTTTCGCGCTGTTCTTCTCGGGCTCGACGCAAGCGCAAGAGGCGCCCAAGCCGGACCGGACGGTCGACATGGCGACGGTGCTGCAACCCGGACCGTTGCCGGAAATTTCGATCGGCGACCCCAAAGGCGTTCCCATCGTCGAATACGGCTCGCTTACCTGCCCGCATTGCGCGACGTTCGATCGCGATGTCGTGCCGTCATTCAAAGCCAAGTATGTCGACACCGGCAAAGTGCGGTTCATCTTCCGCGAATTTTCGCGCAATCCACTCGACGTCGCGGGGTTCGTGCTGGCGCGCTGCGTCGGCGACGACAAGACGTTGGCGACAATCCAGCTGCTGTTCGCGGAACAGGACAAATGGGCGTTCGTCGCCAATCCGCTCGAGGCGTTGATCGCCGCCATGCGCCCGACCGGCATGAGCCACGACAAGGCGATAGAGTGCTTGAAAAATCAGGCGCTGGCCGACGATATGACCAAGATCGTGCAGATGACGGAAGCGACGGTCAAGCTTACGGGAACGCCGACGTTCGTCATCGACGGCAAAGTCTACGAGGGCGAGCTGACCCTGAAGGACCTCGACGCGATCCTCAAGCCGCTGGTCAAATAGCGCCTTTCGCGCAGGGCGAGGCTCGTCGCTCTTCGCCGGCGCCGCGGGGCGCCGCCTCCGCGGCGTCTCGACGCGCAATTGTTTGGCGCCATATTCGGCTGACGACTCTGTCGCGATTGTGCGCCTCGGCTCGCCTGCGGGTCGTCTTCAACTGGCGAAGCCGCCCGTTCAATTCGGGGCGCTCCATTTCCAATTGCGGATTTCCGGCATGTCCTGACCGTGCCGGGCGACATATTGTTTGTGCTCGATCAGTTTGTCCTTGAGCATTTGCTTGAGGTAGACGCCCTTGTCGCCGGTCTGCGGCAGGCGATCGATGGCGTCCATCACCAGATGGAAACGATCCAGATCGTTCAGCACCGTCATATCGAACGGCGTGGTGATGGTGCCCTCTTCCTTGTAGCCGCGGACGTGCATGTTGTCGTGGTTGGCGCGGCGATAGGTCAGCCGGTGGATCAACCACGGGTAGCCATGGAAAGCGAAGATCACCGGCTTGTCCTTGGTGAAGAGTTCGTCGAAATCGATGTCGGCCAACCCGTGCGGATGCTCGGTTCGCGGCTGAAGCTTCATCAGGTCGACGACGTTGACCACCCGTATCTTCAGGTCGGGCAAATGCTCGCGCATGATCGAGACGGCGGCGAGCGTCTCGAGCGTGGGCACGTCGCCGCAGCACGCCATCACCACGTCGGGCGCGACGTTCTGGTCGTTGCTCGCCCACCGCCAGATGCCGATGCCTTCCGTGCAGTGGATGACCGCGGCGTCCATCGTCAGCCATTGCGGCGCCGGGTGTTTGCCGGCGATCACGACGTTGACGCAATGGCGGCTGCGCAGGCAGTGATCCATCACCGTCAGCAAGCAGTTTGCGTCCGGCGGGAGAAAGACCCGCACGATCTCGGCCTTCTTGTTCACGACATGGTCGATGAAACCGGGGTCTTGATGCGTAAAGCCATTGTGATCCTGGCGCCAGACGTGCGAGGCGAGCAAGTAATTCAACGAGGGGATCTTGCGTCGCCACGGCAGCTGCAACGTGACTTTCAGCCACTTGGCGTGCTGATTGAACATCGAATCGACGATGTGGATGAACGCCTCGTAGCAGTTGAACAGGCCGTGGCGCCCAGTCAGCAGGTAGCCCTCCAGCCAGCCCTCGCATTGGTGCTCGCTGAGCATTTCCATCACTCGGCCCGTGGGCGCGAGAAATTCGTCCGTCGGCTCGCTAGCGCCTTCCCACTGGCGATTTGTCACCTCAAAGAGCGCTTCGAGGCCGTTGGACAGCGTCTCGTCCGGGCCGAAGACGCGGAAGTTCCGCGGCTCGGCGTTCAGCTTCGCCACGTCGCGCAGGAAACGGCCGAGCACGTGGGTGTCGCCGACGCCGGGCGCGCCGGGCGAAGAGACCTCGACCGCGTAGTCGCGGAAATTTGGCATCCTCAGGTCCCGCGGCCGAACGCCGCCATTGGCCTGCGGGTTCGCGCCCATGCGCCGCTCGCCCTTGGGCGCGAGTTCGGCGAGTTCCGGCCTCAGGCGACCCTGCTCGTCGAAGAGCTCCTCCGGCCGATAGCTCCTCAGCCAATCTTCCAGTTGCTTGAGGTGCTCGGGATGGGCGGCCGGGTCGGAAAGCGGCACCTGATGCGCTCGGAAGGTCCCTTCGACCGGCAGGCCGTCGACTACCTTCGGGCCGGTCCAGCCTTTGGGCGAATTGAGCACGATCATCGGCCAGCGTGGCCGTTCGGATTTGCCGTCGACGCGGGCGTCGCGCTGGATTTCTTTGATCCGCCCGACGACCGCGTCGAGCGTCGCGGCCATCGCCTCGTGCATCGGTTCGGGCTCATGCCCCTCGACGAAGTAGGGGGTCCACCCGTAGCCGCGCAGCAACTGTTCCAGTTCCTCGCGGGTGATGCGGGCGAGGATCGTCGGGTTGGCGATCTTATAGCCGTTGAGATGCAGGATCGGCAGCACCGCGCCGTCGGTCGCCGGATCGAGGAACTTGTTCGAATGCCATGCGGTCGCCAGCGGACCCGTCTCCGCCTCGCCGTCGCCGACGACGCAGGCGACGATGAGATCGGGATTGTCGAACACGGCTCCGAACGAATGGCTGAGCGAATAGCCCAGTTCGCCGCCCTCGTGAATCGAGCCCGGGCACTCCGGCGAGGCGTGGCTCGGAATTCCTCCCGGAAACGAAAACTGAATAAAGAGCTTCCGAAGTCCGGCCTCATCCTGGCTGATGTCGGGATAGATCTCGCTATACGTGCCCTCGAGATACGTGTTGGCCACGACGGCCGGGCCGCCGTGCCCGGGGCCGGAGACGTAAATCATGTCGAGGTCGTATTTCTTGATGACCCGGTTCAAGTGCGCATAAACGAAATTCTGCCCGGGGGTGGTGCCCCAGTGTCCCAGCAGCATGCGCTTCACGTCCGCGAGGGCCAGCGGCCGCTTCAGCAGCGGATTGTCGTAAAGATAAATCTGGCCGACCGACAGATAGTTGGCGGCGCGCCAGTAGGCGTCGATCTTGTGGAGCTGGTCGGCAGAAAGAGTTCCCGTCTTCATGGCTCGACCCCCCTCTTTTGCCGGAGCCAATCCGATCGGTTCGCCCCGTCATGTGCGAACGGCGCCAGCGTGCAGGCGGAGCCGGCCCATACCTAACGACCGCGCTGTTCGCGAGCCGCACTCACCGCAATCAAGTATGGAGTCGAACGCTCACCACTGCAAGAACCGCCGCCCGGCGAGCGCGCCGACGGCGACGACGATGAGGGTGGCGAGCGGATACCAGCTGGCGACGAACAGCGGCGAATCGTCGGTGCAATTGCTCGCGTAGATCGTCGCCGCCACGCCCGCCGCCGCCGCGCCCGCGAGCGCGCCGCTCAAGGCCGGATGCTGCGGCGCGCCGGCCCGCATGGCGAAGATCAGCGCCGCCAGCGGCGGGATCGACAGCAGCGGGATCAGCGACAGGCAGTGCAGCGAGTTGGTCCCGATCAGGCGCGTCCCCCACAGATCCGGCGGAACGAGCATGAGTTCGGCGACGACCGCGCCGCCGAGCAGCACGAACGGCGCGACGAGCAGCAGCGCCAGCGCGCCGGGACGGGCGTCTGGCCGCATCAGCCGCCAGGACAGCAGCGCGGAGGGCGCCAGCAGCGTCAACGTGTCGACGAATTTGAGATCGAAGCGGACGGTTCGCGCCGCCTCGGCGATATCCGGCCGCGGTCCCAGGGCGGCCATGAACACGGCGAGGCTCACCGCCGCGCCGACCGCCAGCGCGAAGATCACCCGCCTTCCCAGATGGATCGGCGGCGGGACCGGATCGGCCGCGAGCGAATTGATGAGATCGGCAGTCTTCATTGCGTGGCGCTCCGCCAAGCCGCGGCGAGAGATTTCAACGCGCGATGCAGGGCGACGCGCACCGCGACTTCGGTCATCGAAAGCCGCGCCGCGGTCGCGGCGATCGACTGGCCGTCGAGCGAGATCGCGGTCACGATATCGCGCTGACGCGGCGCCAGCTTTTGCATGACGCGCTCGATGTCGCTGCGCATATGCGGGTCCTCCGCCTCCGGGGCGGCGAGCACGGCCTCGAAATCCTCGATCGGTTCGGAGCGCCGCGCGCCGCGCCGCCGCATCGCGTCGATGATCTTATGACGCGCGATCGCGTTGACCCAGGGAGCGACCCTGGGGCCGCCATCCCAGGTGTGCCGCTTCAGATGGATCGCCAACAGAGTCTCTTGCACGACATCCTCGATATCCGCGTCGCCGAGCCGCATCCGCGAAAACGCCCCTCGCGCCATCGCGCGCACCGCCCGGCCGATCTCCTCGAGCAACCGACGATAGGTCGCCTCGTCGCCCTTGAGGGCGGCGCGCATCATCGGCGCCCATTTGTCGTCGCCGGGACCGTCGGCCGGTTCCACGCTCATTCGTCCTTCGCCCCATCGCGACAAATGTTACGAGCGAAGCGGAACCTTTTTCATCGAAAAGGCTCCCAGACTCGTTTCGACCGCCCTGTAACACGCGGCGCGCCCGGCGCGAAGACGCTGGCGAACGTCAACCGCGGCGCCGGGCCGCTAGGAGGAAACCAATGTCCGTTTCGCCCCCCACCCCCGTGCGCGTCGCCGCGCCCCTGCCCGATCGCGGCGGCGTCGGCCTGAAGGCCGACCACGTCGAGCAAGTTCTCGCCGAGCGGCCGGATCTCGGATTTTTCGAAGTTCACGCCGAAAATTATATGGGCGACGGCGGACCGGCGCACCGCCGGCTGGAGGCGATCCGGGCGCTTTACCCCCTCTCCCTGCACGGCGTCGGCCTCTCGATCGGCTCGCCCAAGCCCCTCGACAAGGACCATCTGAAGCGCCTGGCCGCGCTCGCCAAGCGCTACGAGCCCGGCCTGTTCTCGGAGCATCTGGCCTGGTCGAGCCACAATCAGGGCTTCCTCAACGACCTTCTGCCGCTGCCCTACACCAGGGAAACACTCGCGACGGTGTGCGACCACATCGATCAGACCCAGGAGACGCTGGGCCGCCGCATGCTGCTCGAAAACCCCTCGACCTACGTCTTGTTCGCGCAAAGCACGATTTCCGAGACCGATTTCGTCACCGAGATCGCGCGCCGCACCGGTTGCGGGCTGCTGCTCGACGTCAACAACGTCATCGTCTCCACGACCAATCACGGCCTCGATCCGATCGCCTATCTCGACGCCTATCCGCTGCGCCATGTCGAAGAAATTCATCTCGCCGGCTATGCCGACGCGCAAGACGACGCCGGGCGCCCGCTGCTGATCGACGCCCACGATTCGCCGGTGCGCGATCACGTCTGGGCGCTCTACGCCGAGGCGATCCGGCGCGTCGGCCCAACGCCGACCCTGATCGAATGGGACAACGACGTGCCGGTCTGGCCGGTGCTGCTCGCCGAGGCGCGCCTCGCCGAACTGACCATGGCGCGCGTTCTCGCCACGTCCAAAGAGGAAGGGCTCCGTCATGCCGTTTGAAGCGACGATCGACGCATTCGCGCAAGCGTTGAGCGACCCGGCGCGGCCCGTTCCGCCGCAAACCAGAGGACGCGAGGGGCGCCCCGACGCGCGCCGCTTCGCCGTCTACCGCAACAATGTCGCGGTCGGGCTCATCGGGGCGATCGAGGCGCGCTATCCGGTCGTGCGGCGCCTCGTCGGCGACGCGTTCTTTCGCGCCATGGCGGGCGCCTTCGTCGCCGCCGAGAAGCCGCGCTCGCCGGTGCTGATCCATTACGGCGCGGAGTTTCCCGACTTCATCGCCGGGTTCGAGCCGGCGCGGGAGATCGCTTATCTCTCGGACGTCGCGCAGCTCGAAAGCGCCTGGGTCGAGGCCTATCACGCCGCCGAGGCGCCTGCGCTCGCGCTCGAAGCGATCGGCGCTATCGACCCCGAGGATTTCGGCGGTCTGAGGTTTTCTCCCCATCCGGCGGCGCGGCTGCTGCGCTTTTCCTATCCCGCCGCCTCGATCTGGGCCGCCCATCAGGGAGAAGGCGAGCCGCGCCCGCCCGAAGTCTGGCGCGCCGAAGAGGCGCTCGTCACGCGGCCCGAGGCCGACGTCTTGGTGCGCGTCCTGCCGCCCGGCGGCTACGCTTTGGCCCGCGCCCTGTTCGCCGGCGCGAGCCTCGCCGAGGCGGCAGACGCGTCCGGTGGCGAAGGCTTCGACGCCGGTTCTCACCTCGTCGGCCTGATCGAGGCCGGCGCGTTCCAATCGCTGCGCTGAAGGAGAAACCCGATGACCACGAATTCCATCGCCGCAGGCGGAGCGGCCGCCAACCCGATCGCCCGCTTCACCGGCGCCCTGTTCGGCCTCGTGCCGATCTCGCTGACGACGCTCGTCCTGCGCATCGCGCTGGCGCTGCCGTTCCTGCGGGCCGGTCAGACCGATTGGGACGGCTGGTTCGACCTGTCCTTTGGCGTCAAGGCGCGTTTCGCCGACTTGCGGCTGCATTGGTTCGGCGCGGAATATCCCTTCCCCCAACCCGACCTGATGGCCTTGGCCGCCGGCGTGGCGGAGGTGGCGTTGCCAACACTGCTGATTGTCGGCCTGGGCACGCGCTACGCGGCGCTTGGCCTTCTCATTATGACGGGCGTGATCCAGCTGACCTTTCCCGAGGGGTGGGCGAATTTCCACCTCTACTGGGCGTCGCTGGCGCTCGCGATCCTGACCTTCGGGCCTGGCAAGGTCGCGCTCGACTATGTGCTGGGGCTGGACCGAGGGTCGCGGGGCCATTGAGCCGCCCGAAGCCAGGAATTCCCTCCTCCTTTGTAGGCAGAGAATTCGCGCAGCTTATCCTTGTCGGCATCGCTCGACCGGAGCAAAGTGAATTCAATATTCGCGGCTTCCGCCACCAAGAGCTTGGCCACGCATGACCGCTGGCGCATCAGACGCACCCGCTGTACGTTCGCGGTTCTCTGCACGACCGTTTTCCGCTTTCGAGTGGACGATTGCGCTACGCTGTCTGCGCGTTCGGCGTCGGTGCAATTCCGTGTCGGAGATCGTCCGCTTCGCGTTTCTTGTCGTAGTCCTCGGCGTCGCGGCGCTGATCGTCCTGATGTCGGTGATGAACGGCTTTCGCCGCGAACTGCTCGAAAGGACTTCGGACATTAACGGCCACATGTTCCTTCACGAAGCCGATGCGCCGATGACCGACTATCGCGCCGTGGCGAGACGCGTCGGCGAAATTCCAGGGATCTCGCTCGCGGCGCCGCTGGTCGAGGGGCAGGCGCTCGCGTTATCGCCGACCAATTCATTCGGCGTGCTCGTGCGCGGGATCGACGAGGCGGACTTACGCCGCCTGCCCGGAGTCGTCGGCAAGACCAAGGCCGGCGCACTCGACAGCTTCGACAATGGCGGAGGGGCCGTCATCGGCTCCAAGCTCGCCGAGCGTTTGAACCTGCACATCGGCAACAGAATCACGATTGTTTCGCCGCGCGGCGCACAGACACCGGACGGATTGGCGCCGCGCGTCGAAGCCTACACCGTGACTGCGATAATCGAGAGCGGCATGTCGAATTACGATGCCGTTTTGGTCTTCTTGCCCCTCGCCGAGGCGCAAGTTCTTTTCAGTCTCGACGGCCGGGCCAGCGCCATCGAGGTCTATGTCGACGATCCCGAAGATATGGACGCGGTCCACGCTCGCGTCGAAACCGCGCTGCGGCGCCCGATAACGATGACCGACTGGCGAAAGCTCAACAAGGGCACGATCGAATACCTGAACGCCCGGAGCAATGCGGCGTTCCTGATCCTTTCGCTCATTGTGTTCGCGGCGCTCAATGCCACCACCAGCCTGATATTGCTCGCGCCAGACAAAGCGCCCGGCGTTGCGGTCTTGCGGGCGATGGGCGCGACGCGCGGCGCAATTCTACGCGTTTTCGCTATCGCCGCGGCCACAATCGGAATCTTCGGCGCGCTCGCCGGCGCGGGTCTCGGTTTACTCATCGCCTACAACGTCGAGCTGATCCGCAAGGCGTCGAGCTGGCTCGCCGGCGTAAATTTGTCGCCTTCCGAGTATTATTACCTCTCGCAACTGCCCTCGCGAGTCGAAGCGCGCGACGTCATCGCCGTTGTTCTGCTGACGCTGTTTCTCTCGCTTGCCGCGACGATCTACCCCTGTTGGCGGGCGGCGCCGCTTGATCCCATCGGGGCGTCCCGAAGCGAGTGATTCGGGCTGATGCGCAGCCGTGCGCCGCGCCCTCCTCCTGTCGCACCCTCACTTCCCCGCCAGCGCGGCGACGATTTCCGCGGTGGAGCGGATGCGCGCGATGCGCGGCAAGATCGTCTCGATCGCAAATTTGTGCATCGCCTCGCCAAGGCTGCTGACCGCGTCCTCGGCGACGACGACGCCATAGCCGTATTGCCAAGCCTCGCGCGCCGTCTGTTCGACGCCGATATTGGTGGCGACGCCGGTCAGGATGATCGTGTCGATGCCGCGGCGGCGCAACTGGAGATCGAGCTCGGTGCCGTGAAAGGCGCCCCATTGGCGTTTGACGATGACGAACGCGGCGGGAAGCGCCGCGATTTCCGGCACGAGTTCGGACCAGTCGGCGGCAAGAGGCGCGGATGGATTGGGCCGGTCGACCTCCTGGCGCAGCCGATCGGCGCCGTCGGGCGAAAAGGCGACGTGGACCGGCGCCACGACCCCGCCCGCTTGGCTCAAGGCCGTCCCCAGACTGACGGAGTTTTCGACAACCTCGGCGGCGCTGTGCGGCGCGACGGGCATCCCCATGACGCCCTTTTGCAGGTCGATCAGAACGAGCGCGGTCGATTTCGGGTTCAGGCTGAGCATGGCCGGGATTTCCTTGTTGTTGACGCCGAACGGCGGCGCCGCTATCGCCCTGCCTGCGCGTCCTGCTCTGTCATGGTTCTGTCATCGCAATGTTGTCACAGCTGACGAGGCGGCGCGTCGACGCAATCACGCGTATTATGCGTCAAACCGCCGGGGCGGCTCAACGATGAACTTCTTCCAGCGTTTCACGTTTCTGTTTTCCGCGCCGATGTTCGACGCCGACGATCTCGAGGGCCTTCGCGTCAACCAGATCGTCGCCGCCATCGAGCGCATGGGCTTCCAGGTCATCAAGGCGCGACGCCTCGAGGACGCCGAGATCGCCGTGCAGACCGACGCCGCGATCGGCTGCATGGTCGTCGACTGGGGCAAGAAGGGCCTCGAAGGCAAGGCCGCCTCGCTGATCAACCTCATGCGCAAGCGCGGCCTCGAAATGCCGATCATGATCCTCGTCAGGCGCAAGCGCTTTGAGGACATCCCCGTCGAAGTGCTCGATTTCATCGACGGCTACGTGTTCCTCGCCGAGGAAACTCCGGAATTCATCGCGAAGAACCTCGTCTCGCGCCTCAAGCAATACGCCGAGACTCTGAAAACGCCGTTCTTCGGCGCGCTCGTCGACTACGCCGAGGAGGGCAATCAGCTCTGGACCTGCCCCGGCCACAACGGCGGCATCTTCTACTCCCGCAGCCCGATCGGCCGCATCTTCGTCGAGCACCTCGGCGAGGCGGTCTTTCGCGACGACCTCGACAATTCGATTCTCGAACTCGGCGATCTCCTGACTCACGAAGGCCCCGCCTTGCAGGCGCAGAAGGAGGCGGCGGCGATCTTCGGCGCCGAGAAGACCTATTTCGTACTCAACGGCACCTCCACGTCGAACAAGGTCGTGCTGACCAATCTCGTCGCCGAGGACGACCTCGTGCTGTTCGACCGCAATAACCACAAGGCGGCCCATCACGGCGCGCTGCTGCTCGGCGGCGGCGTGCCGATCTTCCTGCCCGCCGACCGCAACGCCCACGGGCTGATCGGCCCGATCTGCGCCGACGCCTTCGACGAAGCGGCGATCCGCGAGCGCATCCGCGTCAATCCGCTCGTCAAGGATCCCGAGGCCTGGAAGCGCGAACGGCCGTTCCGCGTCGCGGTGATCGAGCAATGCACTTATGACGGCACGATCTACGACGCGGAGCGTATCGTTCAGCGCATCGGCCACTTGTGCGACTACATCCTGTTCGACGAAGCCTGGGCCGGCTTCATGAAGTTTCATCCGCTCTACGAGCGGCGCTTCGCGATGGGCTTGAAGAACCTCGGCGACGCCTCGCCGGGCGTGGTGGCGACGCAGTCGGCGCACAAGCAGCTCGCGAGTTTTTCGCAGGCTTCGCAAATCCACGTGCGCGATCGCCACATCAAGGGCCAGCGCCGGCGCGTCGAGCACCGGCGCTTCAACGAAGGCTTCATGCAGCACGCTTCGACCTCGCCGTTCTATCCGATATTCGCCTCGCTCGACGTCGGCGCGCAGATGATGAAGGGCCGCTCCGGCGAAGTGTTGTGGGACGACACCATCCGGCTCGGCATCGAATTGCGCAAGAAGCTGCGCGCGGTCCGCCGCGAGTTCGAGGAGAAGGAGAAGGACCCTGCGCGGCGCTGGTTCTTCGATCCGTTCGTCCCCGACCGCGTTTCCATCCCCGACGTCGCCAACGAGGGCGGCGCGCATGTCGTGCCTTGGGAAAGCGTTTCGACCGATCTGCTTGCGCGCGATCCGCGATTTTGGGCATTGGCGCCGGGCGAAGCCTGGCATGGCTACAGCCAGCTCGAAGCCGGCTTCGCCATCACCGATCCCGCCAAGCTCACTTTGCTCACGCCCGGCTTCGACCGCAAAACCGGCGCCTATGAAGCGCACGGCATTCCGGCGCCCGTGGTCGCGCAGTACTTGCGCGAGAATCGGGTGGTGCCGGAAAAGAACGATCTCAATTCGCTGCTGTTCCTGCTTACCCCCGGCGTCGAGTCGAGCAAGGCCGGCACGCTGGTCTCGGCGCTGGTCGCCTTCAAGCGCCTGCACGACGACAACGTCCCGCTGGACGACGCGATGCCGGAATTCGTCGCGCGCCGCCCCGCGCGCTATCGCGGCAAGCGCCTGCGCGACCTCTGCGCCGAAATGCACGCCTTCTTCCGCGAGGCCGGCGTCAGCGCGCTGCAGAAGGCGCAGTTCGAAGCCGCGCACCTGCCGGACATGGTGATGACGCCGCGCGAGGCCTCGCGCCATCTCGTGCGCAACAATGTCGACTACCTGCCGCTCGACGCGCTCGAAGGACGGGTCGCGACGACCTTGTTCGTCGTCTATCCCCCCGGCATCGCGACGGTCGTTCCGGGCGAGCGGCTGTGCGCGCGCGCCCGGCCGATGATCGATTATCTCAAGACGTTCGAGCGCGGCGCCAACGTCTTCCCCGGGTTCGAGTCCGAGATCCAAGGTCTCTACCGCGAAATTGACGAAAAGGGTGTGATTCGCTTCTTCACCTACGTGGTGCGCGAATCGGAGCCCACACATCCCAAGCTGGCGCGCCGATGACGATGCAGGACGTCGACAAGAGCTTCAACGGCGAGACGGCGGGCGGCGCCGTCGTGCGTCCGTCGCGCGAGGCGGACGTGCCGGCAATGCTGGCGATCTACCTCCATCACATCCGCAAGGGCGTCGACCCGAACTTCGCCGGCGACGTCGAGACGCCCGACGCCGACGACCTCAAGCGGCGGCGCAAGAACATGCACCGCGGGCGGTTGCCGCACCTCGTCGCCGAACAGGCGGGCGTAGTCGTCGGCTACGCCTACGCCGTGCCGTTCCGCAAGCGGCCCGCCTACCGCTATGCGGTCAAGCACTCGATCTACGTGCATCACGAGCATCTCGGCCGCGGCGTCGGCCGCCTGCTGCTCGCCGCGCTGATCGACGCCTGCGCGGCGGGCGGCTACCGCCAGATGATCGGCTATATCGACGCGGCCAACGAGGCGTCGATGCGGCTGCACGGCTCCTTTGGCTTCCGCCAGGTCGGCTATCTCCCGAGCATCGGCTTCAAGTTCGGCCGCTGGACCAACTCGGTGATGATGCAGCGCTCGCTGGGCCTGGGCGCGACGGCGCCGCCGGAGGGGTGAGGCGGTTTTCGGTTGGCCCCTCCCCGTGCGGGAGAAGCAGGGTGGCGCGAAGCGCCGGATGAGGGGGAAGGAAAGCCGCCTCACGAACCCGGCGGCGCCTCATCGGCGGCGAGTGCGCGCAGCAGCGACCAGCTGTAGATCCCGGTGTCGTGGCCGTCGTTGAAGGCGATGCGGGCGGCGTAATTGCCGACCGTCTCGATGTCGGCGATCGCGATCCCGCCCGCGGGCGCAGGCGGGCGGCGTTTGTCGGCGCTCGGGCTCGCCGCGCGCAGGCGCTCGGCGGAGATGTCGGCGGTGAAGCCGCCGGCGAACGTGACGCGCAACACGTGGCCGGCTTCGCGCACCCGCAATTCGCTCGGCGACGGCTCCGGCGCGCTTCCTTTCCCCGCTTCGCCCATCGGCTTTGCTCCGCTCATTCCATCACGATGCGCGGCGCCGGGCGGGCTGCGCCCTGCCCTTCGAACAACGCCGCGCGCACGCGCTCCGCAAGCGCGATATAGGCCGCGGCCTGCGGGCTGTCGGGCGCGCTGGCGACGACCGGATCGCCGCCGTCGGAGGTTTCGCGGATCGCGACATCGAGCGGAATCTCGCCCAGGAACGGCGCGCCGTGCGCCTCGGCTTCATGGCGCGCGCCGCCGTGGGCGAAGATGTCGGTGCGTCCGCCGCAATGCGGGCAGAGGAAATAGCTCATGTTCTCGACCACGCCGAGCAGCGGCACGGAGACCTGCTTGAACATGGCGATGCCGCGCCGCGCGTCGATCAGCGAAAGGTCCTGCGGCGTCGAGACGATCACCGCGCCGGACAACGGCACGTTCTGCGCCATCGTCAGCTGCGCGTCGCCGGTGCCCGGCGGCATGTCGACGACGAGAACGTCGAGTTCGCCCCAGTCGACTTCGCGCAGGAACTGGGTCAGCGCCGACATCACCATCGGGCCGCGCCAGACGATCGCCGCGCCCTCCTCGACCAGGAAGCCGATCGACATCACCTTGACGCCGTACTTCTCCAGCGGCTTGAGCTTCTGGCCGTCGGGCGCGAGATCGGGCCGCTCGGCGATGCCGAACAGCCGCGGCATCGAGGGGCCGAACACGTCGGCGTCGAGCACGCCGACCTTGAGGCCGAGCCGCGCGAGGCCGAGCGCAAGATTGCAGGCGGTGGTCGACTTGCCGACGCCGCCTTTGCCGGAGGCGACGGCGATGATCTTGTCGATGCCGGGGATCGGCTGCGCGTCGGTGAGGTGGCGCCGATGCGCGGCCTGGCCGGCGGGCGCGGCCGCGGGGCCCTCGCTCTCAGCGGTCAGCGTCACCAGCGCGGAGGCGACGCCGGGCAGCGCCTTGATCTTGGCTTCGGCGTCCGCGCGCATGGCTTCCATCGCCTTGGCGCGGGCGGGATCGATCTTGATGGCGAGGAACACCTTGCCGTCGCGCACGGTGACGCCGTCGATGGCGCCCGATTGCGGCAGGGGGGTCTTGCCGTCCGGCCCGGGCACGGCGGCGAGCGCCGCGAGGATTTCGTCTTTGGCGAGCATGGCGTTCATTTCCTCTTGGTTTCCCCCAATCGAGGCCGAGCGGGCCGGCCGTTCTCTTACCATCGTCCGACTTGAACTAATTCTAATATTCGCGCAAGTCGATGTTTGCTCTCCGGCTTCCCTAGGCCGAAAAATACCGGCGGTCCATCCATCGCGGGCGATCGGCTCACGCGACAGCCCTCAGGGAGCCCCGGTCGCGTCCGCGCCAGAGCGCCTCCGCCCGAGCCTGCGCCCGCGCGGGATCGCTCTCGACGCCCATCGCCCAGAGGGCGAGCGCCACCGTGCCCACGACGCTCGCCTCGCCGTATTCGTCGGCCTGAGAGCCGCGCCAGACTGCTTCCAGCCTGTCGAGGTCCATCGTCTCGTCGGGCGTCTGCCGCGGTTCGAACACGGCGGGCCAGCGCACTTCCTCGCAGACGCCGTCGGCGATCAACAGGGTGTCGCAGGGTTTGTTCGGCCGGCGCTCGTTCTCGCCGCCGTCGCCGCGAAACACCAGGGTCCGCTTTTCGCCGAGCGCGATCGCGGCGTCGCGGTGGATCCCGACATAGCCGGGATGAAACACCGCCTGCAGCGAAGTCGGCGCGCCGAACGGGTTGAGTCCGCGCGCGAGCGTGTGAACGGGCGAGCGCAGCCCGAGGATCGGCCTCAGCTCCATCATCTCGGCGAGTTTCGCGCTCATGCGCGCGAGCGGCATGTAGGCGAAGCGATGGCGCCGCAAATGGCCCGCCGCCTCGTCGAAATCCCCGGCGATGGGGAGGCCGAGACGCTGCAGCGTCTCCCCCGCCCACACGCGCCCCGCGGTGTGGCCGTCGAGGCCGTGCATGAAGACGCTCCAGCCGCTGCGCGCGAGCAGCAACGCGGCGAGCAGGAACCACGGCAACTGCCGCTTCTTGCCGGCATAGGACGGCCAATCGAGATCGACGCGCGGCGCGTCGGCTGGAATTTCGAAGCAAGCGCGCGCGGCGCGAATGAAGCCGGCGATCTCCTCGCCGCTCTCCTCCTTCACCCGCAGCAGCATCAGGAACGCGCCGATCTGTTCGGGCCGGGTCTCCCCCGCCAAGATCATGCGCATCGCCTCTTCCGCTTCCTCGATCGTCAGGGAACGGGTCAAGGTCTTGCCGCGTCCGAGAATGTTGACGAAGCGGGCGAAGGGATGCGGAGTCTCAAGCATGGCGAGAAATCCTCGGGTCGAGCCGACCGGCGCCGGCCGCAATCATGGTGGCGCGCCAACGGGCCGGCGGCGAAGAGGCGTCTTTTGGCACAACCGGCCGAGGAGGAAAAGCGCCGCGCCGTTCCCGCCGTGCGCCAAGCCGGCGATCCCGCCGCGATCGGCTGTTGATCGACGACGCCGCAGCGCGTTACGGTCCCGCTCCAAGGCTGCGAAGCAGAAGAGGCGCGAGGCATGAGCGAAACCGGATTCGACGCCGACGCGCTGATCGACGCGGCGCTGCCACTGCTCGGCCTTTCCCTGAGCGAAGGGGCGCGCCCGGTCGTCAGGCTGCATCTCGAGACCGCCGAGCGGCTTGCGCACCTCGTGGTCGAATTCCCGCTCGACGACGACGAGGAGCCCGCGCCGGTGTTCGCGCCGTGACGGCACCGCTGCACGCGCTCGGCGCGCTCGATTTGCGCGCCGCTCTGGTCGGCGGCGAGCTCAGCGCGCGCACAATCGTCGAGGCGGCGCTGGAGCGCATCGCCGCCTCGAACCCGAGGCTCGGCGCCTTCACCGACGTGACCGCCGAGCGGGCGCTCGCCAAGGCCGACGCCATCGACGCGCGGCGCGCGCGGGGCGAGGCGCTCGGCCCGCTCGCCGGCGCGCCCTTCGCGGTCAAGAACCTCTATGACGTCGAGGGGCTGCCGACGCGCGCCGGCTCCAAGATCAACCGCGAGCGCGCTCCCGCGCTTCGCGACGCCAGCCTCGTGCGCCGCCTGGAGGCGGCCGACGCGATCCTCCTTGGCGCGCTCAACATGGGCGAATACGCTTCCGACTTCACCGGCGAGAACGCGCACGACGGCCCCTCGCGCAATCCCCACGATCTCGCCCACATGACCGGCGGCTCGTCCGGCGGCTCGGGCGCGGCGGTCGCGGCCGCGCTCGTTCCGATCGCGCTGGGGTCGGACACCAACGGCTCGATCCGCGTGCCCGCCGCGCATTGCGGCGTCTTCGGATTGAAGCCGACCTACGGGCGCCTGTCGCGCGCGGGAAGCTTCCCGTTCGCCGCCAGCCTCGACCACCTCGGCCCGTTCGCGCGCTCGGTCGCCGACCTCGCGGCGAGTTACGACGCCATGCAGGGCGCCGACGCCGACGATCCCGCGCAAGGCCCGCGTCCGATCGAACCGACGACGCCATCGCTCGAAGCGGGGCTCGACGGCCTTCGCGTCGCGCGCCTCGGCGGCTATTTCGCCCGCGGCGGCGAGCCGGCCGCGCACGAGGCGGTCGATCGCGTCGCCCGGGCGCTCGGCGCCGATCGAATGGTCGAATTCCCCGAGGCCGAGGGAGCGCGCGCCGCCGCCTATCTCGTCACCATGGTCGAGGGCGCGGCGCTGCACCTCGACCGGCTGCGCGAACGCGCGTCGGATTTCGATCCGGACGTGCGCGACCGCCTGATCGCCGGCGCGATGCTGCCAGGCGCCTGGGTCGTCAAGGCGCAGAAGCTGCGCCGCTGGATTCGCGACCGCGCCCGCGAACTCTTTCGCGAGGTCGACGTCGTGCTGGCGCCGGCGACCCCCTGCCGCGCGCCGCGGATCGGCCAGAAGACGTTCATGCTCGACGGGCGCGAGACGCTGGTGCGCGCGCACATGGGCGTGTTCACTCAGCCGATCTCGTTCATCGGCCTGCCGGTGTGCGCGGTTCCGCTGTGGAGCGAGGGCGAGCGCCTGCCGCTCGGCGTGCAGGTCATCGCCGCGCCGTGGCGCGAAGATCTGGTCTTGCGCGTCGCGCGCGTCCTGGAGCGCGAAGGCGTCGCGCGAGCGCCTATCGGCGCGGCGGTTTGAGCGGCGCGGGCGGGCGCAGCGAATTCGAGGCGATCTCATTTCGGCGGCGACATTGCGGCGGACGAATTACGCTTCGGCAACGATTTTGCTCGTGACCCGGCGATTGTCGGGCGCAACGGCCTCGTCGCGCAAATCGCCGCAGCCCGCCCCGCGCCCTTGCTCCGCGCCCCGTTCGCGCGCAAATTCCGCGAGTTTCCGCCCACCGCGAGGCCCGACTCATGAATCGACGCGATTTTCTCTTCGCCGGCGCCGCGGCAACAGCCGGCATGGTCTTTGGCGCGCCCGCCCGCGCCGACGTCTCCACGCCTTTCGACTGGGACCTTTGGCCGCCGATGACCGCCCGCGAGGCCTTCGTCGCCTGGATGAAGGAGAAGCGCGGCGAGGATCCTGGGTTCTTGGGCCAGCGCTGGGATCGCTATCTGCAATTGATCGCGCATAACGACGTCTGGGACGAGACGGACAAACGCGCCTTCCTGATGACGCCGCGCGAGGAATTCGTCACAGCGGAAAATCTTTCGCGCGCCTATGAATGGCATCATCTCAACATCGGCTTCGGCGTCACCATCACCGGGCCGCACACCGTCGCGCGCATGACCAATACGCTCGCCATCAAGCGCGGCGACAAGGTTCTGGAGATCGGCACCGGCTCGGGCTACCAGTCGGCCTATTTGCGCTATCTCACCGATCGGCTGTGGTCGATCGAGATCATTCCGGCGCTCGCGCAGCGCACTCGTGCGCTCTACGATTCGCTGATCGCGCGCGGTTATGGCGAGTATCGCGCGATTACGACCAAGAACGCCGACGGATATTACGGCTGGCCGGAGGCGGCGCCGTTCGACAAGATCATCGTCACCTGCGGCATCGACCACATCCCGCCGCCGCTGCTGCAACAGCTTGTCCCCGGCGGCGTCATGGTCATTCCCGTCGGGCCGCCCGGCGCGCAGCATGTGATCAAGGCTGTGAAGACGCAGGCCCCCGACGGCTCGTTCGCCGTCACGCGGTCCGACATCTACGGCGGCGCGATCATCCCGTTCGTGCCGTTCACCGGCGGGCACCAGAGCTGAGCGGACTCCCATCTGCCGCGGTGCGGGAGAGAGGCTTTTCGCTCAAACCGCCTTGCCGATCAGCGCGCCGATTCCCGCCGTCACCGCCATCGCCAGCGCGCCCCAGAACGCCACCCTTAGCGTCGGCTTGACGATGCTGGCGCCGCCCATCCAGGCGCCGAGCGCGCCGAGCGCGGCCAGAAACGCCAGGGCGGCGAGAGAAACCGCTCCGACCGTCGCCTCGCGCGACGCCGCAAACGCAGCGAGCGTCGGCATCGCAGCGCCCATGGAAAAGCTGATCGCCGAAGCGAAGGCCGCCAGGATCGGGTTGGCGCCCCTGGCGTCGGAAAGGCCGAGTTCGTCGCGCGCGTGCGCGCTCAGGGCGTCCGCGGCCATCAATTGCTCCGCGACCTCGCGCGCCAGCGGGGGCGCCAGGCCGCGCCGCTGATAGATCTGCGTCAGCTCCCGCGTCTCGTCTTCCGGTGCGTCCTGCAGCGCTCGGCGCTCGCGTTCGAGATCGGCCGCCTCGGAATCGGCCTGCGAGCTGACCGAGACGTATTCGCCCGCGGCCATCGCCATCGCGCCCGCCGCCCAGCCCGCCACCGCGGCGGTGAGGATTTCTCCGCGCGGCGCGCCGGCCGAGGCGACGCCGACGATCAGGCTCGCCGTCGAAATGATGCCGTCGTTGGCGCCGAGCACGGCCGCGCGCAGCCAGCCGGCGCGATTGACGAAATGGGCGGCGGGCGGAGGCATCGAGGAGGCTCGCGTGGGAGTGGGCCGGGGCCACGCCGATATCACGCGGGCGTGACGAAAGAAACGCCGCCGGCGAGATCGCCGCGCGCAGCTTGGCGTGCGGCGCGAGCGGCCGACGCGTCGCGACGCTCTTGCAGAAGCCATATTTCTGACCATTATTATACGCAACGCCGCGTGTGCCCCAACGTAAGTTGCGTGAAACGGAGCGCGTTCATGCCGATCGGCAAGTTCCTTTACTTCGGCGATTTCGTCGCGATCCCCGTAGCGGTTCTCTTGTTCGCCGGTTTCACCCTCGCCGATCGCGGCCTCGCAGCCGCCCCGACGTGGGGTATCAGCCTAGCTGTCGGAATCATGGCCTGGACGCTGGTCGAATATCTCGTTCACCGTTTCGCCTACCACGGTGCGCCGATCCTGACGGCGCTGCACGACGCGCATCATCGCGATCCAAAAGCCCTCGTCGGCGTCCCGTCCTTCCTGTCCAGCGGCCTGATCGTCGCCGTCTGCTACCTGCCGCTACGCGGCTTCGAGCCGATCTTCGCCAGCGGTTTCACCAGCGGCATGCTGATCGGCTACGCCGGCTACATGTTCGTTCATCACGCGACGCATCATCTCTCGATCCAGCCGGGCGACTTGCTCTACGAAGCGCGCGTCAGGCACATGGCTCATCATTATCACGACGACGCCAATTTCGGCGTCAGCGTCGGCTTCTGGGATCGCGTATTTCGCACGCGCGGCGCGCGGCGCGACCGGACGACGAAAGCTTGAGGCGAGGCTCGGCCGATCACACGAGGTCCGGCAGTTCCCGGCGCCGAGAAAAGCCGCCTCGCGGCGCGGCGAGCCCGACGCGCGCGACGCGATTGCCGCCCGCACGGTTTCTGGTGTAGTTCTGAGAATTCGCGGCGGCGGATTGGGCCGACGTCGCGCCAGAGGATGGTCGTGACGCAATCGAAGACGCCGCTGCTCGATCGGGTTCGAACGCCGGCCGACCTGCGCAAGCTGCCGGTCGGCGATCTCAGGCGGCTCGCCGACGAATTGCGCGAGGAGACGATCAGCGCCGTCTCGGTGACCGGCGGGCATCTCGGGGCGGGGCTCGGCGTCGTCGAACTCACCGTGGCTCTGCACTACGTTTTCGACACGCCGCGCGACCGATTGATCTGGGATGTCGGGCACCAGGCCTATCCTCACAAAATATTGACCGGGCGGCGCGATCGCATCCGCACGCTGCGCCAAGGCGGCGGCTTGTCCGGCTTCACCAAGCGCGCCGAGAGCGAATACGACCCGTTCGGCGCCGCCCATTCCTCGACTTCGATTTCCGCCGGCCTCGGCATGGCGGTGGCGCGCGATCTCTCGCATGGCGACAACGCCGTCATCGCGGTGATCGGCGACGGCGCGATGTCGGCCGGCATGGCCTACGAGGCGATGAACAACGCCGGCGCCTTGCATTCGCGCCTGATCGTCATTCTCAACGACAACGACATGTCGATCGCGCCGCCGACCGGCGCGATGTCGGCCTATCTGGCGCGCCTCGTCTCGAGCCACACCTATCTCTCGCTGCGCGACGCGGCCAAGCAACTGGCGCGCCGCCTGCCGAAGTTCTTTTATGACAAGGCCAAGCGCACCGAGGAATTCGGCCGCAGCTTTTGGACCGGCGGCACCTTGTTCGAGGAACTCGGCTTTTTCTACGTCGGGCCGATCGACGGCCACAATCTCGACCACCTGCTGCCGATCCTGAAGAACGTGCGCGACATGCCCAATGGGCCGGTGCTGGTCCATGTCGTCACCAAGAAGGGCAAGGGCTATCCGCCCGCCGAGGCCGCCGACGACAAGTACCATGGCGTCAACGCGTTCGACGTCGTCACTGGCGCGCAGGCCAGACCCAAGACCAACGCGCCGACCTACACCCGTGTCTTCGCCGACGCGCTCGTCGCCGAGGCGGCCCGCGACGACAAGATCGTCGCCGTCACCGCCGCGATGGAGCACGGCACCGGCCTCGACCGCTTCGCCGTAGCCTATCCTGACCGAACCTTCGACGTTGGCATCGCCGAGCAGCACGCCGTCACTTTCGCGGCGGGCCTCGCCTGCGAAGGCTACAAGCCGTTTTGCGCGATCTATTCGACCTTCCTGCAACGCGCCTACGATCAGGTCGTGCACGACGTGGCGATCCAAAACCTGCCCGTTCGCTTCGCGCTCGATCGCGCCGGATTGGTCGGCGCGGACGGGCCGACGCACGCCGGGGCGTTCGACATTGCGTACCTGACCTGCCTGCCCAATATGACGGTGATGGCGGCGGCGGACGAAGCCGAACTCGTGCACATGATCGCCACCTGCGCCGCTCACGACAGCGGCCCGATCGCCGTGCGCTATCCGCGCGGCGAAGGCGTCGGCGTCGAGATGCCGGAACGCGGCGTCGCGTTACCGATCGGCAAGGGGCGCGTGCTGCGCGAGGGAACGCGGATCGCCATCCTTTCGCTAGGGACGAGGCTCGCCGAGGCGCTGAAGGCGGCCGAGGATCTCGCCGCGCGCGGCCTTTCGACCACCGTCGCCGACGCACGCTTCGCCAAGCCGATCGATCGCGAGCTCATTCTCAGCCTTGCCGCGAGCCACGAGTTGTTGATCACCATCGAGGAAGGCTCGATCGGCGGCTTCGGCTCGCATGTGCTGGGCCTGCTCTCAGAAAGCGGCGCGCTCGACAACGGCCTGAAGGTGCGCACGATGACTCTGCCCGACAGGTTTCAGGACCAAGACAAGCCCGAGCGGCTCTACGCCGCGGCCGGGCTCGACGCCAAGGCGATCGTCGCCAAGGCGCTCGCCACGTTCGAGGCCGGCGACGGCGCGGCGAGCCTGATCGCCTGAGCGAGGCCGAGCGCTTCGCCGAAGCAGCCGCGATCACGCGACGGCCCACCCGCTACAGCCTGGCCTCGCTGATTTGAATGGTCGGCTGGATCTTGGTGTAATTTGGGATGTCGCGCATGACCTCCGCGAGATGGAGCTCGAGCGCCGCCTGGAAGGCTTCCGCCGTGTCGGCGAAGATATGGCCGATGGCGATGAAGGACGGCGGCGCGCCGCGCGCTCCGTCAGCGAGGCCCTGATCGACGCCGATCCCCTTGCATGCGGCGCCGAGCCGGGCCTGCGCCATCGGCATGTGGTTCGCCAGATAGGTGTTCATGACGAATTCGGCGCCGGCGCTGCGCGGATAGAATACGCTCACCTTGACGATGATCGTCGCCTCCTTTGTCTAGCGCCCCCCCAGAGGCGGCCGCCGTTTTCCTTTGCAGCCTGCGCGGTTTCGGTCCGCCGCGCAATTCCAACGCGTCGCTGCGTTTTCTCGACTGCCGACGGATGCCGCGGCAGCGCCTTAAGATCGGCCCCTTTCTCGTTTACCAAGCCGCCCCGCGAGGGGCGAGCAAGGGAGAGCGAAATGACCCAGCATGCTCTTTACTGCCAACTCGAGGCCAAGCCCGGAATGGAGCAAGAGGTCGCCAACTTCTTGTCCGGCGCGCAACGGATGATCGAGGACGAGCCTGACACGACGGCATGGTTCGCCATTCGAATGGGTCCGAGAAGCTTTGCGATCTTCGACGCCTTCAGCAGCGAGCGCGGCCGGGACGCCCATCTCAAGGGCAGCGTGGCGAAGCAGTTGATGGCCAAGGCGCCGCAACTCTTCGTCAAACAGCCGGAAATGCAACGGCTCGACATCATTGCGGACAAGTTGCCGCATTGAAGCGCAAAGACCCCGTGGGCGCCTAGCGTCGAACAGCCCCCACGGGGCGCCACGCCATGGCGGTGCGCTCTATTGGACCACATGAATATTGCGCACTGTCGCCGCCCTCCCGTCGAGGAGAGCGGTCGTCGGACGCGCTGTCGGCGGAACCGCGGGAAGTGCCGCAACGCACCGTCCGCGCCACGCCGACAGACGGCGAAGACGCTCGCCGCCAGCGGGCAGAGGCGATCGCGCCGCCAAAGCGGATTACGCGTCGCCTACCGTGCCGCCGACGCGATCTCGCCCCGGCGTTCCGATCAGTTCAGTTTGCGCAATGGCTCTGATGTAGTTGACGATGTGAATGCGCGACGCGGGATCCGCAACCTTGCGGAAGGCGTCCAGCACTTCGCGATCGAGGGCTACGCTCCTTTTGCTTTCCGCTGAGTCGGCGCGGGTTCTAGAGGAAGGTTGATACCCTTTCAGCACAATTGGTCTCCACCTAGTTTTGCGCGCGAATGCTCGCGCGATGACGCCGCATATCGATGTTGTGAGTTCGAGAAAATTCCCCCCCAAGAAAGCTCCTTTGCAAGCTAGGCTCTCGTTGCCTCCCCCCCGACGTGTTGCGCCCCTTTCATTTCGTGCGAAGGGGCAAGAAAGTTCGCCGCGGCCGGTTCGTCCGGCAACCGCTCGATAAAGCGCCGCCAGATCGCCGGCTTGGCGAGGCGCCACGCGCGCGCCTTTCGTTGGATCGCATCCGGCAGAGCCGACAAAGCCGCCACGAGCTCAAGCGCGTCCCGCCGCTTGACGTCCACCCGATTGCGCAAGAGACGCTCGAGCAAGTCTTTCGCGGCCCGCTCTTCGCCATGGCGCGCGGCCGCCAAACGCTCGAAACATAATTCCTTGAAAAACATTCCCCGTGCGATGGCGAGAAGGGAGCCCGCTTCTTCGGCCTCGACGTCGCCGACCATTTCGGCCTTGCGGATCGTCGCCTCGACATTGACGAACGCCTCGCTCATCGGGACATTTCCCAGCTCGTCGGGAGCATGGCATTGCGCGACGTCGGAGTTGTCGACAAGCTCCCCCGAGCGGTAACGTTCGAAGATTCCGCCGATCCCGATCATGCCGAAAGGCGCGCATTCGGCGGCGCGCAACGCCCCGAGGCTGGCGCCGCCGAGAACGGTGACGCCTTGCTCGATGGCGTACAGGATTTCCTTGTGCCACGGCGCGGCGACGTCTTCGTATCGCCCATCCACGAGCCCGATCACGGTCGCGCCGCACCGCACGGCGCGCGCGATGTCCCCCTGCGATGCCGGAGGCAAGCAACGGATGCCCGGCGCGAACGAAAGCCGCCCATTGTCGACAAGGTCGTGAAGCGTCGGTCCGATAAAGAGAACTTTCACGACGGCGCCTCGAAAAACCGCTTGGCGCGCTGGCCAAAGCGCTGACGCCGATCGCCCGGTGGGTTCTCCAACTCGGGAACAAAGACCCGAGCGACCGCGAAGCCTCTTTGGCCGCGCTCGAAGGGAAGCAGAATGATCGACGATACGGCGATGCGGCGAAGTCGATCCACCAAGGTCCTCAGAAAGGCGCCGCGCTCGATGGGCGCGCAATTCGCCAGATCGTGACGCATTCGCGGCTGGGCGAGCGGATAGATCAGCAACGAAAGATCGATCGGTCGATCGTATTGTCTGGGATCAAAGTCGTCGCGCGCCGCGGAAATCGTTGTCAGGCGCGTCTGCGCCGCCTCCGTGACAGCTCGGATCGCCGCGCGCAGCGCCATGGGATGACAGCCCCAGCCGCTCGACAAGTCGAAGTGTTTCCACCGATCCTCCAGACCGTCGTTCGGCGGCGAAATGAACGCGGCGAAGACCGGCGTCTGGCTATCGCAACTGGCGTCGAAGAGTTGCAATTGGAGGCCGGCCGTCGCAATGGCGCGGCAAAGATCGTCGAGCGCCTGATCGGCGAAAGAGACGGGGTCGACGCAACGCGCCTCGATATCGTCGTCGGCGCGCAGCAGCCACAGCGCCATCGCGTCGCGCTCGATGCGCTCGCATAGGCCGTGAAGGGCGGCCTCCCACAGCGTATTGCCGGAAGCGAGCCCGTCGGTCGATTGCCAGTAGCGCGGTTGGACTTCACCGTCCCATAGCGTCGCCGCTTCAAAAGGAACGAGCGCGGGTCGATCTTGGACGAGGTCGAAGCCTTCGATCCACCGGATCGGCTCGTCGGCGGCGATCGGCGAGCCGCCGCTTCGCAACAGACAATCCAGTCTGTCGAACGCTACGCCGGCCCGGCTGAGTTCATCAGGCGACGCGAGCGCCGTTTCGAAGTCCGACCGTTCGGCGGTCGCCACTTCGATCGCCTCCATCAGCGCGGACGCTTGCGCGGCGGCGTCGTCGATTCCCTTCCCTTGCGATTGAGCGAGCGTTTTCGAATTCGGTCGGATCGCGGACCATACGGGAATTCCGATCGAGTCGAGGCCGGTCACGCGGGCTAGGCGCGTTACGCCGAATTCCTCCATGAACGGTCTCATTTTGGCGACCGTTTGCGCTGGCGGAATAAGGCGATCGCTGTAGCGCGAGACGGCGCCGCACTCTTCGGCCTCGCCGGCGAGGCTCTCGAGGTCGGGGATTCGGAGTGCGGCGCGCGATCGCATGGCGGGATTCGCTCAGTGACCGAAGAACGCGTGAGCGGCGGCTTCGGCCCGCGGGGCGAAGAACGCGTGAGAGGCGGCTTCGGCCCGCGGGGCGAAGAATGCGTGAAACGCGGCTTCGGCGCGAACGGTCGACGGACACTCGGACCGGGTCGTCGTGTTCTCGGGCGTTGCGCCCGGCTTGTTTCCGTCAGGCGAACATTTGAAATTTGTCGTCATGTCGCTCTCCTCGATTTAAGGGATACGCTCTTACGTTACACGTTAACGAAACCCGGCGAGTAGACACCCTTCACGAAAGTGTTTGACGTCATTTTGTTCTCTCATCGGGCACACCGATAGCCAATCACCTGTTGAAAAATTCGGATTCTCCTCCAAATACTTTCCTTTGAATTCTCCAGCTTTCTCCCGGTCCCCAAGCATGGCGTAGCACGCGGCCAGCAGCCGATAGGTCGGGACGGGATGTTTCATCGCCAAGAGCTCGGCGATTGCGGCGCCATATTCGCCGAGCGCGTAATGGCCGGTTGCGGCCACCCAATTGCGGAAATCGACCAATCGATAGTCGGTCGACCTGCCGGCCTTGATCAAAGCCAGCCCTTCCTTTGCCTGCCCGTCGGCGATCAAAGCGTCCGCCAAATCGAACAGCACCTTATTGTCGAAGGAGCTTAGATCGCGCGCTCGACTGAGATGTTCGAGCGCGAGCTGATATTGACCCTGATAGAGCGCCGTCATGCCGAGCTCCTGATGCGCGACGTGGCTGTCCGGCCGCGCCTCCAAAGCCGAGCGAGCGATGTTCCGCGCGGTCGCCAACAAAGTCTTGTCCTGCCCCGCGCGCAGCATCCATTCCAGCCAGAAGCTTCGCGCCAGAGTGGCCTGCGCTCTGAACGGGTTCGGGCTCGTTTGCGCGGCCGTCCTCAGCAGCCGTCGCGCGCGGCGCACCGAAGGCAAATCGACATTGGTCAGCGCGCGTTCGGCTTGCGCGATGAGGGCGAAGCCGGTGCGCTGATTTTCCGGCAACAGATTCGCTCCTTCGATCTGATGATCTTCGATCTTGAAAATGATTGCATCGGCGACGCGCGCGATCACCTCGTCGTAGCGCTCCGCCGTCAGCGAATACAACTCCGCCCACAACAGATCGGACGCCGGTTCGAGAACAAGCCGTGCGGAAAGCCGCATCGTTTCCGCGCTTCGCAGGCCGACATGCAGACTATAGACGTTGCCGTTCATCAAATTTTGGCCTGTCGCGACCGGGCAATCGTCTCTGCCGGCCACGGCGATCTTCAGCGTGCGCGGCTTCCATAACTGGGTGAGCAGATCGTCGACGACGCCGGCCCTTGCGGCGACGGCCAAGCCGCCGTCCGAAACCGGCGCCGATGGCACAATGAGCACCGGGTGGCGCCATTCCGCGGAGATCGATGGCGTGGAGGATAGCGAAGCGGCCGTCTTGAACTCGCGCCTACGCGAGGTCGATGCGTCGGCGGCGTCATCGCCTCGGTTCACCAGCGAACGATACAAAGCCCGCGTTTCCTCTGAAGGCTGACAACCGAGTTCCGCTTTCAGGCTGCGCGCCAAGCGATCGTAGGTCGATCGGACCCGGTCGAAATCGCCCTGAGAGGCATAGATCCGAATCAAAGCGAGATAGCCTGCCTCCTCGTTCGGATTCTCTTCGATCAAGCGTCGGGCCAGAGCTTCCCTTTTCTTCGGGAGAGCGTCCAAATCGCTGCTTTCGAGCGCTCGACACGCCGCCTTTCGGAAGGTTTGAGACAACAGCGAACGTTGATTTCTGAGCCAATGTTCAAATGCGGCCGACCCTTTGTCGCAACCTGCGAGAAGTTCGCCGGAGAGCAGCGCCGCCGCCGCCACGACCTCCGATGCTGCT
This sequence comes from uncultured Alphaproteobacteria bacterium, assembly GCA_963759955.1. Taxonomy (GTDB): domain Bacteria; phylum Pseudomonadota; class Alphaproteobacteria; order Rhizobiales; family Beijerinckiaceae; genus Roseiarcus. Next base: position 55,068 of record CAVXCA010000029.1, read on the forward strand.
TCGGAGGCGAGCAATCGTTTGAATTCCGTGAGATCGCAACGCACCGCGCCTACGTTGAGCGCAATGATTTCGCCGTCGACCGCGAAGGGGGGCGCCGTCGCGCCCGCCATGCCGATGCGAATACGCTTGAGCAACGTGCGCAGATTCGTTCGTTGACGAGAGGTGTCTGCGTCCGGCCACAGAAACTCCCCCAAATCGGAACGCGAACAGCGATGGTTGACCCGATCGAGCAGAAGGCGCGCAGCGATCACAAAGGCTTTCTTCGGCAATTCAACGACACGACCCTCGTTGGACCGCAACGCCGGATGGCCGAGAAGACGAAAATCCCAACTCGCGCCCGCCCGCATGATCGTCCGGCCTCCCTCCGAAGTGGGACAATTGTCGTAACGCATGGGAATCTAACGAGGCCTCGTGACAAAATAAACGGGCTTGAGGAGGCGGCTCGCATGTTTGTCACGTCGGCGATTCCTTTCGCCGTCGGCCCGCGCCACTCGCGAAGCGATCGTAATGAGGCAGGAATTCGCTCGATAGCAAGGTATTGCAGCCATTGCCAGTTGCGTCTGTGGAATTGCGATTAAATTGTTAAAGTCATATTGTGACATTTCAGAGGGTCTGCGAAAGCGATGACGCTCGCGAGAGACTTGGTCGCGTCACGATGACGCTGGGCGGTCACACTATTCGTGTACGCTTGGCGGTTCCAATGGCGTGTTCCGAGCCGGATTACGACGGATTTATCGGTTTTGAAACGTTTATTAATGTCTTCCATCGGGTACGTAAGTGATAAGCACCGTTGCAATACTTTATGGTCCAGCAAAAGTCGCCATCGGTGAGTCCGGCGGCCGCCCGCTCGAGGGTTTCGTCTCTTCGCAACCTCGGCCCGCGGCGATCGCCCCTGCGCTGCTCCGGGAGAAGACGGCGCATAGCGCCGAGTGCGGCGACGCGCCGGTCCGGACGGACGACAAAACGACGCTCCCGATTTCCCGTCCTATGCGGACCTCGAACCGCTCGAGCGGGAACCAAGCGCCGATTGCGCAGATAAAGGGACGCGCGGACGCCTCTAACAGTTTGACGATGCTATTTCATAAAAAAACCTTCATTAATACGTGCAATCGCCCTGCCTGAGCTGAGCTCATCGGTTCGAGTTCGCCGACGCCTTCGGCGTCGAGGCGATCATCCCGCTCCAGCCTGACGAGCGCGTCGTCGTCTTCTCGCGACACAGAGGGGGCTGCTTTGCAATGTCCGTCTGGCTGCGTTTCTTCGAGACGGCGCGGCGTTCGAAATTGGGACGAACATTCGCGAAGCCCTCCTGCGCCTCTGCGCCTCGCCGTGAGCCGACGGCGGGGCTCCCGCGCCGAAGCGGCGGAAAATCGCCGCGCAAGATCTTGAAATCAGGAGAACTCGCCGGAAAACCGCGCCGCGCGCGGCCCACACGATTGACTTGGCGCGGGCGGGGCGCCTATAAGCTGCCCCGCGCGACGGCGACGCCGCCGCCAGGCATTTTCCCGGCTCGTGCGACGGTCCCAAGAAAGGGGGCGGCGCGGCGAGGTCCGGGGTTGGCTTATTGGGAAAGGCCATGGCGCTTTCCCCGATGAATTCTCGGCTCTTGGAGTTAATGACGTGAAGCGGACCTATCAACCGAGCAAGCTCGTACGCAAACGCCGCCATGGCTTTCGCGCGCGCATGGAGACGGTCGGGGGCCGCAAGGTGCTGAACGCCCGCCGCGCCCGCGGCCGCAAGCGCCTTTCGGCCTGACCCGCCCCGCGGCTCGTTGAGACGGCGCCGCGCGAGAGAATCCCAATGATGGAGCCTGACGCCTTGGGCGAAGACGCAAGGCGAGCCGCCGGTCAGCCCCCGCTCTGGGGACGCCTGAAGCGCCGGGCGGAGTTCCAGCGCGTCTCGCGCGGCCGTCGCGCGCAGGCGGAAACGTTCACGCTCCAGGCCAACGCGCGCGCCATTTCGAGCGGGGCGCCCAATGAGGGCGCGCGGGTCGGGTTCACCGTCACCAAGAAGGTCGGCGACGCCGTCGAACGCAATCGCATCCGCCGCCGCTTGAAGGAGGCGCTGCGCCGCGCCGACGCTGTTGCGCCCTCGCCCAGCAACGACTACGTGCTGATGGCGCGCCGCGAGGCGCTGACGCGTCCCTTCGCCGCCCTGATCGCCGACATCGAAAAAGCGTTCGCCCAAATGAGCCGTCTCAAGCCGTCGGCCGCCGGCGCCGCCCGGCGCGCGCCGCTTGCAACCGACAGAGAACAGCGACCATGAACTCCGAGGACTCCCGCAACATCATCCTGGCGATCGTCCTGTCGGTGCTCGTGTGGATCGGCTGGCAATATTTCTACGCGGCTCCGCAATTGCAAAAGGAACGGCAGGCGCAAACCCTGGCGCAGTCTCAGTCGCCAGCCAATCTCCCCACGCCGGCGGCCGGCGGCGCCGGCGCGATCGCGCCGCCCGGCGCGGCCCCTGCCGCGGCCGCGCCCGAAACCCTCGGCGAGGCGCTCGCGGCGAGCCCGCGCGTAGCCATCGACACGGCGAGCCTGGGCGGTTCGATCGATCTGAAGGGCGGCCTCCTCGACGACATCATCTTGAAGGCCTATCACGAGACCATCGATCCCAAGAGCCCCAACATCCGGTTGTTCGCGCCGCAGGGCGGGCCCGATCCCTACTGGGCCGAAACCGGCTTCGTCACCGGCGCGCCGGGGGTGAAGACGCCGAACCGCCTCACCGCCTGGAGCGCCGACTCGACCACGCTGACCACCGAAAAACCGTTGACGCTGACTTACGACAACGGCGCCGGGCTGAAATTCAAGCGCGTCGTTTCGGTCGACGACAAGTACATGTTCACGATCAAGGATTCGGTCGAGAACACCGGCGCCGAGCCGGTTTCGCTGCGCCCCTACGCGCTGATCCTGCGTCGCGGCAAGCCCACGGTCTCGGGCTACGCGGTGCTGCACGAAGGCTTCGTCGGCGTCATCGGCGACGGTTCGGTGCAGGAAATCACCTACGCCGGCATCGAGAAGGAGACCGGCAAGGTCCGCACCCTCGCCGGCGACGGCGGATGGCTCGGCTTCACCGACAAATATTGGGCCTCGGCGATCATCCCCGAGCGGAGCGAAGCGATCGAGGCGCGCTTCTCGGCGAGCGGCCCGCCGCAGCTCGAGGATTACCAGACCGACTTTCTCGGCCCCGCGGTCGATCTCGCGCCGGGCGCCTCGAGCCAGGCGGTCACGCGGGTGTTCGCCGGCGCCAAGGAAGTCGCGACGATCAACGCTTACCAGGCGAGTCTCGGCATCAAGAAATTCGATCTGATGATCGACTGGGGCTGGTTCTATTTCATCACCAAGCCGTTGTTTCTGCTGATCGACGCCATCTATCGCTACGTCGGCAATTTCGGCTTGGCGATCCTCATCGTCACGGTGCTGGTCAAGCTCGCCTTCTTCCCGCTCGCCAATCAGAGCTACCGCTCGATGGCGAAGATGAAGAAGATTCAGCCGCAGATCGCCGCGCTGAAGGACCTCTATCCCGACGACCGCGCCAAGCAGCAGCAGGCGCAGATGGAGCTGTTCAAGAAGGAAGGCGTCAACCCGGTCGCCGGCTGCCTGCCGATGGTGATTCAGATCCCGGTGTTCTTCGCCCTCTACAAGGTGATCTTCATCACCATCGAGATGCGGCACGCGCCGTTCTTCGGCTGGATCAAGGACCTGTCCGCGCCCGACCCGACCAATCTCTTCACGCTGTTCGGGCTCATCCCCTGGGATCCGACGGCGTTGCCGATGTTCGGCCACTTCCTGTCGCTCGGCATCTGGCCGCTCGTCATGGGCTTCTCGATGTTCCTGCAGATGAAGATGAACCCGGAGCCGGCCGACCCGGTGCAAAAGACCATGTTCGCGTGGATGCCGCTGATCTTCACCTTCATGCTCGGCTCGTTCCCGGTCGGTCTGGTGATCTACTGGACCTGGAACAACACGCTGACGGTGATTCAGCAGGGCTACATCATGTCGAGCGCCGGCGTGAAGGTCGAGCTTTGGGGCAATTTGAAGAAGTTGTTCCGCAAAGACGGCGAGTGATGAGCGCTACGCTCAGCGAGGAGTTCTCCGCCGAGGCGATCGAGGCGGGGCGCAAGCTCTTCGCCGGCCCCTGCGATTTCTTCTTCGCCGCCGCCAAGTCCGACGGCCTGCCGCCGATCGGCGCGCCGGAAATCGCCTTCGCCGGCCGCTCCAACGTCGGCAAGTCGTCGCTGATCAACGCGCTGACCGGACGCTCGGCGCTGGCGCGCACTTCGAACACGCCAGGGCGCACGCAGGAGCTGATCTTCTTCGCTCTCGGCGGTCGGCTCAATCTCGTCGACATGCCGGGATACGGCTATGCCGCCGTCGCGAAGGACAAGTCCGCCTCGTGGGGGGCGCTGGCGCGCGACTATTTGCGCGGACGGCCTTCGCTGATGCGCGCCTTCGTGCTGATCGACGGCCGGCATGGCGTCAAGGACAGCGACGAGGCCACGATGAAGACGCTCGACGCCGCCGCGGTGTCCTACGCCATCGTGTTGACCAAGCGCGACGAAGTGAAGGGATCCGACCAGAGCGCGCGCGTCGCCGCGACGCTCGAAGCGTTACGCAAGCATCCGGCCGCCTATCCCGGGACGTTCTTCACCTCGGCCCGCACCGGCGAGGGCATCGCGGAACTGCGCGCCCATATCGCCCAACTGCTCGCCGAACGCGGCCTGTAGACGCGATCGCCAGTCGCGCCCGGCGCGTCAGCGCCTGGTTGCGGCCATCTCGACGCCGCCTGAAGAGGGCGGCCAGCGGCCGCGCCCGCATCGCGCCGCGCCCCCAATATCCATCGCCGCGCCGATTTTTTGCCCTCGGGCGCCCTGCCCCGCCCTTCCACGGTCGACTTGCCGCCCCTACATAGGCTGCGAGGCCGCGAAAGCGGCCGATTCGACATCGTCCGGACCGTCTTAGCGTCGCTTCGGGGCGCCGGCGGGGCCAGAGGGGAGATGAACAATGAATTTGGAGAAATACACCGAGCGGGCGCGCGGCTTCGTTCAGAGCGCGCAGTCTTTGGCGCTACGGGAAGGCCACCAGCAATTCACGCCCGAGCACATCCTCAAGGTGCTGCTCGACGACGAGGAAGGGCTCGCCGCCGGTCTCATCGACAAGGCGGGCGGACGCTCGCGCGACGCGCTAGCCCAGGTCGAATTGGCGCTCGCCAAACTACCCAAGGTTCAGGGCTCGGGCGCCGGTCAGCTTTATCTCGCCCCGACCACCGCGCGCGTCTTCGACAATGCGGAAAAAATCGCGCAGAAGGCGGGCAATTCATTCGTCACCGTCGAGCGGCTGCTGCTCGCCCTGGCGATGGAGAAGGGCAGCGATGCGGGCAAGATTCTCGCCAACGCCGGCGTTTCGGCACAGACGCTGAACGCCGCCATCGAGGACTTGCGCAAGGGCCGCAAGGCCAATTCGGCGAGCGCCGAGAACGCCTATGACGCGCTGAAGAAGTACACCCGCAATCTCACCGACGCCGCGCGCGCCGGCAAGCTCGATCCGGTCATCGGCCGCGACGAGGAAATCCGCCGCACCATGCAGGTGCTGTCGCGCCGCACCAAGAACAATCCCGTGCTGATCGGCGAACCCGGCGTCGGCAAGACCGCGATCGTCGAAGGCCTCGCGTTACGCATCGTCAACGGCGACGTGCCCGAGTCGCTCAAGGACAAGAAGCTGCTGTCGCTCGACATGGGCGCCCTGATCGCCGGCGCGAAGTATCGCGGCGAATTCGAGGAGCGGCTCAAAGGCGTGCTCAACGAGGTGACCGCGGCCGAGGGCGGCGTCATCCTGTTCATCGACGAAATGCACACGCTGGTCGGCGCTGGAAAAGCCGACGGCGCAATGGACGCCTCCAACCTCTTGAAGCCGGCGCTGGCGCGCGGCGAACTCCATTGCATCGGCGCCACCACGCTCGACGAATATCGCAAGCACGTCGAAAAGGACGCGGCGCTGGCGCGGCGCTTTCAGCCGGTGTTCGTCTCGCAGCCCACCGTCGAGGACACCATCTCGATCCTGCGCGGCCTCAAGGAGAAATACGAAGTCCACCACGGCGTCCACATCACCGACGGCGCCATTGTCGCCGCCGCGACGCTTTCCAACCGTTACATCGCCGACCGCTTCCTGCCCGACAAGGCGATCGACCTGATCGACGAGGCGGCTTCGCGCCAGCGCATGCAGGTCGACTCCAAGCCCGAAGAGCTCGACGAACTCGATCGGCGCATCATCCAGCTCAAGATCGAGCAGGAGGCGCTGAAGAAGGAGACCGACGCGGCTTCCAAGGACCGCTTGAAGAAGCTCTCGGTGGAACTGAGCGAATTGCAAGAGAAGTCCGACGCATTGTCGGCGCGCTGGCGCGCCGAAAAGGACAAGCTCGGCGCCGCGCAAAGACTGAAGGAAGAGCTCGAGAACGCACGCAACGCGCTCGCCCAGGCGCAGCGCAAGGGCGACTATGCGGAAGCCGGCAAGCTCGCCTATGGCGTCATTCCCGAACTCGAGAAGAAGCTTGCCGCGACGGAAACGCCCGGCGCAAGCGCTCTCGTCGACGAGGCGGTCACGCCCGACCATGTCGCGCAGGTCGTCTCGCGTTGGACCGGCGTGCCCGTCGACAAGATGCTGGAGGGCGAACGCGACAAGCTCCTGAAGATGGAAGAGGAGATCGCCAAGCGCGTCGTCGGCCAGGCCGAGGCGGTGACGGCGGTTTCGACCGCGGTGCGCCGCGCGCGCGCCGGCCTGCAGGACCCCAACCGCCCGATCGGCTCGTTCATGTTCCTCGGTCCGACCGGCGTCGGCAAGACGGAGCTGACCAAGGCGCTGGCCTCGTTCCTGTTCGACGACGACACCGCGATGGTGCGCATCGACATGTCCGAGTACATGGAGAAGCACTCGGTGGCCCGCCTCATCGGCGCGCCTCCCGGCTATGTCGGCTACGAGGAAGGCGGCGCGCTGACCGAGGCCGTGCGCCGGCGCCCCTACCAGGTCGTGCTGTTCGACGAAGTCGAGAAGGCGCACCCGGACGTGTTCAACGTCCTCTTGCAAGTGCTCGACGACGGGCGGCTGACCGACGGCCAGGGCCGCACCGTGGACTTCCGTAACGTGTTGATCGTGATGACCTCGAACCTCGGCTCCGAATATCTCGTCAATCAGCACGAGGGCGAGGACACCAAGGCGGTCGAGAAGGACGTGATGGCGATGGTGCGCGGGCATTTCCGACCCGAGTTCCTCAACCGCGTCGACGAGATCATCCTGTTCCACCGGCTGCGGCGCGAGGACATGGGCGCGATCGTCGACATCCAGTTCAAGCGGCTCGCCAAGCTGCTCGAGGATCGCAAGATCACGCTCGCGCTCGACGCCAAGGGCCGGCAGTGGCTCGCCGACAAAGGCTACGATCCGGCCTACGGCGCGCGCCCGCTCAAGCGCGCGATCCAGAAGTCGGTGCAGGACCCGCTCGCACAGATGCTTCTCGCCGGCGAAATCCGCGACGGCGCGACCGTCAAGATCAGCGCTTCGCACGGCGCGCTGACGTTCGACGGCAAAGCGATCGGCGCCGAGGCGGAGACGGAGGCGCCGAAGGGCGGCAAGCCGGCGACGGTGGTGAACTTTCCCAAAGGGGCGTGAGCGGCCCGATCGTAAGCGCGGCGGATCGGCCCCGGCCGGCCGCCGCGGCGGTTTTGGCCTTTGTCTTGCGGCGCGACTTGATCGAAAGGCAAATTTGCCTTACATTGGTCTCAACGGGTTCGAGGCGGTAAGATGGCGACCCTGACGGTTACGGCAAAAGGACAAGTGACCCTTCGCAGGGATGTTCTCAGGCATCTCGGCGTTCGCCCGGGCGAGAAGATCAGCGTCGAGTTGCTCCCCGGCGGCCGCGTCGAAGCTCAAGCCGTGCGCCCGAAAGGGCAGATTTCCGACGTCTTCAATCTCTTCAAGCGGAAGGGCGGCCCGTCTCTTTCGATCGAGGAGATCAAGGAACTGACGGCTGAAGGCTGGGCTGGAAAACGGTGAGGATCACGGCGGACACCAACATCCTGGTTCGCGCCATGACGGACGACGACGCGCGGCAAGGCCGTATCGCCAGGGACGCATTGGCGCGCGCGGAAATGGTGGCGCTGACGTCGCCGACGCTATGCGAACTCGCCTGGGTGTTGTCGCGCGGTTACAAGATACCGGCCGGAGAAATCGCCGCAGGCTTCCGACGGCTGCTCGATGCGGCCAACGTGGTGGTCAATCGTCCAGCGGCGGAAGCGGGTTTGGCGCATCTGGAGGCAGGCGGCGATTTTGCCGACGGCGTCATCGCCTTCGAAGGCGCCGATCTCGGCGCGGACACGTTCGTTTCCTTCGACAAGTCAGCGGTGAAATTGACGCTCGCACACGGGATGGCCGCGAGACTGCTGGCTTAGTTCACCCCGAACGCCGCCGCGCCAAGCTTGAATTCACGGCGACGCGGCCTAAAAGTCGTCATGAACCTCGGCGAGAAGCCGCCGCGTTTCGACCTGATTTCGCTCGCTCCGAATAGAGGGCCCTTCCCATGAGCGGTCCCATGCTGACGAACTTTCTCGGCGGCTCTCCGGCGTCGGTGGCGCTGCGTCTGGTCGTGGTTTCCTTTGTCGTCGGCATGATCCTGGTCGCGTTCGGCTTCGAGCCCGCCGACATCGTCGAAAGCTTCATGCGCTTGGCGCATCGCGTCATCGATTTCGGCCTCACCGACGTGCGCCAGATCGGCCGCATCCTGGCGACTGGCGCGCTCGTCGTGCTGCCCGTCTGGCTGGTGATGCGCCTCTTGGAGTCGCGCCGCGCGCGCTGAGCGTCAGCCGGTCGAAGCGGCCCAGTCGCGCGCACCCACGCCGACAAGATCGCCGAGGCCGCCGGCGCCGCGCACCGCGACGATGCGCGACAGGCCGTCGAGAATTTCATCGATCACGCCAGGCCCGCGATAGATCATCCCGGTGTAGATCTGCACCAGGCTTGCGCCCGCCTCGATCTTGGCCAGCGCCGATTCGGCGTCGTCGACGCCGCCGCAGCCGATCAGCGCGAAGGCGCCCCCGCAGCGCAAAAATGTCCGCGCGAGCATTCGCGTCGACGGCTCGAATAGCGGCCGGCCCGACAGACCGCCGGCCTCGCGCGCATTGGCGTCGCGTAAGGACGACGGCCGCGCGACGGTGGTGTTGGAGACGATCATGCCGTCGACGCCGCGCGCCGCGCAGACCGCGACCACGTCGTCGAGCCCGCGCAAGTCGAGATCCGGCGCGATCTTGATCAGCACCGGACGGCGCGGCGCCGCCTCGTCGCGTGCGTCGATGACGCGCGCCACGAGTTCGTCGAGCGCGTCGCGCCGTTGCAGATCGCGCAGGCCCGGCGTGTTCGGCGAAGAAATGTTGATGGCGAAATAGCTGGCGAAGGGGGCGAAGGTCTTCACCCCGAGAACGTAATCGGCGAGCCGGTCGGAGGCGTCCTTGTTGGGGCCGATGTTGACGCCGACGACGCCTTCGATCGGCTTCGCCGCCAAACGCGTGCGCGCCGCCTCATAGCCCTGGTTGTTGAAGCCCATCCGATTGACCAGCGCGCGGTCGGCCGGCAGGCGGAACAGCCGCGGGCTCGCATTGCCCGGTTGCGGGCGCGGCGTCAGCGTCCCCACCTCGACGAAGCCGAACCCCAATGCGAGCAGCGCGCGTGCGACCTCGGCGTTCTTGTCGAAGCCGGCGGCCATTCCCAGAGGATTGGCGAACTCCAGCCCGAAAGCGCGAACGCTCAGGCGCGAGTCCGCGGCGTGGGGCCGCGCGAGGGGCGAGAACCGCAACGCGGCGATGGTGGCGCGATGCGCGGTCTCCGGCGGAAGACGCCACAGCAGCGGCCGCGCGAGCGCCCCGAGGGCGTGCATCATGGCTCGAGACTTCCGAACAGGTGGCGGCCCTCTTCGCCGAGCGGCAGGGGACGCGTCCAAACGACCGCATCGAGCGCGAGCGGGCCGTAGAGATGCGGGAACAACGCCCC
>CAVXCA010000030.1:0-10249 GCA_963759955.1 uncultured Alphaproteobacteria bacterium
GCCGCGGCTCACTTCGCGCCGAGGAGATCCGCCAACGTCAGCGCCACCACTTCGGTCGCCTTGAAGAGATCGGCGAGCGGCAGCCGTTCGTCGGCGCGGTGGGCGTTGGCCTCCTCGATCGACCGCGGTCCCGCGCCGTAGAGCGCGATCGGCACGCCGGCCTTCGCGTAATGGCGCGCGTCGGTGTAGAGCGGCACGCCGCCCGCCTCGATCGTCTTGCCCATGATGCGGCTGGCGTGGCGGCAAAGGGCCTCGGTGAGCTTTTGCCCCGCCGGGGTCGGCGTCAGCGGCTCGGCGAGCAGGATGCGCCTGACCGTGACCTTCGCCTCGGCGTGGGCCTTGGCGGCCTCGGCGATCACGCCGCGCAGCTCCGCTTCGACCTCGGCCGGGTTTTCCTCGGGGATGATGCGCCGGTCGAGCCGGAAGACGACGCGGTCAGGCACGACGTTGGTGTTGACGCCGCCGGAGATCAGCCCGACCGTCATTTGCGGCGAGCCGATGCCGGGAATGGCCGAGACGCGGCGGCTGAGGCCGCGCCGCCAGGCGTAGAGCGCGGTGAGGATCGCGTTCGTCGCTTCCAGCGCGTCGACGCCGGTGAACGGCTTGGCGGCGTGCGCGGAGCGGCCGAGCACGTCGACTTCCAGATGCAGGCAGCCGTTGTGGGCGTTGACGACCGCGTAGGAAAAGCCTGCCCCGATCGCCAGATCGGGCTTGGAGAGGCCCTGCTCGAGGATGTAGCGCGGCCCGATCTCGCCACCGGACTCCTCGTCGTAGGTGACGTGCAGCTCGACCGAACCGTTCAGCGCGGCGCCGCTGCGCTCCAGCGCGAGCAAGGCGAAGGCGTAGGAGGCGATGTCGGATTTCGACACCGCGACGCCGCGCCCAACCATCCAGCCGTCGACGATTTCCGCGCCGTAGGGGTCCCTGGTCCAGCCGGTCCCCGGGGGCACGACGTCGCCATGCGCGTTGAGCGCGATCGTCGGCCCCACGCCGAAACGCCGGCGCACGATGAGATTGGTCGCCGAGATCATGCCGGCGGCTTTCACGAGCGCGTCGGGAACCTTGTGGCGCTCGACCGCGAACCCCAAGCCTTCGAGAAGGCGCGCGACGGCGGCGGCGGAAGGATCGCAGTCGCCGGGCGGGTTGTCGGAGGGAACCTTGACGATCTCGGCGAGGAAGCGCGTCTCGGCGTCCTGGCTCGATTCGAGGAAGGCGTGGATCGCAGTTTCGATAGCGGGCGTCATGGCGTCTCTCGCAGGTCTCGCCCGTTAACTCCGACCGAAGCGATCGACGGTCAAGCGCGCTCCGCTCGCAAGGACTTTCAAAATCCTTCGATGCGCATACCGTCGTGGGCGGGGACCACTCCGGCCGGCAAGCGCGCGCGCAGCGTCTCGTAGTCGAGATCGGTGTGCAGATTGGTGAGGACGGCGCGGCGCGGACGCAGCTTCTCGATCCACGCCAAGGTCTCCTCCAGACTGAAATGTGAGGGATGGCGCGTATAGCGCAGCGCGTCGACGACCCACACTTCGAGGCCTTCGAGAAAGCGCCGGCTCGCCGGCGGGATCCCATTGAGGTCCGGCGTGTAGGCGATGTCGCCGATGCGAAAGCCGAGCGAAGCGATGTCGCCGTGTTCTAGATCGAAGGGCGTCGCCGCGATCGCGCCGCCCTGCCCTTCGATCACGCTGGGCTCGCCCGCCGTCAGGCGCTTTTCCGCAACGATCGGCGGATAGGAGCTTCCCGGTGGGGTTTCGAAAATGTAGGTGAACTTCTTGTGCAGCGCCTTCGAAGTCGTTTCGTTCGTGTAGAGGTCGACGCGCTTGTGCATCGCCATGACGATCGGCCTCAGGTCGTCCATCCCGTGGGTGTGGTCGGCGTGCTCATGAGTAATCAGCACGCCGTCGAGATGCGCGACGCCGGCGTCGATCAGTTGCAGCCGCAAGTCGGGCCCTGCGTCGATCAGCGCCAAGGTTCGCCCCGCCGCCGTCTCGCGCGCGATCAGCGCCGAACAACGCCGGCGACGGTTGCGCGGATGGTTGGGATCGCAAGCGCCCCAGCCTTGCGCGACGCGCGGCACGCCGGCCGACGATCCGCAGCCCAATATGGTCAGCGACAGGCTCAAGCGCCGGGCTCCCGCTCCGGCGCCATCTTGGCGAACAGCCGCAACGCGTTGGCGCGCGTCGCGCTTGCGAGCTCGGCTTCGCTCACCTGCTTGAGGCCGGCGAGAACGCGCGCCGTCTCGACGACGAACGCCGGCTCGTTGCGCTGGCCGCGATGGGGAACGGGCGCGAGAAACGGCGCGTCGGTCTCGATGAGCAGCCGGTCGAGCGGAACGTCGCGCGCCAGCGCGCGCAATTCGCCGGAGTTCTTGAACGTCAGCACGCCGGAAAACGAAATGGAGAGGCCGAGCTCCAGGCCGGTCTCGGCGAGCGCGCGCGACGAGGTGAAGCAATGCAACACCGCGTTGAATTTTCCGTCGGCCATTTCCTCGCGCAGGATCGCGGCGACGTCGTCGTCGGCTTCGCGCGCGTGGATGACGAGCGGCAGATCGAGTTCGCGCGCGAGCGCGATGTGGGCGCGAAAGACCTTTTTGGCGACGTCCGCCGGCGCGTAATTGTAGTGGTAGTCGAGCCCTGTCTCGCCGATGCCGACGCATTTGGGATGGGCGGCGAAGGCGCGGATCGCGCCGGCGTCGGTCTGAGCCTCCTCGGCGGCGTGATGCGGATGGGCGCCGATGGTGAAATAGACCGGCGCGAAGCGCTCCGCGATCGCGGCGAGGCGCGCGCCTTGCGCGACGCGGGTCGAAATCGTCACCATCCGCTCGACGCCCGCGCTCTGGGCGCGCGCGACGACGGCCTCGATCTCGTCGGCGAAGTCGGGAAAGTCGAGATGGCAATGGCTGTCGATCAGCTTCATGCGGCGCACGCCCCCTTCCCCCCTCGCGGGGGAAGGTGTCGTCCCGAAGGGACGACGGATGAGGGGGCGCGCCCGCGAGGCGTTGGCGACGCCGCGAGGCGCTCGTACGGCGCTACAACGCGCGCGCCTGGCCTCGCGACGCCCCTCATTTCGCCGCCTCGGGCTCGAGATAGCGCGGAAACACCGGCGCGGGCGCCGGCAGCGCGTGGCCCGGCTGCAAGCGGCTGGTCGCTTCGAAGCGGCCCTGATCGGCGCTGTTGTCCAGCGCGGCGAAGTCGCGCCGCCCCGCTTCGACGCCGAGCAGATCGAGCAGTTTGGCCATCGAGGCGGGCATCACCGGCTGCAACAGGACGGCCGCGATGCGCAGCGTCTCGATGGTCGTGAACAGCACGACGCGCATCCGCTTGGGATCGCTCTTGGCGAGCTTCCACGGCTCGCTGTTGGCGAAGTAGCGGTTCGCTTTGGCGACCACGTCGAACACCGCGCCGAGATAGAGATGCAGCTGGAACGTCCGCATGTGCTGGCGCGCGGCGCCGACCAAGGTGTCGGCCTGCGCCAACATCTCGAGATCGTCGGCGCTCGGCACGCCGTCGCGCCAGTCCGGCACGGCGCCGGCGCAGTTCTTGGCGATCATCGACAGCGACCGCTGCGCGAGATTGCCGAGGTCGTTGGCGAGGTCGGCGTTGATCCGCTGCACGATCGCCTCGTGCGAATAATTGCCGTCCTGGCCGAACGGCACCTCGCGCATGAAGAAGTAGCGCAGTTGGTCGACGCCGTAGTCGGCGATGAGCGTTCCGGGACTGACGACGTTGCCGGTCGACTTCGACATCTTCTCGCCGCGGTTGAACAGGAAGCCGTGGACGACGATCTGGCGCGGCAATTGTTGACCCGCCGACATCAGGAACGCCGGCCAATAGATGGCGTGGAAGCGCGTGATGTCCTTGCCGATCACATGCGCGTCGGCTGGCCAGAATTTCCACCGTGGGCCGCCGTCGGGAAAGCCGGTCGCGGTGATGTAGTTGGTCAACGCGTCGACCCAAACGTACATGACGTGCTTGGGATCGTCGGGAACCGGCACGCCCCAGTCGAAGTTCGTGCGGCTGATCGAGACGTCGGCGAGCCCGCGCCTGACGAAAGCGACGATTTCGTTGCGATAGGTCTCCGGCGTGATGAACTCGGGATTGGCTTCATAGTGTGCGAGCAGCTTGTCGCCGTAGGCCGACAGCTTGAAGAAATAGCTCTCCTCCTCGACCCATTGCGCCGGCGCGCCGCTCGGCGCGAGCTTGCCGCCGTTCGGGCCGTCGCGCAGTTCGCTCTCGTCGAAGTAGGCTTCGTCGCGCACCGAATACCAGCCGGCGTATTTCGAGAGATAGATGTCGCCGTTGGCTTTCATCCGCTCCCAGATCGCCTGGACGGAGCGCTTGTGCCGCTCCTGCGTGGTGCGCACGATGTCGTCGGCGCGCGCGTTGAGCGCTTCGCCCATCGCCTCGAATTGCGCGGCGATTCCGTCGACGAAGGCCAGCGGCGTCACGCCTTCTTTCGCGGCGGTCTGCTGCACTTTGAGGCCATATTCGTCCATGCCGGTGACGAACAGCGTGTCGCGCCCGTCCAGGCGCATGAAGCGCTGGATGGCGTCGGTGGCGATGCGCTCGTAGGCGTGGCCGATATGCGGCGCGCCGTTGGCGTAGGGAATGGCGGTGGTGATGTAAAAGGTTCGGTTCGCGCTCATGCCCGCCGTCCTAGAGCATTTTTCGCCGCTTGAAAATGCGCGGCGGGCGCTTCGCTCACGCTCAAAGGAATCGCGCGCGGGCCGAGATTTCCTCGAAAACGGCGAGAACGTGCAGCTTGCGATCGAGGTTGAGCGCCTCGGTCTCGCGCGTCGCGGCGCGCAGCTTGTCCCAGAGCGTCGTCGCGGCTTCGCGCGCGGCGGGCGAAGCGTCGGCGCGCGCCCGCGCGGCGAGCCAGTCGTAGAGCGCGGCGGTCAGCGCCTCGAACGCGTCGCCGGCGGCGCGTCCGCTCACCGCTTCGGCGAGCTTGTGGATCGCGCGCGGATCGGCGCTCGGCAATTGCGCGATCGCGGCGTCGATCAAGGCGCCGACGCCTTCGGCCTCGGGATCGAGACGGCGCAAGGCTTCGCGCACCGAGCCGTCGGCGCGCTCGGCGGCGGCTACGCGCGCTTGGCTGTCGGCCGCGTTCCAGGGCGCGCCGAGGCCGGCGACGACCTCGCCGATCTGCGCCGGCGAAAGCCGCTCCAGCAGCAGCCTTCGGCAGCGCGAGCGAATGGTCGCCAGCACCTGCCCCGGCCGATGCGCGACGATCAGGATCAGCGCATGCGGCGGCGGCTCCTCGATCATCTTCAACAGGCGTTGGCGCCGCTGCGATTGAGATCCTCCGCGCTGTCGACGATGGCGACCCGCCAGCCGCCGAAAGCCGCGGACATATGGAACAGTTGCAGCCCCGAGCGGATGTCGTCGACGCCGATCTCGGTGAAGAAGGCCTTCGACTTGGGATTCCATCCGCGCCGCAGCAACGCGAAATCGGGATGAGCCATCGCCGCGAGTTGGCGCGCGGCGGGATGATCGGGAGCGACCGCCAAAGTGGTCGCTGCGCGCACCGCCGGCGCGTTCGGATCGGGGTTGGCGAGCACGAATCGGGCGAAGCGCCAAGCGAGCGTCGCCTTGCCGATCCCCTCGCGTCCGCCGATCAGCCAAGCGTGAGCGAGCCGTCCCTCGCGGTAGGCGCCGAGCATTTCGGCTTCGGCGGCGGCGTGGCCGACCAGCCGCGTCGCCAAGCGCGGATGCGGCGCGCCTGGGAAGGCGTCGCTTTCGGGTGGCGCGTCCGACGGGGCTTTGCTCATTGCGCCTTCGCTTTGCGTTTCAGCGCGCCGGCCAAGCGCTCGCGCACGACGTCCCAGATCGCCTCGGCGACTACGTCCTGCGCGGCGCCGGCGTCGATGACCGCGCAGCGCTTCGGCTCGGCGCGCGCGATCGCCAGGAACGCCTGGCGCAGCGTCTCGTGGAAGGCGAGGCCTTCGCCTTCGAAACGATCCGCCTCTTCGCCCTCGCCGCGCCGGGCTGCGGCGCGCGCAAGGCCCACGTCGACCGGCAAGTCGAGGATCAGGGTCAGATCGGGCCGGCAATCGCCGACCGCGACGCGCTCGAGGCTCGCGAGCAATTCCGGGTCCAACTGGCCGGCGGCGCCCTGGTAAGCGCGGGTCGAGTCGGCGAAGCGGTCGCAAACCACCCAATCGCCGCGCCGCAGCGCCGGCGCGATCGTCTTGTCGATATGGTCGATCCGCGCGGCGCTGAACAGCAGCGCCTCGCCCACCGCGCCGAAACGCGCGGCGGCGCCCGACAGGACGACTTCGCGCAAGGCTTCGGCGTCGGGAGAGCCGCCCGGCTCGCGCGTCAGAACGACGGCGAACCCGAGGCCCCGCAGACGCTCGGCGAGCCGGCGCGCCTGAACCGACTTGCCCGCCCCCTCGCCGCCTTCGAGCGTGATGAACCGGCCCCTCGCCGGCGCGCGCGGCATCAGTTTCTCGCGAAAGCGCGATTGAAGGCGCTGCGGATCAGATCGGTGGCGAACTCGACTCCGGCGTCCAGAGCCCGCTTGCTCAAGCCGCCGAGGGGAACGGCGGCTTGGGTCTTCAGCGGCGCGTCGAGCGCCAGAGTCTGTCCGCGCCAGACCTCGAGCCGCGCGACCTCGACGCCGGCGGCGACCGGCGCCGTCAGCGGGCCGACATAGACGATCTTGGCGGTCAGCCGATCTTGCGAGCCGCGCGGCAGAAAGATTTTAACCGGCTGATCGCAAGCCAGGGGAACTTCGCTCTGCGCGCCGCCGTAGACCGACGCCGTTCCGATCGTTTGGCCGGGCTGGAACAAGACGCGCGGGTCGAACGAACGGAAGCCCCAGTCGAACAGCTTGCGCAATTCCTCGGCCCGGTCGGCCCCCTTCTTGAGCCCGTTGACGACGAGGATCAGTCGCTGGCCGTTCTGCTGTGCGGAACCGACGAGGCCATAGGCACCCTCGGCGGAATCCCCGGCCATCAGGCCGTCGGCGCCGACATCCATGTTGAGCAGCGGGTCGCGGTTGAGCTGGTGGATCTTGTTCCAGGTGAAGTCCTTCTGGCTGAAGTAGTGGTAGTCGTCGGGGTAGTCGCGAATGATGTGGGCGGCGAGAAGCGCCATGTCGCGCGCGGTCACATGCTGCCGTGCGTCGCTTATTCCCCGCGCGTTGGCGAAGATCGAGTGCGTCATGCCGAGTTCGGCGGCGCGCTTGTTCATCAGATCGGCGAAGGCTTCCTCCGTTCCGGATATGCCTTCCGCGAGCGTCATCGCCGCGTCGTTGCCCGCCTGAACGATGAGGCCCTGCAACAGATCGTCGATGCTCACTTCGCTATGGATGTCGAGAAACGTCGCCGGCCCGTGCGAGTGCGCGCCGCCGGTGCGCCAAGCGTGTTCCGAAACCGCGAACTTGTCGTCGAGATGCAGGCGTCCTTCCTTGAGCTGACGGAACACGATCTCCGCGGTCAAGAGCTTGGCGGTCGCCGCCGGTGCCATCGCCTGGTCGGCATTCTTCTCGAACAGCACCGCGCCGCTCTCGTAGTCGACGAGCAGCGCGAAGGGCGCGGAGGTCTGAAAGTTTTGCGCGCGCGAAGGCGCTGCGGTCAGGACGAATCCCAGCAATGTTGCGGACAACGCCAGGGCGAAGCGGTGAGCGAGCAAGGCCGATCCTCATCGGCGCGGCGAAAGAAACGCGGCGCCGCCCCGTTCTTGCATCGCATTTGAAGACAAATCAACGATCGCGCGAGGCTCGGCCGCCGCGCTCACCGATCGTTGGCTGGAGACGCCGCGGATCGAGGCGCTTCGCCTTGCTTGATCAGCTTTGCGAACGGGTCGCGTCGCAGCAGGCGGGCCGCGGCGCCGTCGCCCTCGGCGAAATAGAGCGCCCGATCGCCGGCAAGGGCCTGCTGAACGGGCCGTCGCGGCGGAATGGCCGGCGCCGTGGCGACCGTCGTCCCGATCGTGCGGGCGATGGCGCCCAGGTCGAAGGGTCGCGGCGGCGGCGGCGGCGCTTTCAACAATTTGGGATTGGGCGCGCTCGTGGCGAGGACAGGTTCTGCAGCCGGTTCGGGGGCCGGCGGCGGGGGCGCTACGGGTTTGACGAAGCTCGGCAGGAATGAAGGCGACGACGGCGGCGGCGCCTCCTGGGCGGCGGCGACCATCACCGGGGGGCCGCCCAACGTGGCGGGCGCGCCGTTGGTGCGCAGGCTCGCGAGCAACGTCGAATCGTCGGAGCCCTCGATCGGAGCGGGGCCGACATAGTCGACTTTCACCTTCGCCGTGCCCGCGTTCTTGAAATCGAGCACGTCGGCGACGCGCGACGACACGTCCATGACGCGCCCGCCGTGATAGGGGCCGCGATCGTTGACGCGAACGATGATCGAATAGCCGTTGGCGAGATTGGTGACCCTGGCGTAGCTCGGCAGAGGCATAGTCGGATGCGCCGCGGTGAACGAGCGCATGTCGTAAATTTCGCCGTTGGCGGTGCGTCGGCCGTGGAACGCGTCGCCGTACCAGGACGCCATGCCGACGGCGCTGTAATTGGTCACCTCGTGGGGATAATAGGTGCGCCCGGCGATCGTGTAGGGATGGCCGACGAGATACTGCCCGCCGCCGTGCGGCACTGGTTGGCCGTCCGCGATGACCCGCGGGCTCGCGGGGCCATATTTGGCCGTGAAAAATATTCGTTGCCGTGGCGGGCGTGCGGGGAAGGCGGTTGCGCGCAGCCGGCCAGCGTCGCCGCGACCAGCGCCAGGGCGCCCGCCGAGCGCCAGGGTCACGCCCCGCCTCGACGCCGAACATTCGGGCGGAGAAAATCATCGACGCAAACTCGCCAACGCTACGCTACGAAAACACGCCCGCTCGCGCCAGAAAGGCGACGTTGGCGGAAGCAAGGCTCAGCAAACATTCCCATGGTCACTTTGTCCCGACTTCCTTTCCAAAGACCTAATGCGCCGGCCGTCATTGCGCGAAATCAATCCGCGCGATCTCGCCCGCTGCCGCCTTCGCGAGCACGCGCACGCGCAAGAGCCCTCAACGCCAATGCTCGCTCAGCCAAGCCACCGGACGCACGCTCTTGTAGGCCTTCTTGTACCAGGGCGCCGGCCATTTCCCCTTCGCCGCTTCGTGCGGCCGCGGATGGCCGGTGAAAACGACGATGCGGGCGCCCGGGGGGATCTCCACATTTTTCCAATGATTGAGTGGAAAATGCGGCATCATCGTGGCTTTGAAGCTCGGACACCATTCGCGCGGCCAGAAAACCGTGGGAAGGCCGGATTTGCGGGTCAGATAGACCTGCTCGTTCGAATAGAGCCGGCGCTTCTCCAGAGGCGCCTGTTCGAAATTGTCGACCAGATGCGGCGCGCCGCCGGCGGGAAAGCGCATCACCGAGGAATTGCCGCAGTCCTTCGATCCCCAATCGCGGATGATGGCGAGCTTGCCGGGGTCGAGATCGAAGAACGGGTCGAGCGGCCCGACGACCACGACATCGAGGTCGAGAAACAGGATGTCGCCCTCGACGCCGATGTCGCGCGACCACAGCGCCAGCTTGCGCCACGGGCTGAGGCCGAGGCCGGTCGCCGGCAACTTGATCGGCGGGATCGGCCTCGCTTCGATCCCGGGATCCAGTCCGGTCGGATCGTCGGTGAACGCGATGAAGCGCGTCGGCCGCGCGACATTGCGCATGACGGCGCGATAGAGCCGGTTGGCGTAGTCGACGGGAAATCCGGTTCCCCAGCGGATGCAAGCGACGGTTTGCAAATTCGGCTCCTTGAGAGGTCTCGCGGAGTGGCCGGTTAGAACGGGCCGCGACGCGACGTCGGGCTGGCGTCTCCGGCAGGGCTCGAACCTGCGACCTGCCGCTTAGAAGGCGGATTAGAAGTCGATTGCGCTATCACCTTCAAATTAAACGATAATATCGAGTTTCTATTCCTGGCATGTTGGTTGTGAGACACGATGCGAGACACAAAGAGGCCTTGTGCGCGTAGGCTTGTGGCAGGATGTTGAAAAGGTCAAGGGCGCCCCGCCGAGCCCCTGCGCCTGTGCTCACCGCACCGAATAGTGCGCTCGATCGCGAACCTCGCCCTTGCCGGCGATCTGGGGAGCCCGCCGGCGAGTACCCCCTCAACGGCCTCGACGGGGGCGGCGGGCCGCCCCTGCGCCCGCCAGCCGCACGGCGCGCCAGACTCGCGACGACGATTGCGCGCGAACGGCCGCCGGGTCGATCGGGTCGAGGGGCGCGGCGGCGCTCGCCGCGTCCCGACGCATGTGCGCCA
>CAVXCA010000031.1:0-30275 GCA_963759955.1 uncultured Alphaproteobacteria bacterium
TTCCGGTGGGCCCTTACAAACTTGAGGCACAAGTCACAGGCTTCAAGACCTTCGTCCAAACCGGAATCCGTCTTGAGGTCGGCAACAATCTTTCCATCGACATTACGCTGCGCGTGGGCGAACTCAACCAACAGGTCGAGGTAACGGCAAATGCAAATATGGTGCAGACAGAGACAACTTCCGTTCTCCAGGTTGTCGATCAAAGGCGGATCGTTGATTTGCCGTTAAATGGTCGCGAAGCGACGCAACTGATTTTCTTGTCTGGCGCAGCAACCACCGGCCCCAGTGGTGATATTAATTCTAGCAAAAACTACCCTTACTCCATTACCGTTGCGGTTGCGGGGGCACAGGTCAACGGGACGAATTATCTCTTGGACGGCGGCGAGCATATGGATGCCTGGATGAGCATTAATCTACCCCTACCCTTCCCGGACGCCCTCCAGGAATTCAGCGTCCAGACTAATAGCCTCTCGGCGCGTTATGGGATGCACCCGGGGGTGGATGTCAACGCAGTGACGAAATCCGGCACCAATCAATTCCATGGGAATGCGTTTGAGTTTCTGCGCAACGGCGCCGCCAATGCCCGCAATTTTTCGCAGCAAAGACGGACACCCTGAAAGAGAAACCAGTTTGGCGGTACGATCGGCGGGCCGGTTAAAGAAGGACAAGCTGTTCGCCTTTTTCGGGTACCAGGGAACCAGGATCCGCAACTGCCAGTAGGCGCCAATATCGCCGACGTACCCACGCAGGCGGTGCTGAGTGGGGACTGGAGCCAGTTTGAATCCGCAGCTTGCCGGACCACGGGCGCTCGCACGATCAATAACCCCGCGACGGGGCAGGTATTCACAAGTAGTCAGGTCAGTCCTTCACTGTACAATCAGCAAGCTCTAAACATGCTCAAACTAGTACCTGTTTCAAGCAATCCCTGCGGGCAGGTGAATTACGCGATTCCGCAACCACAGCGTGAAGATCAGTATATTGGTCGAGTCGACTGCGAACCAGAGCGCGAAGACCTTTTTTTGGGCGACTCTTCTTCACGGATTTCGCATCTCCGGCGGCTTTTAATCCCAATCTGCTGCTCATCGGTTTTCGGAAGTATTGGACCGCGTTCAGGCGGGTAAGCTGGGGAAACACCCACTCAATCAATCGCCACCCCGGTTAAATCCGCCCGTTTCGGTGGACACGCCTCGCCATTACGCGCGGACCGACGGCTGATACGCCCAATTCCCAAAACTTTGGCATCAACTTGGTTGATCTCGTTCCCAATGGCTTGCAAATGAGCGTCAGCGGCTATATGAGTATGTCCTCTGCCAATTTCTATACAGGCGACAACAACAACTTTCACGTTTCGGATGACGTGGATCTAATGCGTGGGCGGCATCACATCGCGGTGGGCGGGGAATGGGTTCACTATCAGTACAACCTTTTTGGTACCTTTAATGGTAATCGGGTACTTTTCCTTTAACGGGCAATATTCGAGCGACGCGCTGCTTGATTTTATGCTTGGGTTGCCCAGCAGTCTCAACGAGGCAGCGGCTCAGCGTATGAATATTCGGCAGGACATGCTTGGGGTCTACGCCATGGATGATCTTCGGCTTAGCAAGCATGTGAACCTTCAACTCGGTTTGCGCTGGGAACCTTTTCTGCCTGAGCGCGAGATCTTTAACCGGGTCGATTGGTTTGACAGGGCCGCGTTCAACGCAGGCACGCAATCAACCCAGTTCACGAATGCTCCACCTGGCTTGTTTTTCCCGGGCGATGCGGGCTACCCGAGTGGCGGCGCCTTCGCTAGACGCCAACTGGGGTTATTCCAGCCTCGTGCGGGATTCGTCTGGGACATCTCCGGTAACGGACGCCAGGCGGTTCCGTCGGCTATAGCCTTTTCAACGACCAGCCCGGGGCTGCCTACACAGAAAATACAGATTACGCCTCTCCGTGGGGATACGATCTCGCCTTCGTCCCCTCGCAGGCAGGAGGTCTGACCCGGAATCCGTACCAGGGATATCCTGGAGGCAACCCGTTCCCTCGTCCTTCTTCCCCTGCCAAGAACGTGGCTTTTCCCTCGTTTGGCCAATACTGGATCCCATCCGTGGATTTTAAGGCGATTCAGATGCAGCAGTGGGACGCCAGCTATCAACTTCAGCTAAGGGGCAATTGGCTGGTTACGGCAAATTACATAGGCAATAAGACCAGCCACGTCTGGCTCGAACGGGAGCTAAACCCCAGCGTTTATATCCCCGGAACGTGCACCGGCACGCCCTGCTCTACACCTGCAAATGTAAATCAGAGACGGGTGCTCTATCTGCAAAATCCCGTCGGCGGCTCCCTGTTCTCGAGGATTACTGGGTCGGACACCGGGGGAAATTCCGAGTATAACGGTCTCCTGCTTACAACTCAGCATCGTTTCAGCAGCCATTACACGCTTCTGGGCAATTACACTTGGTCTCACTGCATCTCTGACGGAGATCAGTTGGGTGACCTAAGGTGAAACGGGTTACCAGAATCCATACAATCGAAACGGAGAGCGCGGCAACTGCGGTTATGACATCCGCCACAACTTCAATTTATCCCTTGTTGCTGAGTCACCCCACTTTGCCAATCCGTGGTCGAACCGGGCGCTTGGTAATTGGCAATTTGCACCGATTGTTTCGAGAACGAGCGGAACATGGTTTTCACCGTTAACGGCAACCGATAATTCCCTGACGGGGTGTGGGGCTGGATCGGCCGAACGTTGTCGGAGTTCCTTACCTATCATTCAACCGGAGTACCCGCCAGTGGCTTAACCCTCTTAGCTTCGCCCCGAATGGACCCGGCACGTTTGGCGATGCAGGGAGGGATTCGCTCCATGGGCCGGGAATCCTCATTTTGATATCGACACCGCGCTGGTCCGACATTTCAATTTCAAGGAGAACCAGCGGTTGGAGGTGCGGTTTGAGACTTTCAACCTGCTGAACCATACGAATTTCATGGCGCCAGTAACCAAGCTGACGAGTGCGACTTTCGGGTAAGATCACAGGCGCCGGCAGTCCGCGTATTCTGCAGTTCGCCATGAAGTATAGTTTTTGATACGAGGGAGGATCAGTCCTCTCGCAGCGAGTGCTGCACAACCCTGGAGGTGTTTCGGTACCTGGAAGTTATGCGGGGCCGTCCTAGCGGCCCCGCAGCCGCTGTGTGAGCGGCCAACAAACCAAAGCCTCAGCATTTGCCTGCCGCCGATGGGGTGGGTTACGGGTTCGCACCCAATAGCTGGTTTGACTGTTCACCCAGGAAAGTCCGTCACGTCGCGAATGCCACTCAAGGTGAAGCAGGCAAGAAAAGAGTTGCTCTATGACGCGTGAAAGCCCCTTAACGGCAGCCCTGATTGCGGGGCTAGCGCTCTTACTCCTCCCTGCCTGCCTCCAGGGCACGGGTCGAGAGCGGGTGAACTTCTCCGATGACTGGCAATTCTCTGACTGGTTAATCGACGCGGGAATAGAAAGCACGGACTATGAGAGGCGCCACGGAGGATTCGAAGTCGTGGGGTTGCCCCACACCTGGAACGCGAAGGATACTTTCGGCAGCACGCCGTACTACCGCGGGGTGGGCTGGTATCGGAAGAAGTTCGAAGTGCCAGCGGCCTGGGCGGACAAGCGCATCGTGTTGCGGTTTGAAGCGGCCTGCCAAGTTGCCACGGTTTGGGTCAATAACGTCCTGATGGGCACCCACAAGGGGGGATTTACTCCGTTTGAATTTGACCTCACGGGCGTGGTGCGTCCGGGCGCAGAGAACTTTGTCGCCGTGGCCGTGGATAACCGCTGGCGCCGCGACGTTGCGCCCCTGGACACCGGTTACAACATGACCGGGGGCCTGTACCGCGAGGCCTGGCTCATCGCGATGAATCAGGCCCACATTGTGTCCACCCGGGTGACCACGCCCCAGGTCTCGGATTCCGAAGCAGTTGCCGCATTTGAGATCGAGATTCGCAACGGCAGCGACCGGAGATGAGCGCGGAGGCCGTCACCGAGGTGTTAGCTCCAGACGGAACGAAGTTGGCAGCTGTCGTCCCCGGTGCAACTGAAGCCGGGCGCAAGCGCGTCGTCCGGCAGCAAGCGACGGTCCGCGATCCGGGGCTTTGGTCTCCGCACGACCCGAACCTGTACCGCACATTCTTCAGCTTGCGCGAAAACGAGACGAGCCTCGATGACGAGGCGGCTCCGCTCGGCTTTCGTTGGTACCGTTTCGATGCGGAGAAAGGCTTTTTCCTGAACGGGCAGCCGCTGAAATTGCGAGGAGCCAACCGTGAACAGGACTACCCGGGAATGGGGTGGGCCGTGCCTGCCGCGCTGCATGTTAAGGACATGGAGCTGATCAAGCGAATGGGAGCCAACTTCGTGCGGCTTACGGTCTATCCGCAGGATCCATCAGTGTTGGAGGCCTGCGATCGGCTTGGATTAATGGTATGGGAAGAGGTCCCACTTGATGGCGAGGGCGGGCGAATGGGTGCGGTAGGGGGCGCCGACTTTTCCAAAACGATTAAACAGATGACGCGGGAGATGATCCAGCGCGACCGGAACCACCCCTCCATCATCCTTTGGAGCCTCGGGAATGAGAACCTGAACGGCCCCACGATCGCCGAACGGCGGGCCGTTGCGCAGGCTTACGCAGGAACTGGCCGCTGTGGCAAAAGCCGAAGATCCGACACGGCCGACCACCGTGGCGTTCGTGGGCGTTCTGCTCGATCGTGCCGAGGAAGCAGGAATGATCGATATCGTAGATGTCGTCGGATGTAATATCTACAACGGGTGGTACTCGGGGAAATTTGAAGAATTCGGTCAGATCATCGACGCCTTTCACCGGAAACATCCGAATAAACCACTGCTGATCAGCGAATACGGGGCGGGAATCGATCTGGGACGGCATTCTGAACGGCCGCAGCGCGGCGACTACTCCGAGGAATGGGGGTGCCTCTTTCATGAGTCGTACGAGAAGCAGATCAGCGACCGACCGTTCGTGGCAGGCGGAACGGTGTGGGTCGCCTTCGATCAGCCCTTCAAGGGTGGACGGAACGACCTCAACGTAAAAGGTCTTTACGACTATTACCGCCGGCCCAAGGACGTGTTCTATTTCTTTGCCAGCCAGTGGACCGAGAAGCCCATGGTCTACATCGTGTCGCACACTTGGACGGAGCGGTACGGAGAACCGGGGGAGAAGAAAAGCATCAAGCTGTACAGCAACTGCGATCGGGTGGAATTATTCCTGAACGGCAAGAGCCTCGGGTTGAAGAACCAACCATTTGTGTGGGACGTTGCGTTCCAGTCCGGCGACAATCAACTGCGCGCGGTAGGTCGGAGGGGTAGCGAACAGGTGAGTGACTCGATGGCTGTCAGATATTATTAGGTCCGGCCGAGAAGCACCTGATTCACCGGCTGGGCTCTCGAATGAAGCCGGAGGTGTGGCTAATCTGCGTGGCATCTTCGTGACGATTGAGTTGCTGTTATCACTGAGCTGGGCGACGGCGAAGAGGGAGTTGCCGTCCCAACATCAAGCGTCGGCAATGAAGCCCACCTTTCGGATATTGGACAATTACGGTTGCTTATTCGCACTACCGAGGCGCCATGTGCGGGCTGGAGGCTGTGTGGGAACGGGGATTAGAATGCGGAGAGCTATATTTTTCGCCTTACTGCTTGCTGTATTGCCCGTACACGTTCGTGCTCAAAACCTTGCGACGGTTTCGGTTGAGGTGCAGGCGCGGGGAAAAGTGATTCCTGCTGACTTTGATGGCATCGGCACTCAGTACGGCTACGATAGAGCGGAATTCTTCATGGGCCCAGCGAGTTCGCCGATTTACATGCTGGGCGGGGCAAGTCATCCCAATGACGTTTTCTATCAACTCCTGAAGAACCTGGGCAGCGGCACGATCCGATCCGTTGACGGTGACGGTCCCACCGGTAGCCCGGAGGTTTGTTGGGATCAGAGCGCGGCCCCCGACCCGGACGCGTGTCCTTGGATCGTGACAGCCGACTTCGTGGACGGCTATATGAAAGCATCGGCGGAGACCGGTTGGAGCGTATTGGCTGGGGTGAACTTGGCACAGAACTCCGCGCCTTGGGCGTTGCAGTTGGCGGAACGCTTTGTGCAAGCAGCGAAGGCTTACCCGGGCAGCAGGCTGCTGGGTTTCGAGATAGGAAACGAGCCGAACGGCTACTCGTTTAAGATTTTATTTGGCAATCGCACGGTGCGTCCCGAGGGGTACGACTGGGCCAAGCTGGGGAACGACTGGAAACCCTTCATTTCAATCTTCAAGTCCAATCCACTAACCGCAGGGATCCCGCTGGTGGGCCCGGCATACGGTGGCGAGACGCGTGACGCCGGCGCCGGCGAGGCGATCGAGCGTCTCGTGCAGCGCGATCGGGTCCGGCGTCGTCAGCGAGCCGTAGACGTTGAGGGGGCGCGAAACGACGCCGAGCGTGCCGAGCGAAGCGGCCTCGAAGCCCATCGAGGCCCAGATCTGACGCACGAACGCGGCGACCGACGTCTTGCCGCTGGTGCCGGTGATCGCGACGACGAGTTCGGGCTGGCGCGGATAGAATCGCGCCGCCGCTTGCGCGAGCGCCGCCCGCGCGTCGGCGACGCGCACGAACGCCGGCGCGGCGAAATCGGGCGCGCGTTCGCCGACTATCGCGCTGGCGCCTTTTTGAACGGCTTGCGCCGCGTAGGCGAGGCCGTCGCCCTTAACGCCCGGAATGGCGAAGAACGCGTCGCCGGGCCTGACCTTGCGACTGTCGGCGCAAAGGCCGCCGATCTCGCGCGAAGCCAGCGCGGCGTCGGACCCGCTCAGATCGAGGATTTCGCCCAGACGCCTCACTCTTTGCCCACCCTGTCGGCGTCGTAACCATACCCGAGGCGCGCAAGCAAAGGAAACGGCTGGTCCGGGAACTGGCTCGCCGGCGGCACGCCCTCGAGCGGCTCCACGCGCTCGATCAGCCGCCCGGTGGTGCGGCCGGCATTATGCGCGGCGGTGTGAAAGCCGCCGTCCTCCGGCAACGCCTGCGGCTCGTCGTACATGACCAGATAGAGATATTTCGGCTTGTCGGCGGGCGTGATCGCCATGAAGGTCGTGAACACCTTGTCGTGGGAATAATGACCGTGGACGATCTTGTCCGCGGTGCCGGTCTTGCCGCCGACGTAATAGCCGGCGACGTTGGCGAAACCCGCCGAGCCGTGGGTCGCATTGGCGCGCATGAGATAGCGCATCGACTCGGAGGTCTGCGGGCTGACGAACTCGATGGGCGACCGCCGCCGCGCCGGCCTCGCTGCGCACCAGGAAAGTCGGCGGGATCAGCTCGCCGCCGTTGACCAGTGCGGCCACCGCCATCAGCGCCTGGATCGGCGCGACGTTGAGGCCCTGGCCGAAGGCGATGGTCATGGTGGTCAGTTCGCCCCAGCGCTTAGGCACGAGCGGTTCGGCGCTTTCCGGCAATTCCGTGCGCAGTCGATCGAGCTGACCCATTTTCTTCAAGAACGCCTGATGCCCGTCGACGCCGACCATCAGCGCCATGCGCGCCGCGCCGATGTTCGAGGAATGCGTGAACACCTCGGGGACGCTGAGCATACGATGGGTGGCGTCGAAATCGTGAATGGTGAAACGTCCGTAGCGCAAGCTCTGACGCGCGTCGATGCGCGTGGCGAGGTTCACCTTGCCGGCCTCGAGCGCCATCGCGATCGTGAGGGCCTTGAACGTCGAGCCCATTTCGTAGACGCCGACGTCGACGCGATTGATCTTGTCGGGGTCTTTGGCGTCGGCCGGATCGTTGGGATCGAAATCCGGAAGAGATTCCAGTGCGACGATTTCGCCGGTGTTGACGTCCATGATCGCGCCGGCCGCCGCCTTGGCGCGGAACCGTGCGAGGCCCGCGACCAATTCGTCGCGCAGCGCGTGCGTCGCTTTGAGGTCCAGCGACAGGCGCACCGGCTTCAGGGCGGCCGGATCGACGCTGAAACCGGCGACATGTGGATCGGTCAGGCTCTGCTCGTCGAGATACTTCTCCATCCCGGCGATGCCGACGTTGTCCTTGTCGACGAAGCCGATGACGTGCGCGCCGAGCGGCCCGTTGGGATAGACGCGCTTGTTCTCGGGGATGAAGCCGACCCCGGGAAGCCCGAGGTGGAAGATTTCCCGCTGCTCCTTCTCGGTCACCTGGCGCTTGACCCAGACGAATCCCTTCTTCGACCCGAGGCGCTCGCGCAACTCCTTGGCGTCGACGTCGGGCAGGACCGCCGTGATCAACTCTACAGCCTCGTCCTTGTCGATGATTTGTCGGGGGTCGGCGAACACGGACATCGTCTTGACGTCGGTGGCGAGAATCGCGCCGTCGCGGTCGAGCAGGTCGGGCCGCGCGCCCGACACGGCTTGATCGGCGGCCAGCTTCAAGCTCTGCGGCGGCTCATGCGAAAGGCCGAGCGCGACGAGCTTTAAGGCGAGGCCGAAATAGGCCGCGACCATCACCAGAACGATCAATCGAAGGCGGCCGCCGCTCTTGTCGAGCCGGGTCGAAAAGAGACCGTGGGCCATGCCCCGGAGACGCCCGATCCGGCTTTCGCCAGCGCCGAGGGGACGGGGCGCGCTCGCGCCAGAGGAAGCGTCGACGGGCTCTTCGGGTTTGGCGGACGGTTCGGACATGCCCTACCTCAGGGATGGCGTCGCGCCGGTGATGCCGGCGTTCGGCGTCGCCGATTGCCCAAGAAGGCCCAGCGACTTGAGCTTGCGGCCGATCGAGTTGACCTTCGCCGGGCGTTCGGGCAGGTCGTCCGCCTTGACGATCTGATTGAGCGCGAGTTGTTGCATGTCAAGCTGACTGTCCGCCAGCGCCTGCAATCGGTCGGGGCGGATCAAATGCGCGTATTCGGCGCGCAGCAGGTTGATCGCGTCTTGCTCCCTGGCGATGAGATGGCGGGTCTTGACGATCTGCTCCGAGGCGTAAATCGTTTGATACTTGACGCTGTAAACATAAACCGCCGAGGCGATCAGGGCGCCGATGGCGGCGACGTGAAGAAAGCGCCACATCAGCCCCTCCCTGGCCGCGTCGGCGGCAGTCGCGTGAGCGCGTCGATCTGCTCGTCCTTGCCGCGGGCGGGCGCGGCGGTGCGCTCGCCGAAGCGCAATTTGGCCGAACGCGCGCGGGGGTTGGCGGCCCGCTCGGCTTCGTCAGGCAGGATCGGCTGCCCGCTCGGAACGACGAAAGTCGGCGCAGCGAGCGCCGGCTCTCCCGGCAAGAGGCGCGAGGCGGCCTGGCCTCGGCCGGAGCGACGGGCGAGGAATTGCTTGACGATGCGGTCTTCGAGCGAATGAAAGGTCACGACCACCAGCCGTCCGCCCGGCCTGAGAGCGCTCTCCGCGGCTTCCAGTCCGCGCAGCAATTGGCCGAGCTCATCGTTGACGGCGATGCGCAAAGCCTGAAACGCGCGGGTCGCTGGATGGGTCGTCTCGCCCGGCCTGGCGGGCGCGACGCGCGCAATCATCTCGGCCAGTTGCAGCGTCGACACATAGGGCGCGCTCGTCCGGTCGGCGACGACGGCGCGGGCGATGCGCCGCGCCGCGCGCTCCTCGCCGAAGTGAAAGAGAATGTCGGCGATTCGTTGCTCGTCGTCCTCGCGTAGGATGTCGGCGGCGCTGCGCCCCTTCCCTTCCATGCGCATGTCGAGCGGCGCATCTTGGCGCAGCGAGAAGCCGCGGTCGGCCTCGTCGAACTGCATCGAGGACACGCCGATGTCGAGGACGACGCCATCGAGCGGCGCAGCGCCGAGGCGGCGCGCGATCGCGTCGAGGTCGCCGAAACGTCCCTCGACCAGCGTCAAGCGTCCGTGCGAAGCGGCGACCAGGTCCTGGCCCGCGGCGATCGCGTCGGGATCGCGATCGATCGCGACGACGCGCGCCCCGCGCTCGATCAGCGCGCGCGAATAGCCGCCTGCGCCGAAGGTGCCGTCGAGATAGAGGCCGTCGGCGCGCACGTTCAGCGCCTCCAGCGCTTCGGCGCGCAGCACGGGAATGTGGCGGGCGGGTCCGCCGGCGGCGCCGAAGTCCGCGCCGCGCGCCCTCCTCATTCCCGTGCTCCCGGCGCGGCGGGTTGCGCCGCCCGGGCGCCGAGCTCGGCCCGCAGACGGCGCACTCGAGACTTGGCCTCCTCGAGATGCGCCGCGAACCGGACCGGTTCCCAGATCTGAAACTTGTGGCCGTGGCCGACAAAGGCCGCCTCGTCCCTCAGCCCCAGGGACGCGCGGATTCTTTCGCTCAGCAGGATGCGGCCCTCCGAATCGGGGCGCAGAACCTCGCTCGTGCCGAGCAGCGCCGTCGCCAAGTCCTCGCGCTCCTGCGAGTAAGGCGGCATCGACTCCAACAGCGCATTGATCTCGCGCAGCAGCATGTGTCCGCCGCAATCGAGCGCCGGCGCGTCGAGCGAGGGATGAATGAAAATCCCGTCGAAGCCGTCCCTGGCCAACACCGCGCGGAACGGCGCCGGAACCGAGACTCGGCCCTTGGCGTCGAAGCGGTTGGTGTAATGGGAAAGGAAGCGATCCAATGCTCAGCCCTACCCCAAACGCGCGCGCGAAACTTCGCGCCGGCCGCGAAGGCGCGCTCGACGGCGAAAAGCCATTGGAGCGGTCTCTTGACGGGATGATTTGGGATACCATGGGCATGTATGGGCGTCAACGAAACTCGGGCCTCGCGAAGCATTCGCGCGGTCCTCGCGCCCATTAGGGGTTGTTAAGGTTAAGGTAGGGTTTAGGAGGGCCGATCGGCCCCTCGAAGGCGATCTTGCCGCCGCTCGAACACAGGACCATGACCGGCGCCGTTCCTCGCCGTCCCCCGACGGCGCGGCGCCGCGATTTCCGGGCCTTCCGGCGCAAGCAAAACATGATAGACGTTCGCCGCCGCCGTCGCGGCCCAGGGAGGTATTGATGCTCAGCAAGTTCGCCCTAACCTTCGCTTTGGCGAGCGTCGCGCTCGGCGGTTCGGCCTTGGCCCAGGAGCCCGGCGCGGCGAAGACCGGCCCGACCGTCACCGTCGTCGGGGTCGCGACGGAAGACGTTCGGCCCGACATCGCCATCGTGACCTTCGACATCTTGGACGAGCGCCCGACCGCGAGCGACGCCGCGGGCGAGAACGCGCGGCGCTCGACCGCAGTCATCGAGGGCCTCGAGGGCGCCGGAATCGAGACGAAGGACATCGCGACGATCGGCGTCAGCCTGACCCCGGTGTGGAACGACGAGCGGGACGCCAAGACCGGTCAAGTGGTCAAGCGTACTCTCAGCGGCTATCAGGCCTCGAACGCGCTGAGCGTGCGCTTGCGCGCGATCGACAAGGCGGGCTCGATCATCGAGCAAGGCGTCCAGAACGGCGCCGTCTACCAGGGCGTGGCGTTCGACCTCTCCGATCGCGAAGCTCGCGAGGACGCGCTGCGCGTCAAAGCGGTGGCCAACGCGCTGCACCGCGCGGCGCTTTACGCGCAGGGCGCCTCGATGAAGCTGGGCGCGCTGCAGTCCATCAACGCCGACCTGGCGCCGCCTTTCTATCGCGTGGGGAGCGGAGCGGCGCGGACCCTCAGCGTGGCGTCCGCGGCGACGTCCCTGCCGGTCGAGCCCGGTCTCATCACCCTCTCTCAAAGCGTGAGCGGGACCTGGGCGCTGGCGCCGCAATGAGATGCTCGGGCGCTCAGCGGGACGGCGAATCCGCGCCCTCGGCGCGGAATTTGGCGTAGCCGGCGGCGCGCAGGGCGCAGGCCGGACAGGCCCCGCAACCCCATCCCCATTCGTGACGGAGGCTGCGGTCGCCGTTATAGCAAGTATGGGTGTCCTCGCGCACGATCTCCACCAGCGCCTCGCCGCCGAGGTCGCGCGCGAGGCGCCAGGTCGCCGCCTTGTCGATCCACATCAGCGGCGTCTCGACGACGAAGCGCGTCTCCATGCCGAGATTGATCGCGACCTGCAGCGCCTTCACGGTGTCGTCGCGACAGTCGGGATAGCCCGAATAGTCGGTCTCGCAGACGCCGGCGACGAGGCGCTTGAGGCCGCGGCGATAGGCGAGCGCCGCCGCGAAGGTCAGGAACAAGAGATTGCGGCCGGGCACGAAAGTGTTGGGCAGGCCGTCGGACCGCGTCGCGATGGCGATGTCGCTGGTCATCGCGCTCTCGGAGACCTGCGCGAGCGCCGAAAGATCGATCCGATGGTCCTCGCCGAGCTTTCGCCCCCAATGGGGAAACGCCTGCGTGAGCGCCGCGCGCAGGCGCGGCCGCACGTCGAGTTCGACGCGGTTGCGCTGGCCATAGTCGAAGCCGACGGTCTCGACGCGATCGAAACGGTCGAGCGCCCAGGCCAGACAGGTCGTCGAATCCTGGCCGCCGGAGAAAAGCACCAGCGCGCTCGCTTCGTCCATCACTTGGGTCCCTAAGGTGCGACGCGGCGCCGCGCCGACGCCGTCCGGCTCTAACTAGACAATTGCGTTGGCATGGGGAAGGCTGGCGGCGCGCCGAAGGTTCGTCGCTCGGCGCCGCTTCGCCAGGAGCCCCTCATGGACCTCACGGCCTTCCGCGCCTCGCTCGGCCGTCCCGCGCCCCCGCCCCGCCTGCGCCCCGCGCTGAACGCTCTGTGGTGGGACGCCAAGGGCGAGTGGGACCGCGCGCACGCGCTCGCGCAAGTCGACGAAGGCGCCGCTGGCGACTGGGTCCACGCCTATCTGCACCGCAAAGCGGGCGACGACGACAACGCCGCCTATTGGTACCGTCGCGCCAGCCAGCCGGTTTGCTCGGCCGCGCTCGACGCGGAGTGGCAGGCGATCGCGAGCGCCCTGCTCGCTGGCGGCGCCCATTGAGCGCCGCCCGCGCCGGCGGTTGTCAGCCGAACTTGGGATCGAGTTCGCCGCTCGCGTAGCGCTTGGCCATCTCCGAGAGCGAAAGCGCGCGCTTGATCTTGGAGGCCATACCCGCGGCGCCGAACTGCTCGTAGCGCTGCTTGCACACCTTCATCATCGCGTCGCGCGCCGGCGTCAGATACTTGCGCGGATCGAACTCGGCGCCGTTCTCGATGAGGACGCGCCGCACCTGGCCGGTGATCGCCATGCGCAGATCGGTGTCGATGTTGATCTTGCGCACGCCGTGCTTGATGCCGCGCTGAATCTCCTCGATCGGAACGCCGTAGGTCTGCGGCATTTTGCCGCCGAACTTGTTGATGATGTCCTGCAG
The DNA here is from genome assembly GCA_963759955.1 of uncultured Alphaproteobacteria bacterium. Lineage (GTDB taxonomy): Bacteria > Pseudomonadota > Alphaproteobacteria > Rhizobiales > Beijerinckiaceae > Roseiarcus. The sequence continues at coordinate 13,215 of CAVXCA010000031.1, forward strand.
CTCCTGCGGCACCGACGACGACCCGTGCATCACCAAATGCGTGTTCGGCAATTTCTTGTTGATGTCCTCGATGACGCTCATGGCGAGAATGTCGCCCGTCGGCTTGCGCGAGAACTTGTAGGCGCCGTGCGAAGTGCCCATCGCGATGGCGAGCGCGTCGACCTTGGTCTCGCGCACGAACTTCACCGCTTCGTCGGGGTTGGTGAGCAACTGGTCGTGACTGAGCTTGCCCTCGGCGCCGTGGCCGTCTTCCTTCTCGCCGTGTCCCGTCTCCAGCGAGCCGAGCACGCCGAGTTCGCCCTCCACCGAAACGCCGCCCAGATGCGCCATGTCGGTGACCATCTTGGTGACGCCGACGTTGTAGGCCCAATCGGCCGGCGTCTTGCCGTCGGCCTTGAGCGAGCCGTCCATCATCACCGAGGTGAAATTGGCCTGCATCGCGGTGACGCAAGTCGCCGGGCCGTTGCCGTGGTCGAGATGCACGCAGATCGGAATCTGCGGATACATTTCTGTCAGCGCGTCCATCATGTGACGCAGCATGATGTCGTTGGCGTAGGAGCGCGCGCCGCGCGAGGCCTGGATGATGGCGGGCGCGTCGAGCGCGCTCGCCGCCTCGCCGATCGCGAGCGCCTGTTCCATGTTGTTGACGTTGAACGCCGGCAGGCCGTAGCCGAATTCCGCGGCGTGATCGAGCAGTTGACGAAGCGTTATGCGAGCCATTTTTTCCTCCTGAAGATTATTTCGCGCGCAGCGCTTCGACTCCCGGCAGCGCCTTGCCTTCCATCCATTCGAGGAAGGCTCCGCCCGCCGTCGAGACGTAGGTGAATTCTTCGACGACGCCCGCGGCGCTGAGCGCGGCGACCGTGTCGCCGCCGCCGGCGACCGACTTGAGCTTGGCGTCGACGGTCAGAAACGCCGCCGTCTTGGCGATCTGCATCGTCGCCGCGTCGAACGGCGGCGTCTCGAAAGCGCCGAACGGTCCGTTCCACACCAGCGTCTTGGCGCGCGCGAGCGCCTGCTCGACCGCGACGATCGACTTCGGACCGATGTCGAGGATCATCTCGTCGTCGGCGACGTGGTCGACGTCGACGAAGCGCGCAGCCGCGTGCGCCTTGAACTCCTTGGCGACGTTGGCGTCGACCGGAAGCAGAATCTCACAGTTGGCGGCGCGCGCCGATTCCAGGATCGAACGCGCGGTGTCGGCGAGATCCTTCTCGCACAGCGACTTGCCGACCGCCTTGCCCTGCGCGAACAGGAAGGTGTTGGCCATGCCGCCGCCGATGATCAGGATGTCGACCTTCTTGACGAGATTGGAGAGCAGTTCGAGCTTGCCCGAGACCTTGGCGCCGCCGACGATCGCCGCCACCGGACGCGTCGGCGAGCCGAGCGCCAGCGTCAGCGCGTCGAGCTCGGCCTGCATCGCTCGGCCGGCATAGGCCGGCAGCTTGTGCGCAACGCCCTCGGTGGAGGCGTGCGCGCGGTGGGCCGCGGAAAAGGCGTCGTTGACATAGACGTCGCCGAGCTTGGCGAGCTCTTCGACGAAGGCCGGCTCGTTCTTCTCCTCGGCCTTGTGAAAGCGGGTGTTCTCCAGCAGCAGCACGTCGCCGTCCGTCATTGCGGCGATCGCTTTCGCGGCGGGCTCGCCGATGCAGTCGGCAGCGAAGGCGACGGGCCGACCCAGATGCTCGGCGACCGCCGCGGCGACCGGACGCAGCGAATAGGCTTCGTTGGGCGCGCCCTTGGGGCGGCCGAAATGCGCCATCAAGATGACTTTGCCGCCCTTGTCGGAGATCTCGCGGATCGTCGGCAGCACGCGTTCGATGCGGGTGGCGTCGCTGACTTTGCCTTGCTCCATCGGCACGTTCAGATCGACGCGCAACAGCACGCGCTTGCCCTTCAGGTCGGCGGAATCGAGGGTTCGGAACGCGTTCATAGGCCAAGCCTCCTCATCGCGCGCCCGCAGCGCGCCGCAATGACGTCTTGAATTGCGCGGGTCGACGCCGGGGCGCCGACCCGCCGGCCTCTGGTTAGAGCAGCTTGCCCATCGCCACGGCAGTGTCCGCCATGCGGTTGGAGAAGCCCCATTCGTTGTCGTACCAGGACAGGATGCGCACGAAGGTGCCGTCGATGACCTTGGTCTGATCGAGATGGAAGACCGAGGAATGGGGGTCGTGGTTGAAATCGATCGAGACATTGGGCTTGTCGGTGTAACCGAGGATGCCCTTCAACGGGCCGTTCGCGGCCGCCTTGATCGCCTCGTTGATCTCTTCCTTGCTGGTCGCGCGCTTGGCGACGAACGTGAGGTCGACGACCGAGACGTTCGGCGTCGGCACGCGAATCGCCGAACCGTCGAGCTTGCCCTTGAGTTCCGGCAGCACCAGGCCGACCGCTTTGGCCGCGCCCGTCGTCGTCGGGATCATCGACAGCGCCGCGGCGCGGGCCCGGTAGAGGTCCTTGTGCAGCGTGTCGAGCGTCGGCTGGTCGCCGGTGTAGGAGTGGATCGTCGTCATGAAACCATGGTCGATGCCGATCGCGTCGTTGAGCACCTTGGCGACCGGCGCCAGGCAGTTGGTCGTGCACGAAGCGTTGGAAATGACGAGATGGTCCTTGGTCAGCTTGGCGTGGTTGACGCCGTAGACGACCGTCAGGTCGGCGCCGTCGGACGGCGCGGAGACGATGACGCGCTTGGCGCCGGCGGCCAGATGCATGGCGGCCTTCTCGCGCGAGGTGAAGATGCCGGTGCACTCCAGCGCGATGTCGACGCCGAGCGCCTTGTGAGGGAGCTGGGTGGGATCCTTGATCGCCGTCACCTTGATCGGCGCCCCGGCGACGGTGATCGTGTCGCCGGAGGTCGTGACCTCGGCCGGGAAGCGGCCGTGAACGCTGTCGAAGCGCAGCAGATGGGCGTTGGTCTCCACCGGGCCGAGATCGTTGACCGTAACGACCTGAATGTCCTTGCGCCCCAACTCGACGATGGCCCGCAGAACATTGCGCCCGATGCGCCCGAAGCCATTGATCGCAACCTTTATCGCCATCGTCACATTCCTCCAATTGATCTTGAGCGCAGCGCCCTACCCGTCGGGCAAGGCGAACTGCAATAGCGGGCCTTTTCGTCGATCCTAAGTCTAAAGTCTAGTGTCTGCCGCCCGACCGGGCCGCTGACTTGCTCAGGCCGCACACCACTCGCGCGCCGCGGTAAACACGCTCTAAATATCAGCGCCCCGGCGCCGCAGTTTGATCTGGGCGACGGTCGCGGCGATTCGTCGCATTTCCGTTCACGCGCCCAAGCGCGCCAGGGCGGCCTCAGCGACCTTGGCCGGAGTGATGCCGAAATGCTCGTAGAGCTGCTTGTACGGCCCGCTGGCGCCGAACCCCGTCATGCCGATGAAGGGGCCGTCGCCGATCAGCGCGTCCCAGCCCTGGCGGATCGCCGCCTCGACGCCGACGCGCACCTGGGCTTCGCCCAGGACATGGCGACGATATTTTTCGCTCTGCTCGGCGAACCGCTCCATGCAGGGGACCGAAACCACGCGCGCCGCCACTCCTTTTTCGGCGAGCAGCCCCTGCGCGGCGACCGCGATCGAAACTTCCGAGCCCGAAGCGAAGATCGAAACCGTCGCTTTGCCCGCCGCCGGCGCGATTTCGTAGGCGCCCAACGCGCTCAGATTCTCCGAAACATGGCTGCGCCGCAGCGCGGGCAGATTTTGCCGCGTCAAGACGAGGATCGAGGGCGAGCGTCGCGCCGCGAGCGCGGCTTGCCAGCATTCGACCGTTTCGACCGAATCGGCCGGACGGAAAACGAGCAGGTTGGGGATCGCACGCAGCGCCGCCAGATGTTCGACCGGCTGGTGCGTCGGCCCGTCTTCGCCCAGGCCGATCGAATCGTGGGTGAAGACATGCGCAACGCGCAGGCCCATCAGCGCCGCCAGCCGCAGCGAGGGGCGGCAATAGTCGGTGAAGACGAGGAAGCTCGCGCCCGAGGGAATGAAGCCCTCGTGCAGCGCCATGCCGTTGCACGCCGCCGCCATGCCATGCTCGCGGATGCCCCAATGCAGGTAGCGCCCGGACATGTCCGCGGCTGCGATGTCGGGCGTCGCCTCGACTTTGGTGTTGTTGGAGCCGGTCAGATCCGCCGAACCCGTGATCAATTCCGGCACAACCGGCGCGATCACCTTCAGCGCCGCTTCGCCGGCCTTGCGGGTGGCGATTTCCGGCGCCGCGGCGGCGAGCATACGCTTATAGGCGTCGACCGCCGCGTCCAGCCCCTTGGGCAGATCGCCGCGCAGCCGGCGCTCGAATTCGCCTCGCTGCTCAGGGGCGAGCGTCTTGACCATGCGCCGCCATTTCGTCCGCCGCCGCTTGCCGCGGGCGCCGACGGCGCGCCAGGCCGCCAGAATTTCGTCGGGAACGACGAAGGGCTCGTAGGGCCAGTTCAGCGCCGCGCGCGCGCCGGCGACCTCGGCCGCGCCGAGCGCTTCGCCGTGCGCCTTATTGGTGCCCGCGCGCGTCGGCGCGCCGAAGCCGATCGTCGTCTTGCAGGCGATCAGCGTCGGCTTGTCGGCCCGCTTGGCGGCGCGTAGCGCGCGCAGGATCGCCTTCGGGTCGTGGCCGTCGATGCGCAGCGCACGCCATCCGGCAGAGCGAAAGCGCGCGAGCTGATCGACCGAGTCGGCGAGCGACGTCTTGCCGTCGATGGTAATGCCGTTGTCGTCGTAGAGGACGATCAGCTTGGCGAGCCCGAGATGGCCGGCAATGCCGATCGTCTCCTGGCTGACGCCTTCCATCAGATCGCCGTCGGAGGCCAGGACATAGGTGTGGTGGTCGACGATTTCGCCGAACTCGGCGGCGAGCATGCGTTCGGCGAGCGCCATGCCGACTGCGGTCGCGATCCCCTGCCCGAGCGGCCCCGTCGTCGTCTCGACGCCGAGCGTGTGGCCGTATTCGGGATGCCCCGGCGTCTTCGAGCCGGTCTGGCGGAACGCCCGGAGGTCGGCCATCGAAAGGCCCTTGTCGCCGCCGACGCCGGTCAGATAGAGCAGCGAATAGAGCAGCATCGAGCCGTGCCCGGCCGACAGCACGAAACGATCGCGGTCGGGCCAATGGGGATCGGCGGCGTCGAACTTGAGCACGTCGCGGAACAGCACCGTGGCGATGTCGGCGGCGCCCATGGGCAGGCCCGGATGGCCGCTGTTGGCTTTTTCCACCGCGTCGATCGAGAGAAAGCGGATCGCGTTCGCCATCGAGTCGTGTGAGACCGGGGTCGTCATGCGCTCTCCCTTTTTTCGTCGCGCCGCCGCAACGGCTTGGCTCGATTGCGGCGCAGTTGATAGGCGTCGGCGCATTCTCCTGTCAATCGCGCCGTTCCACGCGTTGACGGTTGCTTCAAGCATCGCGTAAACAATGTGCCATAAAGGATGGAATGAGATGGCCCTCGGTCCCTTCGAGCCGTCCCTGAGACGCATGCGCGCGGCAATCGATCTGTTGGAGGCGGCGGTCGAACGGCGCGTGCGTCGCGACGCCAGCCGGAGCGACGCGGACGAGGAACTCGCGCTGATGCAGGACGACCGCGCCCGGCTCGCGGTGGAGCTCGACGGCGCGCTCGATCGCGGCCGCGCGCTCGAAACGGCGCACGCCGAAGCGGCCAAGAAGCTCGCGCAGGCGAGCGCGGCGCTCGACCAACTTATCGAGCGCGCGATCGAGAACGGCGACAATTGAGCCCCGGCGCCGGGCGCGCCGGCGGCAAGGAACGAGGCGGACGGCGATGGCGCAAGTGACCGTATCGATCGGCGGACGCTCCTATCGCCTCGCTTGCAACGAGGGCGAAGAAGAGCATCTCGAATCGCTCGCCCGCGAAGTCGACGCCAAGTTCGAGACGATGCGCCAAGCCTTCGGCGAAATCGGCGATCAGCGACTCATCGTCATGGCCGCCCTCACCATCGCCGACGAATGCGTCGAGGCGCGCGGGAAGATCGCGACGCTTGAAGCCGAGGCCGAGCGCATGGCCGAGCGCGAACGCGCGATGCGCCACGAAAACGAAATCCAGGCCGTCTCGGCGGCGCAGGCGTTCGGCGAGCTGAGCCAGCGCATCGAAAAGCTGGCGACGGCGTTGAGCGAGCCGGCGAAGACGTAAGGGGCGGGCGGCGGCGAAAGAGGAGCGCTCGACGCGATCCGGCCGTGAGAATCCGACACTTCGTCCTGCATCTGCGACGACCGGCGCCCGGCCAGCGCCGTCGATCGGAATCTGGGGCCGAGTGAGCAGAAGCGATGCCGTCTACTCGGCGCGTCTCACGTTCGGGCGGCCATTTCACCCCGGAAGATATCGCAAGAGTTACGGCGACAAAGAGTCACGATGGCGTTCTTGGACTTATTTTGTACATTTTCCGCCGGGGAATAAATCGATGCAAAACGATTTTCATTATAATTCTCAATGGGAATTGCTCTACAGCGAAGAGTTCAAATCTGGGGACGTTATTTCGCAAAGCTGGCGCTTGTTCAAACAATGTTGGACGAAGCATGTCGCGATCATCGTCCTGGCTTATGCGCCCTGGGGCGCTTTTCTGTTCGCCGGCCAGTTGCAAAACTGGCTTACGCAGCAGTGGGGCGAGGACGCGCCCGTTTGGTTTGGCTGGGCGCTCTTCTTGCTCGGCATGGGCCTCGGTTCGAGCGTTCGGATGGACATGGCCGGACGCCAGTTGCGCGGTGAACCGCCGAGCTTGCGCCGGAGCGCGTCGGCGATTTCGCGAAGAGCGCCGCAGGTTATGGCGCTCTGGCTGGTCTGTTTTGCAGCGGCGCTTGGAGGCCTCATTCTCTTGCTGGTCCCAGGACTCGCCTTCGCCATCGTCTTTCTGGTCGCAACGCCTGTTCAGGTGATCGAAGGGCGATCGGCCTTCGAGAGTTTTCGCCGCAGCGCGACGCTGACCAAAGGGGCGCGGTCGGAGGTCTTCGGTTTGATCGTCACCGCATTTTACCTTTCGCTGGGCATTGTCGTCGCGCCAGTGGCGCTGTTCGACCCTTTGTGGCGCGCCGCCGCGCTGCATCGCCTGCGCATCGCCAAGGGCGAAATCGTCATCAAGAGACCGGAAGGCGCGGCCTCCGTGGCGCACATTTGAACAAGCAGATGTCGCAAGCGGGAAGTCCAACCACGCGTTGTTGCAGTATATAGTCGTAACAACATCATCATCGTGTATTAGTGGCGCGGGCCGTCCCTGCTCGCGGACTCGGCCCCCTCGTCGGGCGGCCGGCCGCTGGCCCGCGAAGCTCCCGCGCACGCGATGCGGCGGCGGAAAATCGTCACGCAAGCCCTTGAAAGCAAACCGTCGCGCCCGAAAATGGCGCCGGCCTCGGCCGGAAACCAAGCGTCAGATCGTCGGCGCTACGAATTGGGCGCGATGACGCCGAAATAGATCTTCCGCGGCGCCTTGACGCCGGGCATCACGGGACGGGAAAATTCTCCGATGTCGCGGATTTCGACCGGGACGCCGTCGAGGTCTCTGGGCGTCGATCGCGGAGTGCCGAAGACGACGAGCGCGCCGCTTCGCCTCACGTCGGCGACGTCGATCCAAGGCGCGTTGATCGTCTGGCCCTCTTTGAGCGCACGGACATGGTAGGGCAAATCGAACACGATCGAGCCCGCCGCCTGAAACCCGAGCTTTCCGTCATAGCTGACGATATAGGGGATGCGGCCGCTTCCATGGCCGGCCCAATAGTCCTCGGCGAGCTCGGCCAGCGCAGGCCCGTCCATTTGCGGATAGCCGCCGGTGCTGAGCGGCGACTGCCGGGCCAAGAACTCCCACACGCCGACATAGCCCAGCGCGGTTACAGCCGCCCAAACGAAATAGACCTGCCAGGCTCGTCGCGGAACTTGGCGCAGTCCGGCGCGACCCGCCGCGTGGCCCCACCAGATGGCGAAGCCGAGCGCGAGCGGCGTCACCCAATGATAGAACAGGCGCACGCCGAAAGGCCCCGCCAGCACGATCACCAGGACCGGGCCGAGCGCGGCGACGTGAAGAAAGAGATCGAGGCGGCTGCGCGTCTCTCGCGCGAACATCGATCGGATCGCCTTGAGAAGGGGGACGCGTCCGCACGCCGCCCAGGCGATCAGCGCCAAGGTAAGATTGGCGAGGACGGCGTCGAGGGCAAACATCGCCATCCAGCCGATACGTTCCAGAGCGTCGGAAGGCGTCTGGTGGATCGCCCACTTCAGCGTGGTCGCGCCCTTGTGGGCGACGTCGATCGATTGCGGCGCGATGATCGCGAGACAAAGCAGACCCGCGATCCATGGGCCCGCGGTCGCCGTTTTCTTCCGCCATTCCGGGACGGCGAAAAACAACAGGGCCAACGGCCCGACCAGTTGCAGAATGGCGTATTTCGCCCACAGTCCCAATCCGACGACGACGCCGAACAGCGCCCAGGCGCCCAGCGAGCCGCCTTCGAACGCCGGCCAGGCCGTCGCAATGGTCAGCGCCCAGAACGGCATGATGCCGATGTTGTGATTGAACTTGAGCGGCCAGTAGGCCGCGAAGGGCGAGCTGAAGCCGGCCATCAGCGCGACGAGGCCGGCGGCGCGGCCGTCGAGGCGACGAACGAACGCGGCGCCGACCGCGAACGCCCCGCAGGCGAACGCCAAGGCGATCGAAAACAGCACGGCGTAACGATAGGGCCCCATCATGGAGGCCAGACCGCTCAGCCACGACGACAACGGCGGATGGCGCAAATAGGAAAGCTGCCATGCCGAGCCGTCGACGACGCCCTCGGCGACGTCGTTGTCGATCGACCCTTGCAACAGCACGCCGAGGCAAACCCAAGTCACGAATTGCAGCAGAACGAGCGCGACAGGCGTCACGGCGGCGCGCGGAATGGCGAAAGCCGTCCGTCGAACAGGGGAAATCTGAGAAATTTCCGATAACGCGTCCGCGGTATACCGGTTGAAGTTGTCAGGCAAAGCGCTTTTCCGTCACGATCCGGACTTTTCGAAAAGCCCGAGAGATTCACCAACCAATCCGGCCGCCGAGCGCCGCGCCGACGCGGGCGCTCCCGCCCTCGCCGCGCGTCGTCCCACACGACCCCGCCTGCCGCACGCTTCCCTTAGCCGCAAACCGGCGACCGCGCCATACCCCCTCGCCCGCTTCCCTCCGCAGCGCCGGCGCGCTACCCCTCTTCACGACCCGCCCCAGCAAGGCCCATGAGATGACCCATCTGCTCCACCGCGCCGCCAACGGCGCCCCGCCTATGGCCGTCGGCGGCAAAGGTATCGAGATTTTCGACCGCGAAGGGCGGCGCTATATCGACGCGAGCGGCGGCGCGGCGGTGTCCTGCCTGGGGCACGGCCATCCGGACGTGCTCGCCGCCCTGCACGCGCAGCTCGACGCGCTCGCCTACGCCCACACCGGCTTTTTCACCTCGGAACCCGCCGAGCGCCTCGCCGACACCCTGATCGCGGACGCGCCGAGCGGCCTCGCCCGCGTCTATCTCGTCAGCGGCGGCTCGGAGGCGGTGGAAGCGGCGCTGAAAATGGCGCGGCAATATTTCGTCGAAACCGGCGAGCCGCAGCGCCGACGCGTCATTGCGCGCAGACAGAGCTATCACGGCAACACGCTGGGCGCGCTCGCCGCGGGCGGCGCCGCCTGGCGGCGCGAGCCGTTCCGCCCGCTGCTGATCGAAGCCCACCACATCGACCCGTGCTACGCCTATCGCTATCGGTTGGCGGGCGAAAGCGAGGAGGCCTACGCGGCCCGCGCGGCGCAGGCGCTCGAAGACAAGATTCTCGAGCTCGGCCCCGAGTCCGTGATGGCCTTCATCGCCGAGCCGGTGGTCGGCGCGACGCTCGGCGCCGTGCCTCCGGTCGGCGACTATTTCCAACGCGTGCGCGCAATCTGCGATCGCTACGGCGTGCTCTTGATCCTCGACGAAGTGATGTGCGGCATGGGGCGCACGGGGACGCTGCACGCCTGCGCGCAGGAGGGCGTTGCTCCCGATCTGATGACGATCGCCAAGGGCCTCGGCGGCGGCTACCAGCCGATCGGCGCGGTGTTGTTGAGCGGAGCCATATTCGACGCCTTCGCCGGCGGCTCCGGCTTCTTCCAGCACGGCCACACCTATATGGGCCATCCGATGGCGGCGGCGGCGGGCCTGGCGGTGCAACAGGTCATCCGGCGCGATCAGCTGCTCGACAACGTCGTCGCCATGGGCGCGCGCTTGCGCCGCCGGCTCGAAGAGCGTTTCGCCGACAGCGCCGTCGTCGGCGACATCAGAGGGCGCGGCCTGTTCCAAGGCGTCGAACTCGTCGCCGACCGCGCGAGCAAGGCGCCGTTCGATCCGGCGTTGAAGCTGCATGCGCGCGTGAAACGCGAAGCGATGGCGCGCGGCCTGATGGTCTATCCGATGGGCGGAACGATCGACGGCCGCGCCGGCGACCACGTGCTGATCGCCCCGCCGTTCATCGTCGAGGCGGCTGAGATCGATACGATCGTCGAGCGCTTGGGCGAGGCGGTGGACGCGGCGGTCGTTTCGACGGGGGCGTAAGGCGGAGGGGTGCGGCCCTACCGCCCGGCCGCCAGAACGAGCCGCGCCGCGAAGGCGCCCATCAGGCCGGCGAAGCCGTAGTCGAACCAGCGGATCGCGCGCGGGTTGGCCTTGGCGGCGGCGACGAAGCGCGCGGCGACGGCGATGAGGACGGCGTTGACGCTCGCCCCGACGGCGATGAAGGCGAGGCCGAGGAAAAAGAATTTCTGGGCCGCCGCGGCGTCGCCGACGTCGATGAACTGCGGCAGGAAAGTCACGAAGAACAACACGATCTTCGGATTGGTCAGATTGATAAAGAGGCCGGTGAGATAGCTGCCGGTCAGACTGGCGCCCGAACCGCCCTGCCCCTCCAGGCGCAGCGCCGCGCCGTGGCGAAGCGCGCCGTAGGCGAGATAGAGCAGATAGAGCGCGCCGGCCAATTTCACCGCGTCATAGGCGCGCTCGGACGCGGCCAGCAGCGCGGAAAGGCCGAGCGCCGCGGCGAAAGTGTGGACGAGAAGCCCGGTCATCGCGCCGGCGAGCGCGGCGAAGCCGTGCGGTCGCCCGCCGCCCAAGGTGCGCGAAAGGAACAACGCCATATCCGGCCCCGGCGTCGCCGCGAGCAGCACGCTGGCGGCGGCGAAGGCGAGGAGGACGGTCGGCGAAGGAAGGAAATTCATGAACGACCCCCTGCCGTCATCGCCGCAAGCACTTCGGCGCGCCGCGGCAGCGGCGCGACCGCGCCGTAGCCGAGAGTCGACAGCGCCGCGGCGAAATTGGCGAAGCGCGCCGCCGTGAACGGATCGCCTTGCCTCAGATACTCCGCGAGAAACGCGCCGTCGAAGGCGTCGCCGGCGCCGGTGGCGTCGACCGCTGCGACGGCAAATGGCGCGATGCGCTCGCGGCGCTGAGGGGTCGCCACCGCCGAACCGTCCTTGCCGAGCTTCAGCGCGACGACGCGCGCGCCGAGCTCGAGATAGAAGTCGAGGATCGCGTCGGGCGCGCTCCGACCCGTGAGCTGCGTTGCGTCGTCGAGGCTCGGCAACGCGACGTCGGCGCCGCGCATCGCCTCGTGGATGATCGCCCGCGCGCGCCGCAGCGGCCAAAGTTTCAGCCGCAAATTGGTGTCGTAAGACACGAGGACCTTGGCCTCCCGCGCGATGTCGATGGCGGCGAACACCAAGTCCGTCGCCGACGACGAGATCGCCTGGCTGATTCCGGAGACGTGCAGGATGCGCGCGGCGCGGATCGCTTGCGTCGGCGCGTCGGCTTCGGTCAGGCGGCTCGCCGCCGATCCCGCACGGCGATAGGAGAAAGAGTGGCCCTCCGGGCCGTGGGTGACGAAATAAAGCCCGGTGTGCGCGGCGCCGTCGACGACGACCCCGCTCGCGTCGACGCCCTCGCCCCTCCACAGCGCGACCAGGGATTCGCCGAAGCGATCGGCGCCGACCGCGGTGAAATAGCCGGCGCTCGCGCCCAGGCGCGCCGCCGCGATCATCGCGTTGGAGGTGTCGCCGCCGAAGCCCGGCGCGAAAGGCGCGCCGTCCTTCGGCTGATTGAGTTCGACGAGCGCTTCGCCGATCGCGAGAATTTCGGCCATGGCGTCAGCGCGTCGCGATCGTCAGCGCGACGCCCGCCATCACGCCGGCGGCGGCGCGATGAACGAGCCGCATCGCCCGCGTCGAGCGCAGCATTTCGCGCGCGCGATTGGCAGCGAGCGCATAAACGAAGAGCGTCGCCGAGATGACCAGCGTCATAGTCGCGGCGATTTCGAAAAAACTCGCCGGGCTCATCGCGTCGAGATCGACCACCAGCGGCATGATCGACAGGAAAAACACGATCACCTTGGGATTGCCGAGCGTCAGCGACAGCGAGCCGGAGAACGCGCGCCAGCCCCGCGTCGCGCGCGAGGGCGGCGCGGCGGCGTCGAGCGGCGCCGACGAGCGCGCCATGCCCCAGGCAACAAAGAGGAGATAGGCGACGCCGGCGAATTTCAGCGCGACGAACACGCCGGCGAATTCATGCGCGACCACCGCCAAGCCCGTCGCCGCGATCGCCAGCCAGACGAAATCGCCGACGACATAGCCCGCGATGAACGGCGCGACCCCGACGAGGCCGTACGCGAGAACGCGCGCGACCAGCGCCGCCACGCCGGGGCCCGGCGTGGCGACAGCGGCGAAGTAGACCGCGGCGAACAACAGCAGCGACGAAATGGACACGCGTTCCTCTTTTCCCCGGGGCGGCCGGCCGCGAGCGCGACCGCAATCGACCGATCCATCAAGACCGCGCCGGCGCCTCGCGGTCAAGGCCTCGACGCGCCGCCGAACGCGAGCTGATTGGAGGCGGCGTGAGCGAGCGCAGCGCCATCCTAGATCGCCTTCGCCGTGGCGGCTTTCCGACCGCGACCCACCTCCCGCGCGCACGAGCCTGGGGATTTTCACCGGCATTTGACGCCGCGCAATTACAGATTGTTTGGCGAGAATATCGTTATATTCGAATGAGATCACGCCTCTCGCAGACGAGAGATCGACTTTATGGCGGCGGGCGATAAAATTCTCGTGCTCGGCCTCGGCAATTCGCTGCTCGGCGACGACGGCGTCGGCGTGCATGTGGTCGAGGCGCTGCGCCGCGCCGGCGTCGAGCAGCGGCCGGGCCTCCCGGTCTCGGCGCGCGACGGCGGCACGCTCGGTCTCGCGCTGCTTCCGGAAATCGAAGCCGCGTCGGCGCTCGTCGTCGTCGACGCCGCGCGCTTCGGCGGCGCGGCTGGCGAAGTGCGGGTGTTCGAAGGCGAGGCGATTGACGCCGAAGTCGGCCGCGCCAGGTCGTCCGTACATGAAGTCGCGCTCGCCGATCTCGTCTGCGCGGCGCGGCTGACCGGCCATTTGCCGCAAAGGCGCGCGCTCGTCGGGGTGGCGCCGCAAACGACCGATTGGGGGCTCGCGCCGAGCGCTGCCGTCGCCGCGGCCGTGCCCGCCGCTTGCGCGGCGATCGAAGCGCTTATCGCGCGGTGGTCGTGATGAGCGACGCGTCAAACGACCCGGCGCGCGTCGAGACGCCCACACTGACCGGCATGGCCAGGGCCGTGTTGGTCGAGATTGCGGCGCGTTTGACGGCCTTTGTCGAAACCGGCGCGCCTTCGGCGATCGGACTGACCTCGATCCCGCTGACGCGCGCGGATCGCGAAGAACTCGAGGCGCGCCTCGGCCGAGGCGAGGTCGCCGCCGCGATCAACTCGGCCGGCCACACCGAGATCTGGGAGACCGCCTATTGCGGCGTCTGGTTCGTGCGCCATTACGGCGACGGCGAACGCATCGCCGCCGAGACGATCGAGATCGCCGCCGCGCCCGCCATCCTGGCGGGCCATCCCGAAGATCGTCGCGCCGCCGCGGCGCGCCTTGCGCAGGATCTGCGCGAGACGGCGCCCTTCCCGTCCGGCGCGTGAAGGAGAGGGCCGATGGCTGGAAATCCCACCCTTGGCGAAGCGCTGGAGCGACGCGGCGTATCACGCCGCGCGGTGCTCAAGTACGCGAGCTATGTCGGCGCCTTGATGGCGCTGCCGCCGGCGGCGACGAGCGCCCTAGCCCAAGGGCTCGCTTCGGCCCGCCGCCAATCGGTGATCTGGCTCTCGTTTCAGGAATGCACCGGCTGCACGGAATCGCTGACGCGCTCGTTTTCGCCGACGCTCGAGAACCTCATCTTCGATTTCATTTCGCTCGACTATCACGAGACGCTGCAGGCGGCGTCCGGCGAGGCGGCGGAGAACGCGCGCTTGGCGGCGATGGCGGCGAACAAAGGCAAGTACGTCGTCGTGGTCGACGGCGCGGCGTCGACCAAGGACGGCGGCGTCTATTCCACCATCGGCGGCGTCGCCAACATCGACATGCTCAGAGACACGGTGAAGGACGCGCTCGCGGTCGTCGCGGTCGGCTCCTGCGCCGCGTTCGGCGGCATCCCCAGCGCCAAGCCCAATCCGACCGGCGCCGTCGCCATCTCCGAACTCGTCGTCGACAAGCCTGTCGTCAATATTTCCGGCTGCCCGCCGATAGCGGAGGCGATGGCCGGCACGCTCGCCTACCTCGTCGCCTTCGGCAAATTGCCCGAAGTCGACCATCTCAGCCGCCCCAAGGCGTTTTTCGGCGAGACGATTCACGATCGCTGCTACCGGCGCCCGTTTTACGAGCGCGGCCTGTTCGCCGAAGGGTTCGACGACGAGGGCGCCCGGCAGGGCTATTGCCTCTACAAAGTCGGCTGCAAGGGACCCGTCACCTACAATTCCTGCGCGACGCTGAAATGGAACGGCGGCGTCTCGTTCCCGATCCAGTCCGGCCACGGGTGCCTCGGCTGTTCCGAGCCGGATTTCTGGGACCAAGGCGGCTTCTACCGGCCGCTTTCGACCTCTCTTCCCGGGCTCGGGCCGACGCTCGCCGGCGCGGCGGTCGCCGGCGCCGTGCTCGGCGGCGGGGCGGCCTGGCTGTCGCGCCGTCATCTGAAGACCTTCACGGCCGAGCCGGAGAAAACCGAAGGGGACGCGCCATGACCCTGCTCGAATTCGCCCGCGGCCCCGCGCTGCAGGTCTCTCTCGCGATATTCATCGCCGGCGCGCTGTGGCGCTTTCTCGGCGCCCTGTTGCTGCCGTGGCGTCTGATCCCGGCCGAGCCGCGCCAAGGCGCGCCTTCAGCCGCAACCGCTGCGCTCAAGGGCATTGTCGTCAAGATGTGGCCGTTGGCGCCGTTCCAGAAGGCGGGGCTGTTCACTTTCGTCAACGGCTACATCTTCCACCTCGGCCTGGCGATCGTCGTGTTCCTGTTCGCGCCGCATATCCTGTTCATCGGCGGAACTCACGGGGCTCGACTGGCCGGGCCTGCCCAACAACGTCGTCGCCATGGTCGGCGTCGTGACGGCGGCCTCGCTTATTGCGGCGCTCGCGCACCGCCTGACCAGCCCGGTGCTGCGGCTGATTTCTCGGGCAGACGATTACCTCAGCTGGGCGATGACCTTCCTGCCGGTCGCCTCCGGACTTGTGGCCTCCGCGCACTTGGGCGCGCGATACGAAACGCTGCTGGCGCTGCATATCCTCAGCGTCTGCGCGTTCTTGGCCTGGTTTCCGTTCGGCAGGCTGATGCATGCGTTCCTGTTCGCGTTCTCGCGCGGCATGACGGGAATTCGCCTGGGACAGAGGGGGGCTGCGATATGACCGCGAAGACCACCGCCTCCGGGGTGCCCTACGACACCCAAGGCGAGATGAGCGAGGCCGATCGGCGCGAGGCGGCGATGCGCGGCTTCGTCCGCGAGTTCGGCGCGCTCGCCGCCGCGTACATGGAAACCTGCGTGCGCTGCGGCATGTGCGCCCACGCCTGCCATTTCTATGTCGCGACGGGAAACCCCGAGTACACGCCGATCAATAAGCTCCGCCCTTTCGAACAGGCCTATCACCGTCACGCCGGGCCTTTCGCGCCGCTCTATCGGCTGTTCGGCCTCGCGCCGCGGGTGACGGTCCAGAAACTGGAGGAGTGGGAGCGGCTGATCTTCGACGCCTGCACGTTGTGCGGGCGCTGCACGCTCGCCTGCCCGATGGGCATCGACATCGCCGAGCTGATCAAGGAAGCGCGCCACGGCCTGTTCAAGGCGGGGCTGATCCCCGACCGTCTGCAATTGATGGATCGCACGGCGCGCGCCTGGGGCAGTCCGGCGACGCCGGCCGAAGACTTCGCCGACATCGTGCGCGAGATCGGCCAGACCAACGGCGTGGCGATGAACGTCGATCTGGAGCAGGCCGAGTATCTCGTCACCGTCGCACCCGCCGAATTGACCGACCATCCCAAGGCGGTCTCCGACGCGGCCAAGATCCTCAACAAGATCGGCGTCAGTTGGACCTATCATTCGGAAGGCTTCGAGGCCTCCAACATCGGCTATCTCAACGGCGACATCGAACTGCAGCGCACGATGACGCGCCGGCTGATCGACACGGCGGCGAAAATCGGCGCCCATACGCTGATCCTGCCCGAATGCGGCCACGCCTACGGCGCGGCGCGCTGGGAGGCGGCGCGCTGGTACGGCGGCAAGAAACCGCCGGTGCGCGTCATCCACATGACGGAGTTCTTGCAGGAAGTCGTCAACGACCGGAAGATCAAGCTGAAGCCGATCGGCCAGAGCGTCTCCTTCCACGATCCCTGCCAGCTCGTGCGGCGCGGCGGCGTGACGAAGGCGCCGCGCGACGTGCTCGAAGGACTCGGCTGCGAGCTCAAGGAGCTCGAGAACCACGGGACGCTCGCCTGGTGTTGCGGCGGCGGCGGCGGCGTCGTCTCCAACACCCGCGCCGACCCAATCCGCTACAAGGCGTTCGAGCTCAAGCGGCGCGAGGTCGAGGCGGCGGGCGCCGAGCGCCTGGTCACCGCGTGCGGCCAATGCCGCATCACCCTGACGCTCGGCGCCAAGCATTTCAAATGGGACAAGAAGGTCGAGAGCCTGCTCGAGCTCGTCGCCGACAATCTCGTCGATTGAAAGGGCCTTGAGCCATGAACAAACGCATCGTCGTCGATCCGATCACCAGGATCGGCCATG
>CAVXCA010000032.1:0-24092 GCA_963759955.1 uncultured Alphaproteobacteria bacterium
AGGAGCTCCTTCACCTTGCTCGTGTCTTGAAGGCCCGGCACTTCGATGACGATGCGGTCGAGGCCCTCTTGCTGAACGTTGGTTTCCTTTGTGCCCGAGGCGTTGAGGCGACGGTTCAGCACTTCGATCGACTGCGCGATCCCGCGGTGGATCTTATCGGTGATCGCGGCTTCCGTCAGCGTCAATTGCACCGCGCCGGCGCCGTCGTCGGAGATATCGAGCGTATGTCCGGTGGCGCCGGTCAGCGCGCCGCCGACGTTCTGATTGAGCGAGCGCAACAGGTCGAGCGCGCGGGCGCGTTCGGCCGGATCGGCGATGCGCACCACGACGCCGCGCGGCTGCTCGGCGATGCCGCCGCTGATCGAGATTTTGCCCTCGCGCATCTTGCCGCGCACGTCGTCGCGCAACGAGTCGACCTGCCCCTTGATCAGCGAGGCGCTGTCGATCTCCATGAGAATATGGGCGCCGCCCTGCAGATCGAGGCCGAGCACGATCGGGCGGAAGGGAACGAAAGACGGAATGTGGCTTTCCACGGCCGCCACGGTCTGCGGCGCGAGAAAGCTCGGCACGAGCGACAGCGCCGCGAAGACGACGAGCGCCACTACGGAGGCGACCTTCCAGGGAGCGAGACGAAACATCGGGAATGAAAATCTCCGCGCGGGCGACGCGCCTTCGACGCGCTAGCGGCGCATCAGGGGTTGGGCGCGTCTTTCTTGGCCGGCGGCGCCTTGGCGCCGGAGGCGTCCTTGACCGGCTCGCCCTTCGAACGCACGTCGGCGATGCCCGTGCGCACCAGGCGAACCCTGACGTTCGGCGCGATTTCGAGTTCCACTTCGGCGTCGTCGGTCGACTTGGTGACCTTGCCGATCAATCCGCCATTGGTGACGACGGTGTCGCCGCGCCGCGCCCCCTGCACCAGTTCCTTCTGTTCCTTGGCGCGGCGCTGCTGCGGGCGCAGGATCAGAAAATACATGATCGCGAAAATGATGATGAACGGGGCGAATTGGATCAGCATGTCGGTCGACCCCGCGGGGGCCGCGCCGCTGGCTTGGGCGAAGGCTGGCGTAATGAACAAGGGCGAGAACTCCGGCGGCGCGCCGGGAGGGGCGCCGATCAAAGGGGGGTCGTCAAAGGCGAGGCATATATAGCGGGCGCCGCCGCGAAAGCAACGGCGCTGGCGAAGCGCGCCCGAGACGGCGGCCAGTCACCCCGCCCCTCACCCTGCCTCTCCCCGCGAGCGGGGAGAGGGGAAGAAAGGCGCCGCCGCAACTCCTCTCCCCGTTTACGGGGAGAGGCAGGGTGAGGGGCCTGGGTGATTGGCCGCAGACCACCGATTGCCCCGCCCGCGCCCCTTGCCTTGGGCGGCGGGGCGCGTCAAAAGCGCCGCCATGCTGCATATCAACGATCTGACCTATCGCCTCGGCGAGCGCTTGCTGATCGATCACGCGACCGTGGCGCTGCCGACCGGCTCCCACGTCGGCCTGGTCGGGCGCAACGGCGCCGGCAAGACCACGCTGTTCCGCCTGATCTGCGGCGAAATCAGCGGCGAGAGCGGTTCGATCTCGATTCCCCGGCAGACCCGCATCGGCCGCGTCGAGCAGGAGGCGCCCGGCGGCGCGCAGGCGCTGATCGACTTCGTGCTCGACGCCGACCGCGAGCGCGCCGCCCTCCTCAGCGAGGCCGAGGCGGCGAACGATCCGCTGCGCATCGCCGAAATCCAGACCCGTCTTGTCGATATCGACGCCCACGCCGCCCCGGCGCGCGCCGCGCGCATCTTGAGCGGCCTCGGCTTCGACGAGCCGGCGCAGAACCGCGCCCTCTCGGAGTTTTCCGGCGGCTGGCGCATGCGCGTCGCGCTCGCCGCGGTGCTGTTCTCGGCCCCCGACCTCTTGCTGCTCGACGAACCCACCAACTATCTCGATCTCGAAGGCGTGCTGTGGCTGGTCGACTATCTCAAGACCTATCCGGCGACGGTCGTCGTCATCAGCCACGACCGCGATCTGCTCGACGACGTCGCCGACCACATCCTGCATCTCGAGCGTGCGAAATTGACGCTGTGGAGCGGCGGCTACACCAGCTTCGAGCGCCAGCGCCGCGAGCAGCAGGCGCTGCAAGGCAAGGCGCTCAAGAAGCAGGAGGAGCGGCGCAAGCACCTGCAGGCGTTCGTCGACCGCTTCCGCGCCAGCGCCACCAAGGCGACGCAGGCCCAGTCGCGCCTGAAGATGCTGGCCAAGATGGAGCCGGTCTCGGCGGTGGTCGACGAGACGGTCATGCCGTTCAAGTGGCCGCCGATCGCGCGCCGCCTCAGCCCGCCGATCGTGGCGATGGAGAAAGCGAGCGTCGGCTACGGCGATCGCGTCGTGCTCTCCAAGCTCGACCTCACGCTCTCCAACGACGACCGCATCGGGCTGCTCGGCGCCAACGGCAACGGCAAATCGACCTTCGCCAAGCTGGTCGGCGGGCGCTTGTCGCCGATGGGCGGCAAGATGGTGCGCGCCAACAAGCTCGACGTCGGCTTCTTCGCCCAGCACCAGGTCGACGACCTCGAATCGCAGGGCACGCCCTACAGCCATGTCGCCGAACGCATGCGCGGCGCACCCGAAGCCAAGATCAGGGCGCGCGTCGCCCAAATCGGCTTTTCCGGCGCGCGCGCCGACACCAAGATCGCCGCGCTGTCGGGCGGCGAAAAGGCGCGCCTGCTGATGGGGCTGGCGACCTTCGACGGGCCGCAGCTGCTGATCCTCGACGAGCCCACCAACCATCTCGACATCGACAGCCGCGCCGAACTGATCGAGGCGATCAACGAATACGAAGGCGCCTGCATTCTCGTTTCGCACGACAGGCGCCTGCTCGAGGCCTGCGTCGACCGGCTGTGGCTGGTCGCCGACGGCACGGTTCGGGTGTTCGAGGGCGACGTCGCCGACTACAGCCGCTACGTGCTCGGCCAGGGCGCGCCGCAAGCACGCGCCAAGAAGGAAAGCGGCCGGAAGGAGAGCGAGCCCGCCCGCCCTGCCCCCGCGCCCGAGCGCCGCGAGGCCAAGCCGCGCAGCGACCTCGGCCCGCTGCGCAAGGAGATCGTCGCGGTCGAGCAGAAGATGCACCGCTTCCAGGATCTCTTGCGCCGCGTCGACGACGCCCTCGCGCAAGCCGGCGAGAGCGCGGGCAATTCCACCAAGGTCATCGACCTCGCGGCCAAACGCGTCGAGCTGGAGCGCGCGTTGAGCGCCGCCGAAGAAGCCTGGCTGGAACTGTCGGCGCAGGCGGAGGCGACGGGGTGAATAGGGCGGGGCCGACGCCGAGAGGCAGGCCCCCGTCATCCCCGCGAACGATCCAGCGCCGATCGAGAGCGGCGGCGGCGCGAACTCTGGAGTCCCGGTTGCGCAAGGATGGCCCCCGGGGCCTGCGACAAGACGACCGGCGCCGCCCACCAGGCCATCGATCGTCGTTCGTTTACGCGCCGGAGCGTCCGGACGGCTCGACCACGGCCTTGGAATCATTCGGCCAACCAGCAAGTCATCCGGCCCTTGGGGCGGCTCCCGCTTCGCGCCCGATTCGGGGCGCATGCCAATTTGGCCATTTACAACCCGGTCTGGTCCTCTCTATTGATCTGACATAAAGCCGACGCAATTGATCGGCTTTCGCTCATGGAGGCGGATAAATGGCTGGTGGAAGCTTTTTGCGTGCGGCGTTCGCATGCTCCCTTCTCGTCCTCGCCAGCGCGGCGAGCGCCAAGGACTGGAAGACCGTGGTCATTGGCATGGAGGGCGCCTACGAGCCCTATAATCTGACCGATCCGAACGGAAAGATCGTCGGCTTCGAGCCCGACGTGGCGATGGACGTCTGCGCGCGCATGAAGATCGAGTGCAAGATCATTGCGCAGGATTGGGACGGCATGATTCCCGGCCTGCAGGCCGGCAAGTTCGACGTCATCATGGACGGCATGTCGATCACCGACGAACGCAAGAAGCAGATCGACTTCTCGATCCCCTATGCGGCCGTCCCGGCGGCCTTGGCCACCGCCAAGTCGAGCCCGCTCGCCAAGCTCGCCGGCGCCGGCAAGCTGGTCAACTTCGACAAGGACAAGGCGGCCGGCGCCGCCGCCCTCAAGTCGCTGAAGGAAGCGCTGAAGGGCAAGACGATCGGCGTGCAGGTGTCGACAACTCACGCGACCTTCGCCAGCGATAACCTCAAGGACGTCGCGACGATCAAGGAATACAAGACCACCGACGAGCGCGATCTCGACCTGAAGTCCGGCCGCATCGACGCGGTGCTCGACGACGAGACGGAGATCGCCGCGATGCTCGGCAAGGACGACGCAAAGGACTTCACCGAGTTCGGTCCGCTACTGACCGGCGGCGATTTCGGCATCGGCGTCGGCATGGGCCTGCGCAAGAGCGACGCGGACCTCACCGCGAAGTTCGACACGGCGATCAAGGCGGCCTTTGCAGACGGCTCGATCAAGAAGTACTCTTTGAAGTGGTTCAAGATCGACACGACGCCCTGACGAGGAAGAGCGTAGCCCGTGACTTGGATGACAGCGCTCGGCTTTGGCGAACGCGGCTGGGGTCCAGCGCTGCTCCAAGGCGCGGTGATGACTATGCTCGTCTCGATCGCGGGTCTCGCGATCGGGGCGGCGCTCGGGTCGCTCGTCGCCTGGGCTAAGCTGTCGGGCGCGCGCGTCGCCGGAGCGATCGGCGAAGGCTACGCGGCGCTGTTCCGTGGGCTGCCGGAGCTGCTGGTGGTCTATTTCGTCTACTTCGGCAGCTCCGCGTTGCTCACCGCCACGGCCCACCTCCTCGGCGTCGAAGGCTTCGTCGGCGTGCCCGCCTTCGCGGCGGGCGCGCTCGCGGTCGGCGTCATTTCCGGCTCCTACCAGGCCGAGGTGTTTCGCGGCGCGTTTCTCGCCATCGCCAAGGGCGAGCTGGAAGCGGCGAGAGCAGTCGGCATGGACCCCTGGCTGATGTTTCGCCGCATCATCGCGCCGCAGGTGCTGCGATTCGCAATTCCCGGCCTCGGCAATCTCTGGCAAGTTGCGCTAAAGGATTCGTCGCTCATTTCGGTCACCGGCCTCGCCGAACTGATGCGCGCGAGCCAGATCGCCGCCGGCTCGACCCACAAGCCGTTCACCTTCTACGTCGCCGGCGGAGCGCTCTATCTCGTCGTCACCTCGATTTCCGATCGCGTGTTCGATTTCGCCGAGGCGCGCACGACGCGCGGCATGCGACGGGAAGCGCCCTAGATGATGGACGCGGCGTTCATCGGAACGACTTTCCTGCGGCTCATCGCCGCGCTGCAGGTGACGCTTTCGGTCTGGGCGCTCTCGGTGTCCATCGGCGCCCTCATCGGCGCCGGCGTCACCTGGATGCGCATCAGCGGCGTCAAGCCGCTGGAATGGTCGGCGCGCGCGTATATCTTCGTGTTCCGAGGCGCGCCGCTGCTGGTGCAGCTCTTCGTCGTCTATTACGGCCTATCCTCGTTTCCCGCGGTGCGGGCCAGCGTGTTCTGGCCGTTCTTGCGCGACGCCTTCAGTTGCGCCGTGCTGTCGTTCGCGCTGTGCACGGCGGCTTATCAGAGCGAGATCTTCCGCGGCGCGCTCGCCGGCGTTCCGGCTGGCCAGATCGAGGCGGCGCGCGCCTGCGGTATGTCGGGTTTCCTGCTGTTCCGCCGCGTGATCTTTCCGATCGCGCTGCGCCAGGCGTTGCCCGCCTATTCGACCGAAGTGATCTCCATGACGAAAGCGACGGCGCTCGTCTCCCTCGTGACGCTATGGGACGTGATGAGCGTCGCTTTGAAGATCCGCAATGACACGCTCGTCACCTACACGCCGCTGTTGGTCGCCGGGGCGATCTATTTCGTGCTCAACTACTTGATCGCCCGCGCCTTCCTGTCGATTGAACATTGGTTGTCCCCGCACTTGCGCGCGCGGCCCTCCTGAAGGAAAACGAATGCCCGAAGCCGACGGCTACGCGCTGACAGTCTCAGGATTGCATAAGCGCTTCGGCGCGATTGAGGTGCTCAAAGGCGTGTCCTTGCAGGCGCGCGAAGGCGACGTGATTTCGATCCTCGGCTCCTCCGGTTCCGGCAAGAGCACGCTGTTGCGCTGCATCAATCTGCTGGAGACGCCGGACGAAGGCGTCGTCACGGTGGCCGGCGAGACGATCGTCATGCGCAAGACCCGCGGCGGACGAACCGAGCCCGCGGACCGACGCCAAGTCGACCGCATTCGCTCCGAGCTCGGCATGGTGTTTCAGAGCTTCAACTTGTGGTCGCACATGACGATCCTCGAGAATCTCATCGAGGCCCCAATTCATGTGCAAAAGCGACCGCGCGCCGAGTGCGTCGAAGAGGCGCACGCGCTGCTCAAGAAGGTCGGCATCGGCGACAAGGCGAACTATTACCCGGTGCATCTTTCCGGCGGCCAGCAGCAGCGCGCCGCGATCGCCCGCGCGCTGGCGATGAGGCCGAAGGTGATGCTGTTCGACGAACCGACCTCGGCGCTCGACCCCGAACTTGTCGGGGAAGTCCTGCGCGTCATGCGCGCGCTCGCCGAGGAGGGACGCACCATGCTCATCGTCACGCACGAGATGGGCTTCGCGCGCGACGTTTCGAGCCGCGTCCTCTTCCTTCACCTCGGCCTGGTCGAAGCCGAGGGCCCGCCGGCGGAATTGTTCGGCGACCCGAAATCGGAGCGGTTCCGACAGTTCATCGCCAAGACGCGCGGCTAGCGAGCGTCCGGGCTCGACTGGAGGCGACAGCCATTCCCGCGATCAGGCGACCCGGCAACCCTCAGCGCGCCTTCTCCCAACCCCCGTCCTCGCCCTCGCGCCAGTAGCTCGGCGCGGCGCCGGCGGCTTTGAGGGCGGTCCATTGCTTGCGCGCCTCGGCGCGCATCTCCTCGTCGCGGCCGTCGAACAACAGGATCACCCGCTCGTAGGCGCCGCCCGTCGCGCTTTGCGCAAAAGGCGCGGCGTCGACGCCGGCGACGAGCACGCGTAACGCAGCGCCGTTGGGGTTGTCCTCGCCCGACGTCAGATAGATCGGCTGCCCCTCGGGCTCGCCGTCGCCCGCCGCGCCGTGCGGCAGGAAGCTGTCGTCGGCGTAGGTCCACAGCCGCTCGTTGAGCGCCTCGACGCGCTCCTGCGAAGGCGCCTGGACGGCGGCGCGCAGGCCGTGCGCGAGCGCGTCCTCGAGAATTTCCGGCAGCGCCTGGTCGATGCGGCGGCGCTCGAGGTGATAGAAGCGGAATTCGGTCATCGCCGCGCCGCGACTACTCTTCGCCGCCGACGATGATGAAGGCGCTGTCGGTGTCGGTGAGGATCAGGCCGAGCGAGACGCCGCCGGGGGCGTGCTCCTCGGTCTTGCCCGAGATGTAGACGTCGCCGCGCTCGCGCGAGGCGGCGAGATAATCGCGCGCGTCGGCCGCCATATCGCGCACCGTGCTTCGGCTCTTGGCGGCGTCCCAGCCGAGCGCGGAGCGCAGCGCCGCCGCCTGGAAGTTCTCGAATTCGGTCGCCGCGCGCGCCGAGGCCGGTTCGGCGATGCGCGCCTCGAAGCGCAACAAGCCGTCGTTTCGGCAGGTCAAGGTGCCGTCGAGGTCGGACTTCGTCGTGATGTCGAAGACGTCGGTGTCGCTTCGCGCCCGCGAGACGATCAGCGCGTGGGTGAAATCGACGTGCAAGTCGCTCGCCGCGGTGCGCAGTTTGTCGATGAAAGCGTCGCAGCCCGCCAGCGCCGGATTCGCCTGCGCCGAAGCGGCGCCGAGACAAAGTGCGAGAACCGCGAGCCCCAATCCCGATCGCATCACAGACACTCCCCGGCGGCTATTCGAGCCAAAGGCCATTCTCTCTCGCCATCATGACGCCAGCAACATCGGGCGAAAATTCAGCGTTCGTAATATTCGGCGACCAGGCGGTCCAAGAGGCGCACGCCCCAGCCCGATCCCCAGGATTGATTGACGTCGCTGGCCGGCGAGTTCATCGCCGTGCCCGCGACGTCGAGATGCGCCCAAGGCGTGTCGTTGACGAAGCGCTTGAGAAATTGCGCCGCGGTGATGGCGCCGGCGTTGCGTCCGCCGGTGTTCTTCACGTCGGCGAACTTCGAGTCGATCAACTTGTCGTAGGCGGCCCCGAGCGGCATCCGCCAAACCGTTTCGCCCGTCGCCGCGCCCGCCACGCTGAGGCGCGCGGCCAATTCGTCGTCGTTGGAGAACAGCCCGGCGTTCTCCTGGCCGAGCGCGACCATGATGGCGCCGGTCAGCGTCGCAAGATCGACGATGAAGCGCGGCGTGAACTTGTCTTGCACGTACCACAGCGCATCGGCGAGGACGAGGCGCCCCTCGGCGTCGGTGTTGATGATCTCGATCGAGCGGCCGGACATCGACTTGAGAATGTCGCCGGGACGAATTGCGCCGCCGCCGGGCATGTTCTCGACCAGGCCGATCACGCCGATCGCGTCGACCTTGGCCTTGCGGCTGGCGAGCGCGTGCATCAGGCCGACGACGCAGGCCGCGCCCGCCATGTCGCCCTTCATGTCCTCCATGCCGGCGCCCGGCTTGATCGAGATGCCGCCCGAGTCGAAACAGACGCCCTTGCCGACGAAGGCGATCGGCTTGGCCTTCTTCCCTTTGACGCCGCGCCAGTGCATGACGACGAGGCGGCTGTCGCGCTTCGAGCCCTGGCCGACGCCGAGGAGCGCGCCCATGCCGAGTTTCGTCATCGCCTTCTCATCAAGGATTTCAATGTCGACGCCGAGAAGTTCTTGAGGCTTGCCGCGCGTTCGGCGAAGGCTTCGGGATAGAGTACGTTCGGCGGCTCGTTGACCAAGTTGCGGGCGAGTTCGACGCCTTCGGCGACCGCCGTGCGCGCGGGCGACGCGGCGCGGGCCGCGGCGAAGTCGGCCACCCCGATGGTGACGGAGGGCGAAGAATCGTCGGCCTCGTCGCCATTCTTCTTGACCGTCTTGTATTTGTCGAATTGGTAGGCCCGCAGGCGCAGCCCGAGCGCGAAATCGGCCGCCTCGGCGCCGTCCCACTCGCCCTGAGGCGCTTCAAGGGCCACCTCGACCGTCTTGGATGCGCCAAGCTTGCCGAAAACAAAACCGCCAAGCGTCGGAAAATCGATCGGCTTGCCGTCCTTGCCGGGAGCGACGCCGACGACGAGAAGACGCGACGCATCGACACCCGAAGGCGCGAGAATATCCATCGAAGTGAGGTATTTGCCCAGGAACCGGGCGGACTTGGCCGCCGCTTCGATCCGGGCGGCGGCCTCGCCCAGAAGCGCGGCGACCCGCGGCGGCGCCTTGAGGTCGGCGCCGACGAAGACCACGAGGGTTCCGCCCTTGGGCGCCGAAATCGGCCCGAACGCAATCTTGACGAATTCGTCCATGCAAATCCCCGGACACAAGTTCAAACAGGCGCGGTCGGCCCTGCGCCGACGCGTCGAGGACTAATCAAGGGCTTTGACCCGCCCGTCAATAAGGCGACGTCACGAAAAAGCGACGCTTGGCCGCCGCGCCGCCCCGTCACGGGATTGCGCCTTGCCAGGCGCGCGGGGGCAGGCTAGCGCTGCCCGGCGAGCGCGCGCCGTTGGGCGCGCTCCTTGAAAGGAAACACGGAAACAGCCGCTGGATGTTGCACATCGAACGATACGTGTTCCGAACCGCGACCGCGGCCTTCCTGGCCGGCCTGATCGCGCTGACCGGCTTGGTTTGGATCACGCAAGCCCTGCGGCAGATCGACCTGCTGACCAGCAAGGGCCAGTCGATTCTCGTTTTTTTCGCGATCACCGGGCTCACGCTGCCTTCGCTCGTCGCCATCATCGCGCCGGTCGCGCTGTTCGCCGGCGTGCTCTATTGCCTTAACAAGCTGAACGGCGACAGCGAATTGGTGGTCATGAGTGCGTCCGGAGTTTCGCCCGGCCGGCTGCTGCGCCCGTTCGTCGCACTGTTCGCGCTGGTGTTCGCGCTCGAAGCGCTGCTCTACGTCGAAGTCATGCCGTGGAGCTTCGACGCCATCGAAAATCTGACGTCCTTCATTCGCGCCGATTTCATCACAAATTTCGCGCGCCCCGGCGCGTTCAACGAACTCGAGGCCGGCTTCATATTCCATTATCGCAACCGCGCGCCGGACGGCTCGCTGCGCGGCGTCTTCATGCAGGATCGCCGCGATCCGGCCCATGTCACCACGTACATTTCGGAAGTGGGCAAGACGACTGAAAAGGACGGGCAAACCTATCTCGTGTTGTCGAAGGGCAGCTACCAGCGTCCCGAACGTTCCGGCGATTCGGCGGTCGTCACTTTCGACGACTACGCGATCGACCTTTCCCAGTTCATTCGCAAAGGCGACTCGGTCAAGCGGCCGCGCGAGCGCGCGACGATGCAACTGATCGCCCCCGACCCCAAAGACCCTTCGGCGCGGCGTATGGCGGGACGGTTGCGCGCCGAACTGCTCGATCGACTCGCGAGCCCGTTCTATGCCTTCGTAGCGGGCCTCGTCGGATTCGCGGCGCTCGGCGAAGCGCGAACGACCCGCCAAGGCCGGGGCGTCGCGACGGCGATCGCGATTCTCGTGTTCTCGACTCTGCGCATGATCGGCATCGCCGCGACCTCGCTCGCAGCCAGCAGACCGGATGCCGTGATCTTGGTTTGGGCGATCCCGATCGGCGCTTCGGCGGCCAGCCTCGACGCGGTCTTCGTCGGGCCGCTCAGCCGTGCGTTCAAGGAGATGCGGCGCCTCGCCTTCGCCGCGACGAGGACGTCATGATCGGCGGCACGCTGGGACGCTATTTCGCCAAGCGGTTCCTCGAGACCATCCTCGCGGTCTTCGCGGGAGTCTTCGTCCTCATCTACGCCATCGACCTCGTCGAAATGCTGCGCCGTTCCGGCGATACGCCTGGAGCGACCGGACTGTTGATGGCTTGGGATTCGCTTCTGCATACGCCGATCGTCGCCGAGCAGGCGCTGCCATTCGCGGTGCTATTCGGTGCGATGATCTCGTTTCTCAATCTTTCGCGAAAACTTGAGCTGGTGGTGGCGCGCGCGGCCGGCGTTTCGGCCTGGCAGTTCATTACGCCGCCGCTCCTCGTCGTCGTCGCGATCGGCGTCGTCATGGCCACGCTCTACAACCCGGCCTCTACGGCAATGAAGCGCCAATCCGACCAACTCGAAGCGAAGCTGTTCGGCGCCGGGGCAAATAACTCTGCTGGTGTGTGGATAAGGCAGAAGAGCGTCGACGGCGAATCGGTCGTCCACGCCGACGGCCGCGGCGACTCGGGTTCCTCGCTCACTCACGTCCAGGTCTTCAATTTCGACGCGAACGGCGGGTTCCTCGAACGCGTCGACGCGGATGACGCGACGTTGCACGACGGGTACTGGCGCCTCGACAACGCCAACGTCGTCACCCCCGGCTTCAACACCTTGGCGACGAACACTTATTTTCTCGCCACGAACTTGACCGAGGCGGAGGTCGCGCAGGCGTTCGTCGCGCCGGAGACCGTATCGTTCTGGGCGCTTCCGGGCCTCGCCGCGCAGACGGACCGCGCCGGTCTCGACGCAACCGGATATCGTTTGCGATTTCAAGAGCTTCTCGCTTTGCCGCTGACGCTGGCGGCGATGGTGCTGGTGGCCGCGTGCTTTTCGTTGAGATTCTTCCGTATGGGCGGCGTCCAAAAGATGGTTTCCAGTGGCGTTGCCGCCGGCTTCGTGCTTTATGTTGCGACGAAATTGGTCAATGACCTCGGCGGGACGGGATTCGTCAGCGTTCCCGTCGCGGGGTGGTCGCCAGCCGTTGTCGGCTGCTTGTTCGGAGTCTACGTGCTTCTGCACCAGGAGGATGGTTGATGGGCCGCTCCATCAGCTTTCTCAACGCGAGCGGACGCCGCGGGGGCGCCCTCGCACGCCTGGGCTTTCTGCTCGCGCTGTCGCTCGCCGCGGCGACGGCGCACGCACAAACCAGCGCGCCTGCGTCGACCCAGCCTGCGTC
Organism: uncultured Alphaproteobacteria bacterium; assembly: GCA_963759955.1. Lineage (GTDB taxonomy): Bacteria > Pseudomonadota > Alphaproteobacteria > Rhizobiales > Beijerinckiaceae > Roseiarcus. The sequence goes on from CAVXCA010000032.1 coordinate 11,978, forward strand.
GACCCAGCCTGTGTCGTCCCAGGCCGCCGCAGCGGCGCAGAATCCCGACAAGCTGATCGTCGAGGCCAACGAACTCGTCTACGACAAAGACCACAACACCGTCTCGGCGGTCGGCGCGGTGCAGCTCTATTACAAGCATCGTATTCTTCAGGCCGACCGGGTCGTCTACAATCGCACGACCAAACGGGTTTACGCGGAAGGTCACGCCAAACTGACGGACGAGCACGGCAACGTCAGCTACGCCCAGCGATTCGATCTGAGCGACGACTTCGCGGCCGGCTTCGCCGAAGGCGTCGAAACGCTGTCGACCGAGAAGACCCGCTTTACGGCGCCTCGCGTCGAACGCTCGGGCGGCGCCGTGACGGTGTTCAGCGGCGGCGTCTACACCGCGTGCGAACCGTGCAAGGAGCACCCCGAACGCCCGCCGTTCTGGCAAATCCGCGCGGCGCGAATCATCGAGAACCAGCAAACCCACGTCGTTTATTACGAGGATGCGTGGCTCGAGGTCGGCGGCGTCCCGATCGCCTACGTTCCGTATTTTTCCGCGGCCGATCCGTCGGTCACGCGAGCGAGCGGCTTTTTGGCGCCGACGTTCTATCAGGGAAATCGTTTCGGCTACGGCGTCGGGCTCCCCTATTTCTACAATCTCGCGCCCAATTACGACCTGACGCTGACGCCGACCTATCTCTCGGCGCAAGGTCCCCTCGGCGATGCGGAGTGGCGCCACCGCTTGGACAACGGCGAATACAGTATTCGCGTCAACGGGCTCTATCAGGAGCGCCCTTCGCTTTTTGAGGCCGCCCCCTATGGCTCGGGCGATCGGCGCTGGCGCGACTCGCTCGAGAGCGAGGGTAAGTTTTATATCAACGATAAGTGGACATACGGCTGGGACGTGACCGCCGTTTCGGATCCCTTCTATCTCGGCGACTACAAGATCAAGAGCCAGGACACGTCGCACTACTACTTCCAGGACATCGTGTCGTCGGTCTATCTGCGCGGCCAGGCGGATCGCGGGTTCTTCGACCTGAGCGGCTATCATTTCGAGAGCACGGTCGCCTCCACCGATCAGCGCACGGAGCCGCCCGCCGTTCCCGTGCTCGATTACAACAGGACGTTCGCGATCGCGCCCGAGAGCAGCGGCGGCATCGGCGGCGAGATCAAGGTCGACCTCAACGCGACCGACATCTCGCGCACCGAAGCGCTATACCAGTCCGCCGGCGCGCAGACGCTCGATGCGGCGTACAATCTCTACAACGTCTGCGGCACGGGAGGCACGGTCGCGGGCGGCGTCCGAACCAATATTAATCCAGTGACGGGGACGGCAACGCCTCCGCTGCTCACGCCCGAGGCGGCTTATGCCCCGGGCAATTGCCTGCTGCGCGGCATCGCCGGCGATTACGCGCGCGCCACCGAGCAGATTTCTTGGCAACGCAAGTTCGTCGATCCGATCGGCGAGACCTGGACGCCGTTCGTGTTCGCGCGCCTCGACGGCGAGACGACCGATCTCGACACCAGCGGGACCTTCACCTACTCCAGCCCGGCCGGATCGAGTTCCGTTTACAACGGCAGCCAGACCAGCTTCTTCAACGGCGCCAGCAGCGGATCGTACGCCAACGCCATGCCGGGCGTCGGGTTGGAATATCGCTATCCCTTCGTCTCGTCCTCGATGCTCGGCGAGCAGATCGTCGAGCCGATCGCGCAGCTCATCGCGCGCCCGAACGAAGTCGTTCCGAGGTTGCAGCCGAACGAAGACGCGCAGAGCCTCGTCTTCGACGAGACCAACCTGTTCGCGTGGGACAAATATTCCGGCTACGACCGCGTCGAGGGCGGCACGCGGCTCAACTACGGCATGCAGTACACCGCGAATTTCGCCAACGGCGGCCACGCCAACTTCGTCGGCGGCCAGTCCATCCAGCTCGCCGGGCAAAACTCCTACACGATCGGCGACGCCGCCAACACCGGGCTGGAATCGGGGCTCGACCAAAAATATTCGAACTACGTCGCGGGCGAGACGATCGCGCCGTTCTCGTCGGCCTTTTCCCTCTCCAGCAAGCAACAATTCGACACTTCGACCTTCGCGCTCGCTCGGCTCGACGTGATCGCCAACGCCAGTTTCGGCGGCTTCACGACCAGTCTCGACTACGGGCGCTACGCCGCCCAGCCTTTGCTGGGCTGGCTCTATAACCGCGAGGGCCTGCTGACCAACGCCAGCTACAAGCTCGCGACCAATTGGACCGTCGACGGATCGGTGCTGTTCGATATGTCGCGCCATTACTACGACCTGCCGAACCAGACGACGCCCGTCTTCTACGCGCCCAACTACAGCGTCGGTCTCAGCTACGGCGACACCTGCACGACAGTCAAAGTGCGCTATTCCTCGACCATGAGCGATCCGATCGCCGCAACGCCGGCGGTGCGCGACCAGTCGCTGCTGGTGCAGCTCACGCTGCGGACGCTGGGAGAAGTCGGCGGCGCCGTCGGCTTGCAATGATCCGCGCCGCCAATCGTCTGCCTCGGGAATGACGGCGCCATCGTCGCGCCGGCCGGTGGCCCTGACTATGGGCGATCCCGCCGGGATCGGGCCGGAACTCGTGTTACGCGCCTGGATCGCGCGCGCTTCGCTCAGTTCGCCCTTCTTTGCCCTCGCCGACCCGAAGGCGCTCGGCGCGCTCGCGCGGCGGCTCGGCCTCGAAGCGCCGATCGCCGAAGTCTCGCCGGCCGAAGCGAGCGCGGCGTTTGCGCGCGCGCTGCCCGTCGTCGCGCTTTCCGCGCCTGCCGACGCGCGGCCGGGCGAGCCCGATCCCACCTTCGCCGCCGCGACGATCGAGTCGATCGAGCGCGCCGTCGGCTGCGTCCGAAGCGGGCAAGCGAGCGCGCTCGTCACCAATCCGATCGCCAAGGCCACTCTTTATCAGGCCGGCTTCAAGTTCCCCGGCCACACCGAATATCTGGGCGCGCTCGCTGAGCGCTGGGGCGCGCCGGCGCAGCCGGTGATGATGATCTGGTCTCGCGCTCTCGCGGTCGTGCCGGTGACGATCCACGTCGCGCTGAGCGAGGTCCCGAGGCTGCTCACCCGCAAGCTCATCGTTTCGACCGCGCGCATCGTCGCCGCCGACATGAAGCGCCGCTTCGGCCTCGCGCGGCCGCGTCTCGCGCTCGCCGGCCTCAATCCGCACGCCGGCGAAGGCGGCGCGATGGGGCGCGAAGAAATCGATGTGATCGCCCCCGCCGTCGCGGACCTTCGCGCCGAGGGGCTCGAAGTGGTCGGCCCCCTGCCCGCCGACACCATGTTCCACGCCGCCGCGCGCGCCCGCTACGACGTCGCGCTGACGATGTATCACGACCAAGGCCTCATCCCCGCCAAGACGCTCGCCTTCGACACCGGCGTCAACGTCACGCTCGGCCTGCCGTTCGTGCGCACCTCGCCCGACCACGGCACCGCGTTCGACATCGCCGGCAAGGGGCTCGCGAACCCGACCAGCCTGATCGAAGCGTTGCGGTTGGCGGCGCGCCTCGCGCCGTGAGCCTCGCCGCGGACGGCCTGCCGCCGCTGCGCGAGGTGGTCGCCGCGCACGGTCTCGACGCCAAGAAATCGCTCGGCCAGAATTTTCTCTTCGACCTCAATCTGACCGGCCGCATCGCCCGCGCCGCGGGCCCGCTCGAAGGCGTCGTCGTCGTCGAAATCGGCCCGGGGCCCGGCGGCCTCACCCGCGCGCTGCTGGCGCATGGCGCAAAAAAGGTCGTCGCCATCGAGCGCGACGAGCGCTGCCTCGGAGCGCTCGCCGAGATCGCCGCGCATTGGCCGGGGCGCATGAAGATCATCGCCGGCGACGCGCTCGCCCTCGACGCGGCGACGCTTCGCGCCGAGGCGGGCGGCGCGCGCTTACGCATCTGCGCCAACCTGCCCTACAACATCGCGACGGCGCTGCTGACGCGCTGGCTCGAGGCCGAGCCGTGGCCGCCGTTCTATGATCGGCTGACGCTGATGTTTCAGCGCGAGGTCGCGCTGCGCATCGTCGCCACGCCCGCCGAGCGCGCCGACTACGGCCGGCTCGCGGTGCTCGCGGGCTGGCGCACGCGCGCGCGGCTCTTGTTCGATATCCCCCCCGCCGCGTTCACACCCCCGCCGAAGGTGACCTCCAGCGTCGTCGAACTGATCCCGCGAGAGGCGCCCGAGCCGTGCGACGCGCGGCTCCTGTCGGCGGCGACGCAGGCCGCGTTCGGCCAGCGGCGCAAGATGCTGCGCCAGTCGCTGAAGAGCTTCGCGGCCACACACGGCGTCGACCTCGCCGCGCTGCTCGCCGCCGCCGGGCTCGATCCGACCCGGCGCGCCGAGGAAATCGACGTCGCCGGATTTTGCGCGCTGGCGCGCGCGGCGCAGGCGCTGGCAGAGCGCTAGCGCGCGATCACTCCGCCGCGACCGCCCGCGTTCCTGCCGCGCTCAGCGCGCGGTCGAGGTCGGCGAGGATGTCGTCGATGTGTTCGAGGCCGATCGACAGGCGGACGTACCCTTCCGTGACCCCGGTGGCGAGTTGGTCGGCACGAGAGAGCTGCGAATGGGTGGTCGTCGCGGGATGGATGGCGAGGCTGCGCGCGTCGCCGATATTGGCGACGTGATAGAAGAGCTGCAACGCGTCGATGAAGCGCCGGCCCGCCTCGCGCCCGCCGGCGAGCTCGAAACCGACGAGCCCGCCGAAGCCGCCCTTGAGATATTTTTGCGCTCGTTCGCGCGCGACGCCGGTCTGCAGCGAGGGATGAATCACTTTCGCTACTTCCGGCCGCTTGGCGAGAAACGCCGCGACCGCAGCGGCGTTGGCGCTGTGGCGCTCGATGCGCAGCGGCAGCGTCTCGATGCCCTGAAGCGTGAGGAAGGCGTTGAACGGCGAAATCGCCGAGCCTAGATCGCGCAGCAACGTCACGCGCGCCTTGATGATGTAGGCGATCGGCCCGAGCGGCTTGACCGCCTCAGTCCAGACCGCGCCGTGATAGCTCGGATCCGGCGTATTCAGCGCCGGCTGGCGCTCGGCGAAATCGCCCCAGGGGAAATTGCCGCCGTCGACGATGAGCCCGCCGATCGACGTGCCGTGCCCGCCGAGGTACTTGGTCGAGGAATAGACCACCACCGCCGCGCCGTGGTCGAAGGGACGCGTCAGCAGCGGCGCCGCGGTGTTGTCGACGATCAAGGGGATGCCGAGCGGCCGGCCGATCGCCGCCACCTCGGCGATCGGAAACGCGATCAGCTTGGGATTGGGCAAGGTCTCGGCGTAATAGGCGCGGGTGCGCGCGTCGGTCGCGCGGCGGAAATTCTCGGGATCGGCGGGGTCGACGAAGCGAACCTCGATTCCCTGATCTTTCAAAGTGTTGGCGAAGAGATTCCAGGTGCCGCCGTAAAGGTCGGTGGAGGAGACGATGTTGTCGCCGACCCGCGCCAGGTTCTGCACCGCGAAGGCCGAAGCCGCCTGGCCACTCGCCACCGCGAGCGCCGCGACGCCGCCCTCCAGCGCCGCGATGCGCTTCTCCAGCACGTCGTTGGTCGGGTTCATCAGCCGGGTGTGGATGTTGCCGAGTTCCTTAAGCGCGAAGAGATTGGCGGCGTGTTCGGCGCTGTGGAACTGGTAGGACGTCGTCTGGAAGATCGGCACCGCGACCGATCCGGTGGTCGGATCGGCGCGCCAGCCCGCATGCAGCGCGAGCGTTTCCGGCTTGAGGGGCGTTTGCGACATGAGAGGCTCCGACTTGTTGGCGCTGTTCAGTTCGGTTTCACGCAAAAATCGCCGACCGGTCGCTTGGCGTGGCTTCTTTCGCCGCCCCGTTGCGACAGCCCGGCTAGACTAGCGCGAGCGGCCCCGAACGACCGCCCGCGCTCATGAAATCCGTTATTCTATTGAATTTGTCAACTGACTACCTCTTCGGCCCAGGCAAAGCGGGCGATATCCGTGGTCCGTTATATCTGCGCGAAGCCCGCCGCGGTGAGACGAATGCGGCCGAGTTCGATGTGAAGCCAGCCCTGCTCGACCGCGTAGATCAGCGCCGCCTCGCAGTCGGAGGCCCGCCCCATGTTGCGGACCTGGAATTCGACGCCGACGCGGCTGGCTTGCAAGCTCTCGCCGGCGTGGACGTTCAGAGCGCCGAAGATCGAGAGCACCGCCATCGCATAGTCCTCGTCGGCAGGTAGCTTGGTCATCGTCGCCTCCCTCGCAAAGTTAGGGAAGCTTTTTGCGCCGGTTCTATGGCCGGCGTGCGCTTCGCTGGCCAAGATCGCCGCCGCCCCCGACGGGCAGATCGAGCGTCACCGCCAAGCCCGGCCCGTTGTCGGAAGCGGCCCAGGCCATGCCGTGCAGTTCGGCGATCGCCGCCACCAGGCTGAGGCCAAGCCCGTCGCCCGGCGTCGCGCGCGCGGCGTCGAGCCGATAGAAGCGCTCGAAGATGCGGCCGAGTTCGGCCGGCGGCGCGCCCGGCCCGTTGTCGCTCACCGTCAGCCGGGCTGCGCCCGGCAGGCGCGCGCTCGCCACGACGATGCGCGTATTCTGGGGCGTATGGCGCAACGCGTTGTCGACGAGATTGGCGACCATCTGCGTCAGCAACTCGCGATCGCCGGACAGCGGCAACGCGGCCGAGAGATCGGCGACAAGGGTCTTTCCCTCCTCGTCCGCGGCCGGCTGGAACGCCTCGACGACTTCGTGCGCCACCGCGGCCAAATCCACTGGTTTGAACCCGGCGCGCCGCGCCCCGGACTCGATTTGACCGATACGCAAAATTGCGTTGAACGTCTCCAGCACCCCGTAGATGTCGGCGATCGCCGTCTCGATCGCGAATTCGGCGTCTTTCGCGCTCGCGCCCCCGCCGCGCGCCGTCTCCAGGCGATGAACGGTGCGCGCCAAAGGCCGGCGCAGATCGTGCGCGATATTGGCGCCGACGGCCTTGTGAGCCTCCAACAACGATTCGATGCGATCGAACATGCGGTTGAACGTGCGCGCCAACTGCGCGAGTTCGTCGTTCGCTCCCGTCTCGGGAATCCTCTGGCGCCAATCGCCGGCGACAATCCCCCGAGCCGCGCTGCTCATGGCCTCGATCCGGCGCAGAACCTGCGAGCTGAGGATCAGGCCGCCGAGCGTTCCCAATCCGAGCGTCCCCGCCAGCGCCCATAAGAAGGCGGTAATGACGGTGCGCGTCGCGCCGCGCGCGCCGCGCCATTCGTCGCCGACCACCAGCACGCCGCCGTCGTTCAACCGGGTGACCAGCGCACGCACCGCTGCGGACGACTCGCCGTCGGGTTCGTCGCCGCGCTCGGGCTCGCGCAGCGTCGTCCAGCCGACCTCGCCCGGCTTGGAGACAAGCTCGCCGGCGACGAGCCGGCCTTGAGCGTCCGCCAGTCCATAAACGAAAGAGCCGCCGCGGCTGCGCGCCTCGATGATCGCCTTCAGGCGGTCCCCGCCGTGCGCGGCGAATTCGCGCACGAGCGTCGAGGTCTCGCCCCGGATATCCGCGTCGATCTCGCTCGCGATCTCGCGCCACACCACGAGATAGACCACGGCGCCCAGGATCAGGACGGAAACCGTGAACAGCGCGAGGTAGATCGCCGCAAGGCGAAAGCTGCTGGTGCGAAATAGGCTAGTTCGGGGCACGCAACGAATATCCGGCGCCGCGCAAGGTCTGAATGAGCGGAACCGCCTGCCCGCGGTCCACCTTGGCCCGCAATCGGCTGATGTGGGTCTCCACGATATTCGTTCGCGTGTCGAAATGGAAATCCCAGACCTTTTCCAGCAGCATGGTGCGGGTGAGGACGCGGCCCTCGCTGCGCATCAGAAATTCCAGCAACTGAAATTCGCGCGGCTGCAGATCGATCGGCTGACCGCCGCGCCGAACGGTGCGCCGAATGAGATCCATTTCGAGATCGAGGACGTTGAGAACCGTCGTTTCGGCGCCGAGCACCGGACGCCTGGCGAGCGCGGTGACGCGCGCCATCAATTCGGTGAACGCAAACGGCTTGACGAGATAGTCGTCTCCGCCCGCCTCCAACCCTTCGACGCGGTCGTCGATCCCGGACAGGTTGGTCAGAAACAGCGCCGGCGTTGAGACGCCGGCCGAACGCATCGCCTTGACGAGACTGAGGCCGTCCAGTACCGGCAGCATGCGGTCGACGACGACGACGTCGTAGCGCCCCTCGCCGGTCGCCATCACCAAGCCGTCGCGACCGTTTCGCGCGACGCTCGCCTCATGGCCGCGCGCGGCGATCCCCTCGGCGAGGAACGTCGCGCTGTCTTCGTCGTCTTCGATGATCAGGATCTTCATTCGGCGGGAACCGTCGCGTGCGTCCGGCGTCGCTTGACCCAGAACATTCGAGAAAAGATATCGTCGCCCAGCGCATGATGGACGACAGCGACCAGCGCGTGCCCGATCAGATACGCCCACATCAGGTTGGCCGACAGTTTGTGCATGCCCATCACGATACGTCCATAGGGCGTTCCGGCGAAGAGGTAAAACCAAGCCGCGCCGCTCAGCGCCAGGAACGACGCTACGAGAAGGCCCAGGCCATGCACCGCGCTGGCGAGGGCGTCGAGCTCCAACGGCGGCGCGCGGAACGAAAAGAGCGCGCGAACGAGCCTTGCGATGTCCTCGAAGACCGCGGCGATTCGCGACGGCGAGAACCACGGCACGAGCCGCGCCACAGGCGTCTCCAGCGGATGACGCACGAGCGTCCAGAGCCAGAACAGCGCGAGGACCCCGAGGCCGACCAGCCCGACCTGCTCGTGTAGAAAGTACGGCCATCCCGGCTCGTCGCCCGGGAACGGCCGCTCCATAACTGAGCTGCTGAGGAGTTGATGCAGGACGACCAGCAACAGGGTCAAATGCAGGAGGCGCGTGATATGGGAACGCGTCGTCGACATGGGGCGGCTTCCTTCGTTATCTCGTGAGTTGTTTCGACAAAATGGTTCTCCCTCCCCAGGGCCGGACTAATTGGCGAACGCGTCGTGGCACGATCGGCAATCGCCGCGCATCCGCATGAAACGATTCTTCACGCGATCTTTGGCGCCGACCGATTGCAGCGTCGCTGCAGCGTCGGCCTCGAATTGGGAAAACCGGCTCTTGATGTCGAGCGCCCGGGCGCTCCTCCCGGTGATTCCAGCTTCGATATCTTGTGAATCCGTTACCAAAGCGGCGAGGATGCGGCGAAGCTCGGCTTCGTCGTAGGGCGCTGCCCCGCTCAGCATCGGCTCGGCGCGCGCGACGTCCGTCTTCCAACCGTGCATGAGCGGCTTCAGTCGCGGCGCGGCGACGGCTATCGACATCGAGGCGGCGAGGCCGATGGCGACGAAGAGAACGGCGGATGGCTTCACAAGGGGCTCCGTGGCGCAATCGTTGGGCTATTCGTTTGCCAGCGGGCGGTGGCGGGAAATTGGCGGCGAATATACGCTTTGGTAATGCGCCAATTGTTCGCTCCGGCGCGCCCGATGCGCCCGGCCAGCGGTCGGCCCGCGCCGTTGACCGCGGCTCGGGCCCCCTCTAGAGACGGCGTGGCGGGAGCGAGGTTCATGACGGTCATCGTCGCCTTCGGCGATTCCAACACCTGGGGCTACGATCCCAAGCGCGCGACGCGTTTCGAGCCGCACATTCGCTGGACCGGCGTCATGCAGCGCGAGCTCGGCCCCGAGCATCGCGTCGTCGAGGAAGGCCTCAACGGCCGCACCACGGTTTTCGACGATCCGATCGAGCCCGATCGGCGCGGCGCGGACTATCTGCCGCCGTGCCTGCGGAGCCATGCGCCGCTGGATCTCGTCATCATCGCGCTCGGCTGCAACGACATGAAGAGGCGCTTTTCCGCCTCGCCCGGCGACATCGCCAACGGGGCCGAGCGCCTCATCCGCATCGCGCGCGCCGAAGCGCTCGGACCGGGCGGCGCTGCGCCCGCGATTCTCCTCGTCGCGCCGCCGCCGATCGGCAAGCTGACGGAATGGGCCGAGATGTTCGAAGGGGCGAGGGAAAAGTCGCTCCTGCTCGCGCAGCGCTATCGCGAAGTGGCCGAGCGCCAGGGAATCGGCTTCGTCGACGCCGGCCAGTTCATCGCCTGCTCGGACCTCGACGGCATCCATTTCGAGGCCGACGCTCACGCGATCCTCGGCCGCGCGATGGCCGAGGCCGCGCGCATGGTCCTGGGTTGACCCGCATTCGACGCCAGACCCGGTCTCAGCGCCGAGGCGCGCCATGACGCAGCCGCAAACTTTGGCACAACCCGCCGCGCGCCCGTGGCTCGCGCGCGAGATCGGCGCGACCCTTGCATTGAGCGGGCCGATCGTGCTCACCAACATCGCCGTCAATTTCATGACGACGACCGACGTCATGATGCTCGGCTGGCTTTCGCCAAAGGCGCTCGCCGCCGGCGCGCTCGGCTACAATCTCTACATGCCGTTGTTCCTGTTTTGCATCGGCGTCATCGGCGCCGTCGCGCCGATCGCGGCGAGCCTGGTGGGCGCTGATTCTCGCGACGCCTCGGGCCTGCGCCGCGCGTGCCATCAGGCGTTCCTCAGCGCCTTCGTCCTCGCGGCGCCCGCCTGGGCGCTGCTGTGGAACGCCAAGGCCATTCTGCTGGCGATCGGCGAGCCGCCGGACCTCGCGGCGCAGGCGGGACTCTACATGCACGGCCTGCAATGGGCGCTGGCGCCCGCGCTGCTCTATTTCGGCGCGCGTTCGGCATTCGCGGCGCTTGGCCGCACCGCGCCGACCCTGATCGCCGGCCTCGTCGCCGTGGTCTTCAACGCCGGCGCCAATTACGCGCTGATCTTCGGCCACTTCGGCGCGCCGGCCTGGGGCGTGTTCGGCTCAGGGATCGCCACCAGCCTGTCGCAGTCCGTCATGCTGCTGGTGCTGATCGGCTATTCGCTCGTCGATCCGCACTTGCGCCGCTACCGGCTGTTCGTCAGCTTTTGGCGGCCCGATGGCGAAGCCTTCGCCCACCTTTGGCGCCTCGGCCTACCGATCGGCGCGACCGTCGCGGCGGAAATCTCGATCTTCGCCGCAGCGGGGCTGGCGATGGGGCTGATCGGTCCCGCTTCGCTCGAGGCGCACGCAATCGTGCTGCAGATCGCCTCGACCGCCTTCATGGTTCCGCTCGGCCTCGGCCAAGCGGCGAGCGTGCGCGTCGGCCACGCCTTCGGCGCACGCGACGCGACCGCGGTCGCGCGCGCGGGCTGGATCGCGTTCTTCGTCACCATGGCCTATGTCGCGCTCTCCGCCACGACGATGCTCGCCGCCCCGCGGTTGCTGATCGCGCCGTTTCTCGCCTCCGGGCGCGCCGAGAACGCCGAAATCGTCGCGCTGGCGCTTTCGTTCCTGCGCGTGGCCGCGATTTTCCAGATGTTCGACGGCGCTCAGGCCGCGCTCGCCAATATGTTGCGCGGCGTCCACGACTCGCGCTGGCCGATGATGATGGCGCTGATCGGCTATTGGGCGATCGGCGCGCCGATCGGCGTCGCGCTCGCGTTCTTTACCCCGCTGCGCGGCCTCGGCCTGTGGATCGGCCTCGCCTGCGGCCTCGCCGCGGTGGCGCTGCAATTGCTGTGGCGCTGGCGCGGCAGGGAGCGGCGGGGGTTCTTCTGACTGGGCGCGTCGCGAAACCCGCGAAGCGCAACGAGTCGATCTTTGCCGGACTTGGTATTAATCCAGAGGCCGGCGGGATCCACGCCCGCCGAGGGAGGCCGCCATGCCCGCCAAACCGACGCCTCTAATCATCGACGTCGACACCGGCATCGACGACGCGTTCGGCCTGCTCTACGCCTGCGCTTCGCCGCACGCGCGCGTCGTCGGCGTCTCCACGGTCGTCGGAAACGTCGATCTCGAGCAAGCCACGCGCAACACCCGCGCCGTGCTGGCGCTCGCCGGGCGCGCCGAAATCCCCGTATGGCCGGGCTGCGCTTCGCCGATCCTGCATACGTCGCAGGACGGCCGGATCGTGCACGGCCCGGGCGGGCTCGGCTACGCCGTCCTACCCGATCCGCCGCACGAGGGCGGCGCGGCGAACGCCATCGACGCGATCGTCGCCCAGGCTCATGCGGCGAAGGGCGAACTCGTTCTCGTCGCCACCGGACCGCTCACCAACATCGCCGCGGCGCTGATGCGC
>CAVXCA010000033.1:0-10993 GCA_963759955.1 uncultured Alphaproteobacteria bacterium
ATGAGCGTTTATCGCAAGATATTTGTCGCTGCGTTCCTTGCCGCCATTGCCTTGGCGATCGCCGTAACGGGCGCGTGGGTGTACGTCGCCGACCGGGCCGACGATCGCATCGCGTCGTCGATCGAGTCCCTGACCCCCGAGGACGTTGGGCTGGTGCTCGGCTCCTCGCGCCTGCTGCGCGGCAATCTGGCCAATCCCTACTTCGACAATCGCATCGAGGCCGCGGCGGCGCTGTTCAAGAGCGGCAAGGTCAAGTATCTCGTCGTGAGCGGCAATCAAGCCCGTGGCGGGCGCGAGGCCGGCGGCTACGACGAGCCGACCGACATGCGCGACGCCCTCGTCGCCGCTGGCGTGCCGCCGCAGCGAATCTATCGGGATTACGCGGGTTTCCGCACCTTGGATTCGGTCTTGCGGGCCCGCTCGGTTTTCGGCCAAGAGCGCGTCATCGTCGTTTCGCAGCGCTTCCACCTCGAACGAGCGCTGTTCCTGGCGGCCGAACACGGCCTGTCGTTTCAAGGCTTCGAAGCCAAAGATGCGCCGTTTCGCTATGATTTCACGACGAAAATTCGCGAAGCGGGCGCGCGTCTTTGGGCGCTGTCGGATGTCGCGATCGGCCGCGCGCCGCGCCTGCAAGGCAAGAGCGTGCAAATTGGCGTCGACCCGCCGACGTGAACGACTGACTAGCGATCTTTTCGCAACTCGACCCCGCAACCCGTGATAAAAACGCCGAATGGATACTTCAACGGTCCCTAGCTCGCGCGCCCGCCGCCCCCGCGCCGCCGCGCCCAAAGGCGGCTTCGATCGCGCGCGGCTCGACGAACGGCTGGAAGCGCTGCGCCGCGACCCGCCTTTGGACGACGCGGCGTTCCGCCGCGAAGCGGTCGAGCTGTTTCGCGAGCGCCTGGAGGCGTGCCGCGCCGCCGCGCGCCGGGCGCTCGAGGAGGGCGGCACGGGACGCGCCTGCGCGGCGCGCCTTTCCGATCACGAGGACAATCTGATCCGCGCGATCCACGACTGGGCGGCGCGCTATTTTCATCCCGGCCTGCCGGCCTCGGCGCGGCCGACGATCGTGGCGGTCGGCGGCTACGGCCGCGGGATGTTGGCGCCCGGATCCGACATCGATCTGTTGTTCCTGCTGCCCAGCGACCCGACGCCGGAAACGCAGAAGATCATCGAGACGCTGCTCTACGTGCTGTGGGACCTCAAGCAGAAGGTCGGCCACGCCACGCGCTCGATCGAAGAATGCCTGAAACTGGCGCGCGCCGACATGACGATCCGCACCGCCCTGCTCGAAGCCCGCCTCATCATGGGCGACGAGGCGCTGTTCGATCGCCTGCGCGCGCGCTTCGACAAAGAAATCGTCGCCAAGACGGCAAGCGAATTCGTCGCCGCCAAGCTCGCCGAGCGCGACGCGCGGGTCAAGCGCGCGGGCGAGTCGCGATATCTCGTCGAGCCCAACGTCAAGGAGGGCAAAGGCGGCCTGCGCGATCTCAACACGCTGTTCTGGATCGCCAAGTACGTCTATCGCGTGCGCAACGCCGAAGAACTCGTCCCAGCCGGCCTGTTCTCGCATCGGGAATTCGCGCTGTTCTCGCGCTGCGAGGAGTTTCTCTGGGCGGTGCGCTGCCACCTGCATTTTCTCACCGGGCGCGCCGAGGAGCGCCTGAGCTTCGATCTGCAGCGTCCGATCGCCGAACGGCTCGGCTACGCCGCACGCGCCGGCCAGGCCGACGTCGAGCGCTTCATGAAGCACTATTTCCTCGTCGCCAAGGATGTCGGCGATCTCACCGCGATCGTCTGCGCCGCGCTCGAAGAGCGGCACGCCAAGCCGACCCAAGCGCTCGATCGCTTCCTCGGCCGCTTGCGTCGCCGGCCGCGCGCCGTCGCCGACGCCGTCGATTTCAAGATCGAGCACGACCGCATCGCCGTCATTCACGCCGACGCGTTCGAGCGCGATCCTGTAAACCTCATCCGCCTCTACTGGGCAGCGGACCGATCGAGTCTGGCGATCCATCCCGAGGCGACGCGGCTCGTCACCCAGTCGCTCAAGCGCATCGACGCCAGGCTGCGCGCCAATCCCGAAGCCAACCGGCTGTTCCTCGAAATCCTGACCTCGCGCCGCTCGCCGGAGGTCGCGCTGCGCCGCATGAACGAATCCGGCGTGCTCGGCCGCTTCATCCCCGATTTCGGCCGCGTCGTAGGCCTGATGCAATTCTCGATGTACCATCATTACACCATCGACGAGCACCTTTTGCGCACCGTCGGCGTTCTCAGCCAGATCGAAGCGGGCGCCCTCAAGGAGGAGCATCCGCTGGTCAGCCAAATCGCGCCTCATATCGCCAATCGCACGGCGCTCTATGTCGCCGCGTTTCTGCACGACATCGCCAAGGGACGTCCCGAGGATCATTCGACCGCCGGCGCGGAGGTCGCGCGCCGCCTTTGCCCGCGCCTGGGTCTGTCGCCGGCCGATTGCGAGCGAGTCGCCTGGCTCGTCCAATGGCATCTGACGATGTCCAACATGGCGCAGGGGCGCGATCTCGCCGACCCCCGCACCGCCGAATCGCTCGCCGCGATCGTGCAGACCTTGGAGCGGCTGAGGATGCTGCTGACGCTGACGGTGTGCGACATCCGCGCGGTCGGACCCGGCGTGTGGAACGGCTGGAAGGGCCAATTGTTGCGCACGCTGTTCTGGGAGACCGAAGTCGTGCTCGGCGGCGGGCACTCGGCGATCGACCGCAAGTCCCGCGTGCTGGCGGCCCAAGAGGCGCTGCGGCGCGCGCTGCCCGGCTGGTCCGACCCCGATTTCGACGCCTACGCGCAACGCCATTACCCCGCCTATTGGCTGAAGGTCGATCTGGCGCGCCAGGTCGCGCACGCCAAATTGCTCTATGCGATGGCCGCCGAGGTGCACTCGCTGGCGACGGAATTCGCGACCGACGCCTACCGCGGCGTCACCGAACTGACGATCGTCGCGCCCGACCACCCGCGCCTGCTCTCGACTATCGCAGGCGCCTGCGCGGGCGCCGGCGGCAATATCGTCGACGCGCAGATTTTCACCACCACCGACGGTTTCGCCCTCGACACCATTTCCGTCTCGCGCGCTTTCGATCGCGACGAGGACGAACTGAGGCGCGCCGGACGCATCGCGCGCACCATCGAGCAGGCGCTGCGCGGCGAAATTCGCGTCAGCGAAATCATCTCCGCCAAGAACGGGCGCGACGCCCGGGCCCGCGCCTTCGCGATTCCGCCCGAGGTGATGATCGACAACAGTCTTTCCAATCGTTACACGGTGCTCGAGGTTTCCGGGCTCGACCGTCCCGGGCTGCTCTACGAGCTGACTTCGGCGCTCTCGAAGCTCAATTTGAACATCGGCTCGGCGCATATCGTGACCTTCGGCGAGAAAGCCGTCGATTCCTTCTACGTCACCGACCTGACCGGGGCGAAAATCACCTCGTCGTCGCGCCAGGCCGCGATCAAGAGGCATCTGTTGGCGATTTTCGAAAAATAGCGCGGCGTGACGCCGCGCGCGGACTTGCGCTTGATTTTTGCCCCGTCAGCCCTGATATCGGGCGCGCTCCAATGCGGGATTTTGACGAAATGACAGATACGACCAACGCGCAGACCCCCGAGACCGTGGCCGGCGCGACGCCGCCGGCCGAGGCCGACGGCTTCGCCGTGATCGAAAAGCTCAACGCGGAAAACGCCGAACTGAAGGACCGCCTGTTGCGCGCCCTTGCGGAAATGGAGAACCTGCGTCGGCGCACCGAACGCGAGGTCGCCGACGCGCGCACCTACGGCGTCGCCGCGTTCGCCCGCGAAATGCTCACGGTCGCCGACAATCTCGCGCGCGCGCTCGACAGCCTGCCGGCGGAGTCGCGCGCCGGCGCCGACGGCGCATTGAAGAGCCTGATCGAAGGCGTCGAACTGACCGCGCGCGACCTTCAGACCGCGCTCGCGCGTCACGGCGTCACCAAGCTGGAGCCGCTCGGCGAGAAATTCGACCCGAATTTCCATCAGGCGATGTTTGAGGCGCCTCACGAAGAACTGCCCGCCGGCGCGGTCGCCCAGGTCATGCAGAGCGGCTGGAAGATCGGCGAACGCGTGCTGCGACCGGCCCTGGTCGGCGTCTCCAAGGGCGGAGCGAAGTCCGCGCCGAAGGGGGAATAGGCTCCCGACCGCTACCGCGGCGTCACCCGTCGCAGCGTCAGATTGATCCGCCCGCCCTCCGCGAGCAGCGTCGAGCTTCCGGCGAAGATGCGGTCGACGCCGTGGAAGGCGAGGCGGGCGGGGCCGCCGAGCGTCATCGCGTCGCCCGAGGCGAGGCGGAACGAGCGCGTCGGCCCGCCGCGCGTCACGCCGCCGACGCGGAACAGCGCCGTGTCCCCCAGCGAAAGAGAAACGAGCGGCGCGGAAAGCTCGGCCTCGTCGCGATCCTGGTGCAGCCCCATGCGGGCGTTTTGGTCGTAGTAGTTGATCAGGCACGCCTCGGGCGGCGGCGCGCCCGGCGCCAGCTCGGCCCAGACCCCGAGCAGCCGCGCCGGCATCGCCGGCCACGGCGCGCCGGTCGTCGGATGGGTCGGCTGATAGCGGTAGCCCTTTTCGTCGGAGACCCAGCCGAGCGGCCCGCAATCGCTCATGCGCACCGAGAACGCCTTGCCGGTGCGCGGCATGCGTGGGCAGAACAGCGGCGCGACGGCGAGGATGGCGCGTAATTCCTCGCGCAACGCTTCCTGCGCGCCCCGGTCGAGATAGCCGGGGTAATGGACGAGGCCGGGAATGATTTCGAGCGCGGCTTTCATGGGCTCCGATCCCTGTTGTCATCAAGCGCCGGCGTCTTCCCTAAGCGCAAGGCGCGGCGTATAGGAAGCCCCGATTTCACAAACGCGCGCGGGGCCCCGCGCGCTTCTCCGAGGCGAGGCATGGCAGGTCATAGTCAGTTCAAGAATATCATGCACAAGAAGGGCAAGCAGGACGCGATCCGCTCCAAGCTCTTCTCCAAGTTGGCGCGCGAAATCACGGTCGCAGCGAAAATGGGCCTGCCCGATCCGGGGATGAACGCGCGCCTGCGCGCGGCGGTGCTCGCGGCGCGCGCGGAAAACATGCCCAAGGACAACATCGAGCGCGCGATCAAGAAGGCCGCGGGCGCCGAGGGCGAGACTTACGACGAAGTGCGCTATGAAGGCTATGCGCCGGGCGGCGTCGCGGTCATCGTCGAGGCCCTGACCGACAATCGCAACCGCACGGCGGGCGAAGTGCGCTCCTATTTCACCAAGGCGGGCGGCGCGCTCGCCGAGACCGGCGCGGTCTCGTTCATGTTCGACCGCGTCGGCTCGATCGAGTTCGACCGCAAGGTCGCCTCCGACGACGCGATGCTCGAAGCCGCGATCGAGGCGGGCGCCGACGACGTCGTCTCCGGCCCGGAAGAGCACGAAGTGATCACCTCCATCGAGGCGTTGCGCGACGCGCAAAAGGCGCTCGAAGCCAAGTTCGGCGAGCCGCTCAAGGCGTCGCTGGTCTGGCGCCCGCAGAACACAATCGCCGTCGACGACGAGGCGGGCGAAAAGATTCTGCGGCTGATCGGCGCTCTCGAAGAAAACGACGACGTGCAGAACGTCACCGCCAATTTCGAGATCTCCGATGCGCTGATGGCGAAGATGCAGGGCTGACGCCGCTTCGCTCGGCGGCGCCGAGAAACGCAAACCGCGGAAACGCCGGGCGCTTCCGCGGCATTGCTCGGCGGCGCCCGCTCATCGCGAAGGAGCGGGGCCGAGAAAGCTCCTTGTCACCACCAGCGGCAGTGCAAGTGGCCCCAGCGGCCGCGCCAGCAGTGGCGATGATGATGATGCCAATGACGATGCCACGCGGTTTGTTCGATATGCGAGGACGCCATCGGCTGTTGGAGCGAGGACGAGTCGAGCGTGAAGGCCGAAGCCGAACTCGCCGAAATCGCCAGCATCGCGGCGCCTGCCAGAGCCGCCACAGCTCCGCCTGTCAGAACGCGTGTGAACATGAAATCCTCCTTCGTTCACGGACCAGCGCTATCCTGCACAGCCCGCCTGAACTCGAAGTGAATAAATTATGGCCGCCGAGATTATCACGGCTTAGTTAAGTATTATTGTCGGCACGAACGGCGCATGACGCAATTCGGCCGCAATCGATCCAACGCTTTATTGGCGGCTATATTTTCTTTCCCAAGTCCTGACGGCGGCTCGTCGGAACGCAAGCGCCAAGACGTCCCGCGCGCAACGTTTTCGCGCACGCTAGTCTGTTACAGTCCAACGCCGCCCTCATCGCCGCCCCGCCGTCACCCCGAGCAGATCGCCGAGCCGGTCGAGCGCGACGCGCAGGCGGTCGGCGAGAACCGCATCGGCGCGCCAGGCGGTGACGATTTCCGGCACGAAGACGCGGCAATCGCTCAGCCGCGCGCCCTCAATGACGATGCGCGTGACGATCGGCCAGGCGGCCTCGCCGGCGCGCTCGGCGGCGGCGCGCAGCTTGTCGCGCGCGTGGAGCGCGATTTCGCTCGCGGGCAGACCGGAACGCGGGCCGAACCCTTTCGAACCGATGACGTCGGTCGCGACCGCGCGCAACGCGTCGAACTGGGCGCGCCGATGAAGGCGCCGCAGCGACTCGCCGATCAACCAGCGAATGTCGTTGAGCTTGGGATCGTGCGGCGCGAGCGCGCGAGTTCGAGCGCATCACGTCGAAGGGATCGACGAGGCGGCGCAGCCGATCGACGCCGCGCTCGCTGCGTTGGCCGCTCTCCGCAGCCCTGGCGAGCCGCTCGGGCGTCGCGTCGAGCCGTTCCGGCTCCCGGCTGGCTCTTCGTTTTCGATCGTCGCGCCTTGGCTTTTGCGGTCATCGCGCGAGCTCCGCGCAGAGCTGGGCAGGAGACGCGCAGTACGAGGCGACGGGTTCGCCGCTCAGGCGCTTGGGGATCGCCACGCTGGCCAGCTCGACGTCGGCGGGCGGGCGGCCGTGGGCGCGTTTGAGATCGCCGAGATGCGCGGCGCAGGCGGCGACGGCTTCCTGATGTTCGGTCTTGGTTTTGGGCGGGCGGCGACGATTGCAGGCCTGCATCGGCTTTGTCTCCCCTCATCGAAAGAGCGATGGGCGAGGTCGACGGCCGCGCCGATGTTCACTCTTTGTTCTCATTTTCTGAACATCTGGACGAGTTGTCAAGAAACATTTCTGATTTTCATGATTGCGTGGATTCTGAAAAGCAGAATAGATAGCGCATGACCGTCGATTGGATTCGAGACGCCCTCAAGGAAACCGGCAAGACGCGCAGCGGCCTCGCCAAGGCGCTCGGGCGTTCGCCCTCGGCCGTCACCGACCTCCTCAACGGCTCGCGCCGTCTGCGCGCGGACGAGATCGCGATCGCGGCGGCCTATCTCGGCGTCGAGCCGCCGCGCCTGATCGGCGGCGGCCGGCCGCCGGTCACGAGAGCCACGGTGCCGCTGGTGGGCTATGTCGGCGCCGGCGCCGTCGCCCATTTCTACGCCGACGGCCAGGGCCCGTTCGACGAAGTGCCCGCGCCCGACGCGGCGAGCGCCAAAACCGTCGCGGTGCAGATCCGCGGCCATTCGCTCGGCGCGCTGTTCGACAATTGGCTGGTGTTCTACGACGACGTGCGCGAAGAGCCGGGCGACGATCTGGTCGGGCGGATGTGCGTATGCGGCCTCGCCGACGGACGCGTGCTCATCAAGGCGCTCAAACGCAGCCAGCTCCCCGGCCTGTGGATCTTGCTGTCGAACGCCGAACCGCCGATTTACGACGTCGTGCTGCTGTGGGCCGCGCTGGTGCGCGAAATGCGGCCGCGATAGGGGCCGTTCATGTCCACAAAGCCGAATTCAGCGCTCGAAATCGCGCGCGCGCTCATCGCTTTTCCCTCGGTCACGCCGAACGATGCCGGCGCCCTGCCCTATCTCGAGGGCCTGCTCGAAGAAGCGGGATTCGCCGCCGAGATCGTTTCGTTCGCGGCCCCCGGAACGCCTTCGATCGACAATCTCTACGCGCGCTTCGGCGCGGCTGCTCCCAATTTCGTCTTCGCCGGCCACACCGACGTCGTGCCGCCGGGCGACGCGGGCAAGTGGCGCTTCGATCCCTTCGCCGGCGCTGTCGCCGACGGTCAGATCTGGGGGCGCGGCGCCTGCGACATGAAGGGCGGAATCGCCGCCGCTGTGGCCGCCGCGCTGCGCTTCGTCGCGCGCGGCGCATTCCCGGGCTCGATCAGTTTTCTCATCACCGGCGACGAAGAAGGGCCCGCCGTCAACGGCACGGTCAAACTGTTGGAATGGGCGCGCGCCCGCGGCGAGCGTTTCGATCATTGCGTGCTCGGCGAACCGACCAGCGTCGCGGCGCTCGGCGATGCGATCAAGAACGGCCGGCGCGGCTCGCTGACCGGCCGGCTGGTGGTCTGCGGCAAGCAGGGCCATGTCGCCTATCCTCATCTCGCGGACAACCCGATCCACGCGCTGACGCCGATTCTCGCCGCTTTGCGGACGCCGGCCCTCGATCGGGGCACGCCTGACTTCGAGGCCTCCAACCTCGAAATCGTCAGCGTCGACGTCGGCAATCCCGCGACAAACGTCATTCCCGGCGAGGCTCGCCTGGTTTTCAACATCCGCTTCAACGATCTGTGGACGCCGAACGCCCTGACCGCCGAAATCGAGCGACGCGTCGCCGCGGCGGCGGGAGGCGCGCGCTACACGTTGAGTTTCGATCCGACCAACGCGCTCGCGTTCCTCACCGAGCGCGGCGTCTTCACCGATCTCGTCGCCAGGGCCATCGAGGAGGTGACGGGACGGCGGGCCAAGCTCTCCACCAGCGGCGGCACTTCGGACGCGCGCTTCATCAAGGACGCCTGCCCGGTCGTCGAGATCGGCCTCGTCGGCGCCACCATGCACGGCGTCGACGAACGCGTGCCGCTCGACGATCTCGAGGCGCTCTCGCGCGTCTACGAACGTACGCTGGAACTCTATTTCTCCGCCTTCGGCTCGGCGTAGTCGACGCGCGCGAGATAGAGCCCGCAGGCCGGCGCCACCTGTCCGCAGCGGCTGCGATCGGCCGCTTCGAGCGCTTCCCTCAGATTGTCCGCGCGCCACTTGCCGAGCCCGACCTCGACCAGCGAGCCGACCATCGAGCGCACCTGCCGATGCAAGAAGGACAACGCGCTGACGGCGAATTCGACGCGATCGCCCGCGCGCGTCACGTCGAGCCGCGTCAGCGTGCGCACCGGCGATTTGGCCTGACACTGCGAATCGCGAAAGGTCGAAAAATCGTGGCGGCCGAGAAGCGCGCGCGCCGCCTCGTGCATCGCCGCGGCGTCGAGTTCGCGCTTCACATGCCAGGCGCGGCCGCGCTCGAAGGTCAGCGGCGCTCGGCGATTGACGATGCGATAGAGGTAGTGGCGCATCGTCGCGCTGCGGCGCGCGTCGAAGTGATCGGCGGCCGGTTCGGCTTCGAGCGCGGCGATCGGCTGCGGGTTAAGATGCGCGTTGATCGCCTCGCGCAGGCGCCAGCCGCGCCACTCGCGTTTGAGATCGACGTGCGCGACCTGCCCCATCGCGTGAACGCCGGCGTCGGTGCGTCCCGCGCCGTGAACGGTCGGCCTCTCGCCGGTCAGCGCGAACAACGCTTCTTCCAGCGCCTGCTGGATCGAAGCGCCGTTCGCCTGGCGTTGCCATCCTGAAAAATCCGTTCCGTCGTATTCGATCGTCAGCTTGTAGCGCGGCATGGGCCCGCTCAGATCGTCAGCACGATCTTGCCGACATGCGCCGAGCTTTCCATGCGCCGGTGGGCCTCAGCCGCCTCGGCGAGCGGAAAAAGCGAATCGACGATCGGCTTGCAGCGCCCCTGCTCCAGCAGCGGCCAGACCCTGGCGTGCAGCGCGTCGGCGATCATGGCCTTTTCCGCAGCCGAGCGCGGCCGCAGCGTCGATCCGGTGTGGGTGAGGCGCTTGGCCATCACGACATGCAGGTCGATTTCGACCTTCTGTCCGCGCAGGAACGCGATCTGCACGATGCGGCCGTCGACAGCCGCCGCAGCGTAATTGCGCGCGACGTAATCGCCGCCGACCATGTCGAGAACGACGTCGGCGCCTTTGCCGTCGGTCGCGGCGCGCGTCGCCGCGACAAAATCCTCCATGCGGTAATTGACCGCGCGGTCGGCGCCGAGGGCGAGGCACTCTTTGACCTTTCCCTCCGAGCCCGCCGTCGTGACGACGCGCGCGCCAAACGCCTTGGCGAGCTGAATCGCAGTGGTGCCGATGCCCGAGCTTCCCCGTGCACAAGCAGCGTCTCGCCCGCCTTCAGCGCGCCGCGCTCGAAGACGTTGGTCCAGACGGTGAAGAAGGTTTCTGGAATCGCCGCGGCTTCGACCAACGAAAGTCCGGCGGGAATCGGCAGCGCGTTGCTTTCGTGGGCGACGCAATATTCGGCGTAACCGCCGCCAGGAACGAGCGCCGTGACGGGCGCGCCGAGCGCATGGCGCGACGCGCCCCGCCCCAGCGCCGCCACCTCGCCGGCGACTTCCAGGCCGAGAACGTCCGAAGCGCCCGGCGGCGGCTGATAGCGGCCCTGGCGCTGCAAGACGTCGGGACGATTGACGCCCGCCGCGGCGACCTTGATGAGGATCTCGCCCGCGCCGGGGATCGGGCGCGGCCGCGTCTGAAGCTCCAGAACCTCGGGCCCGCCGGGGCCGACCGCGAGGATCGCGCGCATGGTTTCGGGCAATTCGGACATGGTCTCGGCCTCGCAACGGTTTCGCGCCTTGTCGGACGCTGGCGACGCGTGAGTCAATGCGCCGGCGCGACCGGCGCCGTCACGCCGTCGAGCGCCGGCGCGGCGCGAAACGCCGGCAGCGCCTCGCCGCGCGCGCAAAACGCGGCGATCCGGGGATAGCGCGCCTTGTCGACGAGATCGGCGAGCAGGATTTGCGTGAAGCCGAACGCGCAGACGACGCTGATGTCGGCGACGCCCAGAGCAGGCCG
>CAVXCA010000034.1:0-8233 GCA_963759955.1 uncultured Alphaproteobacteria bacterium
TCATGGTCCTGGCTTCGACAAGGCGTCGGGAAAGCGCGCAGGCGCTCGCGCCTACTTCCGCTTGGCTTCGATCACGTCCCAGATCGCTGCGGCGATGTCCGCGCCGCCGAAACGCCGAATGACCCTCAGGCCGGTCGGCGACGTCACGTTGATCTCCGTCAGATGCCCGTCGATGACGTCGATGCCGACGAAAATCAGGCCGCGGCGCTTCAGTTCCGGGCCGATCGCCGCGCAAATCTCGCGTTCGCGCGGGGTGAGCTCGGTCTCCTGCGCCGCGCCGCCGCGAACCATGTTGGAGCGGATGTCGTCGCCGACCGGCACGCGGTTGACTGCGCCGAGCGGCTCGCCGTCGACGAGGATGATGCGCTTGTCGCCGGTGGCCACCTCGGGAAGGAATTTCTGGATGACCCAGGGCTCGCGGAAGGTGACGGAAAAGAGGTCGAACAGCGAACCGAAATTGGGGTCCTTGGCCGCGATCTTGAACACCGCTTGGCCGCCGGCGCCGTAGAGCGGCTTCATCACCACTTCGCCGTGCTGAGCGCGAAACGCTTCGATCGCCGCGCGATCGCGCGCGATCAGCGTCGGCGGCATCAGTTCGGGAAAGTCCATCACGAACAGCTTTTCCGGCGCGTCGCGCACCGCGCGGGGGTTGTTGACGACAAGGGTGCCGGGATGGATGCGCTCGAGCAGGTGGGTGGTCGTGACATAGGCGAGATCGAACGGCGGGTCCTGGCGCAGCAACACGACGTCGAGATCGCCAAGATCGACGCGCCGCGCCTCGCCGAGGCTGAAGTGTTCGCCCTGGGCGTCCTTGACGCGCAGCGGCTGGGCCTGGGTGACGACGGAAGCGCCCTCGAGGCGCAATTGGTCGGGCGTGTAGTAGAGCAGCGCGTGCCCGCGCGCCTGCGCCTCGAGCAGCAGGGCGAAAGTCGAGTCGCCGGCGATGCGGATGCGCTCGATCGGGTCCATCTGCACGGCGACGGTCAAAGGCATGGCGGCGAGATTCCTGTCAGTCCAGATCCAGCCTATACGCCGCGACGACGTGGCGGGGAAGCCGCCTCGGGGCGACGAACACCGCGTCGCCGCGCAGCGTCGCGCCCGCCGCCCAGGGGTTGCGCGCGAGCCAGACCCGCGCGGCGCGGGAAATGCGCCGGCGCTTGGTTTCGAGGATCGCGCTCGCGGCGGCGTCGAGATCGTCGCGCGCCTTGACCTCGACGAAGGCGATCGTCTGGCCGCGCTGGACGATGAGATCGATTTCGCCGCCGGAGACCGCGAATCGGCGCGCCAGCACGCGATAAGCCTTCAGCCTGAGGAGCAGCGCGGCGACGCCTTCCGCGCGCAAGCCGAACAGATAGGCGCGCCGCCGCGCCGTAGCCGGCCGCTTGCCCATCAGCGCCGCGCGCCGGCCAGCCGCAGCGCGCGCGCATAGACCTGCCGCCGCGGCAGGCCGGTTTGCGCGGCGACCGCGGCGGCGGCGTCCTTGACCGAGAGGGCGCCGAGCGCTTCTTCGATCGCGCGGTCGAGCGCGTCCGCGTCGAGCGCCGGCGCCGCCTGGGGCGGGCCGACGACGATGACGATCTCGCCTTTGGGCGCTCCCTCGGCGGCGTAATGCGCGGCGAGTTCCGCGAGAGTTCCGCGGCGGGTCTCCTCGAAGAGCTTGGTGAGCTCGCGCGCGACCGCGGCGGGCCGCGGGCCGAGTTCGGCGGCGAGGTCGGCGAGCGCGGCGGCGAGCCGGCTGGGCGCCTCGTAGAACAGCAGCGTCGCAGGAATGCCCGCGAGGGCGTTGATGCGTTCGCGTCGCGCGGCGGCCTTGGGCGGCAGGAAGCCTTCGAAGAAGAACCGGTCCGTCGGCAGGGCCGCGCTCGTCAGCGCCGCCAGCGCCGCCGAAGGGCCGGGCACGCTCACGACCGGGATTCCCGCCGCGACGGCCTCGGCCGCGAGCTTGTAGCCGGGGTCGGAGATCAGCGGCGTGCCGGCGTCGGAGATCAGCGCCAGCGCTCCGCCGGCGGCGAGGCGCGCGAGGATGCGCGGACGCGCTTGCGCGGCGTTGTGCTCGTGATAGGCGACGAGCGGCGTCGCAATCTCGTAACGCTCCAGGAGATGGCGGGAGACGCGAGTGTCCTCGGCGAGCACGGCGTCGGCCGCCGCGAGCGTCGCCAGCGCCCGCAGCGTGACGTCGGCGAGATTGCCGATCGGCGTCGCCACGATATAGAGCCCCGGCGCGATGGCCGCGGCCTCGACGCGCGCGCCCAGCGCCGAGAAGCTGCGCGACCTCTGCGGGCCCGGCGGCGTGTTTGTTTCATCCAGGCGGCGCGTCGCCATCTTCGCCGTGATCCTCGCACGCGATCGTCGGCCCGCGCGTCGCGGGTCCGTGGTCCACAGTTCCCTTAGCACCAGGGAATGAAAAAGCCACAATTGCCGCAAAAGGTGAGGATTACGCCGCTTGGTGGCGCCGCCGCCGGCGCGATCGGCGTAAGATGAAGCAGGGTCTTCAGCGATTCGCGCTCGCGACCGGGTTTTGGGGGTCGTGATGCCGACAAGCGCCTCATTGACGCTCGCGACGCGCGGGCTCGTCCGGCAAGCATGCGGGGCGCTCGCCGCAATCTGCGTCGCAGCGTTGGCGGGTTGCAGTTCGACCGGGCTCGGCGTTTCGCCCAGCCCCGAAATCGGCGCGGCGCCCGTGCCGCAGGTGCAGTCGCAGCCGCTCGCCGGCCCCACGGTCGGCGAAGTCCTGGGCGCGGGTCCGGTCCGCGTCGGCCTGATCCTGCCGTTGACGCAGAACGGCGCCCCGAGCGCGGTCGGCGTTTCGCTGCGCAACGCGGCGCAGCTCGCGATCGAAGAATCGGGCATGAACGACATCACGCTGATGATCGAGGACGATCACGGCACCCCGGACGGCGCCGCGCAGGCGGCTCAGGCGGAGATCGGCGCCGGCGCGCAGGTCATCCTGGGGCCGTTGCTGGCGAGCGAAGTGCGCGAAGTCGGGCGCGCCGCCAAGGCGGCGGGACGCCCCGTCATCGCGTTTTCGACCGACGAGAGCGTCGCTTCGCCCGGCGTCTATCTCCTGTCGTTCCTGATCGAATCCTATTCCGACCGGATCGCGGAATACGCGGCCTCGCGCGGCAAGAAGTCTTTCGCCATCCTCGCGCCGCAGAGCGACTACGCCAACGTCGCGGTCGGCGAATTCCAGCAGGCGGCGTCGCGCGTCGGCGCCCGCATCGTCACCGTCGCGCGCTATACGCCGGGCCAGCCCGACAGCGCCGTTCCGGAAATCGCCGCCGTCGCCAAGCAGATCGACGCGCTGTTCATCCCCGAACAGGCGGACGGCATGAGCGCGGTCGCCGCGGCGCTGGCGTCGGGCGGCGTCAAAACGCAATTTCTCGGCACGGGCGTTTGGGACGATTCGCGCGTGCTGAGGTTGCCGGCGTTGCAAGGCGCCTGGTTCTCGGCGCCGGACAACGCCGGGTTCAACGCCTTCGCGCAAAAATACAAGGCCAAGTTCAACCAGGACCCGCTGCGGCTGGCCTCGCTCGCCGACGACGCGGTTTCGCTCGCGGCGGCGCTCGCGCGCGCCAAGGGCGACCAAGCGTTCTCGCAGAGCGTTCTGACCAACCCCTCGGGGTTCAGCGGCGTCGACGGCGTGTTCCGCTTCCGCGTCGACGGCCCCAACGACCGCGGCCTGGCGGTGAAGCAGGTCAGCGGCGGCGCGGCGAGCGTGATCAGTCCGGCGCCGCAGAAGTTCGCCGGCAGTTGATCGAAGCGCGGCCAGCGCCGCGCCTAAGGAGAACCGGCGATGTCGCTGCAGTTCTGGTTGACGACCCTCGTCGTCGTCGCCGCGCCCGGGACGGGCGTCGTCTACACCTTGGCCGCCGGGCTTTCGCGCGGCGCCAGGGCGAGCCTGGTCGCCGCGTTCGGCTGCACGCTCGGCATCCTGCCGCACATCGCCGCCGCGATGCTCGGGCTGGCGGCGATCCTGCACGCCAGCGCGCTGGCGTTCGCCGCGGTCAAGTACGCGGGCGTCGCCTATCTCCTCTATATGGCGTGGCGCGCGCTCGGCGAGGGCGGCGCGCTGCGGATCGAGCGGGTCGCCGATCGGCGCTCGGACTTGCGCGTCGTCGTCGACGCGATCCTGGTCAATTTGCTCAACCCCAAGCTTTCGATCTTCTTCGTCGCCTTCCTGCCGCAGTTCATCGACGCCGGCGAAGGCCATCCGCTCGCCCGCATGGCCGAACTTTCAGGGGCGTTCATGGCGGCGACCTTCGTGGTGTTCGCGCTCTACGGCGTCTTTGCCGCGTCGGTGCGCGACCACGTGATCGCGCGCCCGCGCGTGCTCGCTTGGCTGCGCCGCAGCTTCGCCGCCGCGTTCGGCGCGCTGGCGGTGCGGCTGGCGCTGACGGAGCGGTGAGGGCAGGGGGCGGGGGGCGACGCTATTAAATCGTCGGGTCCTGGCCGATCATGGCGCAGAGCTTCTTGAAGACGTCGCGCAGGTCTCGTTGATCGGCGCCGAACGTCGCGAAGCCGAGCACGCCGCTCGAGCGGTCGACGCGTTGCGGGCTGCTGCAACATAGCGTCACCACAACGCTGAGCGACGCCGAAGAACGAAAATCTCATTCATTGCCCGGCGCAGATGCCCTTGACCGCCGCCTCGACGCCATCGGACCAGGGCAATTTGGACCATTCCGGATGCCGGGCGATTTCGGTCAGCACTGCGCCGAGGCTGGGCACGCAGGAGGCGTCGCTATCCAGGGTCACCTCGGCGAGCAGATCCTTGCACCCCGCCGATTGAGACTTGCAGTCATGGGCGAACTTGGCGGTCGTCGGCCCGTTGGCCAGCGCCGGGGCGGTCGTCGCCCAAATGGCCGCAACCGCCATCGCTATTTTCGTCCACCCACGCATCGCTCTGCTCCTTCGTCTCATTTGGAATTTTCGGAATGTATTCGGACCGCCGCGCGAGACATTCACCGAGTGTCTCCGGACGGCGGCTTTGGTCGCGTAAGGCGGGATTTGGCGAGCGACCGCCGCACAGCCCCTATTGTTGGTTCGCTTCGTCGAGCAATTGCTGTCGCAGACGCTCCCACTGCGCCGGAGACATCGACTTCATTTTGACGCTCAGCCAGGCGTCTTCGACATTGTTGAACGCGGTCAGTTCGCCGGGGCTGAGATAGAACGGCGAGATTTTCAGCGCGATCGGTCCGAATGTCTTGATGTCGTACTGCCCGGCGGAAATACGCGCCCAGGCCTCGCGCGTCCCGCACAGCAACTCCTGTTTGGTTACGCCCAGCGTCGCGATGTTCTGTCCTTCCAGGGCGTCCACCTCCGCCTGGCTCGCAATATGAGAAGGAGACAGCGCGAGAGCCTTGAAGTCGGCGGCGCTCAAGACGCACGAGGCCGCCGCCGGCGCTATCGACGCGCCGGCCATTGCCGCCGCAACGACAAGAAAGAGAAAAAAGATGCGTGCGCCTTGTCGCTTCATAGCTTCCGACCTCCCCGTTAAACCAACAAGGCTTCCGCCTCGCACTGTTTTTTCCAATCGGCATTGCCAAGATAAATCCATGTCGCCGCGTCACTTGTCGCAGGCATAGACGGCCTTCATGGCCGCCACCGCGCCGCTGCGGAACGGCTGCGCGGAAAGCTCGGGATGCGCCTGCAGCCAATCCACGATCGGCTTGCTCTGCGTCTCCGCGTTCCCGCCGTCCGGCGCGCAATAGCCGAGCGGCTGTCTTGACTTGGACCGTATCCACCCAATCTCGTCTGCCATCATGACATCGAGGATCTCGCCGTAGCATTTTTGGGCGTTCGCGGCGCACCGGCCAAGAAATTCAGCGACGGTCGACGTTGGGGCCGCAGGTTTTTTAGGGGCCGCGCCGCACGGGTACGTCGCTCTCAACGCCGTCAAGGCGGCGTCGGACAGTTTTTGCGACGACACGTTCGGATGAGCCCTCAGCCATTTCACGACCGTAGCGCCTTCGTCGGCCTCCTTCGGCACGCAATAGCCGAGCGGGTTGGCGTCAATCATGTACCCAATGTCGAGTTCGACGATGTCGTCGTGACACTTGGGCGCATTCGCCCGGCAGAGGTCGAGAAACTCGGCGACGGTCGACGTGTCGAGATTGGCGTCGTCCGCATGAGCCGGCCCCGAAGCGGCCGCAGCGGCGCAAGCCAGAGCGAGGGCGGTCCACCGCCCGCGAAACGATTGCCCGTGCGTCGCCATTTCCGTCTCTCCTCCTACAATTGCACGGTGACGCCGAGCGCCTGCTTGCCGCGCAACAGCTTCACCGGAACGGCCTTGCCCTTAGGTTCGCCGCCGACGGCGTCGATCAGCCTCTTTGCGCCGGCCAACGTCTTTCCGTCGAATTGGTAGATCACATCGCCGCTGCGAATTCCGGCTTTGTCGGCCGGAGAACCGGGGAGGCAATTGACGACCTGAACGCCGGTCAGACCTGGGCGCCCGAGTCCGCTGGCGACCGAGGGCGCGAGATCGATCACTCCGACGCCAAACTTCGGCGGAGCCACGGGAGCGCCCGCTTGCGTCACGGGAGCGCCGCCGGAGGCCGCGCCGAGGAGGTTCGCGGCGAGTTGGTTGGCGAAGCGCAGCCACGTCTGGTTCGGGTCGTCGCTGCCGCTCTCGATATTCACCGTTCCGCTGGCCAGGCCATGACCGGCGGCGTCGGCGAGCTGATAGGTCGCCGACATCTTCGTCGTTGCGGTCATATCGCCGATGAACCCGCCCATGCCGGTGTCAACCATCAGCTTGGTCAAGGTCACCGTGAGCACGAGGTCCCGATCGCCGTCGCCCACGCTGGCGAAAGCGCCCGTGGCGGCCAGGGTCGCCGCCACCTTCGCCTTCACGGCTTCCAGTGTTTTCGCCGCGCAATCGTCATAAATGTCGTCGCCAAAAAATCCCGTCGGATCGGGATCCTTCGCGCAGGCGCCGACCATTTGGACCGCCAGCCGCTTCTTGGCGTAGGCGCCGGGGGTCGCGGCCCGACCGACGACAGGCGCTTGCAGCGCGGTTTGGCCGGAAGATTGGTCCTGGGCGCCGGACGCGGAGGGACCGCCGGCGCCGACGTTGATCAGCCTGGCGTCGGAACCTTGATCGGCGCAGGCGGTCAACAGCAGGGCGGCTGCAGCGATCACAAGGGCCTGGAATGAGCGCATAGCGAACATTGCTCCGTGTCGGCGCAGCTTTGCCGCGCGGCGGCTATTTCGAGAACCCGGCGGCTCGCAGCGACCAATTGCTCGACGATCGTCACTGGCTCATAATATCGTTGTCGGGAGTGTGGAAATTGTACGCTATTGCCGCTTCGGCAGGGCTCTTGGAGGTTGGGGGGGCTTGTGGCGCTCGATGATCCCCAAGACCGCGTCGCTTGGATTCGGCCGGAGACCCTGGGCGGCTGGGAGTATCTGATCGCCCATCGATCCCGCCACTTGTGGGCCGTGCACCACGAAACCTACACGATTTGCGCCGCGCCGACCTTCGCCGGACAAGCCTGGAAATACCGGGGTCGCGTGCATTCCCTTCCCGGCCGCGGCTCGATGTTGATAGAGCCGGGCGAATTGCACCGGACCCTTTCGGTCCCTCCCGCCGCCGTCTTCAAGGTGGCGATCATTCCTCCCGCGCAGGCCGA
Organism: uncultured Alphaproteobacteria bacterium; assembly: GCA_963759955.1. Taxonomy (GTDB): domain Bacteria; phylum Pseudomonadota; class Alphaproteobacteria; order Rhizobiales; family Beijerinckiaceae; genus Roseiarcus. The sequence continues at coordinate 7,629 of CAVXCA010000034.1, forward strand.
GGCGGCGGCGCGCGATCTCGGACTGGGCGGCGTTCCTCATCTGAGAACGGCTCACACCAACGATCCGGGATTGACCGACGCCGTCTGGCGGCTCGGCTTGGCGGCGGAGAGGGGCGACTGCGCGCCGCTCGAGGTGGAGACGCTGCAAGCCCGGATCATTCACCGCCTGCTGACCCACGCCGAGCGGGCGCCGGGCGTCAACGGCGCAGTGGACGAACCAAGGGCCGTGGCAAGGGCCAAGTCCTATCTCCACGACAATCTGGCCGCGCCGGTGACGCTGGACGAACTGGCGGCGGCGGCCGGGTTGAGCCGCTTCCGGCTGGTTCACGCTTTCGTCGCCGCCGTCGGCCTGCCGCCGCACGCCTACCATCTCCAGATCCGCATCGAGCGAGCGCGCCAGCTGTTGCGGAATGGGCTACCTGGAGCGCAGGCGGCGGTCGACCTCGGGTTTGTCGACCAATCCCATTTCATCCGCCATTTCAAACGGATCATGAGGGTGACGCCGGGCGAGTACCGGCGCTCCGCCATGCGCGGGAGAAATGGCCGGTAGCTGCGGCGAAGTTACGAAGTTACAGTGCCCTTATCTCGTTTTTGCTCAGCAATCG
>CAVXCA010000035.1:0-3610 GCA_963759955.1 uncultured Alphaproteobacteria bacterium
CCATCGCCGAGGATCCGCCGCGCCGCCATGTGCTCCGCGCCGCGGTTGACCGTCTCGACCACCGCGAGCGCGTCCCCGCGAAAGCCGAACACCGCGAACGCGCGCGATTTGGGATCGCCGCGCAGAACCCAGCGGTCCACCCCGTGCGACAGCCCGGCCATCTGCAGTTTGAGGTCGCCCTGATCGCTCCAGAACCAGGGCGTCGCCGCGTAGCGTTCGGCTTTGCCCATCAGCCGCCGGGCGACGCAGCGCGCCTGGTCGGTGGCGTTCTGCACCAATTCGAGACGCAGCGGAATGCCTAGCGAAGCGTGGGGGAATTGCGCGCAGTCGCCGATTGCGGAGACGGCCGGATCGGAAGCGGCGAGCCATTCGTCGACGACGACGCCGTTGGCGCAGGCCAGGCCCGCTTCGCGCGCCAGCCGGTCCTCGGCGAAGACGCCGACGCCGACGATGACGACGTCCGCCCGCAGGCGCTCGCCGTTCGACAGGATCACCTCCTCGGCCTCTCCCGCCGAGCCCTTGATCGCGGCGACGCCGACGCCGAAGCGGAACTTCGCGCCGAACGCCTCGTGCGCTTCGAGAAAGAACGAGGACGTCAACGGCGAGACGGCGCGCCCCAACGGCCGATCGGCGATCTCGACGATCGTGACCTCTCCGCCCAGCGCCAACGCGGTGGCGGCGATTTCCAGGCCGATGAATCCCGCGCCGATCACCACCACGCGCCGGCCGGGCCCGAGCCGTTCGCGAATGGCCTGGGCGTCGACGATGCTGCGCAGGCCGAGGACGCCGCCGAGACCGACGCCGGGGATTTCGAGCGGCCGCGGCCGGGCGCCGGTCGCCAGGATCAGGTGGTCGAACGGCGCCGCCCCGCCCGAGGAAAGCTCGACGCGCCTGGAGCGCAGGTCGAGGCGCAAAGCCTGTTCGCCGAGGCGCAGATCGATATCGTGGGTGCGATAGAATTGTTCCGCGCGCAGCGGCAGGCCGGCAAGGTCCATGGCCCCCTTGAGAAACGCCTTCGACAGCGGCGGGCGTTGGTAGGGCAGCTCCGCTTCGCCCGAAAGCAGGATGATGGCGTCGCCGCTGCCCTCTTCGCGCAAGCTCACGGCGGCCTGGACGCCCGCGTGACCGGCTCCCACGATGACGATCGAGCGACGTGACATGGCTTCTCCTGAGGAACAATGCGTTATGGGCGATTTCGCTCGGGCGAGCGAACGACGGCGCGGGCGCGGCGCGAACGCCCGCGGTCGATCGCCTACCATAAATTCCGCGGCGGACGATACCCTGCGGCGAAATGCGGCGCCGCGCGGTCGTTCACAATAATTGCCGTTTCAAGGATCGACCGAAAATCGACGACGCCGCCATATAGATCAGCAGGTAGACGACGATCGCGATCGCGCCGGTCAGCACGATGTCGATCTCGTTTCGCATGAAGTGGAGAGGGCGAACGAACAGGTCGATCGCGTGAAACAGGTGCGGCGCGACGATCGCGGCGGCGCCCGAGCAGAACGCCGTGATCGAGATGTTTTCGATCAGCTTCGCGTCGGGCCGCATCCAATCGCGGCGCACGCCGAGGACGATCAGAAGAGCGAAATTGATCCAGGCGCCGACGGCCGTCGCCGTGGCGAGGCCGACGGCGCCGTAAGTGCGGTAAAGGCCGACCTTCAGCGCGAGATTGACGGCGAGCCCGGCGAAGAAGCACAGCATCGGCGTCTTGGTGTCGCCGCGCGACTGGAAGGCGGCGACGGCGGAGCGGATGAGGACCATCGGGATCAGGCCGAGCCCGTAGGCTTCGAGCACCGCGGCCGACCGCAGCGCGGCGTCGGCGTCGAACTTGTCGCGCAGGAACGCGCCGCGCACGACCTCGTCGGGCAAGATCAGGAAGGCCACGAGGAAGGGCGCGCAAAGGGCGAGGGTGAGCGCGATCGATCGGTTCTGCGAGCCGGCCGCCCCCGCGTCGTCGCCGGCCGCGAGCTGGCGGCTCATCTGCGGCAACAGCACGGTTCCAGCCGCCACGCCGATGACTCCGAGGGGCAATTGGTAAAGGCGCTCGGCGTAATAGATCGAGGACACGGCGCCGGTGGGCAGCAGCGAGGCGAGGATGGTGTCGGCGAGAATGGCGATCTGCTGGCCCGCCGAGCCGATCACCGCCGGTCCCAGGGCGGTGAAGAACTGCCGGACATCCGGGTCGAACCGCGGGAAGGCCAAGCGTTCGAGAATGCCGTGTCGGCGCGCCTCGGCCATCAGCAGGACGAGTTGGGCCAGCCCCGAGACGGCGACGCCCCAGCTCGCGGCGACGCCGGCGTTCGGAAACAGGAACGCGAGAGCGAGAAACGCCATGATGAACAGATTGAGCGCCACCGAAGCGAAGGCCGCCACGCTGAAAAACCCATGCGCGTTCAGGGTTCCCGAGTGCAGGGTGACGAGCGTTATGAACGCGAGATAGGGAAAGGTGATGCGCGTCATGCTGACGGCGAAAGCGAATTTCTGCGGGTCCTTTTCGAAGCCCGGAGCGATGATCTCGACGAATTGCGTCGTATAGAGGTACGCCAAGGCGAGCAGCGCCAGTTGCGAGATCAGCAGCAGCGTGAAAATTCGGCTCGAAAAAACCTTCGCGCGCTCCTCGCCTTCGGCGATCAGCACCCGCGAATAGGTCGGCACATAGGCCGAGCTGAACGCGCCCTCGCCGAAGATCGCGCGAAATTGGTTGGGCAGGCGAAGGGCGACGAAGAACGCGTCGGCCAACGGGCCGGCGCCCAGGATCGCCGCGATCATGAGATCGCGCGCGAAGCCCGTCAGCCGCGACAACGCGGTGAACCCGCCTACGGAAATGAAGTTGCGGTACATGCCTTGGCTTCGAATCACCGATGGGAAGAATTGCCCGGAAACGCAGATTGACGCCTTTATCCCGAATATTGCGTTTCGCGTAGGCTCGGGTTTTCGGCTGTGGCGCGGGCTTTTCGCCGCTCCCCGCGCCGTTCGGCTCGGGGCGGGACCGGCTCTCGCCCGGTTGAGGCCTCAAGTCAACTCGGGCGTGGCGTTCGCGGCCCTGGCATTGGCAGGGCCCGAACGGTCAGGTAAAGAACCTCGCCGTGCAACGGGCGTCCCGCGGGTCGCTCCAGCGCCGCCAACGGCGGGCCGGCGATCGAAGACGAAGATTTGAAGGAAGCGTAATGGTAGAGGCAGAAGCGACGCAGGACGGCGAAGCGCCCGCCGAAACGCCGTCCGCACGGGCCCTGGACCTGACGAACATTCGCGGCTTTCAGGTCTTGCCCGTCGCCAACGAGGAGCCCGAGTTCGAACCGGGTCGACGACGAAACGCGCAAGATCGAGTTGGCCAAGGAATTCGCGGCGCGGGCGACCCGCCTCGCCGAGGCGGTCGACGATGCGCTCGTGCTCGCCAACGACGGCACGATCCGCTGGCTCGGCGATCCCATCGCCAAGCTCGTGGCCGGCGAAGAGACGCTGAAGCCGAGAGCGCTCATCCTTGCGGACGACGCGCTGTCGGAGGAAGGCCGGGAAACAGTGCAGCGTCGCGTCGCGCTTTGGCTCGGCGCCCACGTGCGCAAGGCGCTCGGCCCGCTGCTCTCGCTGGCGGAGCCCGAGCCCGAAT
>CAVXCA010000036.1:0-10036 GCA_963759955.1 uncultured Alphaproteobacteria bacterium
CCGTCCCGGAGGGCGCGCGCGACATCGCCGTCAAGCTCGCGCAGTCGCTCGGCGTTCTCGAGCGCGAACGCGTCAAGGCGCAAGTGAAGGCGCTCGATCAGAACGCGCGCGGCGCGTTGAGAAAGCTGGGCGTGCGCTTCGGCGCCTTCTACATCTATGTTCCCGCCCTCCTCAAGCCGGCGTCCCGCACTCTGTGCACGCAGCTCTGGGCGTTGCTTCGCGGGGATGCGGAGAATCAGGCGATCGCCGAGCGGCTGCTGCATTTTGCGTCGTCGGGCAGAACGTCGTTCGCGGTGGAGCCTCCCGCTTCGGGCGAGGTCTTTCGCGTCGCGGGCTTCCGCCTTTGCGGGGATCGCGCCGTTCGCGTCGATATCGTCGAGCGGCTGACGGATCTGATCCGCGCCGCCCTGCCGCGTCCGATGCAGTTCGGCGGGCACGCGTCGTCGGCGGAAGGCGGCGAGGGCTTTGTCGTCACCAATCAGATGACGTCTTTGACCGGCTGTTCGGGCGAGCATTTCGCCTCGATTCTGCGTTCTCTCGGTTTCGCCAGCCACAAGGTGAAGAAGTCGGAGTTTCTCGCCGCGTCGCGCAAAGCCGCCGCCGCGGCGGTGAGCGCCGTCGAGGCGCCCCCGACCCCGCCGCAAAGCGCAGTGGGCGAACAGCCCGAAACGACGACGGATGCGGCCGCCGCCGCGTCCCTCGAGGACAGCGCGCCTGCGCCCGCCGCCGCGGCCGGCGAATCCGCGCCGAGCGAAAGCGAACGTGCGTCCGCCGAAAGCTCGCCCGCCGCCGACACCGACGAAAGCGCGGCCGCGGCGTCGCCCGCCGTCGCGGAGATGACCGGCGCCGAAGCCGTCGTCTCGGGCGCCGTCGCGCCGTCGCCCGCGATCGGGGAGACCGCGGACGCCCAAGCCGGCGTCTCCGGCGCCGAAGCAGAAAAAGCTGGCGAAGACGAACTGATCGACGTTTGGCGGCCGGCCCCGCGCCGGCCCCGGCACGCCGGCAAGGATCACCGCCGACCGTCGCGGGACGGCGGGCCGGCGACGCCCCCCGAGGGAAGCGCCGCGCCGCAAGCCGACCAGCCGCGGAAGCCCTGGCGAGAACGGCGCCATTCCGGCGGGCCGCGTCCGGCGCAGCCCGAGGCGGCGCGAGTGGCCGAGCAAAAACCATCGGACGGGGCCGAGAGGCCTGCCGCCCGCCCGGCGCGCGAGGCGCGTCGTCCCTCCTGGCGGCGCGATTCGCCCAAGGGTTCGCGCGTCGACGACAGCCGAGCGGCGGAACCGACGGGAGCCGACAAGACGCGGCCGCGCCCGCCGCCGGCGGAACAACGCAAACCAAGCGTAAATCTCGATTCGCCGTTTGCAAAGTTGCTGGACCTCAAACCATTGCTAAAGGCGCGCGACACCACGAAATAGCGCGTAGCCGGCGCCGAGTCGCGCAGGCGGATCGCTCGAGAGCGAGAGGATAAACAACAGTGACGACTCGGAAACACGGAAAGCTTCGCCGACCGGCGGCGCGATGCGGCAATTGATCGCCTTGGCTGGGGAATGCTATTCTTGTTAGGAATTTCCTGTATGTAGCCATTTTCGTCGGCGCAGAGCGATGGCCGGTCGGCCATATCCGCGTCGGCGTCCGATCGGGTGAGGGACAGCTCTATGACATATGTGGTCGTCGAAAACTGTATCAAATGCAAATACATGGACTGTGTGGAAGTCTGTCCCGTCGACTGTTTCTACGAAGGCGAAAATATGCTCGTCATCCATCCCGACGAGTGCATCGATTGCGGGGTTTGCGAGCCGGAATGTCCTGCCGAAGCCATCAAGCCCGACACGGAGCCGAATCTGGAGTCCTGGCTGCGTGTAAATACGGAGTATGCCAAGATCTGGCCAAATATTACGGCCAAGAAGGAGCCGCCGGCCGACGCGAAGGAGTTCGACGGCAGGGCCGGAAAATTCGCCGAGTTCTTTTCGCCGAAGCCGGGCCAAGGCGACTGAGCCTCCCCCGAAGGGCGGCATTCGCCCAATAATTGGGCAGTCGGGCGGCGGGTTAACGCTAAGGCCCTGTCGTTTTTGATTCTTCGCGAATTTTGTGCTAAAGGACTTGTTAACGGGGCCTTTGGGCCCTGCGCGCGACTATGTTGTTTCTCGAAGCGGTCGGCTCGAGAGCGAATTGCGTAAACAATTGGATGCTCGACGCTGGCGTTAGGGAATTGTGCCGGGGCCGAGTTGTCTTGTGTGTGGAGAGTATGGGCCATGGCGGCGCGGAAGAAGGCGAGCAAGAAATCGTCCAAGACCGTTTCGAAGAAGACCAAAGCGTCCGCGGCGGCGACCGCGTCTCGCAAGCGTAAGGCCGTTGCCAGTTCCGCCGCTTCGCGGCCGTCGCGGTCCGCAGCCAAGAGCAAGGCCGCCCGGTCCGCGAAAGCCAAGTCGGGCAAGAGCGAAACCGCGCGGCGCTCCAGCGCGTCGATCAAGGCGGCCAAGGCGCCCAAGCGCGCGAGCGTGACGGCGAAGACAGAAACGGCGCAGACCCCGGCGCGCGCGCTGCCCGCGACGGCGGCGAAGCACGCCAAACCGATGGATACGAAATTGCGAGTTGGCGAAAACCAAGCAAGAGAGATGTCGAAAACGGCGGGCCAAAAGCCGGCGGGCGTGAGCGAGGCCAAGGCGTCGCGCGAAGCGGCTGCTGCGGCGGCCCCTCAAGCGGCGCCGGCGATCGTCAAGGCGGGCACCCCGGCTCTCGCCAAGCGGGCTCCGGTCGCGGCGAAGGCTCCGAAGGCGGGCGCTCCCGAACGCGCGCCCGAGCGCGAAGAGGAAGGCGCTGCGCCGAAGAGCGCGAAGTCGTCCGCTCAACGCCAGGGCTTCAAGCTGAATGAATTCGTCGTCTACCCTGCGCACGGCGTCGGGCAGATCGTGGCGGTCGAAGATCAGGAGGTGGCAGGGTTCCGACTCGAACTGTTCGTCATCAATTTCGCCAAGGACAAGATGACCCTTCGCGTTCCGACTTCGAAAGTGGCCGGCGTCGGCATGCGAAAGCTCTCCGAACCGGACGTGGCCAAGAGGTCTCTCGAGATTTTGACGGGTCGGGCGCGGATCAAGCGCACGATGTGGTCGCGGCGCGCCCAGGAGTACGAGGCCAAGATCAACTCGGGCGACATCAACGCCATCGCCGAAGTGGTGCGCGATCTCTACCGGTCGGACGCCCAGCCCGAGCAGTCGTATTCCGAACGCCAGCTTTACGAAGCGGCGTTGGACCGCATGATGCGGGAAATCGCCGCGGTGCAGAAGCTGAACGAAATCGACGCCTTGAAGGTGATCGAGGGCCAGTTGAAGAAGGCTCAGCGCCGGTCGGCGAAGGCCGAGGCCGGCGAGGGTGAAGACGCGGCGATCGAGGAAGCCGCGTAACGACGACAAGCGCGTCGAGAGAGGCGGATTCTCGCCGCTCTCGCCGCCCTCTTCTTTCAATCTCCTGTTACGCCGGCGATCGGCGCGATGTGGCTCCGCCCTGCGGCACCGAGGGCGTTCTTTTCGCCCGCGCGATGGCGTCGAGCGTGTCGCGAGGCGGTTTCCCGGTCGGGCGATCGCCGGCGGCGCGCCGGGCCGCGCTGCGGCCGATTTCGACTTCGTGGCAATCTCGCAACACTCCCGGCCCGATCGGGCGCTCCCCCTATACAAGCCGCGATCGGGCCCGTTATGGTGTCTTCACACGTGTCGCGCGGAACGAAAACGGGGGATCCAATGAACAAAATTATCGCCTTGAGCGCTCTTGCACTTTCGCTCGGCCTCTGCACCGGCTGCATGAGCAATCGTGAGGCGAACGGGGCGCTCATCGGCGGGGCCGGCGGCGCCGTCATCGGCGGCGTCGCGTCGCACTCGGTTGGAGGCGCCGTCGTAGGCGGCGCCGTCGGCGCCGCGGCCGGCGTCCTCGTGGCCGACCTCACCCGACCGCACTATCGCCGGTGGCACTGCTATTACAGCAGCACCGCGGGGCGCCGCGTCTGCCATTACTGGTGACGAGAGTCCTTCGCGGGCGTCGGGTCGCGAACGGGATGAAGAGGTCGAGCTTCGCGTCCGCGTTAAAGCGCGGGCGCCGTCGCCGCGAGCGCGAAACCTTCGCGTAACGCGGCGAGATTGAGGCCGGCGAATTTCGCCGGCGTCTCCAGCCGCACCGCCTCCTCCAAGGAGCCGACGGCGCACAGGCGCGACAGGCGCGCGAGCGCGCCGAGCGCGACGACGTTGGCGATGCGCGGACTGCCTGTAGCGACGGCGCGCTCGCTGATCGGCAGGACATGCAGATCGAAGCCGCGCCTAGGCGGGTCCGGAACGAGTCGTTCATCGACGATGACCAGCGCGCCCGGCTTGACGAGCGCCAGCGAGCGGTCGAGGCCGATCTGCGAAAGCGCAGCGATCCTATCGAGCCCCGTCGCCAGCGGATAATCCGCGCCGTCGTCGCAAACGACCAGGTCCGAGTAACAAAAACCGCCGCGCGAAGTCGGCTCGTAGCTTTGCGACTGCGCGGCGCGCCGGCCCTCCAACGCGAGCGCGCGGAAGAGAATGTGCATGCCGGTGATGAGGCCCTGGCCGCCGCTGCCGGCGAGGCGGATTTCCACCCGGTTCATGCTCATCGCCCTTGCTTGGCGCGGTTGATCGCCGCGCGCTCCCGGTAGACGCGTCCGTATTCGGGCCGATCGCGCTCGACAAGGATTCCAGCGCGCAGGCGATGGGGCCGGAACGGCTCGTCGCCCGTTTCGTGGTGGGCCTCAGGCCGCATTTCGCTCTTCTGGCTGAGCATCATTTCCGGCGATTCGCCGAGGTCGTTCTTGCGTCCGTAGATTTCGGTGCAGTCCGACATCGCCTCGATGAAGGAGAAGCCCTGGTGAGCGATCGCCGCCTTGATTAGGGCCTTCAGCGCCGGCGCTTGCCGCGTGACTTCGCGTCCGACGAAGCTCGCGCCCGCCGCCTCGGCGAGCGCGCAGGCGTCGAAGGTCGGCTCGGCGTTGCCTTGCGGCGTCGTCGTGGTGACGCGCTCGGCCGAAGTCGTCGGCGAAACCTGGCCGCCGGTCATGCCATAGATCTCGTTGTTGAGCATCAGGCAGGTGAGGTCGAGATTGCGCCGGCACGCGTGAATGAGATGATTGCCGCCGATCGCCAGACAATCGCCGTCGCCAGTGATGACGACGACGTTCAAGTCGGGGCGGGCGAGTTTCAGCCCGGTGGCGAAGGCGAGCGGCCGGCCGTGGGTGGTGTGGTAGGTGTTGGCGTCGATATAGGCCCCGACGCGGCCCGAACAGCCGATGCCGGAAACGACGGCGAGCTTGTTCTTGTCCAGGCCCAGTTCATGGACAGCCCACAGCAGCGCGCGCAACGCAATGCCGTGGCCGCAGCCTGGGCACATGAAATGCGGCATCAGCTGCAGCCTGAGATAGTCCTTGATGTCGAAAGGACTACGCACGACCTCATTCATCGGCGACGAGCTCCCGGACCTTGGCGGCGATCTCAGCGGGGGTGATCGCCTCGCCGTCGATGCGGTTGAGGCGGGCGACCTTGCCGCGCGCGCCGGCGAGCCGCTCGACTTCGAGCGCGAGCTGGCCCGCGTTCATCTCCGGCACGAGGACGCGGCGCGCGCGCTCCGCCGCCTTGCGCACCGCGGCTTCCGGGAACGGCCACAGCGTCACGGGGCGCAGCAGGCCGACTTTGATCCCTTCGGCGCGCAGCTCGCGCACCGCGCGGCGCGCGGCGCGCGCGACGATGCCGACCGCGACGACGACGATTTCGGCGTCCACAGTCTCCACCGCTTCGCTTTTCTCGATGCGGTCGCGATGGCGCTCGATCTTGTCGAGGATGCGCTGCGTCGCTCTCGCGGCGAGCTCGGGTTTCTGCGTGGGAAAGCCGTCGGGCGTGTGAGTGAGGCCGGTGACATGCGCGCGCAGGCCGTCGCCCGGGCGCGCCATCGCCGGCACGAGATCGTCGGTCTCGGCGTAGGGCGCGAAGTCGCGCTCCGTTGCCGCCGCCCATTTTCGATCCGTCGTCACGATGGCCTGTCTGGAGGGAAGTGCGACCGAACTCGATGAGATGCGCGACGATTTCGTCGTAGAGCACGATCACCGGGGTGCGGAACTCCTCGGCGAGATTGAAGGCGCGGATGGTCTCCGTATAGATTTCCTGCACCGAAGCCGGGGTCACGACGATGATCGGGTGATCGCCGTGGGTTCCCCATCGCGCCTGCATGAAGTCGCCCTGCGCGGGCCGCGTCGGCATGCCGGTCGACGGGCCGCCGCGCATCACGTTGACGATGACGCACGGCGTCTCGGTCATCGCGGCGTAGCCGAGATTCTCCTGCATCAGCGAAAAGCCGGGTCCGCTGGTGGCGGTCATCGCCTTGACGCCGCCGAGCGAAGCGCCGACGACGGCGGCGAGCGAAGCGATCTCGTCCTCCATCTGGATGAAGACGCCGTCGACGCGCGGCAGCTCGCGCGCCAACTGTTCGGCGATTTCCGAGGACGGCGTGATCGGATAGCCGGCGAAAAAGCGGCATCCGGCGGCGAGGGCGCCGAGCGCGCAGGCGCGATTGCCCTGCAACGAATGAAGCGAAGACGACATTCAGGCGACCACCGGTTCGCGCAACGACGTGCGGACGGAAATGGCGAAGTCCGGGCACAGCCATTCGCAGACATGGCAGCCCGTGCAGGCTTCGGGGTTTTTCAGGACCGCGACCTGTTCGGCGTTGAGCTTCAGGCAGCGCTCCGGGCACATTTTCACGCAGATGTCGCAGCCCTTGCACCAGGCGGCGTTGATTTCGAGCGTGACGGCGACCTCGGGCTGCGGCGCCGGGGCGGCGTAGCCCGAGAAGCCGCGATCGAACCGCAGCGAAGGGTCGGCGCGCGCCGCTTCCGCCCAGGCGCGGCCGGCCTCGAACGCCTTGCGGTTGATCGCGCGGCTCTTGCTGGGCGTCAGGGATTCGAGGGTCGAGAGCCAATCTTCGACGGGGTAGTCCATCGACGCCGACAGCACGCCGAGCAGCACGGTGTTCGCCGCGCGGGGCTCGCCCAGATCCGTGGCGATCGTCGTCGCGTCGAGCGCGTAGCTCTCGGCGACCTTGTCGGCGATTTCGGCCGGCGTTTCCTGGGCGTAACGGGTCGTCGCGCCCGGCTTGCGGTTGCGGCAGGCGAACGGCGGCACGATGCGGCGCGTGTCGGCGATGAAGACGCCGGCGCTGGCCTTGAGATAATCGAGCCAGCGCAATCCTTCCGCCCATTCGAGCGCGATCAGCACGTCCGCTTCGCCCTTGGCGATGGTCGGCGACCACACGCGTTCGCCGAAGCGCACGTGGCTGAAGACGACGCCGCCGCGCTTGGCCATGCCGTGCACTTCGCTCTGCTTGACCTCGAAGCCCTGCTTCTGGCCGATCAGCGCCAGCGCCTTGGAGATCATCAGCACGCCTTGACCGCCGACACCGACGATCATGATGTTGCGCGCGGCGACGGCGGGCCTTTCGGCGAAGGCCGCGAGGCGCGCTCCCGCGGGATCGGTGGATTTCGCGCTCATGCGGCCGCCGGCTGAATGCAGTCGGAGGGGCAGACCTGCGCGCACAATGTGCAGCCGATGCAGGTTCCCGGATCGATCTTCACCTTGTGGCGTCCGTCATGCGTTTCATCGGCCCACACGATCGAAGGGCAACCCAGATTCATGCAGGACTGGCAGGCGACGCAGCTGGCGAGCGCGACCGCGAGCGGCGCGCCCTTGATCTTCACCGGATCGAGCACGCAGGGGCGCTCGGAAATGACGACCGAAACGCCCTTGTTGAGAATCGCCTCGCGCAGCGTCTGGTACATATGGCCGACTTCGTACGGGTCGACGCGGCGCACCCATTGCACGCCGACGGCGCGGCAGATCGCTTCGTAATCGACCTTTGTGGTCGGCTCGCCGCGCAAGGTGCGCCCGGTGCCCGGATGGTCCTGGCCGCCGGTCATCGCGGTGATCGAATTGTCGAGGATGACGACCGTGATGTTGGCCTTGTTGTAGACGGCGTCGATCAGCGGCGGGATGCCCGAATGCAAAAAGGTCGAATCGCCGATCGTCGCCACGATCGGCTTCTTCTCGCCGGCGGCGGCCATGCCGGCGGCGTTGGCGATGCTCGCGCCCATGCACACCGTGGTGTCGATCGAGCGCAACGGCTCGACTGCCGCGAGCGTATAGCAGCCGATGTCGCCGGCGACCCGCGCTTCGAGGCCGCGCAGCGCCAGATAGGTCGCCGTGTGCGGGCAGCCCGGACACAGCACCGGCGGGCGCGCCATCGGCTCGATGTCGAGCGATAGCGGCCCCGGCGCGGGCTCGACGACCCCCGCGGCGGCGAGTCCGGCGCGCACCAGTTCGGGCGAGAGTTCGCCGACGCGCGGAAAGTAGCTCTTGCCCTCGGCCGCGAGCCCCATCGCGCGGATTTCTTTTTCCAGCGCGGGCTCCAACTCCTCGACCACCAGCAGGCGCTCGACGGAGGCGGCGAAATCGCGAATGACCCCCTCGGGCAGCGGGTAGGCCGCGCCGAGCTTGAGGATCGAGGCGTCGGGCGCGACTTCCTTGACATAGAGATAGGCGGTCGAGCCGGTGACGATCCCAAAGCGGGCGTCGCCCTTCTCCCACCGCGTCAAAGGCGAAGTTTCGAGATAGCGGCCGACTTTGGCCTCGCGCTCGACCAGCTTGGGATGCAGGCGGCGCGCATTGGCGGGAATGGTCACCGTCTTGCTCGGCGAGTCGATAAAGCCCTTGGCGGCGACGTTTCTGCGCGGGCCGACGCGCACGGCGCTGCGTGTGTGCGAAAGGCGCGTCGTCGAGCGCACGATCACCGGCGTGTCGAACGCTTCGGAAATTTCGAACGCCAGCTTGACGAAGTCGTGCGCCTCCTGCGCGTCGGACGGCTCCAGCACCGGCACGCCGGCGAAGCGAGCGAACAGCCGGGTGTCCTGCTCGTTCTGCGAGGAATGAAGGCCCGGATCGTCGCACACCACCAGCACCAGGCCGGCGTGGACGCCGATGTAGGAGAGCGACATCAAGGAATTGGCGGCGACGTTGAGGCCGACGTGCTTCATCGCGACCAGGGCGCGAACGCCGGAAAGCGCGGCGCCGAACGCGACGTCGAGCGCCACCTTCTCGTTGGTCGACCATTCCGCGTGGAGTTCGCCGGCGGGATAGCGGGCGAGGGTCTCCAGGATTTCGGTCGACGGCGTGCCGGGATAAGCCGCCGCGACCCTGACGCCCGCTTCCCAGGCGCCGCGCGCGATCGCCTCGTTGCCCATCAGCGGCAGGATTTCCTCCGCCTCGGGTTCTGCGATCCTCACTCGTTTGTTCACCGCGGCCTCGACGCTCTCGAATGCTATGGTCTTCAGCGCCCCGGTCTTTGCGCCAATTTCGGCCCGCCGCGCAATAGAGTTCTGCGTCGTAGAGGCCGAAAACCCCGCACGGCGACGCCTTTTCGCCCTCCGAGGCCCCCAACGACGCCGGTCGCAGGCCGCCCAAGTGCGGCGCCGACGCAAATTGACATCCACGAGAAACTGCCGTCAGAGAAGCGCCGTCGGCGAGCCTTCGGCCGCCGCGGACCGTCGCAGGGTCGGCGGGGCGGGTCACGTCCGCCGGCAAACGGCGAAGCGCCAGCTGGGGGCGTCATGAAGGGCCATATGTCGCAACCGAGCGGGCTGGAGCCGATCGAAACCGCCTCGCGCGACGAACTGACGGCGCTGCAGATCGAGCGGCTCAAGCGGACTTTGAAGCGCGTCTACGACAACGTCCCCCACACCCGCGCCAAGTTCGACGCCGCCGGCGTCCGTCCCGACGACCTCGCGACGCTCGCCGACCTCGCCAAGTTTCCCTTCACCACCAAGACGGACCTGCGCGACAACTACCCCTTCGGCCTGTTCGCCTCGCCGATGCACGAAGTGGCGCGAATTCACGCGTCCTCGGGCACCACCGGCCGGCCGACCGTCGTCGGCTATTCGAAGCGCGACCTCGAAATGTGGGCCGACGTCATGGCGCGTTCGCTGCGCGCGGCG
>CAVXCA010000037.1:0-5771 GCA_963759955.1 uncultured Alphaproteobacteria bacterium
GGCGGCGGCGCCAACCTTGAGAATCAGGCGGCGGGCGTCGGGCCCAAAGTTGACCGCCCAGTCAAACAAGCGCGGATCCATGCCGAAGGCATCGAGCGTCACGTCTTCCACCCAGGTCTCCTCGCGACCGAGGAGGCCGAAGACCGTGTGAAGCTCGCGCAATGCATCGCTGAGGGTCTCGCCGGCCTCCGCGAGCGTGGGCGGCTGCGGTCCGACAGAAGAGTCTTCAGGCGTAGTCTCGGTTGCGCCGAGGATCTCCTCGGTCTTCAGCGCCGACAGCCATTTTGAGAACAAAGGAGCCGTATGGCGCTTCCACATTCTTAGTGAGCTGCGGGGTTTGCCAGCGACGTTCCAGATCAACGAGTCCAGAATCGCCGTGGCCCCTTCGAGGGTGATTTGGAAATCCTCAAGCTGGTTCTGGTCCAAGTTCTCGACCGGCTCACAGCGAACACGCCTGCCGATCATCGCGACCTCGACGCCGTCGGCCCAGGCGCTCGGATCGAAGCGATCCAACGACGACCGAAACAGGACATAGAGAAACATCAGAAGACGGTGGGCGTCGTAGGCGGCCTTGATCATGTAACTCTCCTCGTCGACCGTCAGCGGCCGACATTTTCAAGCGAGATGGGACGTGTTCCTTCTCGGATTCGCCAGGATCGAGCCCTGGCCGCTTGTCGAGCTGGTTCGTGTCGACGGATCAAAAATATGACCGTTACGACCGACCCCGATTTGAAGGTGCAAATCGGCGCGCCTAAACGCGCCTTGCAGCCCGCGCGAATCAGCTAAGGCTGATTTGCCGGGTTCGCGGCAATTCTCTTGAAATCCTTGCTGCCGCCTGCAATTGCAGGTGCTCCGCGTCCGCGATCACGTCGAGCGATGTTCGTTTCAATCCGCTGCGACCGAGCTGTTTTGCGAGATACGCGAGCCGTTCGTTGGCGTCCAAATTCGAGTTGTTTGCGCGTTCGGCGAGCGGACGATCGATATTCGCTCGCGCATCGAGCGCCCTCGAATCGACGTAAAGATCGGTCGACAGCCTCGCCCGGCTCGATGCGACATAGATCGCGTGACGGTCCATGGCGGGGGATGCGAGCACGAAGGCGCGATCGACCGTCAACCCTTGAGAACCGTATACGGTAGTCGCGTAGGCATGTGCGAGCCGCGCGCGCCCGTTCGCGTCCGCAATGTCGCTCGGTCGGAATGAAACGGACCGCCTCCCGAGAGTCGCTCGGATCGTCGGCTCCTCGCCGGGTTCTGCATCGATACCGTCGACGACCGCCTCCGAGCCATTAATGACTTCCTGAGACGCCAAGACTGCTCTTGTCAGAAAACGCAGCCGATCCCCCCGCGCGATCGGCAAAGTCACGCTGTGTCCGGAGGGCGTGCTGGCGGGAATGATGATTTCCTTCTCGGCGATCGCGCCCGCCTGTCGCAGACGGCGGCGGATCTCGCCGTTGATCGCGCGCACCTCGACATTGGTCTGGGCGATCGCGAGGCGACCCGCGCCAGGTTCATCGCTCGCGGCCTTTTCCCAGGCGCCGACGAGTTGTCGGATGGTTTCCCTCGCGCCATCCTGCCAATGCAAATGGCCTCGCTCCGCAAAGGATTCGAGGGCGAACTCAGCTTCGCCGTGGCCGAATTTGAGGATCGCATCGCGAATCCACGCTTCGTTTTGGCGTTGGATAAGCTTGACCCCTTGGACCGGCACGGCGGCCGCCAGCAATCTGAGGCCCGACCCGGCCCCCACCGCCTGAAGTTGGTCCCTGTCGCCGACGGCGATCAGTCGAGGCGAACCGCCGCGCGCGTATGCCGCCTCGAAAACCTTGAGGATCTTATGCATCTGTCGGCTAGACAGCAGGCCGACTTCATCAAAGATCAGGACCGTTTTGTCGGTCAGGAATGGCAAGCCGGCGGCCGAGCGAGCAAGCCAGGAATCGGTCGCCCTGGCTTCGACGCCAAGCTCGTCGCGGAGCGCATTGGCGATTTTCCAGGCGGTGGCCGAACCGATCACGTCATAGCCAGCGGAGCGCCAGGCGGAGGCGATGACGCTCAGGGTCGTCGTCTTGCCGGCCCCCGGCGCGCCTTCGATAATGGTGATCGCCTCCCCCGAAGTTGCGGCGCGCACGGCGCGCTGCTGTTCCTCGGACAGGCGCGAGCCTTTGAGCATCGCTTCGACCGACGCCTGGTTAGGGCGCGCGCCGCTGCTCGCGCCAATTCTGCTTCGAGCGGCAATACTGCGCGACAGCTCAATGATTTCGCGTTCGATCGCCAGCATTTCCGGGGTGGTGAAG
The DNA here is from genome assembly GCA_963759955.1 of uncultured Alphaproteobacteria bacterium. Taxonomy (GTDB): domain Bacteria; phylum Pseudomonadota; class Alphaproteobacteria; order Rhizobiales; family Beijerinckiaceae; genus Roseiarcus. The sequence goes on from CAVXCA010000037.1 coordinate 2,289, forward strand.
GTCTCGTGGCCCCACTGGTCGTGGTCGAGAGCGACGATGGCCTTAGCCACGACAAGACTCTCGATCTCCTTGTCGACCCTCTCGACCGGTTCGCCTGCGCCGACGAGCGCGCTCGAAAGCGCCGCGTGCAGCGCGCGCAGTTCGAACGCGCTTTCGTTTTCGGTCAGGGCGTTCGGAATTCCCGCCAGTGTCGCCGCGATCTCCGCCTCTCGCCGTCCCTTGTCCAAGGCTTCGTTCGCCTCGGACCCGAGTTCGCGCTGGCGCTCGCTTCGGACACAGCCCGAGGCGAGCGTTTTCGGCTCGAAGCCGAGCGCCCGCGCTTTTCCTCGCCAAAGCGAAAACCGATCGGCGTCGGGCGCGAGCTTGGTTCGCCGCGTCGATTTCGTAATCGCCGCCGCAAGCGCCGGCGCCTCGGCGCTACTGGCGCCGAGCGCTTCGAGTTCCTCTTCGATTCCCTGGCGCCGCGCCGAAAAGTATTGGCGCAGCCGCTTGTCCACGCCCGCGACCTCGAACAGGCCGTTCCTGCCCGCAGGCTCGATGGCCAGGCCTAAGGCCTGAAGGCCGTTCGCCAAGGCTTGGTGGTAGGCCGCGCCAGCGGCCATTTTCCATGCGAAGAAGGCCTTCCCGTCCAAAGCGCGGAAGCGGCCTTCGAAAGCCAGGTTCAAAATAACTGCGTGCGTGTGCAAGTTTGGGTCGGAAAAGACGTCCCCGTCTTCGTGCTCAGCGGGCCGAGCGTCGCCGTGGGTAAAGGTCGCTACCGTCAGACGAGCGGGCGCGCGGACCGCGCCGCCTTTGCCGAAGCGGCAGAAGGCTGCATTTGCCTCCAGCACGTCCAGCGCGTGCGTAACCGCCGCCGCCTGCGCCTGCTCGATCCCGACACGAAGCGCGTCCTCTGATATCCCCCACAGCGCGGAGACGCTTTTCGGCGCGGAAAACGTCGCGTCGTACCCGCCGACGCGCTCGATTTTTCCGCCGTCATTGACGAGCAGCCGCTTTCCCTTGCGGTCGAGCGCCGCATGCAGTCGCTCGAATTCGGCGGAGTCGACCCGGTCGCCTCGCCTAAAGTCTACGGGGATGCCCACCTTCGCCCATACGCCGTGCGGCTCGCCCCCGCCGGCGTAGTAGTCTGTCAGAGCGGTGTAGTACTGTGCCGTCGTGCCGGCGGCGATTGTCGCGACCAAGGAAAACGCCTCCATCAGAAGAGGCGAGGATCAGGCCGCGTAAGAGGGCACTGATTTGAAGCTGCAAATGGCCGCCGAGTCTTCGGCGTGCGGGTGCCCGAAACGCTTGTCGAAAACATTGGCGCCGAGCACGTGCACCTAGGGCGCGGCCAGGCGCTTGCCGACCGTAGAGCGGCACCGGGTGTTGCTTCCGTCCAGCCCGCCGCCGATGGCGCCCTGTCGAGCTCCTGGTTCCCGGGGAATAGTCCGCCCGCGGCGGCTATCTGTCATTTGGCGCACGGTCCCGACGCCGACCGGCGTCGTAAACTCTTGACCACGAACAGTTTGAGTCGGTCAAAGTCCGAGGCCGATCAACAACCGTTCCATCCGGTTTCCGACGATCGGGCAACGCTATCCGGATAGGCGCAAAGGGCATGTTCGCGATCCATCGGTGGTTGCGGGCCACCGCAACCAAATCCCCAACAGCCCCGAAGAAACCCCTTCGGGGGCTGTTGTTTTTCGCGGGTCCGGCGAAACGGACTTGACCCGCTCGCAGCGATGCGGATTCTTCAACTCGGCGCGGCTTTGGCGGGATGCGTTTTGCCAAGCAAGGACGACGGCGCGCCCGAGCAGCGTTGTCCTTCACGATTGATCGGAAATCGAAGCGGAGACCCTGCCATGCGACCGGCGAGATGGTTTGCGACGTTGGCTGTAGCGGCGAGCCTGTCGAGCGGGGCGCTCGCCCAGGACGTCGGCTATTCCGGCAAGTGGAGCTTCAGCGGGCTCATCATCGCCAGCCCGCTCATCACCGCCTTTGCGCAGATCTGCGATCTACAGCAGAACGGGACGCAGATCGCCGGCTCGTGCCGCGGACCGAACGGCGCCTGCTCCGCGGTCGGCGTCGTCAAAGGCGGCCACGTCGACCTCACCTGCCGCATAACCGTCGTCAACAACCCCAATCTCAATGGGGTGCTGACGTTCCACGGCGACCTGCAGGCGGACGGCATCGTGAGGGGCACGTGCACGCATTCGCGCTCGCCCGGCTCCGGCGCCGCCGCGATGATGCGCGTCTGAACGGCGAAGGCGAAAGCTCCCGGGCCGCGAAAGCGGGACGCGGTTGGAGGCTGCGCGGTCGGCGGTTGCGAGCCCCCGCAAGCAAACCCAACGCGACGCCCCCGCAGGGAAACCCGCGGGGGCGGCGGCGTTTAAGGGTCTCGCCAAGACGCCGTTAAAGGCGTCCTGTGCGCTTCGCGCTCCCCCGGCTTGACGAGCGCGCGAGCGCGGCGCAAGTGCTGGCGAGCTCGCGGCTGCGATGGAAAGGACGACCCGACATGGAACTCGTCGGCATGCTCGACTCGCCCTATGTGCGCCGCGTGGCGGTGGCGCTGATCGCGGCGGGGGTTCCCTTCACCCATCGGCCGATCTCGCTGTTCCGCCACATCGACGAATTCTCGCGCGTCAATCCGCTGCTCAAGGCGCCGACCTTCGTCGCCGACGATGGCACGGTGCTGATGGATTCGAGCGTCATCCTCGAGCACCTCGCTTGCGTTTCGCCCGCCGTCGCCGCGTTGACGCCGCGCGCGCTCGCCGCCGCGCGCGCGACCGGGCTCGCGCTGACCGTGATGGAGAAGGCGGTGCAGCGCCACTACGAGCGGGCGCTGCGACCGCTCGAAAAGCAGCACGAACCCTGGATCGCGCGAGTCGATCGGCAGTTGGCCGCGGGGCTCGAAGCGCTCGAGCGCGAACTCCCCGGCTCGGGCTGGGTCGGCGGGGGCGCTCTGGGCGTCGCCGACATCAGCGTCGTCTGCGCGTTCGGCTTCACGCAAATCCTGCTCGCCGATCTCGTCGACAAGGCGCGCTATCCCCGGATCGCCGCGTTTTGCGCGCGCGGCGAGGCGCTGCCGGCGTTTCGCGCCGCGCCGGCGCTCGACGGCGTGACGGCGCCGGTCGCGCCGGCGCATTAACTCACGCGTCGCCAGCGTCCGACAAGGCGCGAAACCGTTGCGAGGCCGAGACCATGTCCGAATTGCCCGAAACCATGCGCGCGATCCTCGCGGTCGGCCCCGGCGGGCCCGAGGTTCTGGAGCTTCAGACGCGGCCGCGCCCGATCCCCGGCGCGGGCGAGATCCTCATCAAGGTCGCCGCGGCGGGCGTCAATCGTCCCGACGTCTTGCAGCGCCAGGGCCGCTATCAGCCGCCGCCGGGCGCTTCGGACGTTCTCGGCCTGGAAGTCGCCGGCGAGGTGGCGGCGCTGGGGCGGGGCGCGTCGCGCCATGCGCTCGGCGCGCCCGTCACGGCGCTCGTTCCTGGCGGCGGTTACGCC
>CAVXCA010000038.1:0-102452 GCA_963759955.1 uncultured Alphaproteobacteria bacterium
TCGCGCGCTCCATTTCCAGGGCAAGAGTTCGTCGAGACGGCTTGCCGGATGGTCGCCGACGCGGCCGATCAAGTCGGCGAGATAGGCCTCGGGGTTCACGCCATTGAGCTTGCAGCTCTGGATCAGGGTGAAGAAGATCGCCGCCCGCTCGCCGCCGCTGTCGGAGCCGAGGAACGTCCAGTTGCGACGTCCGAGCGTCAGCGGACGGATCGCGCGTTCGGCTGCGTTGTTGCTCATCTCCAGACGCCCGTCCTCGGTGAAGCGGCAGAGCGCTTCCCAGCGATTGAGACTGTAGCGGATGGCCTTGGCGAGATCGCTCTTGCCGCTGATCCGGGTCAGGCTCGTCTCGAGATGGGCCTTGAGGTCGGCCAAGAGAGGAACGCTCTGCGACTGGCGGACGGCGCGCCGGATCTTGGCGCTCTGGCCGTTGATCCCGCGCTCGACGGCGAAGATGGCGCCGATCTTCTCCAGCGCCTGAAGCGCGATCGGTGACCTGGTTCGGGCGTGTTCATCGAAGAGTTCGCGCCGCGCGTGAGCCCAACACGCCACGGGCAGAAGCCGCGGCCGCCCGGTCTTGGGATCCGGCTCATAGAGCTTGTCGAAACCGGCATAAGCGTCGGCGTGCAGAAAGCCCGACACGGACGCGAGCAGCGCCTGGGCATGCTCGCCCTTGCGGTCGGGGGAATAGCGGTAATAGGCGGCCGGCGGCTTCGCGGAGGCCCAGTTCCCCTCGTCGCGCACGACGACCCATAATCGTCCGCTCTTTGTGCGTCCGCGCCCAGGATCCTGAACCGGAATCGGCGTGTCGTCGGCGTGGACAACGGGGCCGGCGCGGGCGTAGTCGCCAATCCGCTCCGCTATCGGCTGCAACAGCCAAGCGGCGCGCCCGACCCAGTCTGTCAGGGTCGACCGATCGAGGCTCACGCCCTCGCGGGCGTAGATGTCGGACTGGCGGTTCAGGGGTAGATGGTCGCAGTACTTCGCGACCAACACGTGGGCGATCAGACCCGGTCCCGGACGGCCGCGTTCGATCGGCAGGCTCGGCATCGGCGGCTGCGTAATGCTCTCGCAGTCGCGGCAGCTCAGCTTCGGCCGCACATGCACGACGACCTTGAAGTGCGAGGCGACGTATTCCAGCACCTCGCGCTCCTCGTCGCCGATCTTGCGCAAGCGCCCGGATCCGCACGCCGGGCAGACGCAGGCGCCGGCATGGGCGACGATCTCGCGCGGAAGATGATCGGGCAGCGGGCGACGGTTCCCCGCACGCGGCACTCGGACGGGCGATCGCGACCCCATCGCCGCAAGCGCCGCCTCCTGTCGCGCTTCGTTCGCCGCCTCGGCTTCCTCGATGTCGCTGATCGCCAGTTCGAGCCAATCGATCTGACGGTCGAGCTTCTCGGACGACTGGCCGAAGCGGGCGCGGCGCAGCGTCGCCAACTGCGCCTTCAGCTTCTCGATATGCAGCGTCTTGGCGTAAAGCTCAGACTGCAAAGCCGCCGCGAACACGCGTAGGGCGTCCGGATCCGAAGGCAATTCCGCAGTGGCGAGAGACATGCGAACTTATAGCAGAATCAACGCTGTCATGCGAGAGTAAATCATTGGAATCACGAAATTATCAGACAGATTCTGGCCGCTTCACCGCCTCCGGCGCGACCGTCCGCCGCCAGTCGATGCCCTCGACGAGCAAGGCGAGTTGAGCGGGGGTTAGTTGGAGTCGGCCCTCCACGATCGGAGGCCAGACGAACTTGCCTTGCTCGAGCCGTTTGGCGAACAGGCACAGGCCGCTGCCGTCCCACGCGAGGATCTTCAACATGTCGCCGCGCTTCCCGCGGAACACAAACAGCGCTCCGCAGAACGGATCGGCGGCGAGCACGTTCTGAACCTGCGCCGCCAAACCGTCCATCCCTTTGCGCATGTCGCAGGGCTGCGTCGCCAAGTAAACCCGAACGCCGGAGCCCGGCGCGATCATCTCGCCGCCGCCTTCAAGGCCGACAGAACCCGTCTGAGCGCCGCTTCGTTGACGTTCGCGTCGACCCGAACGTGGGCGCCGCCAACCAGCGTGATCTCGATCGCGCCGCGTCGTTCGACGGCCATCGCCGGCGTGGCGGGCGGACTCTCCGGTTCGCCGACAATCTCGACCGGAACCAATTCCATGGGCGGCTCGGCTGCTGACAACGGCCGCATCTGTCGGCGCCAGGTGAATAGCAGGTTCGCATTGATTGAATGTCGCTGGGCGACACCCGACACAGACGTTCCCGGCTCGCCGCACTCAGCCAAAAGCCGCCGCTTCTCATCGAGGGTGTAGGTTCTGCGCCGACGTCGCCCCAAATTGTCGGGGCGAACGCCCCGATATCCAACGTCACTCGATGAATTCGTGTCCATTTAGCCCCGCTCGTGGACACTATCGTCAGCGTCCCGACCGAACAGCTAGTGGATCGAATCCAACACTTGGTGCCCGCGCCTGACGGCGGCGATGATTTTATTGGGGTCGGCGGTCCAGGTGAAGGGCGCGGATTGCCGATTGTGCTCTTCGAGGAATCGATTGATGGCGGCCTGCAAATCGACGACCGATCGGAATACGCCGCGCTTGAGTTTGCGCTTGGTGAGCGTGGCGAAGAAGCCTTCGACGGCGTTGAGCCACGAGCAGGACGTCGGCGTGAAGTGGAAGACGAACCGCTCGTGCCGAGCGAGCCACTGGAGCACTTTGGGATGCTTGTGGGCGGCGTAATTGTCGAGGATCACATGCACCATCTTGCCGGCGGGAACCCGAGCGTCGATGGCGTTGAGAAAGCGGATGAACTCCTGATGGCGGTGGCGCTGCATGTTTTGGCCGATGACCGTGCCGTCGAGAATATTCATGGCGGCGAACAGCGTCGTCGTGCCGTTCCTGACGTAGTCGTGGGTCATCGTGCCGGCGCGGCCCTTCTTGAGCGGCAGCCCGGGCTGGGTGCGGTCGAGCGCCTGAATTTGGCTCTTCTCGTCGAGAGACAGGACGATGGCGTGCGCGGGCGGATCGACATAGAGCCCGACCACATCGCGCAGCTTCTCGATGAATTTCGGATCGTTGGAAAGTTTGAACTGCCGCATGCGGTGCGGCTGAAGACCATGTTTGCGCCAGATGCGTTGAACCGAGCTGACGGAGACGCCCGAGGCCTTCGCCATCAAAGCGCCGGTCCAATGCGTTGTCTCTCCCGGCGGCGGATCGAGCGTCAGGGCCACGACCCGCGCAACGATCTCGTCCGCCAGCAGCTTGACGCGCGAAGGCCGCGTCTTGTCGCGCGCCAGCCCCTCGAACCCTTCGTCGGCGAACCGTTCCTGCCAGCGCCAGACACAAGTTTTCGACTTGCCCGTCCGGCGCATGATCTCGTTCGTGCCCACGCCGTCGGCCGTCAAAAGCACGATCTGGCCCCGCCAAACGTGCTTCTGCGGCGCGTTGCGATCCTTGATCAGAGCCAAAAGCCGGAGCCGATCTTCCGCCGAAACGGCAAGCGATATTCCCGTGCGCATGCGCCAGACTCGCACATCGCCAGTCCGCCGGGAATCTCAATAGGATTCAAATGTCAGATTTCATCCACTAGCCGATCCGACCCTCGCCGCGGAAGGCGGTCGTTACCGGACGCGTACAATGAAACAGTAGAATAGAGCGTAAATCATCGGGTCCTCGTTGAGGATTTGTGCTCCGCCACGATCGCCGCCCGCACTGCGGCCGCCGGCGACTTGATCGCCCCCATATGTAGCACGGCAAAGAACCGTCGCTTCGTGCTGCCTTCGATCGGCGACGACCAGGCATAGGCGCGCGTGGCCTTGGGGTGGCCGGCGAGATCGAAGACATGCACGACGCCTTCCCAAACGGTTTGGCCGTTGTGAGTCTCTGTGACGGGCACGGATTGGGCAAGCGTAGCCGTCCCGCCGTGCTGAGATTCGACCGCCTCTTTTAGCTGAGAAGGAGCATCGTTCATTTGATTGGCCAAGCCTTCACCGCATATGTTGCCAAAGTTTTTTGTCGCACGACAATTTCGTCGGCGGTCCAGTCGTCAACATCTGCGATTTGCTTAGTCAGCACATAAGGGGATTTTGCAAACGTGGGCTTTTTCGTTGCGAATCCAGCGCTCTTTAGGTCCGAATTGTCACTTGCGCGCATCAAAGCGAGATTGCCTATGCGCTTATAATAAAGCTTCGCTTGATCGTCCGAAAACTGCGGCCAATTGCCGGACGGAGTCTCGGGAAGGACGTGCTCAAGATTGATTGTGCTCCGATCATCATTCGGAATATGCCACGGCTCAGATTCATTTTTCGCCGCCATTTCCAAAGACCGCAAATAATAACGGGCGAGTTTTCGATTGGAGACGGTGGCGGTCTCGAACGCAATTGAGAAGGCGCCATCGGCGGGAACGAGCGATTTGAGCGCTGTTTTCAAATCAGGCGCCGTCGCAATGGCGCCCGTAAAAATCTGATGCGCTGCGCTCGCGATTCCTTCCTCTACACTTCCGGTTCGCGTGCTGCTTGCAATCATCAGGCGGACCGCGAGAGAAACGCAAAACTGAAACGTTTTCTCGGCCTCCCTTTCCGGCATCTGCTGAGCGATAGCCAACATTAGGGGTCGAATTGGTTTGATATCAAAAAGATTGAGGGCGTCTATCGCCCTTCTTGTTGTATCTGAATATTTATTCCATTTTTCGTGATCGGCGTTGTGTATGGCGACGTAGGAATTTGCTAATGTCTCAAGCTGAGTCGCAAAAGTAACGACCGGCTGCGGAGCCGTGGCGATATTTTGCACGGTCTCGTAGACTTGAGTCTCCCTTACAAAACCATTCACAACGGTTAGAGCGTGGCGCAGAAAAGTGATTGTTATGTCGTCGACTTCGATCGTTTCCAGAGCCCCGCGCATCAGCGCCCATTTTTGCTGGACTTCTGGAAGCCGATCACCAGAGCGGCCAAATAGGTAATTTTTTACGAGGTCAGACTGAGAGCTTCGCAACCCTCGATCATTTAAGGTTTCAAACATGCGATAGGCGTCGGCATCATTGGGAACCCTCAGCAAGACCGCGACCGCGCGAGACTCCATGAAGTTTATCCAACAATTCAAAATGTCCCCGTGGTCCTTAGGATCGAACCCCGCCACTATCTTCTTCACTTGTTCCTGTGTTTCAGAGAAAGCCCCGTCTAAAAGCGTATGTGACGGCTTAGCCCCAATCGGCACCGGCAGTGTGTTTGTGAGCCTCGCACGAAAATAATCGTTGTCGTCAAGATTGAGACGAAGACGTGGAATGCGGGCGCGAGTCACCCGGTCGATCACTGTGAGAAACTCCGAATTTATCGACTCAGCGATCATGGGTTCGCGCGCTCTCAAATAATTCCTTACGGCCGCGAGCATTATGGCCGTCGTCGCAAGTCTTTGTTGCCCATCAACAACCTCAAGCGCGGTCCCTCTAGGAATGGTCACAATTGTTCCTAGAAAATAACTTCCCCCTGCGCTTTCAGAAATAGCTCTAGCAAAATCCTGTAGCAAAGTTCTGACTTCTTTCGTTGTCCAAGAGTACTCCCTTTGATTAGGTGGGACGACGAGTTGATTTTGCTTCAGCACACTGGCTAAACCTAGTTGTGCGAACCCGATCTCGCTCTCAGCCATTGTTGTTGGTCCTAAAAGGAACTCGATTGATGAATGGCGCGGTTTGGCCAATTCCCTCTAATTCGCGGATAGCTGCGGCCCGGAGCCTTTCGCGCACCCATGAAGAGAGGGAAATGCCCGCTAACTCGGCGGCCCTCTCGAATGCTTCTTTTTCAGCATCTTGGAGGCGGATTTGAAGAGTGTTCGTTTTCATATCCGATTTGTAATGCATTTGTGTTGACAAAGCAAGGGGTATCCGATAGATGTAGTGCATATGTTGTGACAAACGGTGCTCCCATGAACCGCCTTTCTCTCGCTCGTCGCACTCAAATCGTTGGCGCCCTGGTCGAGGGCAATTCGATCCGCTCCGTTGAGCGCATGACCGACACGCATCGCGATACGGTGATGCGCCTCATGGTCGAGGTAGGGACCGGCTGCGCCAAGATCATGGACGAAAGCATGCGCGACCTGTCGTGCCGCCGCGTTCAAGTCGATGAAATCTGGTCCTATGTCGGCAAGAAGCAATCGCAAGTCGCGAAGGGTGAAGACGGTTCGCGCATCGGCGACCAATACACTTTCGTTGCGATCGACGGCGAGACGAAGTTGATCCCGTCCTATCTCGTCGGCAAGCGGACGAAGCCAAATGCCGTCGCCTTCATGGCCGATCTATCCGAGCGGCTGGCGAACCGCGTCCAAATTTCCTCAGACGCGCTCGGGGCCTATATCGACGCCGTTGAACAGGCATTTGGTACCGAAGTCGACTACGGGCAGCAGGTTAAATTTTACGAAGCGGAACCTGTTGGTCCCGGTCGCTACGGCCCTCCCAAGGTCACGCGTACCACACGGACGGTCATTGCTGGCAAGCCGGACGTTGGCCATATTTCAACCAGCCTTATCGAGCGCCAGAATTTGACGATGCGCATGAGCATGCGCCGCTTCACCCGACTTACAAACGGCTTCTCAAAGAAAGTCGAGAACCATCGGGCGGCGGTTGCGCTTCACTTCGCGCATTACAACTTCGTTCGGCTGCATCGGGCCCTTCGCACGACGCCAGCTATGGCGGCGAACGTCAGTTCTCGGCTATGGTCGCTTGAGGAGCTGATAGAGAGGACAGGCGCATGAGGCTAAAGCTGTTTATGGATGCCAAGCCCACCGAAATCGAAGAGCAAGTGAACGAGTGGCTGAAAAATAAAGAGATTGTCGTCATGCGGACCGAAGTCACAATGTCCAACGTCGCGGAGAAGCCAGACGACGGAACATATCCCTGTATCGTCGCGGCGATCTGGTACGATGAAAAATCAAATTAGGACACTACCCGGCCGCCGGAGGCGGCGCGCTGAAAAGCGCGCCATTGACAGGCGCGAAACTTCGGAAACAAGAGGCTTCCATGAGGTCGACGGCGCTCTCCGCCGAGCTGGCGCCGGTTACGGCCGCGCCGCCGAACTGTCATGCCCGCGAACGCGGGCATCCAGTCTCCAGCCGCCGGCGTCGGTTGCCTCGCCTGGATCCCCGCTTTCGCGGGGATGACAATTGGCTTCGCCCACGCGTCGTCCGCCGCCCCCCTAGCCTTCGCGCGCATTCTCGCTTAATGGCGCGCGCATGGCTTCTAGCATCCTCTTCACCCTCGGCACGCGCGGCTCGCCGCTGGCTCTGGCTCAGGCGCACGAGACGCGGCGATTGCTCGCGGCTGCGCACGGCTGGGACGAGAGCGCCGTCGCGCTCGAAATCATCCGCACCAGCGGCGACGTCATCCAAGACCGGCCGCTCGCCGAAGCGGGCGGCAAGGGGCTGTTCACCAAGGAGATCGACGCGGCGCTGCTCGAAGGGAGGATCGACGCGGCGGTGCATTCGGCCAAGGATCTGCCGACCCTGCTCCCCGAAGGCGTGGCGATCGCCGGCTTTCTCGAACGCGAGGACGTGCGCGACGCGCTGATCTCGGCGGTCGCCGACTCGATTGCCGCCCTGCCCCACGGCGCGCGGCTCGGCGCCGCGTCGCTGCGCCGCCAGGCGCAGGCGCGCCGGCTGAGGCCCGACCTCAGGGTCGAGTTGCTGCGCGGCAACGTCGAGACGCGGCTGCGCAAAGCCGAAACCGGCGAGATCGACGCCACCCTGCTCGCGCTCGCCGGCTTGAAGCGCCTCGGCTTCGCCCATCGCGCCAGAGCCATTCTCGACATCGAGGCGTTCCTGCCCGCGGTCGGCCAGGGCGCCATCGCGCTCACCGCGCGCGCCGCCGACGCGCGCGCTTCGGCCGCGCTGGCCGCCATCAGCCACGCCGACACCATGATCGCGCTGACCGCCGAGCGGGCGTTCCTCGCCGAGCTCGAAGGCTCCTGCCGCACCCCGATCGCCGGCCACGCGCGGCTCGAAGGCGGCGCGCTCACCCTCGTCGGGCAAGTGCTGCGCGAGGACGGCTCGGAAAGCTTCGACGTGCGCGCGACCGGCGCCCCCGCGGACGCCGCGCGCCTGGGGGCCGAGGCGGGCCGCGATCTCGCCCGGCGGGTTCCGCCCGGCGTCCTGCCCTCGGCCAAGGGGCCGGCGCGGTAGGACAAAGTGTCGCGCCCCTCGGGGCGAGGCGCCGGCGGGCCGAGTGGGCGGCGAAGATCGCATCTCGCCATTTTTCGGGGCTTTTTTTGCGTCGGCGCAAGCCGTCGCCAACCCTCGCGGGCGAGCGTGAAAGAGCCGGAACGGCATTCCGGGCGAGCCGGGAGGGAAGCCGCCGCGCACGGCGCTCTTTACTCGCGGCGCGCTGACAGGTAGCGGTAAGCTGAGGAAACAAGTCGGGAAAGCGGTCCGAAAGAGGACGCGCCCGGCAGAGCGAGAGGTTGACGATCGATGGATTATCAGCGGCGCTTCGAAGAGGCGATTGAAGAGCTGAAGCGGGAAGAGCGTTATCGCGTCTTCGCCAATCTCGAACGCGACGCGTCGCGGTTTCCGATGGCGCTGTGGCGCCCGCCGGGCGAAGAACACGCCCCGCGCGAAGTCACCGTCTGGTGCTCCAACGACTATCTCGGCATGGGCGGCCATCCCGAGGTCATCGAGGCGAGCGTCGCAGCGGCGCGCGCCCACGGCGCCGGCGCCGGCGGCACCCGCAACATTTCCGGCACCCACCACCCGATCGTGCAATTGGAGCGCGAGCTCGCCGACCTGCACGGCAAGGAAGCGGGGCTGGTCTTCACCTCCGGCTGGATCTCCAACCTCGCCGGCATTTCGACGATCGCCAGCCTGCTGCCGAACTGCCTGATCCTCTCCGACGCCCTCAATCACAATTCGATGATCGAAGGCGTGCGCCGTTCCGGCTGCGAGAAGAAGGTCTGGCGCCACAACGACGTCAAGCACCTCGAAGAGCTGCTCGCCGCCGAGGACAAAGAACGCGCCAAGCTGATCGTGTTCGAGAGCCTCTATTCGATGGACGGCGACATCGCGCCGATCGCCGAAGTCGTCGCGCTCGCCAAGAAATACGGCGCGATGACCTTTATCGACGAAGTCCATGCGGTCGGCATGTACGGGCCGCGCGGCGGCGGGGTCGCCGAGCGCGAAGGCCTGATGGGCGAGATCGACATCGTCGAAGGCACGCTCGCCAAGGGCTTCGGCGGCCTGGGCGGCTATATCACGGGCCGGGCCGCGATCATCGACGCGGTGCGCAGCTTCGCGCCGCAGTTCATCTTCACCTCGACGCTGCCGCCGAGCGTGGCGGCCGCCGCCGCGGCGGCGGTGCGCCACCTCAAGGCTTCCAGCGTCGAGCGCGAGCGCCATCAGGCGATGGCCAAGACGGTCAAGCACGCGTTGCGCGCGGCGGGCCTTCCCGTGCTCGAAAATCCCTCGCACATCGTGCCGCTGATGGTGCGCGACGCCAAGAAGTGCCGCGCGGCCAGCGAAATGCTGATGCGCCGCCACGAGATCTACATCCAGCCGATCAACTACCCCACCGTCGCCAAGGGCACGGAGCGTCTGCGCATCACGCCGACGCCGCGTCATACCGAGGCGCAGGCGGCGACCCTGGTCGAGGCGCTGGTCGACGTGTGGAAGACGCTCGACCTGCCGTTCGAGGAATCGCGCGTCGTGCCGCTGCGCCGCCCCGGCGCGGACGCAACGGCGAACTGCACCTATCCGGAAATGAAGAAGGCGGCGGAATAGACGTTCCGAACGCGCGCCCCTTCCCCCCTTGCGGGGGAAGGTGTCGGCCGAAGGCCGACGGATGAGGGGTCGCGCCGCAAGGCGCGTTTGTCAGTACGGCCACGGTCCGCGGCAATTTATCCGGTATCAATGGGGAAAGTCCCGCCAGCGCCATCGCAACGCGCCTTGCGGCGCGTCCCCTCATCCGGCCGGCTCCGCCGGCCACCTTCTCCCGCAAGGGGAGAAGGAGGGCCGTCGACCTTGCGCGCTACGCGGGATTCACGTTAGTGCGGCCGATCTGAATTCCTCGACGGGCGGCCGCGCGCGAGCGCCCGACTTCACCCGAGAAAGCCCCATGACGGCCGCCGCCCCATCGAACGACGCCAGCAAGCCGAAACCCTTCCTCGCGGCGCTCGGCGGCGCGGCGCAGAAGACGCCGCCGATCTGGCTGATGCGCCAAGCCGGCCGCTATCTGCCCGAATATCGCGCGATCCGCGCCGAGGCGCCGTCGTTCCTCGACTTTTGCTACAATTCCAAGCTGGCGACCGAAGCGACGCTGCAGCCGATCCGCCGCTTCGGCTTCGACGCGGCGATCCTGTTCTCCGACATCCTCGTCGTCCCCGACGCGCTCGGGCAGAGCGTCAGCTTCGAGACCGGCGAGGGCCCGCGCCTCGAGCCGATCGAGAACGCCGCCGACTTCGCCGCGCTGCGCGACGAACTCGACTGGGCGCGGCTCGCGCCGGTGTTCGAGACGGTCGAGCGCGTCAAGGCGAAGCTGCCGGCCAAGGTCGCGCTGATCGGTTTCTGCGGCGCGCCGTGGACGGTGGCGAGCTACATGATCGCGGGCCATGGCACGCCGGACCAGGCGCCGGCGCGCCTGTTCGCCTATCGCGAGCCAAAACTCTTCGCGGCGCTGATCGACCGGCTTGCCGACGTCTCCGCCGAATATCTGACGCGCCAGATTCGCGCCGGCGCCGAGGCGGTGCAGATCTTCGACTCGTGGTCGGGCGTGCTGCCGCCGGCCGAATTCGAGCGCTGGTGCGTCAAGCCGATCGAGCGGATGCTGGCGAGGCTCGGCGCCGCGGTGCCCAAGACGCCAGTCATCGCCTTTCCGCGCGGCGCGGCAACCCAGCTCGCCAAATTCGCCGGGCTCGACGGACTCGCGGCGATCGGCCTCGACACCGCGGTCGAGCCGCGCGCCGCCGCCGCGGCGCTGCCCCCGCGCCTCGCGCTGCAAGGCAATCTCGACCCGCTCGCGCTGCTCGCGGGCGGGCGCGCGCTCGACGAGGGCGTCGAACGGGTGTTGCAGGGCTTCGCCGGCCGTGCGCATATCTTCAACCTCGGCCACGGCATCCTTCCCGAGACGCCGATCGCGCATGTCGAGCGGCTGGTCGCGCGGGTGCGCGGGGCGGACTGAAGCAAGGGGGAAACTCATGAACGCCATATGGACGCGCGCCGCCGCACTGGCCGCTACGGTGGCGCTCGTCGGCCCCGCCGCGGCGCAATCGATCACCATCAACGGCGTCGCTCGCTCGGTGAGCCTAATGCGCGACATGGCGGCCTATTGTCCCGACGTCATCCCCGCGGAAGCGCAGAAATTCGCCGACGCGTTCCTCGAAATCGGCCACAAGTCCTATGGCGAGGCTAAATTCGACGCCGAGCTCGCGGCCGAGATGCCGCGACGCGAGCAGGAGGTGCGCGCGGCCGGCGCCGCCGCCTGGTGCGCGACCCAGCGCGCCAATCAGCTCGGCCTCGGCAACAGCCAGATTTTCCGCTCGCCCTGAGCGGCGCCCTTGGAACGGTGGACATGGACGAGACGAACGCGCGGCAGGCGCGCGCCCGCGAATGGTTCGAGGCGCTTCAACTCAGCCTGATCGTGGCGATGGAGGCGCTGGAAGCGGAATGCCCGCCGGAGACGCACGGGCCGGCGCCGGGCGCCGCGCCGGGACGCTTCACGCTGGAGCCGTGGAGCCGCGTCGATCCTTCCGGCGCGCCGGGCGGCGGCGGTCGCATGGCGATGCTGCACGGCCGGCTGTTCGAGAAAATGGGTGCGCACGCCTCGACCGTCCACGGGACTTTCGCGCCGCAATTCGCCAAGCAGATTCCGGGCGCCGAGGCCGATCCGCGCTTCTGGGCGTCCGGGCTCTCGGTGATCGCCCATCCCTGGAATCCGCATGTGCCGACGGTGCATATGAACACGCGCTTCGTCGTGACCAGCAAGGCGTGGTTCGGCGGCGGCGCGGACTTGACGCCGACGCTCGATAAGCGCCGGCGCGCCGACGATCCCGACGCGGTTCTGTTCCACGAGGCGCTGCGCGGCGTTTGCGAGCGCCATCCGGCGGTCGGTTCTCACGAGAAGTACAAGGCGTGGTGCGACGAGTATTTCTTTCTCGAGCATCGCGGCGAGCCGCGCGGAATCGGCGGCATTTTCTTCGATTATCTGAACAGCGCGGGCGACGCGGCGAACTCGGCGTGGGATGCCGATTTCGCCTTCGCGCGCGACGTCGGCGAGACCTTCGTCTCGCTCTACGGCGAAATCGTGCGCCGCAACTTCGCCACGCCGTGGAACGAGAGCGAGCGCGAGGAACAACTGGTGCGCCGCGGCCGCTATGTCGAATTCAACCTGCTCTACGATCGCGGCACGGTGTTCGGTCTGAAGACCGGCGGCCATGTCGCGGCGATCCTCTCCTCGATGCCGCCGCTCGCGCGCTGGCCGTGAGGCTTAAGGGCGCGGCGATTCACGGTCGGAGCGCCAGCCGTCATTGCTTCGCTCCGCTCGCAATGACCGCACTACGGTGCTCGTTTGATTCGAATTCGCTCTTTTTCCCAGAGAATTTTCTAACGCGCCGCCGTTACACGCAATCGCAGGATTGGGGGTCGGCTCCAATCGCCGTCCCGTAAGGGGTTGCAGGGCGGCGGGGCCGCCGTGGCTTTCTCGAGGGGGCGTCGCATGGGCCGCGATCGCAAATCGAACTGGGGCGTCTTCGTCATCGTCGCCGCCGCGATCTTCGCCGCGCTGGCCTATTGGATCTTCAGCGCCGACGATGCGCCGACCCTGCCCTACGCCCTCGGGCAATTCGTGCTGCTCGGCAGCGTGCTGGTCGCCATGCTCGACTCCTTGGCCAAGTGCTGCTCGCCGCGATGACGGGGCACAACCCGCCTTCGCCCCTAGCCGCCACATTCGTTCCGACGTAAACTATCTCCCCAGATCGGGGGGAAACGATGGACGAAGTCGACTATCTCGTGCTCGGCGGCGGCTCGGCCGGATGCGTGCTGGCGAGCCGGCTCAGCGAGGACCCGCGAACCAGCGTCGCGCTCGTCGAGGCGGGAGGCGACGGCGCGAGCTGGGTCGTCGACACGCCGCTCGCGGGCGTGCTGATGGCCCCGACCAAGCTCAACAATTGGGCCTACGCGACCGTTCCCCAGCCGGGCTTGGGCGGCCGCGTCGGCTATCAGCCGCGCGGACGCACGCTCGGCGGCTCCTCGGCGATCAACGCGATGGTCTACACCCGCGGACATCGCGCCGACTACGATCGCTGGGCGGCGCTCGGCAATCCCGGCTGGTCCTACGACGACGTGCTGCCCTACTTTCGCAAGTCCGAGAACAACGAGACGTTTCGCGACGCCTTTCACGGCCAGGGCGGGCCGCTGAACGTCGCCGATCTCGCGCACCGACAATCCGTTTCAGCAACGCTTTCTCGACGCCGCGCGCGAGACGCAATTGCCTATGAACGCGGATTTCAACGGCGAGCGGCAGGAGGGCTGCGGCGTCTATCAGGTCACGCAGATCAACGGCGAACGCTGCAGCGCCGCGCGCGCGTATCTGAGGCCCTACATCGGCAAGCGCGCCAACCTTCGCGTCGAGACGCGCGCGCGGGCGCTGCGCCTCGTGTTCGAGGGCCAGCGCGTCGTCGGCGCGGAGATTCTCGCGCACGGAAAGCGACGCGTGGTGCGCGCGCGGCGCGAAACGCTGGTTTGCCTGGGCGCCTTCGGCTCGCCGCAACTCCTGATGCTCTCGGGCGTCGGCGACGCCGCCGCGCTTCGTCGGCTCGGGATCGCGCCGGTCCTAGACCTGCCCGGCGTCGGCGCCAATCTGCACGACCACCCCGACGTCGTGCTCGGCTACAAATCGGCCTCGCGCGATCTGCTCGGCATTTCCTTCGGCGGCGTCGCAGCGCTCTTTTCCGCGATCGGACGCTACCGGCGCGAACGGCGCGGCATGGTCGCGACCAATTTCGCCGAGGCGGGCGGATTCCTCAAGACGCGGCCCGGGCTCGAACTGCCCGACGTGCAGTTGCATTTCGTCGTCGCCATCGTCGATGATCACGCGCGCAAGCTCCGTCTCGGCCACGGCTTCACCTGCCATGTCTGCGCGCTGCGGCCGAAGAGCCGCGGCGCCGTGCGGCTCGCCAGCCCCGACCCGCTCGCCGCGCCGCTGATCGACCCGAATTTCCTCGGCGACCCGCAAGACGTCGAGACGCTGGTCGGCGGCGTCAAGCTGACGCGCCGCCTCATGGAAGCGCCCGCGCTGCGCACGCAGTGGAGCGAGGAGCTGTTCTCCGCGGGCGTGAATACCGACGACGAAATCCGCGATCTCCTGCGCCGCCGCGTCGACACCGTCTATCATCCCGTCGGAAGCTGCGCGATGGGGCCAGACCCGACGACAGCGGTGGTCGACGCCCGCCTGCGCGTCCATGGGGTGGCGGGCCTACGTGTGGTCGACGCCTCGATCATGCCGGAAATCGTCGCCGGCAACACCAACGCGCCGGTGATCATGATCGCTGAGAAGGCGGCGGAGATGATCACGGTCGATAGGGAGTAGGCGAAGGGGGCGAAGACGCGAAAGCCCGCCCCTCGCCTCACCCGTTCGGCAAATGCCGCGCCAGCGCTTCCAGCACCGCCATCCGCACCGCGACGCCCATTTCGACCTGTTCGCGGATCAGCGATTGGGCGCCGTCGGCGATCAGCGAATCGATCTCGACGCCGCGGTTCATCGGGCCGGGGTGCATGACGAGGGCGCCGGGCTTGGCGTAGGCGAGCTTTTCGGCGTCGAGGCCGAAGTAGCGGAAATATTCCTTGGTCGAGGGGATGAAGGCGCCGCTCATGCGCTCGCGCTGCAGGCGCAGCATCATCACGATGTCGGCGTCCTTCAGCCCCGCCTTCATTTCGCGGAAGACCTCGACGCCCATGTTCTCGATGCCCGGCGGCAGCAGCGTCGAGGGGCCGACGACGCGCACATTCGCGCCGAGCGCGCCGAGCAGCAGGATGTTGGAGCGCGCGACGCGCGAATGCAGGATGTCGCCGCAGATCGCGACGGTGAGGCCCTCGATGCGGCCGAGGTTGCGCCGGATCGTCAGCGCGTCGAGCAGGGCTTGCGTCGGATGCTCGTGCGCGCCGTCGCCGGCGTTGACGACGGAGCAGTCGACCTTGCGCGCCAACAGGTGCACCGCGCCGGCCTGATGATGGCGCACCACGATGATGTCGGGCCGCATCGCGTTGAGCGTCATCGCGGTGTCGATCAGCGTCTCGCCCTTCTTCACGCTCGAACTGGCGACCGCCATATTCATCACGTCGGCGCCCAGGCGTTTGCCGGCGATCTCGAACGAGGACTGCGTGCGCGTCGAAGCCTCGAAGAACAGGTTGATCTGCGTGCGCCCGCGCAACGTCACGCGCTTCTTCTCGACCTGACGGGAAATGCCGACCGCTTCGTCCGAGAGATCGAGCAGCGCCTCGATCTCGGGCCGCGAAAGGCCTTCGATGCCGAGCAGGTGGCGGCGGGAGAAGGCGGGCGGGGAATCGGGAGCGGTCATCAAAGCCACAGCCTATAGGAGCTGTCGCGGCGGGCGGCAAGAGGCTCGCGCGGGCGAGAGGCGCCGCGCGAGCCGCGCTGGCGCGCCTCAGGGCTTGGGCAGATTCTTGTCGGTCTTGCACACTTGCAGCGGCAACTGCTTGAACGCCGTCACTTCGAGGACATGCTTCGTCGCTTGGTCGAACCGGCCCTCGAGGCAGGCGCAGGCGTAGCCGTATTCGCCGTTGGTCTTGACGTAGTCGTGCACCGATATGTCGGGGATCATGTCCATCGGGTCCGGCGTCGGCTGCGGCGCGCCCTGGGTCGCAAGGATCCATTCCGCCTTTTGATCCGTCAACCACCAGTTGCCGGGCGTCGGGTTTTCCAGCCAGCCGCAACGGCGCGCGCTCGCGTCGGCCGCCGCATGAGCCGCGCCGAGAACCATCGGCGCCGTCAGCCCGACCGCGAGAACCGCCCACATCGCTTTTCGCATAGCTTCCCCTCACCGATTCGCGACGCCAGGCCGACAATTCCCCTTCGGCCGCCGGCGCCGGCGGACCTATGCGATAGTTCGGCCTTCGCGCCAAGCCCCCGTGGTCGAACGAGCGCGTCCAACCCAACGCAAGAGCCAAATCACGCTATCTCGTGTCGCGCCGGCGCGCGATTTCATCATGGACTTGAAATTCCAGCCCGAATACGACACATCCGCAACAACGAATATTCATCCTGGAGTCGCGCCGTGCCGATTTTCGCCTACCGCTGCCGCGCCTGCGGCAAGGAATTCCAGACGCTGGTGATGTCCGGCGAGACGCCGGTGTGCAAGGCGTGCGAAAGCGCCGACCTCGAGCAGCAGCTCTCCCTCATCGCCTCGCCGAACAAGGGCGGCGACACGGGCGCCGAGACGGCCCCTTGCGGCGCCGGCGCTGGCGCCTGCTGCGGCGGCGGCGCCTGCGCCTTCGCGGACGCGTAAGGGCGCTCTTCGTCAGTCCCGCGCGGGAAACCTCGCCTTCAGCGCCGCCACGACGGCGGGCGGCGCGAACGGGGCGACGTCGCCGCCCATTTCCGCGATCTGGCGCACCAGCGTCGCGGTGATCGGGCGCACCGGCGACGAGGCGGGCAGGAACACGGTGTGGATTTCCGGCGCCATGGCGCCGTTCATGCCCGCCATCTGCATTTCGAAATCGAAGTCGGTGGAATCGCGCAGGCCCCGAACGATCAGCGAAGCGCCGGCGGCCCGCGCGGCCTCGATCGCCAGCCCCGAGAACGCGACCGCATCGAGCGCGCAGCCCGTCGCGGCGAGGATCGGGCCGGCGGCGGCGCGGATCATCGCGAGCCGCTCTTCGATCGAGAACAGCCCCGCCTTGTTGGGATTCGTTCCGACGCCGATCACCAGCCGGTCGCACAGCGCCGCCGCGCTGGCGATGACGTCGAGATGGCCGTTGGTGATCGGGTCGAACGACCCGGAATAGAATGCGGTGCGCCCCATCGCCAAGGGGTAGCCTGCGGCGCGGCCGCCGGCAAGGGCCGGCTTCGGCAGACACATGAAACTCGCGGGTGAATGCGGATTTCTCCATTGTTTGCTTGGCGGAGCGGAGCGCGAGAAGAATTTGAAGTCAAGGATGCGAAGCACCGCCTTCGGCGGCGGCCCGGTAGGGCGTTCGGAAGAACGCCCGTTCTTCCAAACGGGCTATGGGACCGCCCTTGAGTTCGAATTCTTTTCGCGCAAAATTGCCTCCAAGCAATCAATGGATAGCCGGCGCTGACTGCAGCGCCGGTCTTGCGGCAGTCGGAGCTAGCGGTGCGAACCTAACGCTCGGATTGCCCCGGCGCTCGTCGGCTATGGATGGGAAACTGCCCGTCCGGTGACCGCGCTGGCGCGGCAGAACGGGACGTTCGATTTTGGGTGAGGTGGGCAGGAAGGGGAAGGGCGGGTTTGGGTGGTCGAGAGGCCGAAGCGGTCGTTTGATTTGCATGCGGTCGTCGCGACTTACGCCCCGCGTTACACGCTTGGGCGACCCTCGTGAACCAAACCGAAGCCGGGAGTCGCGCTTGTGCAAAATTCAAAAATTCTGAAACAGCGATTTTCGAGCTAAAATCGGCGACTTTCGGGAGACGCCGAGACGCCACGAATGTTGCGTGGCGTGTGAATTCTCTTGCGCCGAAGTGCGGGGGGCGTGGTACGCTGCGCCAGAAGAACGCGGCGGGGTACCGTTCCGCTTGCAATCTTGACAGGAAGTTCCGATGCGCCGTGCCCGCTTCGCCTTGGTCGCGATTTTGGCGATGGCCGGGTTTTCAGCGCTCGCCGCCACGCCCGAAGACGTATATTGGACAGCACGCACACAGGCGATGGCGCAGCTGAAGGCGCTCGCGGACAAGAAGGCGAGCCCCGACAAAATCAACGAGGTCGAACGCGCAGCGCTGAAAGACCTGCAACGCCGACTCATCGCCATGGTCGGCACGGTCAGCGTCCAAGGATATTCGGACGGGCCGAAGAGCCACCTTACGGCGCTCAGCGACAGCCCGGATTTTGGTCAACTCGATGGCGTCTCTTTCTACCGGCGCGACGGCATCGGCGGCGAACTGGTCGTCACCACCGAAGCCCTGCTGCGTCTTTGGCTGCAAGAAGCGTCGAGTGGCCATCCGGGATGGCGGCGCGCGGGCTTTGCTGCGCTCAAGTCGGACGCTTTCTATGGCGAGGCGCTCAATGCCGAGGACGGTTACCTGGGCATCGCCGATCTCGAACTCAGGCCGCCGCCGGGCGCGACTTTCGCCGCTGCCAAGCTCGGCCGCTGGGGCTTGCATACCGATACGATTCCGAGTCCCGTGCTGATCGTAACGGTCAGCGCAGGCGGCAGGGTTTTCATCGCCGTCTCGCAACCGGAGACGAGAATCGACGACATTCCCGCATGCCGGACACCGGCGGCGGATGCAGACCCCTCCATGACGGACGCCTTCGGCCCGCTTGGAGGAGGGCCTGAGTTGGAAGCTTGGCGAAACTGTGAGCGCCGCAACCTCCCCACCGCTCCCTCCTATGCCGATCTCATGCGCGAAACGCGGCAAATCGCCGACCGGCTAGCCCACGCAAACTAGTCCGTCAGACGCATTCCTTCGAGCCCAGGCGGGCGTCTTTCGACGATACGGCCGGCTTGGAGAAACCGCATGGCCTCGCTCAACGGCGGCCATGGGTGCAACCCTGGCGGTGAAGCAACATGGCGAACGTCTGCTTTCGAGGATCGCTCAATAGCCGCCCAAGGGCAGACGTGGGTCGATTCCGGCCATCCTCAGGGCGCGAACCAAGCATCAGACTTTCACCGCTAGTGGATCGAATCCAACACTTGGTGCCCGCGCCTGACGGCGGCGATGATTTTATTGGGGTCGGCGGTCCAGGTGAAGGGCGCGGATTGCCGATTGTGCTCTTCGAGGAATCGATTGATGGCGGCCTGCAAATCGACGACCGATCGGAATACGCCGCGCTTGAGTCTGCGCTTGGTGAGCGTGGCGAAGAAGCCTTCGACGGCGTTGAGCCACGAGCAGGACGTCGGCGTGAAGTGGAAGACGAACCGCTCGTGCCGAGCGAGCCACTGGAGCACTTTGGGATGCTTGTGGGCGGCGTAATTGTCGAGGATCACATGCACCATCTTGCCGGCGGGAACCCGAGCGTCGATGGCGTTGAGAAAGCGGATGAACTCCTGATGGCGGTGGCGCTGCATGTTTTGGCCGATGACCGTGCCGTCGAGAATATTCATGGCGGCGAACAGCGTCGTCGTGCCGTTCCTGACGTAGTCGTGGGTCATCGTGCCGGCGCGGCCCTTCTTGAGCGGCAGCCCGGGCTGGGTGCGGTCGAGCGCCTGAATTTGGCTCTTCTCGTCGAGAGACAGGACGATGGCGTGCGCGGGCGGATCGACATAGAGCCCGACCACATCGCGCAGCTTCTCGATGAATTTCGGATCGTTGGAAAGTTTGAACTGCCGCATGCGGTGCGGCTGAAGACCATGTTTGCGCCAGATGCGTTGAACCGAGCTGACGGAGACGCCCGAGGCCTTCGCCATCAAAGCGCCGGTCCAATGCGTTGTCTCCCCCGGCGGCGGATCGAGCGTCAGGGCCACGACCCGCGCAACGATCTCGTCCGCCAGCAGCTTGACGCGCGAAGGCCGCGTCTTGTCGCGCGCCAGCCCCTCGAACCCTTCGTCGGCGAACCGTTCCTGCCAGCGCCAGACACAAGTTTTCGACTTGCCCGTCCGGCGCATGATCTCGTTCGTGCCCACGCCGTCGGCCGTCAAAAGCACGATCTGGCCCCGCCAAACGTGCTTCTGCGGCGCGTTGCGATCCTTGATCAGAGCCAAAAGCCGGAGCCGATCTTCCGCCGAAACGGCAAGCGATATTCCCGTGCGCATGCGCCAGACTCGCACATCGCCAGTCCGCCGGGAATCCTCAATAGGATTCAAATGTCAGATTTCATCCACTAGGTCGCGCCCGCCTTGCGCCATCGCCTCAGCGAATCCGGATTTCGATCAGCGAAGGACCTTGGCGCCGCAGCGCCTTCCCGACCGCCGCGCCGATCGTCGGCGCGCTCGGCCGGCGCGCCCATCGACGCCGCGAGCGCCTGAAAGTCGATCGCGGGGTCGACGACCTCCATGCCGACGAAGCGGCCGGCGACGGCGCCGCCGGGCTCAGGCGTTGTCCGTCACCCCTCCGCTTCGCCCTCCTCGCCGTCCGGCTCGGAGATGCGCTCGACCGAGACGACGCGCTCCTGCTCGGCGGTGTCGAACACGATCACGCCCTGGGTCGCGCGGCCGGCGACCCGGATGCCCTCGACCGGGCAGCGGATGAGCTGACCGCCGTCGGTCACCAGCATGATTTCGTCGCCGTGCTCGACGGGGAAGGAGGCGACCAGCTTGCCGTTGCGCGCAGCAACCGCCGCCATCGCGACGATTCCCTTGCCGCCGCGCCCAGTGAGGCGATACTCGAACGACGAGCTGCGCTTGCCGTAGCCGTTCTCCGAAACCGTCAGGATGAACTGCTCGGCGGCCGACATTTCGGCGTAACGCTCGGGGCTGAGCGCCGCCTCGCTCGCGGGCGCCTCGCCCTCCCCTTCCGCTTCGCCGTTGGCCTCTTCCGCCGTCTCGCCGGCCATCGCGCGGCGCATCTTGAGATAGGCGACGCGCTCCTCGCTCGTCGCTTCGAATTCGCGCAGGATCGCCAGCGAAATGACGCTGTCGCCCTCCGCGAGGCTGATCCCGCGCACGCCCATCGAATCGCGGCCCTTGAAGACGCGCACGTCGTCGACCGCGAAGCGGATGCACTGGCCGAGCGCCGTCGTCAGCAGCACGTCGTCCTTGGCCGAGCAGATCTGCACGTCGACGATGTTCTCGCCTTCGTCGAGCTTCATCGCGATCTTGCCGGCGCGATTGACCTGGGCGAAATCCGACAGCTTGTTGCGCCGCACGGTTCCGCGCGTGGTGGCGAACATCACGTCGAACGTATCCCAGCTCGTTTCGTCCTCGGGCAGCGGCATGATGGTGGTGATGCGCTCGCCCTGTTCGAGCGGCAGCAGATTGACCAGCGCCTTGCCGCGCGACTGCGGCGCTGAAAGCGGCAGCCGCCACACCTTCTCCTTGTAGACCTGCCCCAAAGAGGAGAAATAGAGCACCGGCTGGTGCGTCGAGGCGACGAACAGCCGCGCGACGAAATCCTCTTCGCGCGTCGCCATGCCCGAGCGGCCCTTGCCGCCGCGCCGCTGCGCGCGATAGGTCGAAAGCGGCACGCGCTTGATGTAGCCGCCGTGGCTCACCAGCACGACCATGTCCTCGCGCTGGATCAGATCCTCGTCGTCCATGTCGGCTTCGCTGTCGAGAATCTCGGTGCGGCGCGGATTGGCGAACGCGGTCTTCACCACCGTCAGCTCGTCGCGGATGATGCCCATCAGGCGGGCGCGCGAGCCCAGGATTTCGAGATAGTCGGCGATCTCCGCCGCCAGCTTGTTCAGCGCCTCGGCGATCTCGTCGCGGCCGAGCGCGGTGAGGCGCGCCAGACGCAATTCCAGAATGGCGCGCGCCTGCGCGTCGGACAGATGCATCGTTCCGTCTTCGTCGAGCGTGTGGCGCGGATCGGCGATGAGCGCAATCAGCGGCGCCATGTCGCGCGCCGGCCAGGCGCGCTCCATCAACGCGGCGCGCGCCGCGCCGGTGTCGGGCGAAGTGCGGATCAGGCGGATCACTTCGTCGATATTGGCCACCGCAATGGCGAGGCCGACCTGGACATGGGCGTTGTCGCGCGCCTTGCCGAGCAGATGCTTGGTGCGCCGCGTCACCACCTCCTCGCGGAACTCGAGGAAGGCGACGAGCATGTCCTTGAGGGTCAGCATCTCCGGCCGACCGCCGTTCAGCGCAATCATGTTGGCGCCGAAGCTCGACTGCATCGCGGTGAAGCGCCAGAGCTGATTGAGCACCACGTCGGCGACGGCGTCGCGCTTCAATTCGATTACGACGCGCATGCCGTCGCGATCGGACTCGTCGCGCAGATCGCTGATGCCCTCGATGCGCTTCTCGCGCACCAGCTCGGCGATCTTCTCGATCAGCGTCGCCTTGTTGACCTGATAGGGGATCTCGGTGACGATCAGCGCCTCGCGGTCCTTGCGCAACGACTCCACGTTGACCTTGGCGCGCATGATGATCGAGCCGCGGCCGGTCGCGTAGGCCGAACGAATGCCGCCCCGCCCGAGGATCGCGGCCCCGGTGGGGAAATCCGGGCCGGGAATATGCTCCATCAATTCTTCGAGCGAGATTTCGGGCTTGTCCATCAGCGCGAGAACGCCGTCGATCGTCTCGCCCAGATTGTGCGGCGGGATGTTGGTCGCCATGCCGACCGCGATGCCGCCGGCGCCGTTGACCAGCAGGTTGGGGAAGCGCGCGGGCAGGACGACCGGCTCCTGCTCCTTCTCGTCGTAGTTGGGGCGGAAGTCGACGGTGTCGAGATCGAGATCGTCGAGCAGCGCCAGCGCGATTTTTTCCAGGCGCGCCTCGGTGTAGCGCGAAGCCGCCGGCGGATCGCCGTCGACCGAGCCGAAATTGCCCTGCCCGTCGACGAGCGGGGCGCGCATCGAGAAATCCTGCGCCATGCGCACCAGCGCGTCGTAGATCGCCAGATCGCCGTGCGGATGGAATTTGCCCATCGTCTCGCCGACGGTGCGCGCCGATTTGTTGTAGCCCTTGTCGGGGGTGAATTTGAGTTCGTGCATCGCGTAGAGAATGCGCCGATGCACCGGCTTGAGCCCGTCGCGCACGTCGGGCAGCGCGCGGCTGACGATCACGCTCATCGCGTAATCGAGATAGCTGCGCTTCATTTCATCGAGGATCGAAACAGGCTTGATGTCGGCGGGATGCTCGGGGCCCGGCCGCTCGTTATTGTTGTCGCTCAATTCGGGGGTGTCCTGACGCGAATTTTGATTCTGTGTTTTTAGCCGATTCCGCCGTGCCGCGCCACCTTTACGGCGCTGCTAAACGCACTGATTTTTTGCTTTTTCTTCAATGCGTTACGCTCCCCTTGGCAAATTGCGCGCCGGACGCCGACGCGGCCGGCCTTGACGCCCGAGCGCAATTGCGTCCTTTCGCATCGCTGGGGGAATCGCCGTGCCGCTCGATTATCTGAAAACCGCGCTCGTCACGCTGCTGGTGACGCTCGATCCGCCGGGTCTGGCGCCGGTCTTCATCGGCCTGACGCTCGGCATGACCAACGCCGCCAAGCGCGAGGTCGCGTTGCGCGCGTGCCTCATCGCCTTCGCCATCCTCGCCGCTTTCGCCTTCGGCGGCCGGGCGGTGATGGACGCGCTCGGCATCTCGATTCCGGCCTTTCGCATCGCGGGCGGCCTGCTGTTGTTCTACATCGCCTTCGACATGGTGTTCGCGCTGAAAGCCGAGCGCAAGCGCGAGCTGGCGAGCGACGCGGTGTCGATCGACCATATCCGCAACATCGCGGCGTTTCCGCTGGCGATCCCGCTGATGGCGGGGCCCGGCTCGATCACCGCGACGATGCTGCTCGCCGGGCGCGCCGGCGGCGACTGGCTCACCCTCGCCGGCCTGATGGCGATCGTCGCGCTGGTGATGGCGGTGTGTTTCGTCACCTTTTTCGCCGCCGAGCGGGTCTCGCGGCTATTGGGAACGACCGGCAACGTCGTGGCCACGCGCATGCTCGGCGTGGTGCTCGCCGCGCTGGCGGTCCAGTTCGTCATCGACGGCGCCTCGTCCGCCGTGCGCGCCGCCGGCGGCTGAGATCCGCGCGGACGCCGGCGGCGCCGCAATATTACTACAACACACTTACGCTAATATTATTCCGACCACCGCATTGCAATGTTAACGCTCGCATAACTCGCGCTCGTTACTTTTCCTTCGCCCAGATAGGAACGCCCGCCCGTTCGGGTCTTCCCGACATGAAGTCGCTCTGGCGCGCCGGTTTCGATCCGGCATGTCCGCCTCTCCAGACCAGGGACGACCCCGATGCGTCTTGCCAACGTGCAGATAGCCCATAAGCTCGTCATCGGCTTCGCTTGCATTCTCGCGATCTTCGCGGCGGTGAGCATAGCTGTTTTCGCGGCGTTGGCTCGCGTCGAGAGCGCGGAGACGGCCAATGTCGCCGCGCACGCCATGCTCGTCGACCTCGAGCAACTCGCCGCGGCGCGCTACGACCAGTCGCAAACGGCGAGAGGATTCATTCTCATCCGGATCGAACGGCACGCCAATCTCTATGCGGCCGCGACCACGCTCTTCGATCAAACGCTCGCCAAGGCGCGCGGCGACGCGCTCGCCTCGCCCGACAGCGCGAGCGCCGTCGACGCCCTGACGAAGCTGGCGGACGCGGCCGCGAATTGGCAGCGCGAGGTCGGCGATCCGGAGGTTCAGCTGACGCGCGACCCCGCCACGGTCGACCAGGCGATCGAGATCGCCAAGTCGCCGCATAGCAGCGTCCGCATGCAGGAATTCCGCGATGCGCTGCAAAACGCGCGGACGGTCGTCGGAACCGCTTTGAAGAACAGTCAGGACGCGCAGGCGAGCGCCCTCGCCTTCATGAGGAACGCGCAAATCGTCGGCGGGATCGTCGCGATGATCTGCTCCTTGCTGGTGGGCTGGGGCCTTTATCAGGCGATCGCCAGGCCAATATCCGGCATGACCGACGCCATGCGGAAATTGGCCGGAGGCGAAACCGATCTCGAAATCCCCGCCATCGGACAGGCCGACGAGTTGGGGCTGATGGCCGCCGCGGTCGAAAATTTCAAAACGGCGGCGATCGAAAAGCGCCGCGTCGACGCCGAAGCGGAAGCCGGCCGCTCTCTGCTCGAAGCGGAGCGGGCGACGCGTGAAACGCATGAGGCCGAGCAACGCGCCAAGGCGGAACAGGCCGTCGCTTTGCTCGGCGCCGGTCTGGCCAAGGTTGCGGCGAAAGATCTGACCTATCGGATGTCGTCGGACATTCCCGAGGCTTATCGCAAGCTCCAGAGCGACTTCAACACGGCGATCGCCCAGCTCGAGGAGGCGATGACGGGCGTGACGGGAAGAACGGACGCCATCCATTTGGGGGCGCGGGAAATCTCGACCGCGGCCGACGACCTGTCGCGCCGCACCGAGCAGCAGGCCGCGAGCCTCGAACAGACCGCCGCCGCGCTCAACGAGATCACCGCGACGGTGCGCCAGGCGGCGACCGGCGCGATCCATGCGCGCGAGGTCGTGGGCGCGGCCAGGAGCGACGCCGAAAAGAGCGGCGTCGTGGTGGCCAAGGCGGTCGCCGCGATGGGCGACATCGCCAAGTCCTCGCAACAGATCAGCCAGATCATCGGCGTGATCGACGAGATCGCGTTCCAGACCAATCTGCTCGCGCTCAACGCCGGGGTCGAGGCGGCGCGGGCCGGCGACGCCGGCCGCGGCTTCGCGGTGGTGGCCTCGGAAGTGCGCGCGCTCGCCCAGCGCTCGGCGCAGGCCGCCAAAGAAATCAAGGGGCTGATCTCGACCTCGGCGGCGCAGGTCGGTCAGGGCGTCGAACTGGTGGCCGAAACCGGCAGGTCGCTCGAACGGATCATGGCGCAAGTAACCGAGATCAATCGGGTCGTCGGCGAGATCGCCGCCGGCACCAAGGAGCAATCGTCGGGACTCGACGAAGTGAACATCGCCATCACCCAGATGGATCAGGTGACGCAGCAGAACGCGTCGATGGTCGAGGAGTCGACGGCGGCGAGCCATTCGATGTCGCTCGAGAGCGAGCAACTCGCCAGCCTGATCGGCCAGTTCCAGGTCGGCCGGCCGTCGGCCGCCGGGGACGGAGGCAGAGCGCGCGCGAAGGGCGCAAGCGCGAACCGCGCCGCGGGCGAGCGGCGCGCGGTCGCCTAACTCGGTCGGCGCCCGCCGCCTCGTCCTCTCACTTCGCCGGCGCCCCGCCCGCGTTACGGCGCGTCCATTCCGCGCGCTCGTAATCCTCGAACGCGGCGATCATCGCGCGGTAGCTGCGTTCGGCGACGCTTTCGGCGAGGCCGTCTTGCCTCGCCATCGTCTTGACGTTGGCGACGATCGCCTCGACGCGCGCCGGCGCGCTGACCGCCGACGGGTCGGCCTTGAAGCGGCCGGCCTCGGCGACGTATTGGCCGCGCTCGGCCATCAGCGCGACGATCTGGCGATCGATCCGATCGATGTTGTCGCGCACTTCCGTAAGGCTCGAACAGCACTTGCCGCCGTCGACCGAAGGCGCGCCCCAATAGGCCGGATGCGGCGGCGCGGCGTCGTCGCCGGCGCGCGCGGCGCTCACGGGAAACGCCAACAGAACGGCGAGAACGAACGGCCGGAGATTCATCGAGGCGCCTTGTCGAGAGAGGGTCTCCGCGCGGGCGGCGCGGGACGGGCGACACTATCGCAAGAACGCCGCCACCCTGTCCATCGCGCCGCGCAACCGCTATCGCCGCCGGCGACGAGCCGATAGAGTCCCGAGCGCGCCGTATCGGCCCCAAGGAGCTTCCGCATGACCGTCGCCTTCTGGTGCGTATTCGTCGCCGCCCTGCTGCCCTATGTTCCCCGCGGGCTCGCGTCCAACCGGCTCGATCCGCGCATGCCGCGCGCCGGCGTCCCGGCGCTCGAAGGGCTCGCCGCGCGCGCCTACGGCGCCCATCTCAACAGCTTCGAGGCTTTTCCGTTCTTCGCCGCAGCGGTGATCGTTTCGCATATCGTCGAAGGCGCAAACGCCGCCGTGGGCTGGCTCGCCGTCGCCTTTATCGCCGCGCGGCTCGCCCACATGGCGGCCTATCTGATGGACCGGCAGCCCGTGCGCTCGGCGTTCTTCTTCGTCGCGATGGCGCTGACGGTCGCCATCTTCGTCCACCCGGCGATTCGCTGAGCGGGCCTTCGTCTTTAGCGTTGAGAGCGGGGCTCTCGTCGAGCCCCGCCCCACCCGCTATCGCGCGCTCACTTGCCGAGCGAGGGCAGCGGCGTCGTGTCGGTGCGCACCGGCAGGATCGGGTATTGCACCGTCGGCATTTGGCCGGTCAGCGAATCGAGGAAGGCGACGATGTCGTCCTCTTCCTTGTCGGTCAGCTTGGCGCCGAGTTGCGCCTCGCCCATCACGCCGACCGCCTGCTTGAGATCCCACACCTGGCCGGAATGGAAGTAGGGCGCGCGCAGCGCGACGTTGCGCAACGGCGCGGCGCGGAACACGTATTCGTCGCTCGCCGTCTTGGTGACCGCGAAGCGGCCCTTGTCGCCGGGCGGCAGAATATCGGCGCCGGGCTTCTCGACGACGCCGAACGGGAAATAGGCCTCGCCGCCGACGTTGATCCCGTTGTGGCAGGATGCGCAGCCCTTATCCATGAACAGCTTGAGCCCGACTTTTTGCTGCGCGGTGAGCGCATTGGCGTCGCCTTCGAGGAATTGGTCGAACGGCGCGGCGGGCGTGATCAGCGTCGCCTCGAACGCCTCGACCGCCTTGGCGAAATTGTCGAAGGTGATCGGCGAGTCTTCGTTCGGGAAAGCCTTCTTGAAGGCGTCGGCGTATGCGGGCATCGACGACAGGGTCTTGATGACGTGGTCGGGCGTGGCGTCCATTTCGACGCTCGCCTGGACCGGACCCTTGGCCTGCGCCTTGAGGTCGGGGGCGCGTCCGTCCCAGAACTGCGCGATGTTGAACACCGCGTTGTAGACCGTCGGCGCCCGGCGCGGACCTTTCTGCCAAGCATGGCCGACCGAAGTCGGGCCGGCGTCGACGCCGCCCGTGCCGAGATTGTGGCAGGTGTTGCAGCTGATGATCTCGCTCGCGGAAAGGCGGGGATCGAAGAACAGCAGCTTGCCGAGGTCGATTTTGTCGTGGGTCACCGCGTTGTCCTTGACCGCGGGAACGACGGACGGAATCGGCTTGAAGTGCTCGTTGGCCGCCTTGATCAGATCTTCGTCGGCCGCCAAAGCGGGCGCCGCGGCCAAAGCCAGAGCGGCGGCGAGCGCGCCCCCAATGAAATTTCGCATGAAGTCCCTCCTGTGACGATCAGACCGAGAGGCGCGCCCCGTCCGCGCGACGCCTCCCGGCTCAAACCGCGTCGGCGGCCTGATCGGCGAGACGTTAGAGTTGTTCCAAGAACAATTCCAAGAGCTCGAGCCTGCGGCGCTATGCCTCACCAGCGTCGGCGCGATCATGCGAGCACTCGGCAATGGCTTGAAGAAGTAAGACTTTTCGTCTCCGCGCAGCGGCGCTGGGCGCGCCGCCGCGGGTCCGCGGCGTTTCGCCGCTGCCGCCCATTGCTCTGATCAACGGCCTCGGCGGCCGGATCGGCGGCGGCGCCGCAAGGCGTCGAGCGAACGTTCGAATCGCTGGGCCGTTCCGCGCCCCCCGCAATGCTGGGGCGGTCAGCCCGTCACCACGTCCTTCAGGCGCCGGCGGGGACTCGCCGGCGCCGTTTGCGACGCCGGCCCGGCGCGGAACGCGAACGTCGCCTGCCAATCCTCGCCCGTCAGGCGCGCCATGCGCGCGCCCCAAGCGGCGCCGAGCCCGGCCCGCCGCTCGCGGTCGATCATCTCGATGGGTTGGTTGAGCGGCTGCATCGCCAACCCTTGCGCCGTCGCGCGCAAATGCAGGCGCTGCCAGGCGCGGCCCGCCGCGATCGCGCTCGCGCGGTCGTAGCGGTCGCGCACGGCGATGAGCCCGACCAGCGGCGCGCTCGCGAGCTGCATGCGAGTTTGGTCGAGCCAGGCCTGGTGGCTGGTCTCGGCGGAGACCGGAAACAGACGCGCATACGTCAGCGCGAAGTTGGATAGCCCTGCCGCGCCGAGCGTCGGCCCGTCGCGATGGGCGTCGATCTCGGCGCTCGAACTGCGGAACCAACGGTCGCTGTCGGCGACCATGGCCTTGTCGGCGATAATCGCCTCGGTCGCCTCGACGACGGCGGCGTCGAACAGCCGGCGCTTGTCGCCGTCCTCGACGAGAAGCACGCGAACGCCGTCGCCGAAGTCGCCGTGGGCGGCGCAATCGCGCCAGTCTTGCGGCGGCGCCCGGCCGCGATCGTAGGCGTACCGGTTGGTGTGGCGATCGGGGATGGCGCGATAGAGCGCGTCCGGCGCCGCGCGCTCGCGCCGCGTCAGGCGCAGGGTCGCGGCGTGAACCGGCCCTGCCCGCTCGTCGAGCGCGATCAGCGATCCCGGCGTCAGCGCGACTTCCGCCGCGTAGCCGTTGGGGCCCGCCGCGACAGCCATGTTCTCGATCGCGCAGCCGAGGCCGAGGTGCATCTCGCGCAGATAGGCGTCCATCGCCCCGAGGTTGCGCGAGAGATCGGCGAAGACCTCGATCGAGTCGGCGCCGACGGCGAACAGCCAGGGCTGCGTGTCGTGCGGGTTGGCGGCGAGAACGCCGGCGGCGACCAGCGCCAACGGCGTGCCGCGGATCGACGGATCGTCCCACAGCCGCCACGGCGCGTAGGCGTCCCCTTCCGGCGTTGGCCGACCGGCCGCGTCGACCCAGCGCAGCGCGCCGCCGCCGTCGGCGGCGAGAAAAATCACGGCGCCGCCGAGGGCGAGCGCGCCTCGTCGGCTCGGGGCATGATGCCTAATGACAGTTTTTGTCATTTATGTCTCCTATTGGTGACATTTTGAGCGACAAAAGATCATCGAGCGCGCAGAACGCCGTCGATCAGCGCGTCGAGGGCGGCGAAAATCCGTTCCCAGTCGCCGTCCGTCCTGATCTCCACCCCGCCCATCACGCGAAGCGTCCGCGCGCGCACGGCGAGATAATTGACGGCGACGCCGAGCAGCATCGCGACCGCTGCGAAGTCCAGGGATGGCGGCAGCCGATAATGCTCGCCGATCCAGGCCGACAATTCCAGCGCGCGCCGCTCGCGCACCGCCTCCAGCGCGACGACCAGCCGCGTGCGTGTCGTGAGTTCGGCCGCCAGCACCGCAAGCGTCACCGGCCGGGCGCGCAGCGCCGCGGCGTGCCGGCGCACGATCGTCTTCATCGCCTCGGCCGCCGGCGTGCGCGACGGGTCGATCCCGCGCGTCAGGTCATGGACGTTCCACCAGAAATCGCTCTGCGCGGCGTAAGTGCCGTAAACGCCGTCGAGGTCGCGAAAGTAGCGGTAGATCAGAACCTTGTCGCAACCCGCCTCGCGCGCGAGCGCGTTGACCCCGACCGCCGCCAGCCCGTCGCGCACGATCATCCGCCCCACCGCCTCGAGGATGCGCGCGCGCATCACGTCGGAGTCGCGGGCCGGGCTGGGTTTTGTGGCTGACGTCACCATACGGTGACACATACGCCGGAAGCCACCCCCCTGTCAATGGCGGCGACCTCTCGCAGGATTCCGCAGCGGCGCCGGATTGGCTTGATCCTTCATTGCAAGGAGCTGTAGGGCGCGAGCGCGCCCGTCGTCCTTAAGACGCTCGGCGCCAGCGCCGAGCTACCGTGACCAAGCAATCCAGGGACCGCGTCACCACCCCGGGATTGCTTCGTCGCCCCGCCTCGATCGCCGCTTTGACGTCGCCAGCAATGAAACTGTCGCACGAATCAGCGATTCTGGTCTCATCCGACAGGCCGGAGACCAAGCCTCGATGGGCGATTGCGTAGGCGCCGATCCTTGCGGAACGCTTCCTCCGCCCCTCGCACCGTTCCGATCGGAGCAGCCGATTTTCTCCCATTTCGACGGTTTCGCGCGCGTGGCGGCCGCGCGCGAGTCGTTTCGCGTCCGCCAATTCAACAAAAGGGTTCTGCCATTGACCAAGCGCATCGAGAAGCCGAAGCGTCGCAACGGCCGGTCCACCGACACCGCCGAGATCATTCCCTTGCACAAGGACAAATTCCGAGCCGAACGAACGCCGGCGCCGATCCGGCCGCTCAACGCCAACCAAGCCGATTATCTCGACGCGCTGTACGCGAGTCCTCAGGTCATCGTGCTCGGTCCCGCGGGGACCGGCAAGACCTGGATCGCGGCGACCCACGCGGCGGATCTCTATCGCGCGCGCCGCGTCGGCAAGATCGTCCTGACCCGTCCGAACGTGCCGTGTGGGCGCTCTCTCGGCTTTTTCCCCGGTTCGCTCGAGGAGAAGTTCGCGCCTTGGGCTTACCCGGTCCTCGAAGCGATCAAGGAGCGCATCGGCGTCGCCGCCTACGATATCGCCCTGAAGAAGAAAGACATCGAGATGGTCCCGTTCGAAGTCATGCGCGGGCGCTCGTGGCGGGACGCCTTCGTCCTGCTCGACGAAGCGCAAAACAGCACCCCGGCCGAGATCAAGATGTTCCTCACCCGCATCGGCGAGGATTGCAAGGTCGTCGTCAACGGCGACGTCAGCCAGTGCGACCTCGATCAGGCGAGCGGCCTGCGCGTCGTGCTCGATCTCGTCGCCAGGCGTTGCCTGCCGGTGCCGGTGATCGAATTCACCCTCGCCGACATCGTGCGTTCCGGAATCTGCGCCATGTGGGCCCGGGCGTTCGAGGAGGCTCGCTTATAGGGCGCAGGAAGCGTGTTGGGAGCGCGGCCGCGCGACCCGGCCGCCCCTTACCGCCCGCCGCTCACGTCGAGGATCGCTGCGCTGACGTTATTAGTATTATGGGGACATGATACACAATTCCTTATCTCATTCGCTCGCCGTTTTGGGCTTTGGTCCGGGTTTTCCCTTGCGCAGGCTTCGACCGAGCTTTTGCTCGGCGAAGGCCCGAAAGGCCGCGCCGCCGAGAGGACGGCCGTTGGCGCTGAGCGTTTCGAAGCCGGCCAGTTCCGCCTGCTCGCTCAGCGACATTTCCAGCAGCGCGCCGAAACGGGGCGCGATCGCCAGCACAGGCCGCACTTTGACGAGCGCGTCGTCCCGTCCTCTCAAATGAGCGCGCACGCTCGACCATTCCCATTCGCCCGGCGCGGCGCAGAGTCTGGCGCGCACGGGGTTGAAGGCGAGGTAGCGCACCGCGTTGAGCGTATGGGCCTCGTCCATCGCAACGCAGCCAAACCGGCCCTGAAAAAGGTGCCCGGTTTCGCGCGCGCGCGCGTTGACGAAGGCGGTGTAGCGCCGGTGCGCTTCGCCGACCGCGCGTGAAATCCCGTCGCCCGTGGCCGGCGTCAGTATGAGATGCAGGTGGTTGGGCATCAGGCAATAGGCCCAGCACGACACGCCGTTCTTCTCGCAACGCTCGGCGAGCAGATCCCGATACAAAGCGTAGTCGCCGGGCTGCGTGAACAACATCTGCCGCCGGTTGCCGCGCTGCGTGACGTGGTGGGGAGTGTCGGGCACGACAATGCGCGAAAGACGGGCCATGTCTCAACACAGCATGGATCGAGAGATCGCGCAATGTGTATCCTGTCCCCGCATCCTGTCCCCGCATCCCCCCACGATCATCCGCCCCGCCGCCTCAAGGATGTGCGCGCGCATCACGTCGGAGTTGCGGGCGGAGCTGGGCTTTGCGGCGAATGTCACCGTACGGTGACACATACGCCGGAAGCCACCCCCCTGTCAATGGCGGCGATCGCTCGCCGGCTCCCGCAGCGCCGCCGGATCGGTTTGACCCGCCATTGCGAGGAGCGCGACGGCAGAGCATCCAGGGGCCGCGTCAACCCCTTGCGGATCGCTTCGCCACACCGCGCGGAATCGAAAACAAGACTGAAGACGGCGCCCAAGCCGTTGAGAATCCGCAGACCGGGACTCGGATGCGCTTTCGACGATCTGGCGCTCGCGACCGCAGTCCCGCGATTGCATCTCCAGCAAATCCTCGCCGCGCGCGCGTCCTCGCGCGGCGAGCCGAAAGTGTGCAGCCCAGGGGGGATCGAGAGTCGTCCCCTCGGCCCCGCGTCTTGCCGCTTAGCGCTTCACGCAAGCGACGACGGTCGCGTTGCTTTCTGGGCCTTCGCAACTCGCGCCGGCGGTCCCATCGATATGCAACGTGTCGCCCTCGACCGAGCAGTAAGCGCTGATCATGATTTCGTCGGCGTCGCATGTCGCCTTGGCCTGACCGCTGACGACTCGGACGACGGAACCGACCCCGGGCGGTCCCGCCGGTCCCGCGGCCCCCGTCTCGCCCTTGGGCCCTTGCGGCCCCGCCGCTCCCGCAGCGCCGGCGTCGCCCTTGGGTCCCAGCGGCCCTGCCGGTCCCGCAGGCCCTTGCGGCCCTGCCGGCCCCGCGGCGCCGATTTCGCCCTTGGCCCCTTGCGGTCCCGCTGGCCCCTGCGGTCCTGCCGCTCCCGCCGCGCCCATTTCGCCCTTGGCGCCTTGCGGCCCCGCTGGCCCCGCGGGCCCTTGCGCTCCTGCCGGTCCCTGGGTTCCCTTTGAGCACCCCGAGACCGCGATCAACGCGACAAGGGCGAGACTTGCGATTGACGTTCGCATCCGATTCCTCCCGCCAATTCTTTGCGTTTTCGGGCGTTTGCAGCGGAACCGGCCACGCGACGCCGTAGCGCGGCGTCTCTCCTGTTACGGCGTGGTCAGCTCCCCAAAGACAGGCCCGACGGCAAGCTTATTTCATGGGCGCCCGCGAGGCCAGCGCGGGCGCTCGCCCGCCGCTGCGAGCCACGGTCGCCCAACCACGCAAAGCGGTCGTATGCTTTGATCGCCGAACGTTCGATTTCTCGCCGCCCTACCGCCCGCCCGCGACGTCGAGGATCGCCCCGGTGACGTAGGATGCGGCGTCGCTGAGCAGCCAGACGATCGCCTCGGCGACTTCCTCGGGCTTTCCCGGACGGCCGAGCGGCGCCGTCGCGCCGAGCGTGAACGCACGCTGGGGTTCGCCGCTGCTGGCGTGGATTTCGGTGTCGATGAGGCCGGGGCGGACCGCGTTGACGCGCACCCCTTCGGCCGCGAGCTCCTTGGCGAGGCCGACCGTGAGGGTGTCGATCGCGCCCTTGGAGCCGGCGTAATCGACGTAGAGGCCGGGCGAGCCGAGCCGCGCCGCGGCGGACGAAATCAGCACGATCGAGCCGCCGCCGCCCCCCAGGCTCTTCGACATCCGCCGCGCCGCTTCGCGCGCGGTCAGGTAGGCCCCGAGCACGTTGACCTCGAACATCCGCCGCATCCGCTCGGCGGTCATGTCGACCAGGCGCGAGGCCGGCGCGACGATCCCGGCGTTGACGACGACGCCGCGTAAGGGCCCCAGCGCGCGCGTCGCGCCGTCGAACACCGCGACGACGTCCTCCTCGTCGGCGACGTCGCCGCGTAGCGCCACCGCCTTGCCGCCGGCGCGCGCGATGTCCTCGACGACTTCGTGGGCCGCCGCCTCGTCATGCACATAATTGACGCCGACCGACCAGTCGCGCGTGCAAGCGAGCAGCGCCGCGGCGCGCCCGATGCCGCGCGAGGCGCCGGTGATGAGGATCGCGTTGTTCTCGGTCATGCCGAGACTTTGCTATCTTGCCGCGCTCCTGGCAAGCGGCGTGCGCGAGACCGAGGCGCGGATCGCCTCGATATTGCCGGCGTAGGCGGAAGGGCCGCCCTTGAACACCGCCGATCCCGCGACCAGGACGTTGGCGCCGGCGCCGACGACCAGCGGCGCGGTCTCCGGCGTCACGCCGCCGTCGATCTCGATGTCGATCTTGCGGGCGCCGATCATTTTCTTGACCCGCGCCACCTTCTCGACCACCGCAGGAATGAAGGCCTGGCCGCCGAAGCCGGGGTTGACGGTCATCAGCAGCACCATATCCAGCCGGTCGAGCACGTATTCGATCGTCTCCGCCGGGGTCGCCGGGTTGAGCGACACGCCGGCCTTCTTGCCGAGCGCGCGGATCACCTGCAGCGAGCGGTCGAGATGCTTGGTCGCCTCGACGTGCACGGTGATGTATTCGCACCCAGCCTTGGCGAAGGCCTCGAGGTAAGGGTCGCAGGGCTCGATCATCAGGTGGCAGTCGAACACCTTCTGCGAATGCGGGCGCAGCGCGGCCACCACCGGCGGGCCGAAGGTGATGTTGGGGACGAAATGCCCATCCATCACGTCGAGATGGATCCAGTCCGCGCCCGCCGCGTCGATCGCGCGCACTTCCTCGCCGAGCTTGGAAAAATCGGCCGACAGAATCGACGGCGCGATGAGAACCGGCAGCGTCATTCGCTCTTCTCCTGTTGCTTAGAACACATGGCTCCGGCGGATGTCCTCGGCTTCGATGGTCGTGAGCTGATCGATTGTCAAATTGGCGTCAAGAGCGGCGAAGCGGCGGTCGGCCCGGCGCGGGCGGGCCCTTCCGCCCGCGACCCGGTGACGGGCTCGGGCGCGACCGGATCGCCGATCGCGCCCCGTTGTCGCAAGACGCCTCAGGCGGCGGCCTTGCCGAGCTTGGCGCGCCAGCCCGGGAACAGCGCGTCGGCGTCGTGCGGGAAGCTCTCGAAGGCGCGCGCGAATTCGCGGTGCTCCTTGGCGAACGCCACCGGATCGGCGCCGGCCTTCCAGCATTGTTCCGCCTGGCGCAGCGAAAGCGCGCCCGCCGCGCCGCCGTCGACATGGCCGAAGGCGCCGCCGCCCGCCGTCATGATCAGGTTGGAATGGCCGAGATTCTTGAAGAAGCCCGGCATTCTGAGCGCGTTCATGCCGCCCGAGATGATCGGCGTGGTCGGGTTCATGCCCAGCCATTCCTGATGGTAGAACGGGCCGTCGGCGCTGTCCTGGGTGATCATGTAAGCGATCGCCTTGTCGGCGGCTTCGCCTTCCATCTTGCCGAAGCCCATCGTGCCGGTGTGGATGCCCGAAGCGCCCTGCAGCCGCGCCATCTTCGACAGCACGAAGGCGGTGTAGCCGCGCTTGGAATTCGGCGAGGTCACGGCGCCGTGGCCGGCGCGGTGATAGTGCAGGTACTGCTTCGGGAACCTGCGGCGCGCCGTGGTGATCGCGGCGGGACCGGCGACATAGCCGTCGACCAGGAACGCGATGTGGTCGGCGTTAGGCCCGAAGGTCTCGAGAATATATTCGCCGCGCGCGACCATTTCGTGGTGATCGTCCGCCGTGATGTTGAACGAGAACAATTTGGCTTGGCCGGTCTTGTCCTGGGCGCGGACCATCGCGTCGTTGACGGCGCGGACCGTTTCCCGGAACGGCGCGAACACCTGATTGCCCTGCGGCTCGTCGTTCTTGATGAAATCGCCGCCGAGCCAGAAGTCGTAGCAGGCGTTGGCGAAAGGCTGCGGCCTGAGACCGAGCTTGGGCTTGATGATGGTGCCGACGATGAAGCCGCCGTCGACCACCGGGCGGCCGAGCACGCGCCACAGATCCTTGATCGTGGTCGACGGGCCGTCGAACAGTTTGAGATAGGCCGGCGGCACGTAGAAATCGTACATCTTGCCGTATTCGACGTCGCCCATGCCCTGGTTGTTGCCGATGGTCAGGGTCAGGAACGAGGCGATCATCGCCCGGCCGTCGATGATGTTGCGGTCGAACAATTCGATCGGATAGGCGATCTTCATGATCTGCTTGGCCTCGTCGATTTCATAGACGAGCGCGTCGACGCCGCGGGTGAAGTCGTCGGTGGTCGAGACTTCGACGTTGGTGCCGGTGGAGGATTCGGCCGCGAAATGCGCCGCGGTCTGAAGGTAATTGCCGAAACCCGCCTTGGGCTTCATGATGTAGGCGCACAGAACGTGACGGCCGCCTTCGATCAGCTCCTTTTCGGAGAGCTTCAGATTGGCGTAGCGATCTGACTGGTCCATGGTTTCATCTCCAATCGTTTGGCCGTCGTCGAACGGCCGAGTTGCGGGCGGGCTCGTTGTGGTCCGCCTCGAAACGGCGGCGCCTGAGCTTGCGACTCTGGCGCCGCTTGAACCCCCTCAGGGCGTGAGCGTCGCCGCCGTGGCGACGATCGCATCGACGGTGATGCCGAAGTGCTTGTAGAGATCGCCGGCCGGCGCGCTGGCGCCGAAGCCAGGCATGCCGATGAAGGCGCCGCGTTCGCCGATCCAGCGATCCCAGCCGAAGCGGCAGAGGGCTTCGACGGCGATGCGCGGCGCCGTTCCCAGCACTTCGCGGCGATAGCTTTCCGGCTGGGCCTCGAAAAGATCCCAGCACGGCATCGAGACGACCGCGACGCGCTTGCCGAGCTTGCCAAGGGCGGCTGCGGCCTCGACCGCGAGCGCGACTTCCGATCCCGTCGCGATGAGGGTCAGATCGCGTTGGCCCTCGGCCTCGTCGAGGACATAGGCGCCGAGCGCGCACTTGTTGACGTCGTGCGCCTTGCGCAGGGTCGGCAGATTCTGTCGCGACAGAATGAGCGCGGACGGCGTCTCGCCCGCGGCGAGCGCCAACTCCCAGCACTCGGCGGTCTCCACCGCGTCGCAGGGGCGGAAAACGTGGAGGTTCGGCGTCGCGCGCAGCATCGCGACGTGCTCGACCGGTTGATGCGTCGGGCCGTCTTCGCCCAAGCCGATGGAATCGTGGGTGAGGACGTGGATCACCTGCTTGCCCATCAGCGCGGAGAGACGGATGGCGCCGCGCGCATAGTCGGAAAAGACGAGGAACGTTCCGCCGTAGGGAATGAACCCGCCGTGCAGCGCAAGGCCGTTCATCGCCGCCGCCATGCCGAACTCACGGATGCCGTAGCGCACGTAGCGGCCGGAGAAATCGCCCGCGGTCAGCGACGCCATGCCCTTGGTGATCGTCAGGTTGGAATGGGTGAGATCGGCCGAACCGCCCATGGTCGTCGGGATCGTGGCGTTGACGACTTCGAGCGCCATTTCCGAAGCCTTGCGCGTCGCGACCGACGGGGCCTTGGCGACGAGGCCGGCCTTGAATTCGGCCATGCGCGCCGAGAACTCCGCCGGAATCTCGCCCGACAGCG
Source organism: uncultured Alphaproteobacteria bacterium (assembly GCA_963759955.1). GTDB lineage: Bacteria > Pseudomonadota > Alphaproteobacteria > Rhizobiales > Beijerinckiaceae > Roseiarcus. The sequence continues at coordinate 37,741 of CAVXCA010000038.1, forward strand.
CGCGTGTGAAGCGCTCGCGCTGCGGGTCGGCGGCGAGCCGCGCTTCCCAAAGTTCGCGCTGACGCACGGCGCGTTTGCCGGCGGCCCGCCAGGCGGCGAGGCAGTCCGCGGGAACCTCGAAGGGCGGCCACGGCCAGTTGAGATTGGCCCGCGCGGCTTCGATCTCGGCCGCGCCGAGCGGCGCGCCGTGGGTCGATTCCGATCCTTGCTTGCTGGGCGCGCCGAAGCCGATGGTGGTGCGGCAGGCGATGAGGGTCGGGCGCGACTGCTTCTTGGCCGTTTCGAGCGCGGCTTTCACTGCGCCCAAATCGTGGCCGTCGACCGCCAGCGTGTGCCAGCCGGAGGCCTCGAAGCGCGCGCGTTGGTCCGTGCTGGTGGACAGCGACGCGCTGCCGTCGATCGTGATCTTGTTGTCGTCCCACAGCACGATGAGCCGGTTCAGCTTCAAATGCCCGGCGAGATCGATCGCCTCCTGGCTGACGCCTTCCATCAGGCAGCCGTCGCCGGCGATGACGTAGGTGTGGTGATCGACGAGGTCGGCGCCGAAACGCGCCGCCATGGCGCGCTCGGCGATCGCCATGCCGACCGCCGTCGCCAGACCCTGGCCGAGCGGTCCGGTCGTCGTCTCGATTCCCAGCGCGTGGCCGTATTCGGGATGCCCTGCCGTCTTCGCGCCGAGTTGGCGGAAACGCTTGATCTCGTCGATCGTCATGTCGGGATAGCCGACGAGGAAATGGATCGCGTATTGCAGCATCGAGCCATGCCCGGCCGACAGCACGAAGCGGTCGCGGTCGGGCCAGAAGGGCGCCGCAGGGTCGAACTTCATCACCTTGGTGAACAGCACCGTTGCGACGTCCGCCATGCCCATCGGCATGCCGGGATGGCCGGACTTGGCGCGTTCGACCGCGTCCATCGCGAGGAAACGGACCGCATTGGCCATGACGGCGTGCGGAACCGCGGGCGTCGTCGTCTTTTCAATCGCGTCAATCGCGTTCATCGTGTGACCTTTCCGCGTTGTTCGTTCAAATCGCGCGCCGCCGGCGCTCCACCAGTTTCATGATCATCGGCGTCAGGATGAGCTGCATCGCGATGTCGAGCTTGCCGCCGGGAATGACGATCGAATTGGCGCGGCTCATGAAGCTGCCTTCGATCATGGTGCGCAGATACGGGAAATCGATGCCGCGCGGATTGCGGAAGCGAATGACCACCATCAACTCGTCCGGAGTCGGGATCCAGCGCGCGACGAAAGGGTTCGAAGTGTCGACCGTCGGCACGCGCTGGAAATTGATGTCGGTCTGCGAAAATTGCGGACAGATGTAAGTGAGGTAATCGGGCATGCGCCGAAGGATGGTGTCGGTCACCGCCTCGGTCGAATAGCCGCGCGTCGAGCGATCGCGAAACAGCTTCTGGATCCATTCGAGATTGATGACGGGAACGACGCCGATCTTCATGTCGGTGTGCTGGGCGAGGTTCACCTTGTCACTGACGACGCAGCCGTGCAGACCTTCGTAGAACAGCAGGTCCGAGCCCGGCTCGAAATCGCGCCACGGCGTGAACGTGCCGGGCGGGCAGCCGTAGACTTCGGCCTCGTCCGCGTCATGGATGTAGGTGCGCGTCTTGCCGCCGCCGGTGGCGGCGTATTCGGCGAAGGTCTTCTCGAGCTCTTCGAGCAGGTTCGCATCGGCGCCGAAGTGGCTGTAGTGGTTGTCGCCTTTCGTCGACGCCTCTTTCATCTGTTCGCGCATTTCCATGCGGTCCCAGCGATGGAACGCGTCGCCCTCGATATAGACCGGGTTGATCTTCTCGCGGCGAAAGATCTGTTCGAAGGTGCGCTTGACCGACGTCGTGCCGGCGCCGGACGAACCCGTGATCGCGATGATCGGATGCTTGAGTGACATCGGACTTCCCCCCAATCGTCAGTGACGCAACAGGCCGCGCTTGCCGAACAACGGCGAACGCTCGGCCGAATGATCGCCGTAGAGAAAATAGCGCTTGACCCGTTCGACCTTGTCGGTGGAGCCGAAGATGAAGGGGGTGCGCGCGTGAATGCTCGTCGGCGCGATGTCGAGAATGCGATTGACGCCGTCGGTCGCCAGCCCGCCGGCCTGTTCGACCAGCATGGCGATCGGATTGGCTTCATAGAGAAGTCGCAGGCGTCCCTTGGCGTAGCCGGCGCGCGCGTCGTCGGGATAGAGATAGACGCCGCCGCGCACGATGATGCGATAGGCGTCGGCGACCATCGAGGCGGTCCAGCGCATGTTGAAGTTCTTGCCGCGCGGCCCCTCGTCGCCCAGCACGCAATCGTCGACATAGGCGCGGATCGGTTCGGGCCAATGCCGGGAATTCGATGCGTTGATCGCGAATTCGGCGGAGCCGTCGCGGATATGAAGATTGAGCCGCGACATGCGGAACGTCCCGGTGTCCGGATCGAGCGTCGCCACGTGCGTTCCCGCGCCGATGGAGAACACCAGGCAGGTTTGCGGCCCGTAGAGCGCGAACCCCGCCGCGCGCTGCCGGTTTCCCGGCTGCAGGAAATCCTCTTCCCTCGCGCCGCCTCCCGCCGGGGCGTCGAGCACGGAAAAGATCGAACCGATCGAAATGTTCGAATCGATGTTCGACGATCCGTCGAGCGGATCGAGCGCGACGAGCAGCTTGCCATCGGGATTGATGATCGTCGGGGCGTGGCGCTCCTCGGAAACGAGAGCGCGAACGTCGCAGCCGCGCAAACCCTGATCGAGCGCCTTGTCGGCGAACAGGTCGAGCGCCTTCTGGTCGTCGCCGTCGGGATTGGCCGCGCCTACCGCCGCCTCCATCGCGCCGGCCAGGCGGCCACGGCGAATGAGATGGGCGATCGGAATCGTCGCCTCGGCGAACGCTTTCACCACTCGCGCCGGTTCCGGCGCCCCGTGACGGCTCAGAAACTCGCCCAGGTCCTGACCCATCGATTCGAATTCGGTCATGGCTCCCCCCTTTCCGTCCTCCCGCAGCCGGCCTCGTCGGGTCCGTCCCGCGACAATTGCGAATATGAGGACTTGCGCGTGAAAGAAAACTGAATTATTTTTATATCTCGTTAGAAATATTTGAATTCGCTCGGGAGGCCCCCGCCGTGCGCACCGTGACGCTGCAACAAATCGACACCTTGCAAGCCATCGCCGAGGCTGGCTCTCTGGTGGGCGCGGCGGCCGACCTCAACATGACCCCGGCGGCGCTGACCGCGCGCCTCAAAGGGCTGGAAAGCGCGGTCGGATTGCCCCTGTTCGATCGCACTTCGGCGGGACTGCGCCTCAACACGGCAGGCCAGGTCGCGCTCGAGTCGGCCGGCGCCATCGAACGTGCGGTGCGCGAATTCGTCGAGGCGATGCACGCGGTCAAGACCGGCCAGGGCGGACGCCTTTCGGTCGGCGCGGTCTCCACCGCCAAGTATTTCGCGCCGCGCCTGATCGCCGCCTTCCTCGCCCGCCACCCCAAGATCGAATTGCGCTTCCAAATCGGCAATCGCGCGCAAACGATCGACTGGATTAGGACGATGGACGTCGAAATCGCCCTCGCCGGACGCCCGCCGAGCGACGTGCCGATCGCCAAGGCCGCGCTCGGCCCGCATCCTTATGTGATGATCGCGCCTCCCGATCACCACCTCGCCGGCGCCGGCCGCATCGCCCGTCAGCAACTGGCGGGCGAGGCGTTCCTGTTTCGCGAGCCCGGTTCGGGAACGCGCTCGCTGTTCGAATATTTCATCGGCGACACCGAAATCAGGCGCGTGCAACTCGGCATGGAGCTCGGCTCCAACGAAACGATCAAGCAGGCGGTGATGGCCGGGCTCGGCATCGCCCTGATCTCCGCCCATACGATCGGAGCGGAACTCGCCGACGGCCGCATCGCCTGTCTCGACGTCGACGGCCTGCCGATCATCCGTCAGTGGTTCGTCGTCCACCGCACCGATCGTCCGCTGTCGCCGGCGGCGAGCGCGTTCCGCGATTTTGCCGAGGCCCACGGCGCCGAATTCCTGCCGCAAGGCGTCAGCGCCGGCGAACGGACCGTTGCGGCCTTGGCCGGCTGAGCCTCGCCGCGGGCGGCGGGATCGCGGGGCGAAGCGCGCCGTATTAAGATGGCCGAGCCGACCGTCGCCGCAGCGGGCGCCCGCCGTCGAGTCCTTGGGGAGAAATCGCTTCTGATGTCCGCACGTTGCCGCATCGAAGGCTACGCCATCGTTTCCGCCGACGGGATGATCGCGGACGCGGACGCCGTCATGCCGAACGCCCTCAAGAGCGAGGCCGATCAACGGTTCTTCGAGCGCGAGCTCGACCACGTCGACTTGGTGGTGCACGGCCGCCACTCGCACGAAGGCCAGCCGAACTCGCCGCGTCGGCGGCGGGTGGTGTTGACCCGCCAAATTGCCGCGATCGCCCCCGATCCGGACAATCCGGCGTCCGTGCTGTGGAACCCCGCCGGCGCAACGTTCGACCAGGCCTGCGCAGCGCTCGGGCTTTCGGGCGGCGTCGCCGCGATCATCGGCGGACCCGAGGTCTACAGTCTCTTCCTCGAAATCGGCTATGACAGCTTTCACCTCTCTCGCGCCGGCAAGGTCGCCCTGCCGGGCGGCCTGCCGCTCTTCTTGCAAGGCCCGCAGGAACGCTCGCCCGAGGCGGTGCTGCGGCAATACGGCCTCGAACCGGAGGCCGAGCGCGCGCTCGACGACGCCAATGGCGTGAGCGTGGTCCGTTGGCGACGGAAAACGCCGGCCTGACCCTCGCCTGCCCGCGTCCAGTCACGTCATGCTTTGAAAGCGATGCGCGGCGGCGCTGATCCGCGAAGCCAATTTGACGTCCAAGTCGGTCACCGCATCGCCCGCGTCGTGCGTGCACAAAGAAAACGACACGCGATTGTAAGAATTATGCAATTCCGGATGGTGGTTCAGCGCCTCGGCCTCGAGCGCGACCTGCACGATGAACGCGATCGCGTCGCGAAACGTCTGGAACTCGAACGCGGCTTCGATGCTTCGTCCCTCGAGCGACCAGTCTTTCAGCTCTTGCAGGGCCGAACGAAGTTCGCCGTCGCCGAGGATCTGGTGGTTCGCCATGGCGCGTCTCCTCCACTGCCCCCGCTTTGGTCAGGGCGCGATCCTCTCGCCCTCGCCAAAACGCGCGCGTTCGCCCAGGCGCGCTTCGAGCCAGCGCCACACCGCCGCTTCGTCCGCTGCGATCGCGCACAGATCGCCGGCGAAGTCCTTCAGCGCCGGCGCGTAGGCCGGGGCGACGCCGATGAGGACGGGGATGTCGGCGTCCAGCGCCGCCGCGATCGCGTCGCGCACGCCGCCCCCCTCCTCCGCCTCGGCCTTGCCGAATTTGTTGAGAATGACGAGATCGGGCGCGGCATCTCGGATCGCGCGCTCGATCAGTTCCGCCGCTTCGGTCAGCGCGCCCGGATCGAGATGGCAACCCTGCGCGAGATCGCCGCGATCCTCGGAAATGCGGATGCGCCGCCCGCTCGTCAGATCGGAAAGAAACATGTCGCAGCGGCTGCGCCCCGGATGCGGCGCATCCTTCTGCAGCGCGCCGGCGAGGCGCAGGCCGGCGCTCCTCGCGCGCTCGGCGACGCGAACGAACAGCGCGTCCGCCGCGCGCGCGTCGTCGCGCAGCACCGCGCAGACCGCCGCGCCGACAAGAGCCGGTTCGCGTTGAAGATCGTCCGTCGTCGCGCGCATCGCGTCGCTCTACGCTCCCGTTTCGTCTCCCCGGCGGACGATTTCCGATTTGAACCCGGACGATCGCGCCGCCGAGCCAATATGGATGGCTTCGCCCGCGCCGGCAATCGCGACCAAGGGCGGCGGCGCCGGAGCGGCGGCAGGCCGTGCAGCGTGACCCCTTCCCCCTTTGCGGGGGAAGGGGTCATGCGCAGCATGACGGATGAGGGGGATCGCGCGGAGGGCGACGGCTCTGTCCGTTCGCCATCGGGGATCATCGCAATGGTGATGTGCGGTTTCGTGGCGCATTGAAAAATGATTGGCGCTCGTCGAAGCCATCGCGCTTTGCGCGATCCCCCTCATCCGTCGCCCCTTCGGGGCGACACCTTCCCCCGCGAGGGGGGAAGGAGCGCGCGCCTCTTCCCTTTCGTCGACGCAAGACCGCTCGGCACGAGCCCGCGACGATCGCCGCTCAGAACGGAATGTCGTCGTCGAGGTCGCCGCCCGCGCCGCCGCCGCTCGCCAGCGCCGGGCGCTTGTCGACCGGCGAAGAGCGGCCGAAGCTCGCGCCGCGGTCGTCGCCGCCCTGGAAGCTGTCGCGGCCCTCGCCGCCGCCGCGCGAGTCGAGCAGCGTCAGTTCGCCGCGAAAGCGCTGGAGCACCACTTCGGTGGTGTATTTCTCGGCGCCGGACTGATCGGTCCACTTGCGCGTCTGCAACTGGCCCTCGACGTAGACCTTCGCGCCCTTCTTGCAATATTGCTCGACGACCTTGCCGAGGTTCTCATTGAAGATCACGACGTTGTGCCACTCGGTCTTTTCCTTGCGCTCGCCGGTGGTCTTGTCGCGCCAGCTCTCCGACGTCGCGAGGGGGAAGCTGACGACCTGATCGCCGGAATTGAGGCGGCTGACCTTCGGGTCCTTGCCGAGATTGCCGATCAGAATGACTTTGTTGACGCTACCCGCCATGATGCTCTCCTTCAAACGCTAATAGCCCCCTCTCCCGCTCGCGGGAGAGGGTCGGGGTGAGGGCTTAAGGCGAGCCCTCATCCGGCGGCTTCGCCGCCACCTTCTCCCGCAAGCGGGAGAAGGGATACCTCGGCGCCCGCCCCTTCCGCCACTTGTCCACAGCCCGCGCGCCGGGCCGTCATTTGGCGATGGCGACATTCGCACTAAATAAGAGCGGGCCCTTAACTTCGTTCTCAGTTTGTTCTAGCATCCGCGTCGGTGCGGCGCAAGCCCGGCCGCGATTCGCATTTCTCTGGCAAAGGCCGTCATGGCGAGCGTCAAGTCTTCCCTGTCCTCCAAGGCCGCCGAGCCGGTCGAAAAGCTGTTCGGCGGCCGCGCGATCGAAGTGCGCGGCGCGCGCGAGCACAATCTCAAGAACGTCGATCTGATCATTCCGCGCGACAAGCTCGTCGTGTTCACCGGCCTTTCCGGCTCGGGCAAGTCGTCGCTCGCGTTCGACACCATTTACGCCGAGGGCCAGCGCCGCTACGTCGAGTCGCTCTCCGCCTATGCGCGCCAGTTCCTGGAAATGATGCAGAAGCCGGACGTCGACCAGATCGACGGGCTCTCGCCGGCGATCGCCATCGAGCAGAAGACGACCTCGAAGAACCCGCGCTCGACCGTCGGCACGGTCACGGAAATCCACGACTACATGCGCCTCTTGTGGGCGCGCGTCGGCGTGCCCTATTCGCCCGCCACCGGCCTGCCGATCGAAAGCCAAACGGTCAGCCAGATGGTCGATCGGGTGCTGGCGCTGCCCGAACGCACGCGGCTCTATCTCACCGCGCCCGTCGTGCGCGGCCGCAAGGGCGAATACCGCAAAGAGATCGCCGAGTTCATGAAGCGCGGCTTCCAGCGCTTGAGGATCGACGGCCAATTCTACGAAATCGCCGACGCGCCGACGCTCGACAAGAAACTCAAGCACGACATCGAAGTCGTCGTCGACCGCCTGATCGTGCGTCCCGACATGGCGAGCCGCCTCGCCGAAAGCTTCGAGACCGCGCTGGAACTCGCCGACGGCTTGGCGATCGTCGAATTCGCCGACGCCCCGGCCGAGGGCGGCGAGCCGCGCCGCATCCTCTTCTCCTCCAAATTCGCCTGCCCGGTCTCCGGCTTCACCATCCCCGAGATCGAGCCGCGGCTGTTCTCGTTCAACAATCCGTTCGGCGCCTGCCCGGCCTGCGGCGGCCTCAGCTCCGAGCTCAAGGTCGACGCGGCGCTGGTCGTTCCCGATCCGCGCCTGACGCTGCGTCGGGGCGCGGTCGGGCCCTGGGCGAAATCGACGTCGCCCTATTATCTGCAGACGCTGGAAGCGCTCGGGCGCCATTACAAGTTCCGCCTCGATGCGCCGTGGGCGAGCCTGCCGGACAAGGCGCGCGAGGTCATCCTCTACGGCTCGGGCGAGGAAGAGGTGCGCTTCGCCTACGACGACGGCCTTCGCTCTTACGAGGTGAAGAAGCCGTTCGAGGGCGTGGTGAAAAACCTCGAGCGGCGCTACCGCGAGACCGAAAGCGAATGGTCGCGCGAGGAGATCGAGCGCTTCATGACCGCGACGCCGTGCGAAGCGTGCCAGGGCTTCCGCCTCAAGCCCGAGGCGCTCGCGGTGAAGATCGACGGCAAGCACATCGGCGAGATCTCGACGCTTTCGGTCAAAGCGGCGATCGACTGGGCGCGCGAGCTGCCGCGCGCGCTCGACGCCAAGCGCAACGAGATCGCCCATCGCATATTGAAGGAGATCGGCGACCGGCTGACTTTCCTCAGCGACGTCGGCCTCGACTATCTCACCCTGTCGCGCGCCTCCGGCACGCTGTCGGGCGGCGAGAGCCAGCGCATCCGCCTCGCCTCGCAGATCGGCTCGGGCTTGACCGGCGTGCTCTATGTGCTCGACGAGCCCTCGATCGGCCTGCACCAGCGCGACAACGCGCGCCTCTTGGATACGCTTCGGCGCCTGCGCGAACTCGGCAACACCGTGATCGTCGTCGAGCACGACGAGGACGCGATTCTCGCCGCCGATTACGTCGTCGACATCGGGCCGGGCGCGGGCGTCCACGGCGGCGAGATCGTCGCCAAGGGAACGCCGGCGGAAATCACCGCCGACCCGAACTCGCTCACCGGGCAATATCTTTCCGGCGTGCGCTTCGTGCCGATCCCGGCCAAGCGGCGCGTCGCGGCGCCGGGCCGCGAAATCCGCATCGTCGGCGCGCGCGGCAACAACTTGAAGAACGTCACCGCGTCGATCCCGCTCGGCGCCTTCACCTGCGTTACCGGCGTCTCCGGCGGCGGCAAGTCGACCCTCATCGTCGACACGCTGTACAAGGCGGTCGCGCGCCATCTCAACGGCGCCAGCGAGCAGCCCGCGCCGCACGACCGCATCGAGGGGCTCGAGCGGCTCGACAAGGTGATCGACATCGACCAGTCGCCGATCGGCCGCACGCCGCGCTCCAACCCCGCCACCTACACCGGCGCCTTCACCCCCATCCGCGAATGGTTCGCCGGCCTGCCGGAAGCCAAGGCGCGCGGCTATCAGGCCGGGCGCTTCTCGTTCAACGTCAAGGGCGGGCGCTGCGAAGCCTGCCAGGGCGACGGCGTCATCAAGATCGAGATGCACTTCCTGCCCGACGTCTACGTCACCTGCGACGTCTGCAAGGGCAAGCGCTACGACCGGGAGACATTGGAGGTGAGGTACCGCGACCGCTCGATCGCCGACGTGCTCGACATGACGGTCGAGGAAGCGGCCGACCTCTTCAAGGCCGTGCCGTCGATCCGCGACAAGATGGACACGCTGAAGCGCGTGGGCCTCGGCTACGTCAAGGTCGGCCAGCCCGCGACGACCCTATCGGGCGGCGAAGCGCAGCGCGTCAAACTCGCCAAGGAACTCGCGCGCCGCTCGACCGGCCGCACACTCTACCTGCTCGACGAGCCGACGACGGGTCTGCACTTTCACGACGTCGCGCAATTGCTCGAGGTGCTGCACGAACTCGTCGACCAGGGCAACACCATGGTCGTCATCGAGCACAATCTCGAAGTGGTGAAGACCGCCGACTGGATCATCGACATGGGCCCCGAAGGCGGCGACGGCGGCGGCGAAGTGGTCGCGGCGGGAACGCCCGAGCAGATCGCGCGCAATGCGAAGAGCTACACGGGGGCTTATTTGCGCGCGGCGCTGGCGAAGAGGCAGGGGAAGAGGGGGAGGGCGGCGGCGGAGTAGAGGGGGCGAGTGCGCTCGCGCGACCGCCCCCCCCGCCCTCCCATCGCGGCGATGCGCCGCAGCGATTTCCCGCCGTCGGCGCCGCTTTCGCCCGATTTATCGCGAAATCCTGTGCTAATCAGCGCGACAAGGTCCGCCGCATGCGTCGCCCGCCGGCGGGACCCGAACCAGGAGGCGCACACAAATGGCGATTTCTTCGACGATTTCAGCCGAACCCCCTTCGCTGCCAGCGCCGACGCGGCGCGATTTCCTCTACATCGCGACAGCGACGGTGGCGGCCGTCGGCGCCGGGGCGACGGTGTGGCCGCTGATCGATCAGATGAACCCCGACGCCGCCACTCAGGCGGCGAACTCGGCGATCGACGTCGACATCAGCCAGGTCCAGCCGGGGCAGCAGATCGTCGTGCTATGGGGCGGCAGGCCGGTGTTCGTCGTCAATCGCACCCAGGCCGCGCTCGATACGCTGCGGGACCCCGCGGTGATCGCCCGGCTCTCCGATCCCAATTCGACGATGCAACAGCAGGCGTCCTACGCGGCCAACTGGCATCGCTCGATTAACCCCGAATACCTTGTCCTGCTCGGGATCTGCACGCATCTGGGCTGCGTCCCCACGTACACGCCGAAACCCGACCCGAAGGATCCTGCGCCCAATTGGCCCGGCGGCTATTTCTGTCACTGTCACGGCTCGAAATACGACCTCGCCGGCCGGGTCTTCCTCGGCGTTCCCGCGCCCTACAACCTCCCGGTGCCGCCGTATCATTTCCCCGACGGCAAGACGTTGCGGATCGGCGAAAACCCGCCAGGTTCGAATTTCGACTTCGGCTCGATCCTGCAGGCGTGAAGACCGCCGGGCGCGCCGCGCTGTCGCGTGAAGCGGCGCGCGCGCCATAAGCAAAACATGTTGTCGTTGGATGCTGAGAGCCTCGAAGCCGGCGCGGCGCCGGCTTTTCGCGACTTCCAAAGCGAGGTTCGACCATGGCGCCAACTCTGGGAAGCTTCGTCTGGTACGAATACATGGCCTCCGACGCGAAGGCGGCGGCCGACTTCTATGCCGGGGTGGTCGGCTGGACGGCCAGCGACGCCGGCATGAGCGATTTCCCCTACACGCTCCTTTCCGCCGGCCCTTCGATGGTCGCCGGGCTGATGACCCTGCCCGAGGAGGCGCGCAAGATGGGCGCCCGGCCGGGCTGGATCGGCTATATCGGCGTGCCCGACGTCGACGCCTATGCGACGAAAATCACCGCCGCCGGCGGCAGGATCTACCGCGCCGCCGCCGACATTCCGAGCGTCGGCCGCTTCGCCGTCGTCGGCGATCCCCACGGCGCGGCGTTCGTCATCTTCAAGGGCGGACCCGCTGATGACACGCGCCCGCCGTTGGCGCCCAGCGCCCCGGGCGCCGCCGGCTGGCGCGAGTTGCGCGCCGGCGAGCTCGAGAGCGCCTTCGCCTTCTATTCCGGCCTGTTCGGCTGGAAGAAAACCCAGGCGATGGATATGGGGCCGATGGGGCCCTATCAGCTGTTCACGATCGACGGCGGACAGGGCGGCGGCATGATGAACAAGACGGCGGAGACGCCGGCGCCGTTCTGGCTCTTTTATTTCAACGTTGCAGCGGCTGACGCGGCCGCCGCGCAGATTGCGGCGCGTGGCGGGCGGGTCGTCGCCGGCCCGCACGAAGTGCCCGGCGGCGGGTGGGTCGTGCGCGGCCTCGACCCGCAAGGCGCGGACTTCGCGCTGCTCGCGCCCAGACGCTGAACGGGCGCACTCTCGCGAAGCGCGCAAAGGACTTTGGGATCGAGTCGATCCGTCCTATGCTGCGGAAAAGTTTCGCGGAGGGGGCGATGTACAAAGGCAAACGGCCGACGACGACGGTCAGCTTCGTCAGCCAGAAAGGCGGCGTCGGCAAGAGCACGCTGGCGCGTCTGTTCGCGGTCGGCGCGGCCTATCGCGGCCACAAGGCGTTGCTCGCCGACTTCGATCTCGAGCAGCTCACCTGCGTCGAGTGGAACGCGGTGCGCCAGCGCGGCGAAATCGAGCCGGAGATCGACGCACGCTCGTTCAAAAGCCTGAAAAAGCTGCACAAGAACGACGAGAAGATCGATTTCGTCATCGCCGACACGCGCGGCCTCGCCGACGATCTGACCAAGGAGCTCGCCGAGGAGAGCGACGTGGTGTTCCTGCCGACCGGCACGTCGATCGACGATCTGCGCCCGACGCTCGCGCTCGCGCGCAAGCTCGCCAAGCGCGGCGCCGAAGGACGCATCGTCCTCGTGCTGTCCAAGATCGGCCGGTCGGAGTCCCAGATCGCCAAGGCGATCGAGTCGATCGCCGAATCGGGCTTCGAGTTGCTCGCCGAGCAATGGCCGCTGCGCGACGGCTTCCAGACCGACCTCGACGCCGGCCGCGCCGGGCGCGAATCGCGCAATCCGCATTTGCGCGAAACCGCCGAGCGCATGGAGGAGGCGTTGATCAAGCGCGCCCGTGCGGCCAAGCCGCGCGCGCCGGCGTCGGCCGGCTAGCCGACGATCTCGTTGCCGGCGAAGAACTGCGCGATCTCGACCGCCGCCGTCTCCGGCGCGTCCGAGCCGTGCACGGAATTCTCGCCCATCGACAACGCGAAATCCTTGCGGATGGTGCCGGCGGCGGCCTTTTCCGGATTGGTCGCGCCCATCACGTCGCGATAGCGCTGGATCGCGTTGTCGCCTTCGAGCGCCTGCACCACCACCGGCGCCGCGGTCATCATTGCGACGAGCTCGCCGAAGAACGGCCGCTCCTTGTGCACGCCGTAGAATGTCTCGGCCTGCGCGCGCGTCATCAGGACGCGCTTCTGCGCGACGATGCGCAGCCCGGCGGCCTCGATCCGCGCATTGACGGCGCCGGTGAGGTTGCGGCGCGTGACGTCGGGTTTGAGAATGGAAAAAGTCCGTTCGAGGGCCATGGGCGCTTTCTTGAATCGAGAGGTTGCGGGAAGCGCCGCGCTTATAACGGCGGCCGGCGGGAGCGGCAAGGCGCGACCCTCACCCCAACCCCTCTCCCGAACGGGAGAGGGGCTTTGCGGTGCGACCCCTTCTCCCGTTCGGGAGAAGGTGGCGCGAAGCGCCGGATGAGGGTTTGCGCCGCGCCAACGATTGGAGGGCAGCCACGATGATCACCGTCACCCGACTCCCCGGCGACGACCCGCTCCACTTCGACATCGTCGTCGCCGACGCGCGCGGGACGAGCCGCCATCGCGTCACGCTGACGCACGCCGATCTCACCCGCCTCGCCGGCGCCCGAGCGCCCGAGCGCCTGGTCGAAGCCGCGTTCCGCTTCCTCCTCGATCGCGAGCCCAAGGAGTCCATTCTCGCCCGCTTCGACCTCAGCGTGATCGCCCGCTACTTCCCCGAATTCGAGCGCGAGCTGCCGCGGTATTGGGCGGAAGGCGCGTGACGGCGGAAGCCTTGCGTTGACGCGTTTCCCCTCTAGATATACAATTGCGATCGTGTATATCCGCAGGGGCCGCCATGCAAGTCGCCAAATGGGGCAACAGCCTCGCCATCCGTATTCCCGCCGCCGTCGCGCAGGCGCTGAAACTGCGCGCGGGCGACGAGATCGAAATCCACGTCGAGGGCGCGCGCCGTTTCGCGCTCGCGCGCAAGCCCGGCCGCGACGAACTGCTCGGACGCTTGCGCGCGCTGCGCGGCCGCCTGCCCGCCGACTTCGTCTTCGACCGGGACGAGGCGAATGCAAGGTGACTTCTTCGACACCAACGTCCTCATCTATCTCGTCTCCGCCGACGCGAAGAAGGCCGACCGCGCCGAAGCGCTGGTCAGGCAGGGCGGCGCGATCAGCGTCCAGGTCCTCAACGAAGCCGCCAACGTCGCGCGCCGCAAGATGGGCATGGATTGGCCGGAGACGCGCCAATTCCTCGCCTCGCTGCGCGGCCTGCTGACCGTCTCGCCGCTGACGCCGGAGACCCACCAACTGGGCCTCGATTTCGCCGAGCGCTACACGCTATCGATCTACGACGCGATGATCGTCGCCGCGGCGACGCTAGCCGGCTGCGCGCGGCTATGGTCGCAGGACATGCAGGACGGGATGCGGATCGGCGAGAAATTGCGGGTGGCGAACCCGTTCACGTGAACGGGGAAGGCGCTCGCGCTTAGATTGAGGGGAGAATCGCATGCGATTGATCGGTCTCGCCGTGCTCTTGACGCTTCTCGCCGGCGCGCCGGCGCAAGCGCAGGTCGTCGCGTTGGGCGACAGCGCCACCAAAGGGTTTCATCTTCCCGAAGCCGACACCTGGCCCTACAAGCTCGAGGCGCTGTCGCGTCAGCGCGGCGTCGATGTCCACGTCGCCAACGAGGGCGTCAACGGCGACACCTCCGACGGCATGCTGAGCCGGCTCGACTCCGCCGTCCCCGAGGGAACGCGCGTGGTGATCTTCGCCTGCTGCGGCAACGACAACAAGGACCCCCGCCATCTCGTCGCCGATCACGACGGCAATATGCGGGCGATATTCGCTCGGCTGCGGGCGCGCGGGATCGCGGTCGTATTCAGCGGCGAGCACAGCGTCGGAGTGACGTTCCCCAATGACTTCGCCATTGCGCGAACGGCGGGCGCGGTCGTGTGCGGATGGATTTACCAGGGCGTCGCCCCGGAAGACATCGAGGAGTCGGAAGCCGGCCGCCATCCCAATGCGCGCGGCACCGACGTCATCGCCGCGCGCATGCTTCCGTGCGTGATGCGCGCGCTGAAGGCGAAGGGGGGATAGAGGGCGGCCAATCCCCCAAGCCCCTCACCTTACCTCTCCCCGTGCGAAAGCGCGGGGAGAGGGGGCGGAAGCGCCTGTTCGAACCTTCGCCGATCGTTGCTTGCCGGAGCGGGCCGGATCGATCTTCGCCGAGTCTGGACCGGCGCCGGGGCCCCCTCTCCCCGCGTATCGCGGGGAGAGGTAAGGTGAGGGGCGCGGGGGATTAGCCGCGAACGCGCCGTTCGCCGCCTGTGCGGCCACATCGGCCCGTCGCCGTCAAGCCGCTCACGCGGCTGCTGCGTTGCGCTTCGCCCGCTTCGCGGTGACCGCGCCGTTCCGATGCGGCGAAATGCATCCATGATCGCTGCTGCGCAAAGCCGGCCGCGAGGCCGGCTCGCGCAGCGACGATCATGGAGGCCAGCGCCGAGCGGAGCGGTCAAGGTTCGCGTTAGCGACCGCGAAGCGGCTCGGCGGCCGAATGCTTCGCATTCGCCGCGACTTGACGGCGAGCACGGCGATGGCATGGGCAGCGCGAGCCCCTACCTCAGCCAATTCTCGCGCTGACGTCTATCGATCGAGTTGGGCGGCGCGTCGTCGATGGGCGGAAACTTCTCCTTGAGCGGCTTCAGGCTCGCCAACACGTCGAGCAGCGATCGCGGCGCGGCCGGCTCGATGATCAGCTTGGCGCCCTCCTTGCGCACGATCGCGTCGGCGCCGGGCAATTCGAATTCGCGCGGAATCCGCACCGCCTGGTTCTTGCCGTTCTTGAATAGCCTGACATGCCGCGCGATCGTCATGGCGCCTCCGCTGACATAGGCCAAGGCCTATGCCCGAACGAGGTGCTTGTCACCCCCTCGCGCGCGTTCGGATCAACGGAATCTCGAAAACCATTCCTTCCTGAAAAGCCGCATTGATGCTAATCTAGCCGAATGAACCATTCCGCCCCCGCCCTCGCCTCGGCAATCACCGTCAACGCGTCAAGTTTAGCCTCTCCGCGCCCAGCAACCCCTTGATATTATTCAACACCATGTCAAGCCAACCCTTGACGTCCCTTGACAAAACTTGACATCGCTTGACGTTCCTTGACGGAACGTGCCGCCGGCCTTGACGCGCCCGCCCTACCCCTCCCCGCGCTCCCGCCGCAGCTTGGCCCAGTACTCCAGCCGCTTCCTGATCTCGCGCTCGAAGCCGCGCTCTACGGGGTCGTAGAGCTTGCGCCGGCCGAGCGCTTCGGGCCAGTAGTTCTGGCCGCTGAAGGCGTCGGGCTGGTCGTGGTCGTATTGGTAGCCGGCGCCGTAGCCCTCGCCGCGCATCAGCTTGGTCGGCGCGTTGAGGATGGTCTTGGGCGGGGTCAGCGATCCCGCGGATTTAGCGAGCGCGGTCGCCGCCTGGAACGCGGTGTAGACGGCGTTGGACTTGGGCGCGGTGGCGACATAGACGACGGCTTGAGCGATCGCCAGTTCGCCCTCGGGGCTGCCGAGGAAATCGTAGGCGTCCTTGGCGGCGTTGGCGATCACCAGCGCCTGCGGATCGGCGAGGCCGATGTCCTCGCTCGCCATCCTGACCACGCGCCGCGCCAGGAACAGCGGGTCTTCGCCGGCGTCGAGCATGCGCGCGAGATAGTAGAGCGCGGCGTCGGGGTCGGAGCCGCGCACGCATTTGTGCAGCGCCGAGATCAGGTTGTAGTGGCCCTCCTGCGCCTTGTCGTAGATCGGCGCGCGGCGCTGCACGACTTCCACCAGACCCGCGGCGTCGAAGGTCTCGCCTTCGCGCGCGGCGCGCCAGACCTCTTCGGCGAGCGTCAGCGCGGCGCGGCCGTCGCCGTCGGCCATGCTGATGAGCGCGGCGCGCGCGCCGGCGTCGAGCGGCAGCGGCTTGCCCTCGGCGCTCTCCGCCCGCGCGATCAGCTTTTCCAGCGCCGCCTCGTCGAGCGCGCGAAAGACGAGAACCCGCGCGCGCGACAGCAGCGCCGCGTTGAGCTCGAACGACGGATTCTCGGTGGTCGCGCCGATCAGCGTGATCGAGCCGTCCTCCATGACGGGGAGGAACGAATCCTGCTGGGCGCGGTTGAAGCGATGGATTTCGTCGACGAACAGCAGCGTCGCGCCGCCGGTCGAGCGCCGCCCGCGCGCGGCGTCGAAAATCTTCTTGAGCTCCGCGACGCCGGAATGGATCGCCGACACCTGGACGAATTCGCCCCTGGTCTGGCGGCCGATCAGCCGCGCCACCGTGGTCTTGCCGGAGCCCGGCGGCCCCCAGAAGATCATCGA
This sequence comes from uncultured Alphaproteobacteria bacterium, assembly GCA_963759955.1. Taxonomy (GTDB): domain Bacteria; phylum Pseudomonadota; class Alphaproteobacteria; order Rhizobiales; family Beijerinckiaceae; genus Roseiarcus. Next base: position 54,634 of record CAVXCA010000038.1, read on the forward strand.
GCCGAGCGTCGGGGCCTGCAGCATCCGCGTCAGCGCGCCCTCGGGCCCGGTCAGATGCTCCTGACCCGCGACTTCGGCCAGACTTTGCGGGCGCAGCCGCTCGGGCAGCGGTGGGGGCGGCGCCAGCGCGCTCAGCATATCGGGGGGGCCGTTCATGGCTCACTTTGTCCCGTCGACCGGAACGAGTCCAGTCTTGCCGCCGCGCGCCGTTTCGAACATGGTGCGCGCGTTTCGAACGACGCGAGGAGGTCCCGATGCACGCCCCGTCCACCGCGCCTTCGGGCCTGCCGACCGCCCGACCCGAAGAAGTCGGCCTTTCCAGCGCCGGGCTGCGACGCCTGACCGACGCGATGGAGCGCGAGATCGCGGCGGGCCATGCGCCGGGCGTGTCGATGCTGGTCTCGCGGCACGGCAAGGTCGCCTTCGCGCAGACCCTGGGCGCGCTCAGGCCCGGCGGGCCGCCGATGGCCGCCGACGCGCTCTTCCGCATCTATTCCATGACCAAGCCGATCGTCTCGGTCGCCGCGATGACGCTGGTCGAAGAAGGGCGGCTGCTGATTTCCGATCCGCTCGCCAAGTACATCCCCGCCTTCGCCAAGACGATGGTCGGCGTCGAGAACGGCGACAGGCTCGATCTCGTTCCGCTCAAGCGCCCGATCACCATCCAGGACCTGATGCGCCACACTTCGGGCCTCACCTACGGCTTCACCGGCGCCTCCCACGTGCAAAAGCTCGTCCACGCGGCCGCGCCGATGAGCCAGGAGAAGAGCGCGGCCGAGCACGTCGAGGCGCTCACCGCGCTGCCTCTGCAGCATCAGCCCGGCGAAGTTTGGGAATACAGCCATTCGACCGACGTGCTCGGGCGCGTCATCGAGGTGATCGCCGGCCGCAGCCTCGGCGAATTCTTGCAGGAGCGGATTTTCACGCCGCTCGGCATGGCCGACACGGCGTTCTACGCGCCCGACGCCAAGCGCGAGCGCCTCGCGCAGCCCTACTCGTTCGACATGCTGACCGCGGCGAGAATCGACACGATCGAGTCGCGCGAGCCGCCGCTTTGCGAGATGGGCGGCGGCGGCCTCGTCTCGACCATCGGCGACTACGCGCGCTTTCTCGCGATGGCGAGCGGCGGCGGCGCGTTCAACGGCGCCCGCATTCTCGGTTCGCGAACCCTCGCCTACATGGCGAGCGACCATCTCGGGCCGAACGTCGTCAAGAACCACTTTCTGCTATGGCCCGGCCACGGCTTCGGGCTCGGCTTCGCAGTGCGACTCGAGCCGGGAATTGCGCCGACGGCGGGCGCCGTCGGCGAATATTTCTGGGGCGGCGTCGCCGGCACCGTGTTCTGGATTTCGCCGCGCGACGCGCTGTTCGCGATCCTGATGGTGCAGGCCCCGGAACATCGCGAATATTTCCGCCTGCTCTACCGCAATCTCGTCAACGCGGCGATCGTTTGAGCGCCGCGGCGGGCAGGATCACCATACCCCGGTGTTGGCCATCGACGCCCAGGGCTCGGCGGAGGCCAGCGCCGCGCCCTTCTGGATCAGCTCGATCGAGATGGCGTCGGGGGAGCGGATGAACGCCATGCGGCCGTCGCGCGGCGGGCGGTTGATGACGACCCCGGCCTTTTGCAGCCGCTCGCAAGTCGCGTAGATGTCGTCGACGGCGTAGGCGAGATGGCCGAAATTGCGCCCGCCCGTATAGACCTCGGGGTCCCAGTTGTAGGTCAGCTCCACCAATGGCGCTTGCGTCTTTTTTGCGTTCTCGGCGTCGCCCGGCGCGGCGAGGAACACCAGGGTGTAGCGGCCCTTCTCGTTGGTCGTGCGCCGCACCTCGACGAGGCCGAACTTGCCGACGAAAAAGTCCAGCGACGCCTCGAGGTCGCTGACGCGAATCATGGTGTGCAGGTATTCCATGGTCATGGGTCCTTCCCGGTTTGCGTCGACGCGGCCGACAGAGCATAAGGGCGAGCCGCCAGGCGATCGGTGAAAACGCTCGCTCGACCTATACATGTCCTCGATGACCCTAGCCGACAAGAACGACGCTCATTCGAAGCTCAAACAGCGCGCCGCGCTCGCCTCGGTCGCGGCGAGCCTCGCCCTCACGCTCGCCAAGTTCGCCGCCGGCGCCATGGCCGGTTCGCTGGCGCTGCTCTCGGAGGCCGCCCACAACGGCCTCGACATCGGCGCCAGCGCGCTGACCTATTACGCCGTGCGCGTGTCCGACAAGCCGGCCGACGAGGATCATCCGTTCGGCCACGCCAAGATCGAGGCGGTCGCGGCGCTCGCGCAGACCGGGTTTCTGCTTGTCCTCGCCGTCGCCGTCGCCTTCGTCGCGCTGCGACGCGTCGGCGAGGCCACGGTCGTCGACGCCAATTTCTTCGCGTTCGGCGCGATCGTGCTGTCGATCGGCGTTGACACCGTGCGCTGGCGCGCGCTGGCGCGCGTCGCCCGGGAAACCCAGAGCGACGCGCTCGCCGCCGACGCGCTGCATTTTTCCAGCGATCTTCTGTCTTCGGCCCTCGTCCTCGTCGGCCTCGCGGCGACGCGCGCGGGCTGGCCGCATGCCGACGCGCTCGCCGCGGTCGGCGTCGCCGTCTTCATCGGCGTCGCCGGCTTTCGGCTGGGACGGCGCACCGTCGACGCGCTCGTCGATGCAGCGCCCAAGGGCCTCGCCGGCGCCCTGCGCGTCGCCGTGGAGCGCGTGCCCGGCGTCGCGGGAACCGATTTCGTTCGGCTTCGCCGCAGCGGCGCGCGGATCGTCGGCGATCTCGGCCTGTTCGTCTCGCGCACCCTGCCGCTGGAGCGCGTCGCCGCGATCAAGACGGAAGTCGCCGAGGCGATCGCGCACCGCTGGCCTTATGTCGCGCTGACCGTCACCGCCAATCCGCTCGCCCTCGACGACGAGACCGTGCTGGAGCGCGTGCAACTGATCGCCGCTCGGCGCCGCCTGTTCATCCATCACGTCGCCGTGCAGAACGTCGACGCGCGTAAGTGCGTGACGCTCGATCTGGAAGTCGACGGGCGCATGAGCCTGGCGAGCGCCCATGAAATCGCGACGCAATTGGAGACCGCCATCCAAGCCGAATTGGGCGCCGACATCGAAGTCGAGACCCATATCGAGCCGTTGGAGACGCGGGAGATCGGAGGCCGCGCGGCCGATCCCGCCGTGACAGAAAAAATCGCGCTTGCGCTTGCGCGCTACGCGGCGCGCGACGGCGTCTTGCGCGACATCCACGACGTGCGGGTTCGCGCCGCGGCGGGTGGCTTAATCGTGATTTTTCACTGCCTCGTCGACCCCGAAGCCACGGTCGAGGCGGCCCATGGCCGAGTCGATGCGCTCGAACGATCGGTGCGTGACGAATTCCCCGACGTCGTTCGCGTCATCGGTCACGCCGAACCCGCGCGCTGACGGCGAAATTGCGTCGCAAATTTGACGCGACAACTGGCGCTGCGCCACGAAGAGTCTATGTTTGCTTCCGAAGGACTCTATTGATTCGGCGCGCCATGGAATTCGACAACGACGCACCCGACTTGCGCAGCGCTCACGTCATCGTGGTCGGCAACGAGAAGGGCGGCGCAGGCAAATCGACGCTATCGATCCATCTCTCCGTGGCGCTGCTCAAGGCGGGCTACAAGGTCGCCTGCATCGATCTCGACACGCGCCAGCAAACCCTGACGCGCTTCTTCGAAAACCGAAAGTCATGGTCGGCGAATGCTCACTGGCCGATCGAATTGCCGCGCCACTGCGCGATGGCGCGCGGACAGTCGAACGACGTGCGCGCCAACGAGGCGCATGAATTCGCACTGTTCGCCGAGGCGATCGGCGCGGTCGAGCACGAATACGAATTCGTCGTCATCGACACGCCGGCGAGCAACTCCTACCTGATGCGGCTCGCACATTCTCTCGCCGACACCTTGGTCTCGCCGCTCAACGACAGCTACATCGACGTCGACGTGTTTTCGCGCGTCCATCACGACCGCTCGCAGCGCGGCGCGGTGGCCCATTACGCCAGCCTCGTCATGGAGGCGCGACGCAAGCGCCGCCTGGTCGACAACGGCGTCATCGACTGGGTGATGGTGCGCAACCGTATGGCCACCGTCACCAGCAACAACGCCAAGCAGATCGCGGTCAGCGTCGCGCGGCTGGCGACGGAATTGCGCTTTCGCGTCGCCGACGGCCTGCACGACCGCGTCATCTTCCGCGAATTGTTTCCGATCGGCCTCACCGCGCTCGATCCGATCGAGGACGCCGCCGCCGGAGCGTTGACGAGTTCGCAGAACGCGGCGCGGCGCGAAATCGAAGGACTCGTCGCGGCGCTCGATTTGCCCTCACGCACGCCGGGCGTCGAGCACCTGGCGTCGCGCCGCTCATGGCACGCGCGCGTCGCGCATTATTATCGCGAACTCGGCGCCGTCGATCCCGTCTACAATTGAGCGCGGGGGCGAGCGTTTCGCGGCCGGCGGCCAAAACCGCCCTCTGCTTCACGCCCGACCTCGCGTTCTTTCGGCCCGCCGTGCGCGCCGCGGCGTCGCTTCTCGCGCAGGGCGACGCCGACGCGTTCGACATTTTCATCGTCTGCGAGAGGAGCGACGTCGCGCCGGGATTCGAATCGCTCGATCCGGCCTTGCGCGACAAGATCGAGCTGCTGACCGTCGATTTTTCGCGCTTCGAGCGTGGCCTCGCCGGCCGCGGCCGCTTTTCGCGGGCGGTCTTTCGCCGTCTGTTCCTCGATCGCGTCCTGCCGGAATCCTATCGCCGCATCGTCGCCATGGACTCGGACATGTTGGCGGCGCGGCCGGGACTCGCTCGTCTGAGCCAAATCGATCTTCGGGGCAAGCCGATCGCGGCGGCCTACGACATGATCTATCTCATGGATTTCAAGGGCGGCGCGCTCGCGCGGCGGTTTCGGGCGCACCGCCGCTCGCTCGGCCTCGACCTCGCGACGCCCTATTTCAACGCCGGCCTGATGGTCGTCGATCGCGCCGCCTGGCGCGCCGCCGCGCTCGGCGATCGCGCCGCCCGTGCGCTACGCGACGAGCCGCGAAGATTTCCCTTCATGGAGCAGGACGCGCTCAACGCCATCCTTGCGGGCGGCTTTGCGCCGCTGTCGCCGCGCTGCAATTTCATGGGCGATTTCTTGTCTCTCGATCTGGAAGCCGCGATCGCGCCGATCGCGCTGCACTTCGTCAACAGTCCCAAGCCCTGGGAGTACGCGCGCTGGCGCGGCGAAGCGCGCTTTGCCGAAGCCTATCGAAGCTGGTTCGCCGCTTCGCCATGGCCGGACTGGTCGGCGCCCGCTCCGGCCGCGCGCGCGCGCAAGCCGCGCCGGACCGCCGCGCGCCGCCAATTCGCCGAACGGCTGACCGCGTTCTTGGCGACGCAGCGTTTCGTCGATGATTAACGAACCCTCGCCGCTTCTCGACTTTGGCGCCAAAGCATTAGGGTTAAATCGAAATTAAGAAGTCTCGGCCAGATTCCCTTCGGGAGCGCTGCGACTCGTCGCGGCGCGGCCCTCGCTTGAATGGGGATCGAGTCGATGAAGAGAATTGCCGCCGCCGCTCTCGCCGGCATCGCGCTGGCGCCGACGCCTTCGCTGGCCGCGGACCTGTTCGGCACGGCGCCGCCCCTGGTGTCGTATCCCGCCGAGAACAACCCGATGGCCGAGGTCGGCTCGAACTGGTATTTGCGCGGCGACGTCGGCCTCGACTTCGATCCGGCGGCGAGCTTCTCGATGGCGGCCGTTTCCACGCCTGCGCAGGGCGCCGGGGTCCTGCCGTTCGACAGTTCGCTCGGATCGTCGCGCGACCGGGAAGATTTTTCCGGCGATCTCGGCGTCGGCTATCGATTCAACAATTATCTGCGCGGCGAGGCGACTTACGAATACCGGGTCGGCCCGTCGGGCGACAACGCCAATACGGTCATTTGCCCGCAAAGCCTTACCGCCGAGGGGACGAGTGGGTATCTTTACGATACTTCGCAGATCTGCAACGGCAGTCTCGGCCTTCACCAGCACAATTCGACGGCGCTGGCGAGCGCTTACGTCGACTTGGGCAATTATTGGGGCGTCACGCCCTATGTCGGCGCCGGCGCCGGTTTGAATGCGAACACGATGAGCGGGACCGTCGCCTATACGGAGAATGTCGGCGGAGCTTCGTACAGCGCCAATCTCTCCAACACGGGAACCGTGCAACAGACGTGGGTCAATTCGTCCGGCGCGCCGATCTCGCCGCAACCCAACGTCGCGTTTGCTCAGCAGGACTGGAACCGCTCGATCCACAGCACGAAATACACCATGGCCTGGGCGCTGATGGCCGGCGTAGGAATCCAGATATCGCCCAGCGCGACGCTCGATATCGGCTATCGCTACCTCAACGCCGGCGTCGTCAACACGCCGATCACCTCCCAGGTCGGTTCGAGCGTCAAGCAATTGAATTCGTCGCAGGAAGTTCGCGTCGGCATCCGCTATATGGCGGATTGACGCGGCCTGCCCATTTTGGCGGCGCCAACCTTGACGTCGGGCGGGGATTGGGCTTCCCATCGCGGGTCTTCTTGTCCCGAGAACGGCGCCGGCCCGAATGTTCAGCCAACTCATGCGCTCGCGGCGTTTCGCGCCGCTCTTCTGGTGCCAATTCTTTTCCGCGTTCAACGATAATTTCGTTCGCCAGATGCTGGCGATGCTCATCCTCTTTCGTTTCGGCGCCGAGGACGCCGGCGCGAAGGTCTCGCTCGCCGTCGCGATTTTCGTGCTGCCGTCGATCCCGCTGTCGCCGCTCGGCGGCGAGATCGCCGACGCCCACGACAAGGCCGCCGTCGCCCGATGGCTCAAGCTCGCCGAAATCTTCGTGCAGTTGGTTGCGGCGGCGGGGTTCTACTTCTCTTCGCTCGAATTGCTCTACGCCGCGCTGTTCGGGCTCGGCTGCATCGCCGCCCTGTTCGGACCGATCAAGTACGGCATCCTTCCCGACCACTTGAAAGCCGAAGAGCTGATCTCCGGCAATGCGCTGGTCGAAGGCGCGACGTTCGCCGCGATCATCTGCGGTCTCGTCGTCGGCGGTTACGCGGCGGCCGAGGGGCGCGCGGCTTGGACGGTGGTCGCTCAACTCGTCGTGGTCGCGGCCGCATGCTACGGCTCGTCTTTGTTCATTCCAGCGACCGGGATCGGCGCGCCGAACCTGAAGATCGACTTCAATCTTTGGACGGCGACGCGTTCGATCCTCAGCGAACTCAGGGCCGACGATCGTCAGTGGGTCGGCGCCGTCGCGGTGAGCTGGTTCTGGATGGTCGGCGCGGTTACGCTGTCCCTGGTCCCCGTGATCATCAAATCGCGCGTCGGCGGCGGCGTCGAAGTCGAGACCGCGATCAATCTCTTCTTCGCCATCGGCATCGCCGCGGGATCGCTGCTCGCCGCGGCGCTCGCGCACGGGCGCATACAGCTCGCTCCGGCGCCATTCCTGCTGCTGATCATGGCGGGGATCGCCATCGCCGCCGGCTTGCAGACCGGCGCCATGCCCCAGGCGAGCGCCCAAATCGGCTTGGTCGACTTTTTCAGCGGCGCAGCCGGGCGCCGCATCGTAATCGAGCTGATCGCCTATTCCTGCGCCGCCGGGCTGTTCGTCGTGCCGATCTTCGCCGCGGTGCAAACCTGGGCGAGCGAGGATCGGCGCGCGCGCGTCATCGGCGCCGTCAATACGCTGAGCGCCCTCTTCATGGTCGCCGGGTCGCTCGCCACGACCCTGCTGCTGAAGCTGACCGGCCTCGGCGAATCAGCGGCCCTCGTCCTGCTCGGCCTCGCCAACGTCGTCGCGGCGATCTATTTCTTCCGCCGCCTGCCCGCCGATTTCCTCGCCTTCGCATTGCGCGTCTTGTGGCGCCTGGCGTTTCGGCTCGAAGTGGTCGGCGTCGAAAACCTCGCCAAGGCCGGCGCGCGCAAGATCATCGCGGTCAATCACGTCTCCTTTCTCGACGCCCCGATCGTGCTGTCGGTGCTCGGCGACGCGCCCGTGGTCGCCATCGACGTAGCGACGGCCAAGCTTTGGTGGATCAAGCCGTTCCTGAAACTGTGCGACGCCCGCGTGCTCGACCCGAGGCGCCCGATGGCGGCGCGCCCGCTAATCGACGAGGTCAAGAGAGGCAAGCGGCTGGTGATCTTTCCCGAGGGACGCAGCGCCGTCACCGGCTCCCTGATCAAGGTTTTTGACGGCGCGGCGATGATCGCCGACAAGGGCGAGGCGGTGGTGATTCCGGTGCGGATCGAGGGACCGGACCGCACGCCATTCTCGCGGCTCCGCTCGGCGCAAACGCGACGCCGCTGGTTCCCCAAGACGACGGTGACGTTCGCACCCCCGCGGAGCATCGCCGTCGACCCGAACCTACGCGGTCGCGAGCGCCGCCGCGCGGCCGGAGCGGCGCTCTACGACGTCATGTCCGACCTCGTCTTCGCCACGACGAGCTATCAGCGCACGCTCTTCGAAGCGTTCGAGGACGGCGCGCGCGAGCGCAAGAGCGGCCGCGTGATCCTCGAGGACCCGGTCGCCGGCACGCTCAAGCAACGCCGCTTTCGCCTCGGCGTCGCCTTGCTCGCGCGCAAGATCGTCGCGCGCACGACACCGGACGAAACGGTCGGCCTCATGCTGCCCAACGCCAACGGCGCTGCGGCGGCCTTCATGGCGGTGCAGGCGGCGGGCCGGGTCGTGGCGATGCTGAACTTCACCGCCGGCGCATTCAACCTGATCGCCGCCTGCCGCACGGCGAGAATCTATCAGGTTCTCTGCTCGAGGGCCTTCGTCGAGAAAGGAAAGCTGGAAGACATCATCCGGCAGATGGAGCCGCACGTCCGTTTCGTCTGGCTCGAGGATCTGCGCGACAGCGCTACGGCGCTCGACAAGGCGCGCGCTCTTCTCGAGCGGGGCCATGCGTTCGCGCCACGCCGACCCAGCGACCCCGCCATCGTGCTGTTCACCTCCGGATCGGAAGGCATGCCGAAGGGGGTCGTGCTGTCCCACGCCAACATTCTCGCCAATGTCGCGCAGATCACCGCGCGCTTCGATTTCACCTCGGCGGACATCGTGTTCAACCCGCTGCCGATTTTCCACGCCTTCGGCCTGACCGGCGGAATGTTGCTGGGTCTGATGACCGGGATGAAGGTCTATTTGTATCCGACTCCGCTGCATTATCGGCAGATCCCGGAGCTCGTGTACAAAGTCAACGCGACCGCGCTGTTCGGCACCGACACGTTTCTGGCGGGCTACGCGCGCGCCGCCAACCCTTACGACTTCCACTTGGTGCGCTATCTCGTCAGCGGCGCGGAACCGGTGAAAGCGGAGACGCGCCGGATCTATTTGGAGAAATTCGGTCTGCGCATTCTCGAAGGCTATGGCGTCACCGAGGCTTCGCCCGTGCTCGCCGTCAATACCCATATGTTCAACCGCAACGGCACCGTCGGGCGCCTGTTGCCCGGCCTCGAACACCGTCTCGAACATGTCCCCGGCATCGACGTCGGCGGCCGGCTGTACGTGCGCGGCCCCAACGTCATGGCCGGCTATTACCGCGCCGACAATCCTGGCGAGATCGAGGCGCCGCCGCTCGGCTGGCACGACACCGGCGACATCGTCACGATCGATCGCGAGGGTTTCGTCACGATCAAGGGACGGGCCAAGCGCTTCGCCAATATCGCGGGCGAGATGATCTCCCTCGCCGCGGTCGAAGACCTCGCGTCGGCTTTGTGGCCGGAGAATCCTCCCGCTGTCGTCGCCACGCCCGACGCAAAAAGGGGCGAACGCATCGTCATGACGACGACGAAGCCCGGCGCCACGCGCGCCGAAGTGCAGGCCTGGATGAAGATCAAGGGCGCGTCCGAAATCATGGCGCCCGCGGCGGTCCTCGTTCTCGACGCCTTGCCTCTGCTCGGCTCGGGCAAGGTCGACTACGTCGAACTGGCGAAGATCGTGCACGAGAAGATGGCGTAGCGCGCGGGACCGGCGCAACCAGCGGCGCCAGCCCGCTACGCGACCGCCGCGAGCGCGAGGGCGCGAGGGCTGCGCGCCGATTTCGGCAGGCTCACCAGCACGACGGTGCCCTCGCCCGGCTTCGAGGTGATGCGCAACGCGCCGCCGTGCAATTCGACCAGCGAATTGGCGATCGCCAAGCCGAGCCCTGAGCCCTTCATGCCGTTGGCCATGGTCGTATCGGCCTGCTCGAAGGGACGGCCGAGCCGCGAAATGTCGTCGTTCGCGATGCCGGGCCCGGCGTCTTCCACGTAGAAGTAGATCTGATCGGTGAAGGCCTGGGCGCCGATCGTCACGGAACCGCCTTCGGGCGAGAACTTTACGGCGTTGCGCAGCAACGTCACCAGGATCCTTTCGACCGCGACCGGATCGGCGTCGAGCGTATCGACGCTGTTCACCTCGACCTCGACGTTCACGCGCTTCTCGCGAGCGGTCGAGGCCACGTCGAGCACGGCCTTGTTGACAGCTTTCTCGACCTTGAACTGCGAGTGCTTGAGACGGATGCGCCCGGATTCGAGGCGCGACATGTCGAGCACGTCGGAGAACACGTTGAGCAGATATTGCCCGCTCGACAGGATATGCGAGCAGTAATCGCGGTATTTGTCCGATCCGAGCGGCCCGAAGGTCTCGCCCTCCATCAACTGCGAAAAGCCGATGATCGCATTGAGCGGCGTGCGCAATTCGTGGCTCATGTTGGCGAGAAACTCGGCCTTGGCGCGATTGGCCATTTCCGCCTGCGCTTTTTGTTCGTGATAGCGCTCGGCCAGATCGGCCAGTTGTTGGGCCTGCGCCTCGAGCGATCGACGCGACTGGCGCAACTGGGAGACGGTGGCGAGCAACAGTTGCTCGGATCGGACCAGTTGCTGTTCGTGCTCCTTGAGGTCGGTGATGTCGGTGCCGACCGAGACATAGCCGCCGTCGCCCGTTCGGCGCTCGTTGACTTGCAGCCAGCGCCCATCCGCCAGACGCGCCTCATAGGTCTTGGCGTGGCCGTCGTCGCCCGCCGGTTCGCCGGGATCGACGATCGTTTCCCTGTCGACGAGCGGCGCTGCGCCGAGCGCCGCGAGGTCGGAATAGGCCGCTCCCGCGCGGATCGCTTCGTCAGGCAGATTGTGAAGCCGTTGATACTTGGAATTGCACAGCACCAGGCGATTGGACGAGTCCCACAGCACGAAAGCCTCGGAAATCGCCTCGATCGCTTCGCGCAGCCGCAGGTCCGCGGTCGCGGACATTTCGGCCTCGTGCTTCTGGTCGGTGATATCCACCGCGATGCCGACCAGACGCCACGCCCCGCTCGTCGGATCCTCGACGAGTTCGGCGCGCTTGCGCAGCCAGACCCACTCGCCGTGCCGGTTGCGCATGCGGAATTCGAGGTCGACAGAGGACAACCGCGCCTCGACCGCGCGTTCGGCGATCGCCGCCAGATCCTCGTCGTCGGGATGGATCATCGCCTGCAGTTCGTCGATCGAAAGATGGCGCGACGACGGCGGCAAGTCGAGCATTTCGAACATCGATTTCGACCACGCGATATGGCCTCGCGCCAAATCCCAGTTCCACAGGCCGCAACGGCCGCGGTTGAGCGCGAGATCGACGTGGGCGCGCGCCATCGCTTCATGGCGCGCGCGAGAGCGCACGCTTCGCAATTGCAGCGCGTAGGCGCTCGTTGCGCCGACCAGGGCCAGTCCGGTCGATCCGAGCAGCAGGATCGTCGCCAGCGCCGATTGGCGCCAAGGCGCGAGCATTTCGGTTATTGGCTCGGCGAACGCGACCTGTCCGGAGGTCGAGCGCAAGTTGCGCACGGCCGCGTATCGCTCCTCGCCGTCGTCCGTCTTGATCGGCAGCGCGCCGGCCTTGTCCGCCAGAATCGTCAACGGCGCGCTGACGCCGAGAAGGCTCGCGAGCGTCCCATTCGCTTGTCCGTGCGCAGGCTCGCTGGCGATCACCAGACCGCTGGCGTCGGCGAGCACCGCTTCGCTCGGACGCAGGTCCGGATTGGCGGCGAGGACGGCGTGGAGGACCTCGCCGGGGGCCGACGCGGGCGCTGCGGCCAGCGCCTCGTCGAGGCTGCGGGCGAGCGCCGTGGCGCGCAAGTCGAGTTCGACCGCGGCGACCCCGAGCGCACGATCGCGCTCCGCGCGCAAATGCTGAAAGGTGAACGCAATCACTGCGATGAGAAGGAGCGCGACGGCGATCGGCGGCAGCGCCGGAAACCAGGCCTTGGCCGCGCCCGTCGAGGCCGGCGCCCCTTCGTTTCGCGCCGATGCCGGGGCCGCGAATTGGCCCGGACGAGGTCGCGACTCCTCGATTGCCGCGCTCGCACGCGTCATCGCAAACCCCCAATACCCATGTCGAACTGAGATCGGGCGAACCCCGCAACGACCCGAATCAGTGCGATAAGAATCTTTGTGAGAATCTTTGTCCAGAGCTTAATGAATCGTTGACGGGAATTTTTTTTCGAGTCTTCGCGGGCGCCGACTCGCGCGCCCGGAAGGGCGGATTCCACGGTCATGGAAGCGGGAATCCGCGCAAGCCTGCCCGTCGAGAAGTCTTACGGGAAAGCCGACTTCAGCGGTTGCCCGCCGCGCTTCAAGCGAGCGAGCGGGTGACGATGTCGCGCACGTCGGTCGAGAGGTTCGGCTGGGCGACGATGCGCCGCAAGACCGCCTCCGCCTTGGCCTGACGACCCGCCTCGAGCGATCGCCACGAGCGCAGTGCGGTCAACAGCCGCGCGGCGACTTGCGGGTTGGTCGGATCGAGCGTCAGCACCACCTCGCAAAGCAGGTCGTAGCCCGCGCCGTCGGCCCGATTGAACTGCGTCGCGTTGGCGCTGAAGCCGCCGATCAAAGCGCGCACCCGGTTGGGGTTGCTCAGCGAGAACGCATGGTGCGTCATCAGGCCGCGCACCCGCTCCAGCGTCCGCCGTTCCGGGATTTGCGCTTGCAAGGCGAACCACTTGTCGAGAATGAGCGGCTCGGCGGCGAAGCGGCGCGCAAACGCGGCCAACGCGCGCTCTCGCGGCGCGCCGGGGATCATCGCGATCGCGGCGAGCGCGCCGAGCCGCGCCGTCATATTGTCGGCCTCGGCGAATTGGCGATGCGCGCGCGCGCCGCCTTCGACGGCATTGCCCGCCACGAACATCGCCAGCGCGCCGTTGCGCAGCGCGCGGCGGCCGGCGCCCGCCGCGTCGGGGTTGAAGGGCGCATCGTCGGCCATGGCGTCGTAGAGCGCGATCAGGGCCGTCGCATGCGCGCGCCCGAGCGCGCCGCGCAGGTTTTCGCGGGCGCGGTAGATCGCGTCGGGATCGACGTTGACCGCCATTTCGCGCGCGATGTCGGCTTCGCTGGGCAGACTGAGCGCCTGGGCCGCGAAGGCCGGGTCGATGCGTCCGCTCAAGGCGTCCGCAACGACCGAGCCGTAGGCGTCGACGAACGCCGGCTCTGGCGTCTGCGGGCTCCCCGAGCGGATCGCGGCGACGCAGCGCAACAGCAAGCGCGTCGCCAAAGTCTGCAACGCCTGCCAGCGATTGAAGCTGTCGCGGTCGTGCTTGAGCAGAGTGACGAGATCGTCCTCGGAGAGGTCGTCGTCGACGCGCGCCGGCGCGGAAAAGCCGCGCAGGAACGACAGCGCCGGCCGGCGCGAAACGCCGGTGAATTCGAGGGTGCGCTGCGCGCCCTCCAGCGCGAAGACCCCAGAGCGCAATTCGGCGGGGCTCGCGTCGGCCGAGACGAGTTCGACATCCGCTCCCTCGGGATCGACGAGGCCGAGCGCGATCGGCATGGTCATCGGCGATTTTTCCGACTGGCCCGGCGTCGGCGCGAGGGACTGCGCGATTTCGACGCGGAACGCCTTGCGCGCGGCGTCAAAGGCGGTGCGAACGGTCAGCAGCGGCGTGCCCGCCTGCGAATACCAGAGCTTGAATGCGGCGAGGTCGCGCCCCGAGGTTTCGGCGAAGCAGGCGAGAAAGTCTTCGACCGTCGCCGCCGTGCCGTCGCAGCGCTTGAAATAGAGGTCCATCCCCGCGCGGAACGCTTGCGCGCCGATCAGCGCCTTGAGCATGCGGATGACTTCGGCGCCCTTCTGATAGACCGTCGCGGTGTAGAAGTTGTTGATCTCGTGATAAAGCGCGGGGCGCACGGGGTGCGCGAGCGGCCCCGCGTCCTCGGGAAACTGCGCCGCCTTCAACGCGCGCACGTCGGCGATGCGCTTGACCGGCGCCGAACGCTGGTCGGCAGAGAATTCCTGGTCGCGAAAGACGGTCAGCCCCTCCTTCAGGCAAAGCTGAAACCAGTCGCGGCAGGTGATGCGGTTGCCCGTCCAATTGTGAAAATACTCGTGGGCGATGACGCCTTCGATGCCGGCGTAATCCATGTCGCTCGCGGTCTCGGGCGACGCCAGCACATATTTGTCGTTGAAGACGTTGAGGCCTTTGTTCTCCATCGCGCCCATATTGAAGTCGGACACCGCGACGATGTTGAAGCGATCGAGGTCGTATTCGCGCCCGTAGGCGCGCTCGTCCCACGCCATCGCGCGCTTCAGAGCGTTCATCGCGTAAGACGCGCGCTCCTCCCGGCCGTGTTCGACATAGATGCCGAGCGCCACCCGTCGCCCCGAAATGGTAACGAACTCGTCGGCGACATGGGCGAGATCGCCCGCCACCAGCGCGAAGAGATAGCAGGGCTTCTTGAACGGATCGCTCCACACCGCCCAGTGGCGGCCGCCTTCGGCTTCGCCGACGCTCTCGAGATTGCCGTTGGCGAGCAGAACCGGCGCCTCGGCCTTGTCCGCCTCGATGCGCGCCCGGTAGGTCGAGAGGACGTCCGGCCGGTCGAGAAAATACGTGATGCGGCGGAAGCCCTCGGCCTCGCACTGCGTGCAATAGGCCGAGCCGGAGCGATAAAGCCCCATCAGCTTGGTGTTGCCGGCCGGATCGAGCCGCGTTTCGATGCGTAGCGTGAAGGCGCGGCGCGGCGGATCAGGCAAGACGAACGCCGACGGGCTGACCTGGTAGGCGGACGGCTCGAGCGTCGCGTTGTCGAGCGCCGCGCCGACGAAATGAAGTTCGTCGCCGTCGAGTTCCAAAGGGGCGCCAGGGCGCCCTTGCGGATGGGGCCGCATCGTCAACACGGCGACGACGCGCGTCGCGGCGCGGTCGAGCGAAATGTCGAATTCGACGGAATCGACGAGATAGTCGGGGACGCGATAGTCTTCGAGGCGTACGGGCTGTCCAACGGCGGTGCGCATCCAAGCGGCCTTTCGATGGTCTCGGCGAACGGTCTGTCGGACGCCGAGGTTGAATTCCCGCCCTGCCCGTCCCCCGCCCCACGTCGCCGCGGCTTCAGATCGCCGCCGCGCGCTCGTCCGCCGAGGTAGCCGTCAAGCCATGCCGGCGCAAGGCTTTTTGCAATTCGGCCGGGGGCGTCCGGCCGCTGGTGAAGATCGCGGGCGAAAGGGTCCTCGGGCTGCGCGGCGCGCAGCGCTGGCCCAGGAGCGCGTCGACGCGGCGCGCGATCGCCGGCGCGGGATCGACGAAATCGACCGGCCAGGGCGCGAGGCGGCCGAAATGCTCCATCAGCAGGGGAAAATGGGTGCAGGCGAGGACCACTTGATCGGTCCGGCGCCCGCCGCGTTCGACGAAGCACGGCGCGATCTCGCGCGCGATCTCCGCCTCGTCGACCGCCGCGCCGCGCAAGAAACGCTCCGCCAGGCCGGCAAGGCGCGCCGAACCGACCAGCGTCACTTCGCAATCCCCGGCGAAATCGCGCACCAGAGCGCGGGTATAGTCGCGCGCGACGGTGCCCGGCGTCGCCAGCACGCTGACGAGGCGCGTCTGCGAGGCCTGCGCCGCCGGCTTGATCGCCGGCACCGTGCCGACGAACGGCAGGCGAGGATGCGCCGCCCGCAGCGGCGGCAGGACCAGCGTCGAGGCGGTATTGCAGGCGATCACAGCGAGGTCGGGCGCGTAGCGCTCGATCAGGCCGCCCACCACCTCGCCAACGCGGGCGACCAGCTCCGCCTCGCCGAGCGCGCCATAAGGAAAGAACGCGTCGTCGGCGGCGTAGATCGGCTCGGCGTCGGGCCGCGCCCGTGCGATGGCGGCAAGCACCGTCAGGCCGCCCAGGCCGGAATCGAAAACCAGAACCCGCGCGCCGCGCGCCGCGCCGTCGGCGTTCATGGGCGGCAGACGATCGTTACGATCGAGGCGCGCTTCGCGCTCGCGATCTCGCCGGCGCCGAGGTCCGCCGCCTCAGGCAGCGCCGCGACGCCCCCCTCGCCGATGAGGCGCTTGATGGCGTCGAGCGCGATCAAGGCGTGCGGCTCGGCCAGCACGACCCCGGCGACGCGCTTGGGTTCGTCCTTGATCGGCGCCACCAGCGCCTCCAGATCGCCCTTGCGATCGAACGCCGGCGCGCCGCTCGCGCTTTTCGTCAGCGCGGCGAGGATCGCCTGCCCTCCGCCGCCGATCGGCGTCGGCGTCGCGGCGCTCGCTTGGAGCGATGGCTTGTCGGGCGTCGCGCCCGGCTCGAGGCTGAGCACGACGAGCTCGGCCGAATCGGCGCCAAAGCTCGGCGGCGCGCCCCCCGCGCCGAAATCGCCCGCGAGCAGCGCGAGTCCGCTCGCCGCGTCCGCACGCAGAATCTTGGCGGCCTTGCCGTCGACGGTTGGATTGGCGCAATCGCCCGCGCCGATCACCGTCAGCGCCTGTCCCGGACCAACGATGAGGCCGGTCGCCGTCAGTTCGGGCGCGCCCGGCGACTTCGGCTGGACGGTCGAGGCGGTCGCGCTCTCCGACCCGACCTTGACGATGTCGCTCCAGCCGAGGCTCGAACTCGCCCGCGCCGCCGCCGTATCGAGGCTCACCGGCGACGACGAGAACGGCTCGAACGAATTGGCGACCGCCAAGGCGACCTTGTCGAAGTCCGCGGACTGCGAGCTGGGATAGGAAAACGTGAACCCGCGCAGCGACGGCCCATCGGCCCAGTCCGCCGGCGCCTTGGCGAAGCGCGTGTAGAACTTTCGCCCCGAGTCTTCGCCCGCGACCACGAAGAATTCGTCGGGCTTGATCGTCTTGTAGGAGACCTTGCGCCCGCTCGCGTCGGCGGTCAGCAAGAGATAGAGGGTGGCGAGACCGGCGTCCGCGCCGTTGCGATGCTCGAACGCCAACGCGGCACCGCCTCCTGTCTTTTCGAGCGTGACCGCCCCGCCGATCATCGCGATCTTGTCGAGAACTTTCAGCGGCGCGCCGATGCGCACGCCCGAGCGACGCTCGTCGACGAGTTCGAATCCGACCGCCGCCCGCGCCTTCTCGGCGGCGGCCTTCAACGCGGCCAGTTGCGCCTCGGAAACCACGCCGTCGGCCTTGGCTTTGACGCTTGTCTGATAAGCGAGGATGGCCTCCCGCGTGCGCTTGCCGAAGGCGCCGTCGACGACGCCGTCATAAAGGCCGAGCCAGCCGAGCGCGTCCTGAACCGCCTTGCGGTCGGCTTCCGCCATCGCCAGGAAGGCGGTCTTCTGCGCCTCCGTTCGCGCGTCGACGCTCGCCTGCGGCGAGGGCGCGGCGGCGCCCTGGGCAAGCGCCAAAGGATCCGCCGCGCACGCCGCCAGCACACTGAGGAGGACGCCTCCCCAAAAGCGACATTTCGTCATTCCCCACTCCCTCAGCCTCGCGGCGCCATGCTAGCATCCGCCATCCCGTAAGGACACAGTCGTCAAAAGCCTTTACCGTCTGACGCTCCCGACGCGATCGCAGACAGACCAAGCGACCGCCTTCCACAACAAGGGTCGAGACATGCTCCAAGCCATTCGCAGTTTCCTCGCGCTCGCGCTGCTGTTCGCCGCCGGCGCCGCCCTCGCCGCCGAGATAAAGCCCTATGTGCGGGAAGACCTCGCCAGCGACGTCGTGCGGCTCACCGAGACGTTGCGCAAGGAAACGGCGCAAATCGGAGCGGAAATCAAGGGCAAGAGCGTCGAACAATTGCGCAAGGAGGCGGTCGCCGCGGTCGGCGCCGGCAATTTCAAGGACGCGAGCGCGCTGCTCGGCGCGGCGATCGCCAGCGCCCCAAAGGACGCCGAGTCGTGGCTGGCGCTGGCGCGGCTCGGCGCGCAGGCAGACGACCAACAGGTGGCCGGACGCTACGACATGGTCCAACGCGCCCAGACCGCCGCCTACGCCGCCTATCAGCGGGCCGTCGGCGCCGCGCCGCAAGCCGACGCCCTCGCGCTGCTCGGCAATCTCTTCGCCCGCCAGGAAATGTGGCGCCCGGCCCTCGACGCCTATCGCGCCAGCCTCGACCGGCGCGACGACGAAGATACCCGCAAGATTTACGAGGACTTGCGCGAAAAGCACGGCTTCCGCATCCTCGACTACAAGGTCGACAACGAATCCTCGGCGCCGCGCGTTTGCTTCACTTTCTCCGAGTCGCTCGCGCGCAAGACCGACTTTGCGCCCTACGTCGCGGTCGCCGGCGCCGCCAATGCGGCCATTTCCAGCGAGGATCAGCAGATTTGCGTCGAAGGCCTCAAGCACGGCGAGCGCTATGCGATCGTCATCCGCGAGGGCCTGCCGTCGGCGGTCGGCGAGTCGCTGCTCAAGTCGGCCGATTACGAAATCTATGTGCGCGACCGATCGCCGCAGGCGCATTTCGCCGGCAAGGCCTACGTGCTGCCGCGCCAGGGCCAGCTCGGCGCGCCTCTGACCACCGTCAACACGGCGAAAGTCGCCATCGACGTCTACCGGATCGGCGACCGCAATCTGCTCGCCCAGACCTCGCGCGACGATTTCCTCAAGCCGATCACCGCCTCGCGGGCCGGCGAGATCGAATCGCAGGACGGCGTGAAGGTGTGGAGCGGCTCGATGGACGTCGCCTCCGAGCTCAACAAAGACGTCGTCACTGATTTCCCGATCGTCGATGCGGTCGGCAAATTGCAACCTGGAATCTATCTGGTCACGGCTCGGCCATCGAAAGGCGCGAAGGCGCCGAGCGGCGAATCCTCCGACGAAGGCGACGATTCGACGGTGGCGACGCAATGGATGGTCGTCTCCGACCTCGGCCTCACCACCTTCTCGGGCGACGACGGACTCCACGCGTCGGTGCGCTCTCTCGCCACCGCCGCTCCGCTCGCGGGCGTCGAAGTGCGCCTCGTCGCGCGCAACAACGAAGTGCTGGCGAGCAAGACGACAGGGCCGGACGGGCGCGTCGCTTTCGACCCCGGCCTGTCGCGTGGCGACGGCGGCTCGGCGCCGAGCCTCGTCGTCGCCACGCTCGGCGACGATTACGGCTTCCTCAATTTGACGCAGAACGCCTTCGATCTCACCGACCGCGGCGTCAGCGGGCGCGACGCGCCCCGTGCGCTCGACGCGTTCCTCTATACCGAGCGCGGCGTCTATCGCTCCGGAGAGACGGTGTTCGTCACCGCGTTGCTGCGCGACGCCAAGGGCGAAGCCAACGGCGATCTGCCGCTGACGCTCGTCGTCAAGCGTCCCGACGGCGTCGAATACAAGCGCGCGATCGTCGCCGATCAAGGACTCGGCGGCCGCGCTTTGGCTGTGCCGTTGCTCTCCGGCGCGGCGCCCGGCACATGGGCGATCGACGCCTACGCCGATCCCAAGGCGGGGAGCATCGGGCACGCCGAATTCCTGCTCGAGGATTATGTCCCCGAGCGCCTCGATTTCGCGGTGAAACCGGCCAAGACGGCGGTCACGCCAGGCGAGCCGGTCGACTTTTCGCTCGACGCAAAATTCCTCTATGGCGCGCCGGCGGCCGGCCTCGACGTCACCGGCGCGGTGCGCCTGGAAGCGGTCGCGGGGTCGGAGATCGCCGGCTATCCCGGCTACGTCGGCGGCTTGACCGACGACGAGTTCACCGCCGTCGAGGAGCAGTTCACCGACAAGGTCCAGACCGACGCCAAGGGCCACGCCGACCTTTCCGTCGACCTGCCCGAAGGCAAGGCCGCCAAGCCGCTGGAGGCGAAACTCATCGTCGACGTCGCCGAATCGGGCGGGCGCACGGTCGAGCGCGTGGCGACGCTGCCGGTGCGCGCGAAGGGCGTGACGATCGGCGTCAAGAAAGACTTCGACGAAGGACTCGGCGAGGGCGAGACCGCGACCTTCGAGGCGATCGCCGTCGCGCCCGACGGCGCCCGCAGCCCGCGCAAGGGCGTCGTCTGGTCGCTCTACAAGATCAACAACGACTACCAATGGTTCAATTCCGACGGACGCTGGAACTACGAGCCGATCAAGTCCTCGACGCGAATCGCGGACGGGACGGTCGACATCGGCGCCGACGCGCCGGCGAAGATCAGCGCGCAGGTCGGCTGGGGTCAGCATCGGCTCGATCTGAAGTCGCCCGACGGCGAACAGACCAGCATCACCTTCGATGTCGGCTGGTCGGGCACGGCGAGCGCCGACACGCCCGACAACGTCGTCGTGACGCTCGACAAGCCGAACTACGCTCCGGGCGATGAGGCCAAGCTGCGCATCGCCTCGCGTTTCCAGGGCAAAGCGACGGTCGCCCTGGTCGGCGACAAGATCGAGCAATTCATCGACGTCGATCTCGCTGAAGGCGACAATGTCGTGCCGTTCAAGGTCGGAGCGGATTGGGGCGCGGGCGCCTACGCGGTCGCGCTGACCCATCGCCCGCTCGACGTCAAGGCCAAGCGCATGCCCGGCCGCGCGCTGGGCCTCGCCTGGTTCAGCATCGACGAAGCCGCGCACAAGCTCGACATCGCGATCAACGCGCCGGACAAGACCCGGCCGCGCCAGACGCTGACCCTGCCGATCAAGATCGGCGGCCTCGCGCCCGGCGAACAGGCCGAGGTCACGGTCGCCGCGGTCGACGTCGGCATCCTCAATCTGACGGGGTACAAGACGCCGGACCCGCGCGGCTATTTCTTCGGCCAGCGTAAGCTCGCGGTCGATATCCGCGATCTCTACGGGTTGCTGATCGACGGCATGGACGGCGTCGCCGGCGCCCTGCAAACCGGCGGCGACAACAGCGGCAATCTGGAAGGCAATCTGCCGACCCAACCGCCGCTCGCGCTGTTCTCCGGCGTCGTCAAGGTCGGCGCCGACGGCGCGGCGAACGTCAGCTTCGACATTCCCGCCTTCAACGGCTCGGTCCGGGTGATGGCGGTCGCGTGGTCGAAGACCAAGGTCGGCTCGGCCGAGGCGACCGTGATCGTGCGCGATCCCGTCGTCGTCACCGCGACGCTGCCGCGATTCCTCGATCTCGGCGACCGCTCGCAGATGCACGTCGACATCGACAACGTCGAGGGCGAAACCGGCGATTACCGCCTCGATCTCGACATTCACGGACCGCTGACGGCCGCAGCCGACGATCTGACCCGGACGGTCACGCTCGCCGCGCATCAGCGCGCTTCGGTGACGATGCCGATCGCCGCCGCCGGCGTCGGAACCGCGACGCTCGACCTCAAGATCGTCGGCCCCGGCATGACCGCAACCCAGCGACTTCCCGCTCGGCGTCGCGGCGGGCGCTCCCGACATCTATCGTCGCGCGATCCATCCCCTGCCGCCCGGAGCCAGCGCGACGGTTTCCGACGATCTCATCGCCGACTTCGTTCCCAGCACCGGATCGATCTCCGTCGCGGCTTCGCCGTTCGGCGCGCTCGACGCCCCGGCGGTCCTGCAGGCGCTCGAACGCTATCCCTACGGCTGCTCCGAGCAGACGGTCAGCATCGCCATGCCGCTGCTCTACGTGAACCAACTCGCCGCGCTCGAGCATCTCGCGATCGACCCCGATCTCGACGGCCGCATCAAGAACGCGATCGATCGAGAAATGTCGCGCGAGAGTTCGAACGGCGCCTTCGGCCTCTGGGCGGCCGATAGCGACAGCGACGACCTGTGGCTCGACGCTTTCGTCGCCGACTTCCTGACGCGGGCGCGCGAACGCTCGTTCGCCGTGCCGCAGCAGGGCTTCGACCTGGCGCTCGACCATTTGCGCAACGAGGTGGTCAACGCGGCCGATCCCGGTGAAGGCGCAGGCGAACCGCTCGCCTACGCGCTCTACGTGCTCGCCCGCAACGGACGCCCTGTCATCGGCGATTTGCGTTATCTCGCCGACGCCAAGCTCGCGGTGTTCCGGACGCCGCTGGCGCAGGCCCAGCTCGCCGCCGGGCTCGCCATGCTCGGCGACCGCGCGCGCGCCGGCAGGGTGTTTTCTTCGGCGCTCGACGCGCTCGACGTCGAGCAGGACAATGGGTTGTCGCGGCCCGATTACGGCTCGACGTTGCGCGACGGCGCGGCGGTTCTCGCGCTCGTCGCCGAGGCCAACCTCACCGCGGGTGAAATCGCCGGCGATCCGATCCAGCGCGCCGGCGATGCGGTCGACCGCGCTCGCGCCGGGCGCGATTACACCAGCACGCAGGAGAACAACTGGATGGCGCTCGCCGCCGAGGCGCTCGCCGAACATCAAAAACTGAGCCAGTTCACCGTCGACGGCCAACCGGTCAAAGGCGCGATCTATCGCAAATGGAGCGGCTACGCGCTCGGACAGAAGCTGATCGCCGTCGCCAACGCCGGCGAGACGACCGCGAAGCTCGTCATCACGACTTCGGGCGTGCCGCTCACCCCCGAGCCGGCCGCGTCCGAGGGCTACGCGCTGGAGCGTACGTTCTACAAGCTCGACGGGACCAAAACCGATCTCAAGAGCATTGCGCAGAACGAGCGCATCGTCGTGGTGCTGAAGATCACCGAAAGCGAAGCGCACTACGCCAAGCTGTTGGTGGTCGATCGCCTGCCCGCGGGCCTCGAGATCGACAATCCGACGTTGTTCGACAGCGGCTCGATCGACGCCTTCTCTTGGCTGACGAAGGATATCGACCCCGTGCACGCCGAATATCGCGACGACCGTTTCGTCGCCGCATTCGACCGCGAGCCGGGCCAGTCCGCATTCTTCAGCGTCGCCTACGTCGTGCGCGCGGTGGCGCCGGGACAATACGTCTATCCGCCGGCGACGGCGGAGGACATGTATCGCCCCGACCGCTTCGGCCGCACCGCGTTCGGCTCGATCGAGGTGACGGCGAAGTGAGGCCGGCAGGCGTGTTCCTTCCCTTCCCCCCTTGCGGGGGAAGGTGGACGCGCAAAGCGCGGCCGCGGACGAATGCTACGCATTCGCCTGGGGATGAGGGGTCGCGCCGAAAGGCGCGTCGCTTGTGAGTTCCTGGATGCGCGTTCTCGCTTCAAAAATGCGCCTCGATCGCGGCGGTCGTGGACGGCGTCCCTCGCGGCGCGACCCCTCGTCCGTCGGCCTTCGGCCCACACCTTCCCCCGCAAGGGGGGAAGGGCGGCCGCACGCCCTCGAACGCCGCGTCTTCGCGTTTCTTGGGGCGCTCGTCTTTGTTCTCGGTCTGGCGCTGCCTGCGGCGTGGCACAGCTATCTCGACAGGCTCGGACCGCTCGATCTCGCCTCCTCACGAATCGGCTCGACGATCGTCGTCGATCGCGACGGGCGGCTGTTGCGCGCTTTCACGCTGCCCAACGGGCGCTGGCGCCTTCCCGTCACTGACGCCGAAGTCGATCCGCGCTATCTCGCGATGTTGCTCGCCTACGAGGACGGACGTTTCTACGCGCATGGCGGCGTCGACTGGCGCGCGATGGCGCGCGCCGCCGGCCAGTGGATCGCGCGCGGCCACGTCGTCTCCGGCGGTTCGACCCTGACGATGCAGGTGGCGCGGCTGATCGAGCCGCGCGACGATCGCACTTTGAGCGCCAAGGCGCGCCAGATGACGCGCGCCTGGCAGATGGAGCGACGCCTCGCCAAGAGCGGCATCGTCGATCGCTATCTCATGCTGGCGCCCTTCGGCGGCAACCTCGAAGGCGTGCGCGCGGCTTCGCTGGCCTATTTCGGCAAGGAGCCGCGAAAGCTGACGATCGGCGAGGCGGCGCTGCTCGTCGCGCTGCCGCAGTCGCCGGAGGCGCGCCGGCCGGAGCGTTTCCCGGACGCGGCGCGCATCGCGCGCGCCCGGGTGCTCGATCGCGTCGCGGCGCGCGGAATCATCTCGCAAGAGGAAGCCGACGCGGCCAAGAGGGAGCCGATCCCGCAGACCCGCAAGCCCTTCCCGATGCTCGCCGCGCACGCCGCGGAAGAGGCTGTGGCGGCCGACCCGAGCGCCCATGTCTTGCAGCTTTCGATCGACGCGCGCTTGCAAGCCAAGCTTGAGACTCTCGCCCGCGAATCGGTCGAGCGCCTCGGTTCCAAGCTCTCCGCGGCAATCGTCGTCGTCGACAACGCCAGCGGCGAGATCAGGGCGCGGATCGGCGCCGCCGATTATCTCGACGCCGCGCGCGACGGCTCCGTCGACATGTCGCGCGCGCCGCGCTCGCCGGGCTCGGCGCTGAAGCCGTTCATCTATGCGCTCGCCTTCGAGGACGGTCTCGCCCATCCCGAGACCGTGCTGTTCGACCGGCCTGCGCGTTACGGCGCCTATGCGCCAAAGAATTTCGACCTCGGCTACCAGGGCACGGTGACGGCGCGCAAAGCGCTGCAAATGTCGCTCAACCTGCCGGCGATCGAATTGCTCGCCGATGTCGGACCGACGAGTTTTCTCGCCCGGCTGCACGGCGCAGGCGCCGAGATCGTGCTGCCCAAGGACACGCCGGTCGGCCTGGCGATCGGCATCGGCGGCCTAGGAATCTCGCTGACCGACATCGCGCGGCTCTACGCCGGCCTGGCGCGCGGCGGCGAGGCGCCGGCGCTGATCGAGCGGCTCGACGGCGCGCCGCCGATCATCGGCCCGAAACGCGTCACCAGTCCCGTCGCCGCCTATTACGTCGAAGACATCTTGCGCGGCGCGCCGCCGCCCTCGAACGCCTTGAGCGGGCGCATCGCATACAAGACCGGCACGTCCTACGGCTTTCGCGACGCGCTGGCGATCGGCTACGACAAAGGGACGACGATCGCCGTCTGGGTCGGGCGACCCGACAACGGTCCGACGCCCGGACTGATCGGCCGTGAGGCCGCCGCGCCGATCCTGTTCGACGCCTTCGCGCGGCTCGGTCGCGACATCGAACTGATCCGCCCGCCCAAGGGTGTGTTGCGCGTCGCCACGAGCGCCGAGCTGCCGCCGCCGCTGCGCCATCTGCGCAAGGATGCGCCCAAGACGATGGCCGCGACCGCCGCGCCGCCGCTGAAAATCGCCTTTCCGCCCGACGGCGCGCGCATCGACCTCGGCTTGAAGGACGGCGCGCACAGCGAGACTTTGGCGCTCAAGGCGCTGGGCGGCGCCCTGCCCCTCACGTGGTTCGTCAACGGCGCGCCGATCGGCCGCCCCGACGAGCGCCGTCAGTCCGCCTGGCGCCCCGACGGCGCGGGCTTTGCGCGCGTGTCGGTGATCGACGCCAACGGCGCGTCGGACTCGATTCTGGTTCGGCTGGAGTGACGAGGCCTCAAAGCCGGCGCGCGCGTCACGCCGCGTTCAGGCGCCTCTTTTCGTCGACCATTCTGCGCGCTTCCAGTTCCGGCACGGCCGGGCTGAAATAGAAGCCCTGGACCTCGGAGATCGAGCCGACGCGTTCGATGAAGCCCATTTGCAGGTCGGTCTCGACGCCCTCCACCAAGACGCTCATGCCGAGTTTGGCGCACATGTGCGCGACGCTTTCGATGAGGATCGAGGCGCGTTCCTGCAGACCCAGACCGATGGTGAACGAGCGGTCGATCTTGATGCGATCGAGCGGGAAAGCCAGGACATAGCTCAAGCTCGAATATCCGGTGCCGAAATCGTCGAGCGAGATGCGGACGCCTAGCTTGCGCAGCGAGTTCGAGCGTGGCCCGCGTCGAGCCGCGATCGTCGAGCAACGTCGACTCGGTGATCTCGAGGTCGAGACGCTCCGGCGGGAGCTTGGCGGCGGAAAGCGCATCGAGAACCGTCTGTTCGACCCGGCCGTTGCGGAATTGGATCGGGGACAAATTGACGGAGACGGTGATGGCGCCCGGCCAGGATGCGCAAGCCAGGCACGCTCGCCGCAGCACGCTGGCGCCGAATTCCTCCATGAGGCCCAGTTCCTCGACGATCGGAATGAACTCGCCGGGCGACACCCGCCCGCGCACGGGATGGTTCCATCGCGCCAACGCCTCGAAGCCGGAGATTTCGCCGGTGACCACGGAAACGATGGGTTGGTAGTAAACCTCGATCGCGTCGTTCGCCACCGCCGCGCGCAGATCGAGCTCGATGAGACGACGGATTTGAATCTTGGCGTCCATCGACCTCTCGAAGGCGCGCCAGTTGCCCCGCCCGTCGCCTTTGGCGGCGTAGAGCGCCATGTCGGCGTTCGAAAGGATCGCCTCCGGTGTCAAACCGTCGTCCGGCGCGCTCGCGCTGCCGATGCTTGCGCCGACGATCACTTCGTAGCCGTCGACGAAGACCGGCCGTCGGATTTCTCGGATGATTTCCTCGGCGAGTTCCGCCGTCTGCTGCCGATCCTTGACGGGCCGTTGCAGGATAGCGAACTCGTCGCCGCCCCAGCGCGCCACGAGATCGCTCGGCCGGACGATCGCCTGAAGTCGCATGGCGATGGCGGCGAGCAGTTTGTCGCCGCGCGCGTGACCGAGGCTGTCGTTGACTTGCTTGAAATCGTCGAGGTCGAGAAACAGCACGTTGACCGAGTTCTTGCGTCGGGCCGCGCGGGCGCAGCATCGCCGAGAGTTCTTCCTCGAAGCAACGGCGATTGGGAAGCTCGGTGACCGGATCGATGCGCGCCATCCGATCGATGGCGAGCGCCGCGTTGCGCCGTTCCGTCACATCCTGGACGACGACGACGACGCCCTCCCCCATCATGCGATGAACCGTGATTTCGATCGCGCGCTTGTCGACGGTTTCGAAGGGAACGACGAAGTCGCCTTCGCCGCTGTTGTGGAACAGCGCCTGCCAGATGCGATCGACCTCGGTCCGCGCGACGACCCTGTTTCGCACCAACTTACGAAGGATCGCTCGCAAATCCGCGCCGACCCGCAGATCCTCTTCGCGCAAGCCGAAGAGGTTGAGGATCTGACGGTTCGCTACGGTGAGACGGTCGTTGGCGTCGACCATCACCAGTCCATGCGACATGTTGTTGAGCGCCATGTCGAGCCGCTTGGCGAGCATCGCCGATCGGCCCTGCGCCGCGACCACCGCGAGGAAGTTCGCTCGCAGCCGGTTCGCTGAACCCTTCATGAAGAGAATGAGGGGGATGAACCCAACCGCGATCTCGAAGGGATACCAGCCGCCCGCTACGATCATCGCGACGCTCAGGGGCACGAAAGCCGCGGTGAGCTGCAGGTTCATGCCGCGGTAAATCGCGAAACTGCGCGTCAACATGCTGAACGCGAAGGCGATCGTCATCGTCGCGCCGAGAAAGCGCGTAAACCAAAGCTCTGTCACCCAGAACGCGGCGAGCGTCCACAAGGAGAGCGCAGCCAGACTGGACACGGCCCCGACCGCGAAGATGAGTTCTCGTTTGCGAGCTATTCCGATATTGGCGCTCGGCAATTTTCGCGCGTGAAGTCCCATGAAGTATAGTCGGATCGCGCACACAACAAGCTGCACGGCCGACAAATAACACAGAAACAGGCTCCTGGCGGCGACCGCGCCGATCATTTCTGTGATCGTGACCGACAAGCCGGAGAAGAAAACCGCAGTGGAATCGACCAAAAGGTTGTCGACAAAGCCGATATAGAGTTGCTCCGGCAACTTATCGCCGGGCACGGAAGAAGCGCGTTTTCGTGTCAGCGTCATAAAATTACCGAAACGTTCGTGAGAGGCGCCCACTATCCACGCCGCCCATTAAAAAGTCCTTTAATCCATTCTGACATTCTCGCCCTTGCGCTCATCTGACCGAGCGAGCCAGTGACCAACTGGCGAACTTCATTATACAGTTCCTAAGCGGTGTAGTATGAGCATTTCTGATCTGGCGTCGGAAAACGCGGGGCGTATCGAGAGCGAGGCGCGCGTTCGCAACGCCGCCATCGGAATTCTGTCCGATCGTGAATTCCAGGCGGCGCGGGCCGCGATGCCTGATTTGGCGGGCTGTCTCGATTACGACGAGTGGCTCGACAGTCGCGAGGGACTGCAAATCGGTCTGGCGATGGCGGGCGTCGACGCTTCGATCGTTCCCGTCGGCCTGACGTCGTTCCTGGAATGGGGCCGCCTGACCGGCGCGCGCCTCGACGAACGCGCGCTCGACGCCTTCGCGGCTCTGGCGCTGGCTGTGCGGAACGCGTCCGTGTCGAAAGTCATGGCCGTCGTCAGCGAACGCGAATTCGCGACCCATTCTCGTGTGGTCGCCGCATTCGCCGCGCGCAGCCGCTATCGCAGTTGGTTGCGGCGCCGTCAGGCGATGCGCGCGAATATCCAGGCGGTTGGCGGGCGCGTCGAGGCGTTGCCCGTTCGCGTCGGCAGTTTTGTCGATTGGTGCGCGTGCTTGGGTCAGAATACGTCGGAAGCGATGCTCGACCGCTATGCCCAACTGACCCTGGAGCGCCTCACCTGTTATAATGATCAACAAGTTTGAAATTGTGCAAGATCGGGACAGGCGCCGCTTGGTCTCTTGCGATTAACCAAGTTATTCGACGATCGGTCAAAATCGCTTTACACTCGTTAGGCATTTGTTAACCTTGCTCGCCGATCCCCAGGCGAGTGAGGTTTTCGATGGATGCGCGGATTGACAGCACCCCTTCTCGATTTTCGGATCGGGTCCTGCGATTCCTCGAAAGAGTTCGAGCATCGCATCGCAAAATCCGCCGCCGATCGAGAAGCCGCATTTCGGCTGCGTTATCAAGCCTATCTTCGAAATGCGTTGCTGGCGCCGCGCGCCGACGGGCAATTGTACGACAAGCGCTACGACGACGCGCCTAACGCTTTGATTACCTTGACGTTCTTCGATGGCGAACTGGCCGGCACGACACGCGTCAACCTCGGCGCCGGCGAGGACGCGATTCTTCCCTCTCTCGGGGTGTATCCCGACGTGGTCGCGCCTCGTTTGCGCGAAGGTCATTTGCTGATCGAAACGACCCGTCTGGCCGCGCAACTCGACTTATCCAGCGCCTATCCGGAATTGGCCTATATCATCATGCGTCCAGGTTACCTGGCCGCGGAGCATTTCGGCGCCGACTTCGCCATCGCCTCGCCGCGCGCCGAACACATGGCGTTTTATCGCCGCGTGCTTTGCTTCGTCCCGTGGTGCGAGCCTCGCGACTATCCCGGCCTCACCGCGAAGTTCGCGTGCATGGGCGCGGATTTCCGCGCTGCGCGAGAACGCATCGAGACGCGCTACCCCTTCTACCGGTCGACAGTGGCCGAGCGGGAGGCTCTGTTCGGGTCGCTCGACGAAACGATGGGCGCCCTATGCACCCCCCCACGCGCGCGTTCGAGCTTCGAGGCGTTGGAAAGCGCGTGACTTCGCAAAGCGGCGCGCGGCGCGATCGGCCCGGCATCGCCTCCTCGCCGACCGGCGCAACCGTCGGTTTGGCGCGGTCCGCGCTCACAGAGGATTGATCGCGCCGACACGGATATCATTGTTATTTTCTTTCACCCTATGCAAAACGGACGGCGCCGGCCGAATCCCGCGGCTTGTCCCACGCAAGCCATTGAGCGAAAGACAGCGGCGGGCTTGCCGGGCTGGGTGGGCGCCAAAAGGGTGAATCGGGCGATGGCATTTCGGAGAATTGCCGGGGCGGCTGTGCTGGTCGTCGCAGCCGCGGTCGGTTATGGCGTTTATACTCAGGATAATATTGGTAAATTGTCTCCGGCAGCGGGCGCCGGCGCGCATTGGGCGCACGACCTGCTGCTGGGCGGAGCAAAAGCCCCAACCTCGGCGCAGGCGCCGTCCGAAGCCAAGGCGCCGACCGCCGTCGTCTCCGTCGCCGCGACCAAACGCGTCGACTACCCCGTTTACATCGACGGCCTTGGGCAGGCGCAGGCCTACAACACCGTGACCGTACGCACGCGCGTGGACGGGCAAATCGAGAAAATCGCCTTCGACGAAGGTCAAATGGTCAAGGCGGGCGATCTCATCGCCCAAATCGACCCGCGCCCGTACCGCGCCGCGCTCGACCAGGCCAAAGCGAAGCAGGCGCAGGATCAAGCCAACCTCGCCAACGCCAAGCTGGACCTGCAACGTTACGCCACGCTCGCCAAACAGAGCTTCGCGACGCAACAGCAACTGGACACGCAGAACGCGCTGGTCACGCAATTGATCGCGCAGATCGCCGCCGACGCCGCCGCCATCGACGCCACGCAAGTGCAGCTCGACTACACCACGATCAGCGCGCCGATCACCGGGCGCACCGGCTTTCGGCTTGTCGACGAAGGCAATATGGTCGCCGCGGCGCAGCAAACCGGCATCGTCACGATCGCGCAACTGCAGCCGATCGCGGTCGTCTTCACCGCGCCGGAGGACGACTTGCCTCGCATCAACGCAGCGATGGCTGCGGGCGCGCCGCAGGTGCAGGTCAGCACCTCCGACGGCGCCAAGCTCTTGGCGACCGGCAAGCTGACGGTGGTCGACAATCAGGTCGACGTCACCACCGGCACGATCCGGCTGAAGGCCGAATTCGAGAACAAGGACAATGCGCTTTGGCCGGGCCTGGCGGTCGCGACGCGCCTGATGGTCGACGTGGCGAAGGATGCGCTGGCAGTGCCGGACCGAGCCGTCCAACGCGGCCCGAACGGCCTGTTCGTTTATGTCGTCGATGCTCAAAATCGCGTCGCCGTGCGCCCGGTCGCGGTTTCGCACGAAGACGCGAACCTCGCTGTGGTCGACAAGGGACTGAGCGACGGCGAGCGGGTCGTCACGGTCGGTCAGTTCGGCCTCGAGCCGGGCGCGCGCGTCAGCATCGACGCGTCCGCCAACTCCGGGAGCTGACGGCATGTACGAAGGCGTGTCCGGCCCCTTCATTCGCCATCCCGTCGCGACGACGTTGTTGATGGTGGCGATTCTATTGGTGGGCGCCGTCGCCTATCCCTTGCTGCCGGTCGCCCCGTTGCCGCAGATCGACTTTCCCACCATCTCGGTCAGCGCCTCGTTGCCCGGCGCCTCGCCCGATACGATGGCTTCCTCGGTCGCCCAGCCGCTGGAGCGGCAGATCGCGCAGATTCCCGGCGTCACGCAGATGACGTCGACGAGTTCGCTCGGCGCGACGGGCATCACGGTTCAGTTCGACCTCGACCGCAACATCGACGCGGCGGCGAACGACATCCAGGCCGCGATCAACGCCGCCTCGGGCCAACTGCCGAAAATTCTGCCGAGCCCGCCGACCTATCGCAAGGTCAACCCGTCCGATACGCCGATCCTCATCCTGTCGGTTTCGTCCGACGTGGCGCCGATCACCGAGGTCGACGACGCCGCCGAAAACATTCTCGCCCAGCAGATCAGTCAGATCTCCGGCGTTTCGCTGGTGCGCGTCGGCGGCCAGCAGCAGCCCGCCATCCGCATTCAGATCGACCCGGCCAAGCTGGTCGAGAAGAACCTGCAGCTCGAAGACGTGCGGGCGCAGATCGGCATCGCGACCGTCGACAGCCCCAAAGGCTCGGTCAACGGCGAGCGGCAGGCGTTCACGATTTTCGACAACGATCAGTTGACCCACCCGAAGGAGTGGAACGACGTCGTCATCGCCTATCGCAACGGCGCGCCGGTTCGCATTCGCGACATCGGGCAGGCGGTCCGCGGTCCGGCCGACGTGACGCAGGCGGCCTGGGGCAACGGCAAGCGCGACGTGTTCCTCGTCATTTTCAAATTGCCCGGCGTCAACGTCATAAAGACCGTCGAGAAGATCAAGCAGACGATGACGCGTCTGCAAGCGGCGATCCCGACCTCGATGCACGTCGGCATCCTGTCGGACCGCACCACGACCATCCGCGCCGCCGTCCAGGACGTGCAATTCACCCTGATGCTCACGATTTTTCTGGTCGTGATGGTGATTTTCATCTTCCTCAGAAGCTTCTGGGCGACGGTCATACCGAGCATCACGGTGCCCCTGGCGCTGCTCGGCGCGTGCGCCCTGATGTGGGTGGCGAATTACAGCCTCGACAATCTTTCGCTGATGGCGCTCACGATCGCGGTGGGATTCGTCGTCGACGACGCCATCGTCGTGCTCGAAAACATCACCCGCTACGTCGAACACGGCATGCGGCCGTTCCAGGCGGCGCTCAAAGGCGCGGGCGAGATCGGCTTCACCGTCATGTCGATTTCGCTTTCGCTCGTGGCGGTGTTGATACCGCTGCTGCTGATGACCGGCATCATCGGCCGATTGTTCCGCGAATTCGCGGTGACGCTGGCGATGACCATCCTGGTCTCGGCGATCGTGTCGCTGACGCTCACCCCGATGATGGCCTCGCGCTTCCTGAGAGATCACACGCACGACAATCACGGCCGTCTCTATAAGCTGAGCGAGCGCGGCTTCGCGGCGATGGCCAACGGCTATGAGCGCGGCCTCGACTTCGTGCTTCGGCATCGCTTCCCGACGCTGATGGTCTTTCTCGCGACCGTCGTCGCGACCGTCTACCTCTTCGTCATCATTCCCAAGGGATTCTTCCCGCAGCAGGACACCGGCACCCTCTTCGGCACGTCCGACGCGCCGCAAGACATTTCGTTCGCGGAAATGGCCAAGCGGCAGCAGGAATTGGGCGCCATCGTCAAGGCCGACCCGGACGTCGAGAACGTGGCGATGGCGCTGGGCGCCGGCGTCGGCAACGCCGCGCAGAACAACGGGCGCATGTTCATCACGCTCAAGCCGCGCGAAGAGCGCGAAGCGGACGCGTTCCAGATCATCGCGAGGCTGCGGCCGAAACTGGCCGAGGTGAAAGGCGCGCACCTCTACCTTCAGGTGGCTCAGGACGTCACCGTCGGCGCCCGCTTCGCGCGAACGCAGTTCCAGTACACGGTTCAGGACGCCAATCTCGACGAACTGAACACATGGGCGCCGAAGATTCTGGCGAAGCTTTCCAGCCTGCCGGAACTGCGCGACGTTGCGACCGATCAGCAGATCGCCGGGACGACGCTGACGATTTCGATCGACCGCGACATGGCCTCCCGCTTCGGCATTCAGCCGCAACTCATCGACGACACCCTCTACGACGCCTTCGGGCAGCGGCAAGTCGCGCAATATTTCACGCAGATCAACACTTACAACGTCATCGAGGAAATCCTGCCCAAGTTGCAGGGCGATCCCAAGAGCCTCGACAGCCTCTACATCCGCTCGCCGGCGACCGGACAGATGGTGCCGATGAGCGCATTCGCGAAATGGACGACGAAGCCGGTCACGTCCTTGTCGATCAGCCACCAGGGACAATTTCCGGCGATCACGATCAGTTTCAATCTCGCGCCGGGCGTCGCGCTCGGACCGGCGACGACGGCGATTCAGAATGCGGAACGCGATCTGCGTCTGCCGCCTGGCCTGACGACGACGTTCCAGGGCAACGCGCAGGCGTTCCAGGACTCGCTGACCACCGTGCCGCTGCTGATCTTGGCCGCTCTCATCGTCGTCTATCTCATCCTGGGCGTGCTGTACGAGAGCTTCATCCACCCGCTGACGATCCTTTCCACCCTGCCCTCGGCCGGTTTCGGCGCGCTCGCGACCTTGATGATCTTCGGCTATGAATTCAGTCTCATCGCGCTGATCGGCTCGATCCTTCTGATCGGCATCGTCAAGAAGAACGGCATCATGATGGTCGACTTCGCCATCGCCGCCGAGCGCGACGAGCATTTGACGACGGAGCAATCGATCAGGAAGGCGGCGCTGTTGCGCTTCCGTCCGATCATGATGACGACGATGGCCGCCATGCTCGGCGGCGTGCCGCTGATGCTCGGACAAGGCACCGGCGCCGAGCTGCGCCAACCCCTCGGCTATGCGATGGTCGGCGGTCTGGTCGTCAGCCAGGCCCTGACCTTGTTCACGACGCCGGTCATCTATCTCTATCTCGATCGGCTCTCCCTCTGGCTCTCCGGCTCGGCCAAGCGCGCGCCCATCGACGAGACCGGCAAAGATCACGAAGTGCGCGAATTGGACGATCGCACACGGCGGGCCGCCGAGTAGGCGCCTCTTGCCGCGCGGCGAAGCTTCGGCTTCGCCGTCTGCGCCTCTTCAGCCGAGTTCCTGCTGGACGAGGCTCACCCAATAGCCGGCGCCGAGGGTGAGGATTTCGTCGTTGAAGTCGTAGCGCGGCGTATGGAGGTTGTGGAACGAACCGTCCGGCGCGACGCCGTTGCCGATCATGATGAAGCCGCCCGGCCTCGCCGCCAACATGAAGGCGAAGTCTTCCGCCCCGGTCCGCGGCGGCGCGTCGGCGTCGACATGGTCCGCTCCGACCAGCGCGCTCGCCGCGGCAATCGAGATCGCCGTCTGCTCGGCGTGCGTGATCAGCGGCGGATAGCGCCGCTCGTAGTCGACGTCGGCCGTGCATCCGTAGGCGCCGGCGAGGGAATGGGCGAGTTCGCCGATCCGCTTTTGCAGCAGGTCGCGAATCGCCGGCTTGTAAGAGCGCGAGGTGCCGCGAACGACGATTTCCGACGGGATGATGTTGGGCGAGCGGAAATCGCCGCCCGCGATATGCCCGATGCTCGCCACCGCCGTCTCGATCGCGGGCACGTTGCGCCCGATGACGGTTTGCAGCGCGAGCACGAAATGGCCGAGGGGGACGGTCGGGTCGGTCGCCAGATGCGCGCCGGCGCCGCCATGGCCGCCCGAGCCGCGGAACGTCACCGTCCAACTGTCGCTCGCCGCCATGAAGGGGCCGGCGCGGGTGGCGAATTTGCCGACCGGGAGCCCCGGCGAATTATGCATGCCGTAGACCGCGTCGACAGGAAAGCGCTCGAACAGCCCCTCCTCGACCATCACGCGGCCGCCGCCGAGGCCCTCTTCGGCGGGCTGGAAGATGAAATGCACCGCGCCGCTGAAATCGGGATGCTCGGCGAGGTAGCGCGCCGCGCCCAGCAGCATCGCGGTGTGGCCGTCGTGGCCGCAGGCGTGCATCTTGCCGGGCGCCTGCGAGGCGTAGTCGCATCCCGTCGTCTCGCGGATGTGCAAGGCGTCGAGGTCGGCGCGCAGGCCGATCGCGCGCTGACCCGGCCGCTTGCCCTTCAGCGTGCCGACGACGCCGGTCTCGGCGATCCCTTCCGCGACCTCGACGCCCCAGCCGCGCAGGCGGTCGGCGACGAGCTCGGCCGTTCGCACCTCCTCGAAGCCCACCTCCGGATGGCGATGGATGTCGCGACGGATCGCGATCAGGTCCGGCTCGTAACGCTTCAGTTCCTCGAGCACCGCAGTTTCCATCGCTTCGCCTCTCAACGCGCTTCATCGCCGACGACCGCCGGCCTCATCGCCAAGCAATCCTCGGGCCACATTTCGCCCGTCAGGCTCTTCCCTTTCGGCGACGCTCGCAAGAGACCCAGTTGATCGGCCGCAATGAACTTCCCGCGAGGACGCGCGATAAGGCTCTTCGGGCGAGGGGCGGCAAGGAGCGGGCGATGAAACTCCAAGACGCGATTTCCGGTCGCCGATCCGTTCGCGAATACGCGGACGAGGCCGTCGACGAGCCAACGATCCGCCGATTGATCGCGGCCGCCATATTGGCGCCGAACGCCGTCAACCAGCAGCCCTGGACGTTTACGGTCGTGCGCGATCGCAATCGGCTCGATCGCATTTCGCGCGAAGCGAAGGCGCACATGCTCGCCACGATGCCTGCCGGCATCCATTCCGCCCATTTCCAAACGGTGCTCGGCGACCCGAATTTCGACATCTTCCACGGCGCGCCGGCGCTCGTCGTCATTTCCGCGAGCGCGCCAGGTCCGTGGATCGTCGAAGACTGCGCGTTGGCGGCGGAAAATCTCATGCTCGCCGCTTTCGCCGAGGGGCTGGGGACGTGCTGGATCGGCTTCTCGCAGAGCTACCTCGGCACGCCGAACGGCAAGGCCGTTCTCGGCTTACCCGAAGCGTGGATCCCCGTGGCGCCGATCATCGTCGGCAAGCCGAAGGCTTGGCCGGCGCCCGCCCCCCGCAAGGAAGCCGAAATCGTCTGGGTCGGATGATCGCCGCGATTTGCGGCGCTCGCCGCCCGAAGCGGGGATGTGATGAAAGAGCTTGCCTTATCGAAGGTCTATCAATTGCTCGAGCCGGGGCCGGTCGTCTTGCTGACGACCGCCCACAACGGCCGCGCCAACGTCATGACGATGTCGTGGCACATGATGGTGGAATTCACCCCGCCGCTCGTCGCCTGCGTCGTCAGCGACGCCGACTTCAGCTTCGCCGCGCTGCGCGCGACCAAGGAATGCGTCATTGCGATCCCCGCCGTGGCCCTGGCGCCCAAGGTGGTGGAAGTCGGCAATTGTTCGGGGCGCACGACGGATAAATTCGAGGCGTTCGGACTGACGGCGGCGCCAGCCCGGCGCGTCGCGGCGCCGCTGGTGGCCGAGTGCTTCGCCAATCTCGAATGCAAAGTGGTCGATACGCGCCTCGTCAACAAGTATGACCTCTTCATCCTCGAAGTGGTGCAAGCGTGGACGGATCCGGCGCAACGCGGCGCCAAGACGCGGTCAATGGAAACCCCGAGACGCATGGACTGTTCCACTGAAGGATTGGAAGCGATTTCAAGCGACGATTTCCCTAGACTTTGCAGAAAAGTGTCCACGTGCTGTTCGATCTGGTTCAGTATCATCCGATGGTTGCGGTCAACTTCATCCTTCACACTGCGCGAAACGGTATAGTAGGAAAATAAACCGAAAAGAGGGATTGGCGCGATACTTAGGATGACAATGACAGCAAGCAGCTTCCGTTTAAAAGTTAGTTTGGTAGCTAACTTGCGAAAGTACTTCATGTTCTCCCCCCATTTAAAGTACATCTCGTATACATGTATGAATATATATTTTTGCATCGTTACGTTCAGCTGTCAATGGGAGCGCTGACAAGTACCTCATATCCTTGGCGTGTGAAGTTCAGATTAGCGTCGTGGAAGGGATTATCTTCGTCCCGTTCAGCAACTGTCTCCGCATCCACTCGTTGCTGACAAGCCCATCACCATCAGTAGCGAGTTGCTCATACAACCTGCGGCGCAGTTCAGCAACTTGTCCGGCAACAAGCGGTTCACGAATACGATTGATAAGCTCTCCCGGGTCCTCCTGCAGATCATAGAGCTCATCTATATCGGTCGGGTTCCACAGATGTATTTCCAACGATCCGTGCGAATCATCCTCTGTGTATATAAGCCGAATTGCTGTCCATTATACGTAGAGACGACCGCATCTCTCCAATCCGTGATTTCGTCTTGCCGTCCGGAAAGAAGCGGCACAAGCGAACAACCTTGCAATTGTCCTGGCTCCGTCCGAATACCGGTAACCTCAAGCAACGTAGGTGCTAAATCAAGGAGATTATATACGAACAAGTCGCAGCGTATCCCGCTCTTCCACCTTTCCTTCCACCGGATGATCAGCGGCACACGAACCACATCGTCGTATAGGATGTAGTGCTTATCCATCATCCGATGTGATCCGCACATATCGCCATGGTCTGCTGTAAAGATGACAATGGTGTTATCCGCTTCTCCGCTTTCTTCCAAAGCGCTCATAACGAGTCCGATCGCCTCATCCACTTGGCTGATCATGCCATAATATCTGGCCACGATCGGAGACCAATCCTCCCACGAATAATGCTCAATTCCCCAATTCAGAAGCTGCTGCCGCTGAATATACGGTTTATCGACAAAGGTCTCACGGAAACCAGCCCACTCCGGCACCGAAGCTGAATCGTACATGTTCGCAAACCGGCCGGATGGCCGACATGGCAAATGCGGTTCCGTAAAATGCAGCGCCATATGCCAAGGATCGCCATGGGACTGCAGCTGCTTCATCTGCTCGATCGCACGCTCAGCAAACCAGTGCGTACGGGAATGCTCTACCGGAATCGGATTCGTCTCGCCGAAATAACCGTTCGTGAACTTGACATGGGGATAGAGGCTATCTGCAAAACGACGATAATCTTGCTCCCCCGTATATATGTCGTAGCCGAATGATGTCGCGTCAAGTTTCGGATGAACCCCCCATTTCCCAAGAAAAGCGGAACGATACCCTATATCGGAAAGACTGCGGGTCCAGGTGAAAGCATCTGGTTGAAGGGAAGCAATCGGCAGTGCACCACTGAAATTCCATAACGCCCCGAATGTCTCCGGTCGTCTACCATGTAGAAGCGATTGTCGGGCCGGGCAGCAAAGCGGAATATGGGAATAGGCATTCGTAAAGGCTGCGCTTTGCCCGGTAAGCGCATTGAAATTTGGGGTATGCACAGGGTATTTACCGCTATAGCCCACACAATCGTACCTTAACTGGTCTGCCGTTATTAGCAAAATGTTCGGAGTTAAGTTGCCCATCGTAGACGCCTTCTTCCTATTAGATAACCCCACAAAGTGACGTGGGCCTTCGAAGCCTGTTCCTATTACATTGTGGGGACCCCAAAAAGCCCCAACCGCTTAATAAAGCGATTGAGGCTCCGGTCATTCAATCTTCGTCATCATCCTCATCATACAGCTGCCCAGGCTTGACGCTTGCTGAGGTACTCTGCCGTAGCACGATCTCTCTCCCGTCCCTTTTCCTTCAGACGTTCGATGGCGGGCTGGATGAGCAGGTCGACTTCCTTCTGTACGATATACGATAGATCGTAACGGGTTTGTCCTTCCAGGTATGAACCAACCTCCATCAAGGCGTTGTATCGGTCCAGCTCTCCCCGGGTCAACAGTCCGCGAACCTGCACACTGCAATGTCTCACGGCCTACGCCTCCTTCAGGATGTTGCCCTATTGCGTTATAATCCAGTTCACTCACATTTCGCATGTGTATCCCTATGCGGTATGTGGGATTAAAATTTGCCTTTTCTCAACACGAGTGGAATACCGCCAATGATATACAAGTAACGCATATCGATCAGCTTCTTCATCATAGCTGCTGTTCCGCCCTTGAGCTTCCGGGTTCCTACCACACCGATCGCTTCGCCCTTGCCAAGGGACGCCACCGTTCCTTTAATAGAAGGTTTGAATTCCTTCAAGGGTTGATTGCGGATCGACGCAACCAGATTGCTGGCTGTAGTCATTCCCTGCTGCATAGCGATCTGAGCAGTTGGTGGGAACGGTTTACCCAGATCGTTGAAGATCAAGGAGCAGTCCCCGATAATGAACACATTGTCATGGCCCGGTACACGCAATTGCGGATCTACCTTCACACGGCCGCGCATAGCTTCGAATCCGGCTTGCTCGACAAGACGATTGCCGCGAATTCCGCCAGTCCAGATAACGGTAGACGACTTGATCGTTTCTCCATCAGCCAATAGCACACCTTCCCCCGGTGTACATTCCTTAATCGCAGTTGCGATCTTGAACGTAACGCCTTTATTCGTAAGCACTTGCATGGCGTACTCGACCAGTTCTGGATCGAAGCCCGGCAATGCTGTAGGCGCCGCTTCAATATTGTAAATTTTGACCCATGCTGGATCAACGTCGAATTCTTTGCACAGCTCCGGAATCCGGTCAGCTAGCTCACCGATGAACTCAATCCCAGTGAAACCCGCTCCACCGACAACAAAGGTAAGGTAATCCTTGCGATCGGGTTCACGCTTGAACTTGGCGAACTGGTATTCGATATGCTCCGAATCAAGCGGACGCTGTTGATACTGCGGATATTCATCGCGTAATCAGCCAATCCAGGAATGCCGAACGTTTCAGATTCGCCACCCAGACCGATGACCAAATAATCGTACGATAACGTGCCGTCTTCCAATACAACTTTTTTCTCCTGAGGCTTGATCTGAACAACTGTCGATTTCACGAAATCGATCTTCAATTCATCGATTAGCTTGGAGATGCTTACACGTGCATTTTCCGGATTATCCGTACCGGCTGCTGGCATGTGTAAATGCGTCGTAATGTAATGATAATCGTGCTTGTTTACAAGTGTAACGTTCGCCTCGTTGTAGTTAAGCTCCTTCTGCAAGCGAAGCGCAGTCAGTACTCCACCGTAGCCTGCTCCAAGTATGACGATTCTTGGCACTGTACTCATCTTGGATCCCTTCCATTCCCATCCGTTGTTTTTGTAGTCTCTTTTTAGTATTGTGAAAAAATACACAAGCGGCGACAAAAAAGAGTCGTTTCTTTATTATTTTAACGTAAATCGCCACATTTATGACTTGGCTTTTGCACGATTTTCAATTATAGGTAGATCGATTTCAACTGCAATCATATCTCGATCTGCCATAAATATCAAGTCATAATTTGTCCAAACTTTGTCGTAAAAAGTTACAAAGGGGTTTTCTTTCCCATACTTTGGAGATTATAATAGAAGGGATTGCTTATGCTGACGGAGGTGTAGTTCTGCGTGTCCACAAATGAAATGAATCAGGATCGGACCGATATCGTAGTTATAGGCGGTGGTCCTGCCGGCATGTTTGCCGCCTTTTACGCAGGCATGCGCCAAGCTTCAGTGAAGATTATTGAAAGCATGCCGCAATTGGGAGGGCAATTGTCCGCGCTCTATCCCGAGAAATATATATACGACGTGGCTGGTTTTCCTAAAGTAACTGCTCAAGAGCTCGTGGATAATGTCCGTGAGCAGATGAAGCTTTATTCCCGATTGGCATTCATCTGGAAGAGAAAGTCGTGCAAGTGATCAAGAAAGACGAACGGGACTTCGAGGTTGTAACGGACAAGGGCATACATAAATGCAAGTCCGTAATCATTACAGCTGGCGTTGGCGCATTCGAACCAAGAAGATTGGAGCTCCCGGAAGCGGCATCGTTGAGAAAAAAAACCTTCATTATTTCGTCGGAGATCTGAACGCATTCCAAGGGCAAAAAGTTATGGTCAGCGGAGGCGGAGATTCTGCGGTTGACTGGTCCCTGATGTTGGAGCCGATTGCTGAAGAAGTGACTCTTGTTCATCGCCGCGACAAGTTCCGCGCTCACGAGCATAGCGTAGAATTGCTGAAGCAATCCAAGGTGAACGTCATCACAACTGTTGAAATGGAGAGCTTGAATGGAACAGACCGCATTGAATCGGTTACACTGAAGCACTCCAAATCCGGTGAAGTGACTGTAATTCCAGTCGACGCAGTTATCGTCAACTTCGGCTTCGTCTCCTCGCTCGGACCTATCGCCGAGTGGGGCTTCGAGATCGACAATGGTTCAATCGTCGTCGACTCGCGCATGGAAACGTCCATACCTGGTATATTCGCAGCAGGGTGACATCACAGACGTATACACGGTAAGCTGAAGCTGATCGCTGTTGGATTCGGTGAAGCTCCGACTGCTGTCAACAACGCCAAAGTATATTTTGATCCGGATGAGCTCTCCCGGGTCACAGCAGCAACATGAAGTTTTAATAGTAGTACGGAGACGAAAAGGGCATTCTATTCTACAGTTGCTACCCAAGCAGTTGTAGGAGGAATGCCCTTTGTCATTCGGTTGTCCCAGTATGTAACGGCTTGCAGGCGCTTGCCAAGCATTGCCCACAGTGCAGTCGTTCGTTAAGTGATGTCGGAAGGGCCGACGATTACTTGGGACCCTATTCTCCCTATCGCCCTATCGACGATATGAAGCTAACGAACGGCTTCATCAGATATCGCGAATCATATGTGTGTCCACGAGCTAGTCTGTAACGGGTGCGGATTCACCGCTTCCGTGGAAGTGGAGGAGTGGCGGATGTAGCCACTCTTCCTGCTTGACGGTGCGGGACTATCCGTTTTTGAGATAATCACAATATAACGCTGTTTAGACTTAGAACGATAGAAGTTGGTCTATCCAAATGTGAAGCACAGGCCAGAGTAGATGGAACAAAAACATGAAGTCGTATTCCACAGCTAAAACCCGTTAAAAACGGTCAGATCGTCGACCTTGTACCTAGGAGTAGCATGGGCGGCCTTGATACCCTTGCCGATCGAGATCAACATGATCGGCAAGTAGCGGGGGAGGAATGCGGAATTCCTCGACCAGCTTCGCCGGATTGAATCCGCCCATCGGACAAGTGTCATAACCCTTTGCCTTGGCGGCCAGCATAAGCTGCATAGACGACCAACGAAGCGTTACGTATCGCTTCGTCGCGACCAATTTGCGCGGAATTCTTGTAGGCACCCGTAATTTGCCCGACCATCATATTCTTGATTTCCTCGGTCATCGCTCCCGCGCGTACTGCACCTCCATATACCTGCTCGGCATTCTTATCCGCCTCCAGATCACCCAATATAGCCACGACTACAGAGGCATCCACTACTTGCTTCTGATTGTTGGCAATCGGCAGCAACGCTTGTTTGCGTTCCTTGTCCTCGATCACGAGAAACTTCCAATGTTGCAAATTCCATGACGAAGGCGCCTGTGCAGCCAAATTCAATATATCCTTTAGCACTTCACGACTGATTGCATGAGTTGGATCGAAGTACCGTACGGAATGGCGTTCTCTTGCAATTGTTTCGAAATCTTGTTGTATCGTTTGTTGACTCATCTGATCGGTTGTCTCCTGTCGGCTGATGGCACATAGAATAAGTATTCCACTCTAGTGTGCGACGCTTCGATCAGGATTATTACCTCACCTTAGAATTCCACTTCTCGTTCAGCTCTTTCATGACGCTTTGATAATCCGCATCCTTCTTTACTTGCTCCACGACTAAATCCCAATGATCCTGAGGCAGTGCACCCAGAATGATTTTGATTTTCGTCTGATAGAGCTTCTGGTCGGTTTCATACAGCTTCGCTCTCATGTCGTTGGAGAACAGACCAAGTGTCGGATCTCAGCTGCGCTGACCCGATCTGCTCACGTTGTTTCTGTACAGAAGTCGAGTCGGCTGCTGATACAACCCCGAGGTATGATTCAAGGGGCTCGAGTGCTTCGCGTTCGGTAGCCGATTGCTCGCCTACACGCATCCATCCAGAATTGGAGAATGCGTCTAACCTTCGTCTCCGTCACCGTTTTGGAAATAGCGAAGATCCCTGAGTGACCCACAGAATTCGGCACGATCCGGGCTCCTTCAGCTTTTGCTTGTAAATAGGGGATTGGAGCCAGCTTAGCGGATTTGATCATGGTATTCAACTGCTCCCCGTTGCATGAGTCACCTCATTCCCGGTCATCGCCATAACGCCTACATGGTCTTCCAGCAACGACCGCATGACCTGCTCCGCCGAGGCTACGGGAAAATCTTTGGCCAGAAGCCCCGCGGCGTAAGTGTTATTCAGCCATTTCAGCGCTTCCTTGGTTCCTGCTTCCATCCATGTATCAGTCACT
Organism: uncultured Alphaproteobacteria bacterium; assembly: GCA_963759955.1. Lineage (GTDB taxonomy): Bacteria > Pseudomonadota > Alphaproteobacteria > Rhizobiales > Beijerinckiaceae > Roseiarcus. The sequence goes on from CAVXCA010000038.1 coordinate 97,865, forward strand.
TTATTGTTCGTCAGCTTGTAGCGTCCACCGCTTTCATTAAATACATTTTCTACCCAAGCCAAACTGCCGAGATCATTCTGTCCACCACTCGCGGTTAATGCGGTCGGTAGACTCCATTGCCGTCGGGGTCCTTCGCTTGGAAGGCAAGCAGCACCTTATACAGCTCGTCCATCGTGGCCGGCATCGCGTAACCTAGCTTGTCTAGCCAATCTTGGCGAATGGCAGGGAACGTCCCATAGGCGTTCTGCAGTCGGGGAATGCCGTATACGCCGCCGTCGCTCAACACCACTTGGCTGCCTAGGCGATCCACGGCTTGGCGCAGATGCGGATAATCGTTCAGGAACGGCTTCAAGTCCCAGAATACGCTGTGTACCATGGAAGCTTGCAAGTAGAATGGGTCGGGAATAAGCAACATATCCGGCAAATCACTGCTATAAGCACGTTCACCTTCTGCTGGTAATTCGCCTTGCCGAGCGAGGTGAGCTTCAGCTGAAGCCCACTGGATGAGCCGGCCTTCACGGCCAGATCCTTCAGTTGCTCTTCCGGCAGCGGCGTCTCCACAAGTGATAAGACTTTCACTTGAGTAAGCGTTGCCCATTCTCTTGAACTTCGACTTGCTTGTTGTAGGAGCGCCAGATCACTTCGCGACTGTCGGCTTCGGCTGTGAACCGAAGCGGAATATACGCCAGCGTGCCCATAAGCCGGGCAGGCGTCGACATCTGTTTCTTAACGCCATTCACGACCGCCTCAGGTTGCTCGATTAGAAAGCGAAGTGACATGCCTTGCTTCTCCGCCACGATCGCCTTCTCCATGTCATCCCAGCCGACGCTATAGCCGAGTCGCTCGAGCAGCGCTCTGGCGGGGACAAGCAGCACATCCTGCTCGATAAGGGGGGCTTCCGGGAAAGTGATAGGTCCCGAGAAGCCTTCCATAACTGTAAACGGCGGATACTGTGGCTCCGTAAACGGAATAAGGCTTTCCCAACCTGGAGGCGTCGTATTCAAGCCCATATCGTTCTCTGCTCTGACGGATGTTCCTGCCGTTGCTTGCAGCAGTACGGCCATAGCCGCTACTGCCAATAATAACCGTCGTTTCATGTTCATCTTCATGCCGCACATTCATCTCCTCGTGAAGAGTCAAGCTGTTCTCTTGATTATAGACGAAGGCCGAGTGGTAAAGGTTACCACCCGGCCTAATTTTCATGATAATATACTAGAACACAAATGCTCAGTTCGCCTGAGCATCCTGACTGTAGTACGCCACATTTAATTTACGTCTCTTGATTTCTGCTAACAGGAGGGATACAAAATCCCGGTCCAGCTTCAAGTCAATAGCCTTCAAGTAGGAGTCGATCAGCGCTTCGTTACTTAACGATTTCATGCCATATCACCCAACTTCATTACCAAATTTTCTCTATAGTAGCATGGACCTAACATTGGAACAAGCATCAGGATATCCACATTCCGATGTGGATATCCTGTGAATACTTTGTTGACAAGTGTCATAACATGTATTGGGCCAAGGTGAGAATTTTGTGAATAAAGTTATACACAGGGGAGTAGATCCATTTTCCTATAGAAAACTTTTATCACAATCTATGAATCTAGCATTTCTGCTTTTCATAGGAGCTCTCCATCATTCCGCCGCCGCTTCTGCTTCCCAAGAAATGCTCAGCTGACGATCCGCCCAGTCCCTTACATACACTTCAATGATCGCCTCTACCTCGTCCTCCGGCATTTCCTCCAGCTTCTTATCGTCGATATCCAACCACACTTCCTTCACTAGCTCTGGACCAACGGCTAAGCTAACCTTGACTTTCATTCCTATGCAACTCCTTCGTACATATGATTACCCAACAAAAACCTCCTGAACCATTGTGTAATAACACTTACACAAGTCCAGGAAGCATAATATCATCAAATCGTATTGTATCGCAATGGTGATAAGGAAATCATAAGGGACGTGTTGTTAACGGAATTAGCACTGCTCCGGACTAGGCTTGCCCGCGTCCGTCGCCGTACGGAAAGAAGTCCCGCATCCACAAGTAGCCGTTGCATTCGGGTTGTGCATCGTGAACCCGCCACCCATAGCTGCTTCCTTATAGTCAATCTCCAGACCGTTCAAATACTTACTGCTGTCTGCATCAACGACGACCTTCAGCCCATGAATATCGAATACGTGATCATCACTGTTCTGATCTTCGTCGAATCCCATTCCATATGTGAATCCGCTGCATCCGCCTGAATTCACACCCAATCGCAAAAACATGTTCGGGGTTTCTTCGGCTTCCAGCATTTCTTTTATTTTATCGCTCGCTTGCTCTGTAATGGTTATCATAAAAGGTTTCCCTCCTTAATATCTCGGTATGCTCTAAGTATACTCCTATTCTCCCCCGTCTCAAGAGTATCCTATGTATTGCCCGTTCCGGACAACAGGTTTATAATAGATGAGTCAACAGGGGCTCCAAATTTAAGTTTTTCAACTTGGTCGAGCTTGTGCAAGCTTTCACAGCTTCGCATAGGAGCTCACTACTGCAGAACGAACAACACAATACTCCTGGGAGGGGAACGGATGAATACTGTAGCAACGACGAACCCAGATAAGCGTATGGCCGAAATTGCCGACAAGGTGGAACGAGGCGAACGGCTTACGCCGGAGGACGGCGTCTTTTTGTACGAAAGCGAGGATTTACTGACAATTGGACAGATGGCCAACAAAGTCAATCTGCGCAAGAACGGAAGAAACGTTTATTTTATCGAGAACATGAAGTTCTTTTTACTTCACTAATGTGTGCGAAGCGCACTGCGCGTTTTGCCATTTCCGTAGGGATGAAGGACAAGATGGGGCCTATACGTTAACACCCGAAGAAATTATTGCTTACGTGGGTCAGCATTATCACGAGGGCATGAATGAATTCCATATTACCGGAGGACATAACGATCATGTCACGTTCGATTATTATGTGAATTCCATTCGCGTGCTGAAGCAGCACTATCCTAATGTTACGATCAAGGCTTATACGGCTGCGGAAATCGACTTTTTCTCCCGTCTGAGCGGGCTTAGCTATGAGCAGGTGTTGACACGATTAATGGAAGCCGGGTTGGACACGATGCCTGGTGGCGGAGCGGAAATTCTCACCGACCACTACCGTCGCAAAATGAATGTGGACAAAGCTACGACGGATCAATGGCTCACGGTTCATCGTACGGCGCATCGTCTCGGAATGAAGACGCATGCCACGATGCTATATGGAGCGGTTGAGACGAAAGCAGATCAAGATCCAACATATGGTCCAACTACGTGAGCTGCAAGACGAGACGAACGGATTCATGGTATTCATCCCGAATGCTATGCAGCCAGCAAATACGACAATGGGCATCAAGCGCCGCACATCCGCGTTCGACGACCTGAAGACGATCGCCATTAGTCGCTTAATGCTGGATAACTTTCCTCATATTAAAGCTTACTTTATTAATCTTGGTACTCAAGTTGCTCAGCTCGCCCTTTCATTCGGCGCCTCTGATGCTCATGGTACGATCGTGCAAGAGCAGGATGAGCCACGCTGCGGGTGCACTATCGCCGGAAGGTCTGACCCGTGACGAGTTGATTCATCTGATCAAGGGTGCCGGTCGCGTAGCAGTGGAACGCGATACGTTCTATAACGAGATCAAAGTCCACGCCTGATATGAATCGACAGCTACTAGGTATAAACCGCAATACAATTGCTTCCGGATGGGCATCCTAGACCATACTGAACAATGTCAAGAAAGGAACAGAACCGGCAATGAAGAAATTTGTTATTTTGGGTGGAGGATACGGTGGTCTTACCGTTGCCTTACACTTGCTCGAGCACGACATCCCCAAGGATACGGAGATTGTCTTATTGGACCGCATGCCTTATCAAGGCTTGAAGACGGAATACTACGCATTGGCCCTGATCATCGTTGGCCTGTTCATGCTTGCACCCATCACGCGCGTTGACTTCACCGACTACACCGAATCCATCCCGGCGTTCGCGGTGGTTTCGCTGATGGCATTCACCTTCAACATTGCCATTGGAATCTGCGCGGGCTTCGTGCTTTATTCCATCTGCAAGCTGGTTGCGGGAAGGGCGAGCCACCTGAAGCCCGGACTCTGGGTGTTGACCGCGCTCTCGCTGCTGTTCTTCATCTTTTATCCGTACAGCTAAAGCCAGGTCTTATGATGGCCTCATACGACCGTGCCTGATATCGCTCAACCTGATTCCGCTGTTCTGCCTGCGAACGTGCAGTTTCGCGATGCGGAAGCGGCCCAGCGAATACCGCGCACATTCGCCAACTGGCGCCTGCCGGAGTCCAGGACGCGCTTCCGGCCCTGCTTCCCAGCTCGCCCAATCCCATGCCTCGGTCAATCAGTTTGAACAGTTCGCCGAATCGGCTTCGCCCGATTTACTGCGCCTGCTGGAGAAGCATCAGTTTTTGATTCACTACGCCGTCGTGGTGTTCGCCAGCAGCTCCTGGCTGGGCGAGACGCTGATCCACAATCCCGATTTGTTTCAGGGCTTTGTCCGCGACAAAAGCCTGGATCGCACTCATTCTCGCGAAGAATT
>CAVXCA010000039.1:0-5706 GCA_963759955.1 uncultured Alphaproteobacteria bacterium
TCGAGTTTCGCGAAGAGACTGTTCAGATCGCGTGGCTCGACTGCCGCCGCATCGCGGAGCAGGATCCCGCCGCCGCAGCAAAAATCGAGTTCTTCGCTTCGGAAAAGAGTGGTCGCTCCCGGCAGCGTCGTTGCGGTATCCGCCAGCGTTCGATAGGCGAACTCGGCGCCTGTACGGTCACTTTTGGGGTCGCTCATCATGCAGTCTGCTGACCGAGCCGAGGTTCGAGGCGCTCGACGTGCCGAGCTGGCGTCGGCCAATGGACTTAATTGGTATTTATTATGCCAGTTATATGACGCGAGTAATGTGGTACTGTCAATGCCACTTAGGAGACGAATCGATGCGCCTTCTTGCTTCCACCGACATGGCTTTGCGCGTGGTGATGCTGCTTGGTCGTCAATCGCCGGGCGAACACATGAACGTCGAGACCATCGCGCTCCAGCTCGGCAAGTTGTCGCGCAACCACCTTCACAAGATCGTGCAAGACCTTGCGGCGCTCGGCGTCTTGCGCACGGTTCGAGGCGCGGGCGGCGGCGTCATGCTGGCGGCGTCGCTGGAGGAGGTGCGATTGGGCGCCTTGATCCGTTCCTTGGAATCGGACCAAGCGCTGGTGGAATGTTTCCGCGCCGATGGTGGATGCTGCGTGCTGGAGCCGGGCTGCAAATTGCGCATCATGCTGCGCGACGCACGAGAATCATTTTATCAAAGCCTCGACCAACAGACCCTCGCCGACTGCGTTGGCGATGGACGGCAGGAAAAGAAACGCGATATTCTCGGGTTGAAATCGCCGCGACGCTCCAGGGTCGCAAGGCCACGGCCGCGCGCCAATCGACGCGATCGACCTTCCGAGCGGCTCGACTGATCGTAACCGGTGTTCTGCCCCCACCTTTTCGAGCGCCGGCGTGACGGAGATATTCGGACCGGTTGGAGGCTCCGATACGTGTCGATCACAGAGCATAATGACGTGTCGAAGGGCGAGGCTCCGGCGCGAAGGCTGGAGATCTTCACCGGCGCCGGGCGGCGGCGCACTTGGACGACAGCGGAGAAGGCGGCGATCGTCGCGGAGACCTATGAGGACGGCGTGCGAGCGAGCGACGTCGCGCGTCGCCACGGCCTGACGCCGCAGCAGTTATTCGGCTGGCGTCGCGCCGAATGTCGAAGAGGCGATCACGAGATTGAGGCGTCGACATTCGCGCCGGTCGTTCTCGACGGGCCGAGCGGCGTATCGTTACTCGACGCCGGCGACAAGACGCCGACGATCGAAGCGCGCCGGCAATCGATCGAGTTGGAGGTCGAAGGATCGCGCGTTTGGATATGGCGCGGCGCCGACCCGGCGATGGTGACGACGATCATCGGCGCGCTGAAGGCGGCCAAATGATCGGCGCGACAGGCGCGGCGCGGGTGTTCGTAGCGACGCGGCCGGTCGACTTTCGCAAGGGCGCGGATGGCCTGGCGGCGCTGGTTCGCGACATGATGCGAGCCGATCCGTTCGACGGCGCGATCTATGTGTTCCGCAGCAAACGCACGGACCGGGTGAAGCTGGTGTTCTGGGACGGCACGGGCGTCTGCCTATTCGCCAAGCGCCTCGAAGAGAACGGTTTTCACTGGCCGAAGATCGAGGACGGCGTGATGCGTCTGTCGGCGGCGCAGCTCTCGGCGCTGCTGGAAGGTCTCGACTGGCGGCGGGTGCGGCCAGCGCGCGATGTGCCAGCGCCGATGTTGCCTGGCTGACCTGCGGCGAAGTGAATCAGGGTCGCAAAATTCCTCGCAAATCAGCAGAACATATGGTGTTGTCGCGGGTATGACGCATGGCGCCGACGCGCTTCCCGACGATCCCGAAACGCTGAAGGCGATGCTGATCGCCGAGCGCATTCGTTCGGAACGCCTCGTCCAAATCCTCAAGGACATGCAGCGCCATCGCTTCGGCCGACGCGCCGAGACGCTGTCGGCCGACCAACTGCTGCTCGCCCTCGAAGACGTCGAGCAGAGCGAAGCGGAGACGGCGGCCGAGGCCGAGGCGAAGTCGCAGGCCACGCGGGCGGAGGGATCGCGCAAGCGCCGCGCCAATCGCGGCGCGCTGCCGCCCCATCTGCCGCGCATCGAGTCGATCGTCGACGTCGAGAGCAAGGCCTGCCCGTGCTGTGGTGGCGAGCTGCATCGGATCGGCGAAGACGTCAGCGAGAAGCTCGACGTCGTCCCCGCCCAGTTCCGGGTTCTCGTCGTGCGGCGGCCCAAATACGCCTGCCGCGCCTGTGAGGACGTTGTGGTCCAAGCCCCAGCGCCGGCGCGGCTGATCGAGGGCGGCCTGCCGACCGAGGCGACGGTCGCCCATGTGCTGGTCGCCAAATACGCCGACCACCTGCCGCTCTATCGCCAGGCGCAGATCTACGAGCGTCAGGGAATCCAGCTCGATCGCTCGACGCTCGCCGACTGGGTCGGCCGTGCCGCCTTCCACCTGCGGCCGATCCGCGAACGCATCCTCGCCAACCTGCGCTCTTCCGCGAAACTGTTCGCCGACGAGACGACGGCGCCGGTGCTCGATCCCGGCCGGGGACGCACCAAGACCGGGCAACTTTGGGCCTACGCCAGAGACGATCGCCCCTGGGGTGGAACCGACCCGCCGGCGGTCGCCTATGTCTATGCGCCCGACCGGACGGCGTCGCAGCCGATCGCGCATCTTTCCGGCTTCAAGGGCGTTCTCCAGGTCGACGGCTACGCCGGCTACCGCGCGCTTGCCCAGAAGGGCGACGTCAGCCTCGCCTTCTGCTGGTCGCATGTGCGCCGTCACTTCTACGAGCGCTTCGTCGCCGACGCTTCGCCCATCGCCGCTGAGGCGCTGCAACGCATCGCGCTCGTCTACGCCGTCGAGAAAGACATCCGCGGCCGCAACCCCGACCAACGCCGCGCCGCCCGCCAGGAGCGATCGCGTCCGGTTGTCGCCGAACTCGAACCCTGGCTGCGCGCCAAGCTCCCGCTCCTCAGCCAGAAGAGCAAGCTCGCCGAGGCGATCCGCTACGCCCTCTCGCGCTGGGAAGGCCTCAGCCGCTTCCTCGACGATGGCCGGATCGAGATCGATTCCAACACGGTCGAGAGATCGATCAGACCGATTGCGCTTGGAAGGAAGAATCATCTCTTCGCGGGCAGCGACGGTGGCGGCGAGAATTGGGCGGTGATCGCTTCGTTGATCGAGTGTTGCAAGCTCAACAGCGTCGATCCTTACGCCTATCTCACCGACGTCCTCGCCAAAATCGTCGACGGCCACCTCAACAGCGCCATCGACGATCTGCTCCCTTGGGCCTACGTCGCGTCGCAGCCGTTCAAAGCCGTGGCCTGAAAACAGCGCTTACGACTGATCGGCTTTCGCCTTGACGCCATTCGATTCCCCATGCGCCGGTGACGAAGGAGCGCCGTGGGTCGATCTGAGCCGGTGGACGGCAGGCAGACGCGACAGCGTGAAATGGGCCAACCCAGTCCAGTCCACGGGCGCGCAACCGTAATTCTATTCCGAGAGATAGTTCAATTTCCCCAAGGTGTTTGACGGACCGTCGGGCCCCGCGCAATTCATTTCGAAGATGTTGTCATGTTGAATGACTTCTCTTCCATTCACGAAGAAATTAGCCTTGTTCGACTGAGGGCGACACCATCCCAAATTGACGCCGGATATCACCCCTCCACCGGCGCCGGGCTCGTTCCCTGTCACCGAACTAAGGCGGCTGCGCATCGTAAAGGCTTCCGCGCCTTGAAAGAGGACGTTTTCGCTCGTCTCTCGACTTAGTCCTAAATTCGATACGATCATGTACGGTATGGGCGCCAGCGTAGCGCCAATCGGCGTGTTGCAGACACACGGAGAAAGGCACACGACAATTCCTTCGCCGTTCGTTAGCCGAGCCGCGTTATTGCCCATGAAAGCCTCTTTTTGCTTTGAAGCCGTCCTCCAAGATCACCTCTAACTTCGCGATGCCTTCAGGCGAAGGGAAGGAAGCGCCCCAGGTCAAAGATACGCGATGCAGCGAAGAATCGGCGCTCGCGATGTCGATATGAACGGATTGGAGCGCAAGAGGCAATTCCTCGCTACGCAGCCCATCGTTTCGAGCCATAAGACATGCGGCGCGCGCGCCCGGCAATGTGAATTCGTAGGGCCTGGGATCGTGTCGCAGGCCGACGGCGCGAACCGTCTCGTCGCCTCTAAGCCATGGGGAGAAACGCAGCGAAGGCGGCGCGCAGTTCCAGTAGCCGAGCGAATAGTCGGCTGGCATGCGCGGCCAACGCTCGCGTTTCCACGCATCGTCGAACGTTCCCGCCTCAATTCGACGCGGTAGCCACGCGCGTCCGACCGGCCCGAGTCCGACCACGGTCCAAGGCTTTTGCGGCGCGGCGTTGGCAAAGTCCGCGGCAAGGCCGAGCTGCGGCGCCTCCCGCGTGCGGCCTTGGGGCGACATCGCTCCGAGGTATCCTCTCCCGACCGGGTTGAACTCGAAATACGCCTCCTTCCCCTCCGCATCGAGCGCGGATCCGCCGTAGGCGAATTCATAGCGTACGGGAATTTCCGATACGCGGGCGGGGTCGCTCAAGCGCCAGTTGCGCGACCGTAGTCCCGTCGGCTCCCAATGGGCCGGGCCGCGAACCTCGAAAGCGGCGGCCGCACGTCCGCCGATCATGACGGCGACAGGCCACGAGGGGAGAAGTTTGCCCTCGGGCGCGCGAGCGATCGCTTCGAACGTGACGTCTGTCGCCAGGCGCCCGGGCGCCAAATCCGACTGGCGGCGTAGCGAAGACGCATTGGGTTCACCGTAAAATACGTCTTGCAGCAGGATGGGCGGCTGTTCGCGAAACGGCAGCGCGCGCGCCGCCTCGCGAATGCCGGTAAGCGCCCGGTTATGACCGCGGATCAGGCTTGCGGCTTGGCTGCGGCGCGCGGACGCGGGCTCCAGCGGCGAGCGAGACGATCGATGTCGGCTTCGAGCGCCGAGACGTCGGCGCGAGTTGGATCGAACGGGCCGCCGCACCAAGTGAGCGTTTCGTCGTGTTCCTCGTCGTCGGGATCGGCGAGGATTTCCAGCAGTCTTTCGTAACCTGGCGAGCCGCCGCAGTCTTCAGGCGGGCAGCGGCCAACAGCTTCGAGGAGGAGCAGACTTGGCTCGCCCTCGATCATCGGCACGATCTTTTCGAGCTTGACGGTGTGAGACCAGCCGTCGCCGAAGTCGTAGAGATAACTGAAGGTCTTGCGGCCCGCGTCAACCAGCACGGCGCGGAGACGTCCCTTCTTGGCGTCCAGCGGCCCCTCGTAGACGCCGTCAGGGTCGGGTTCGCCCCATCCGGCGCCGCCGATGCGGAACTCGTAGAGATGCGAGTTGGTCCAGCCCATGGCGGCCTGGATCGCCAGATGCAGCCGATCCAAACGGATGTCGGCGGGCACGACGATGCGTCGCATCACTTTGGGCTCGACGTGGTCGAGCGTAATCTTCAGCACGGCGACGGATCGGTTGGGCATAGGGCGCAGTTTAAGCGACTCGCGCGCTCCATTTCCAGGGCAAGAGTTCGTCGAGACGGCTTGCCGGATGGTCGCCGACGCGGCCGATCAAGTCGGCGAGATAGGCCTCGGGGTTCACGCCATTGAGCTTGCAGCTCTGGATCAGGGTGAAGAAGATCGCCGCCCGCTCGCCGCCGCTGTCGGAGCCGAGGAACGTCCAGTTGCGACGTCCGAGG
>CAVXCA010000040.1:0-130229 GCA_963759955.1 uncultured Alphaproteobacteria bacterium
CAAAATCGCTTGCAATAATGACCCCCGAGGGGCGGTTTTCGCGTCCAATAACGACCCCCTCTGACGTTGTGTGTCAGTGTCCTTCCCTTTGGCCCGGATCTCGGTGGAAGGGCTGATGGGGATGGTTGGCGTGGACAAGATCGGCGAGATTTGACGCGCCTATTTCGAGCAGGCGCGGATCAAGGAGATCGTGCGGACGCTTTCGGTGTCCCGCGCCGACGGTTCGCAAAGTCATCCGAGGCCGCCAGACGGAGTTCAGTCGATGGGACGTTCAGCCGACGCCGAAGCTGGGCGTTCGGGTCGAGGCGTTGACGGAGATTTTGGAGGCGGAGTCCTCCGCGTTACCGAGAGCGCCGCTCGACGCAGCGGCTGTTCGAAGAACTGCGTGGGCGCGGATACGACGCCGTGCATCGCTTCACGAAGTCCTGGCGGGAGGGAACGAGCTTCGAGTTCCGGTGCATGCCTATGTGCCGATGAGCTTCGCGCCGGGAAACTATCAGTTCGACTGGGAGCCACGGAGACCATCAGCTTTTCAGCATCTGCCGCACGGTGAAGGCGGCGCATATGAAGCGTCGGCACAGCCGACGGCCTGTTTCGTGCGCGTCTACTTTCGTGAGACCCAGGAACTGGGTGTTCGACGCCCACGACAAGGCGTTCCAATTTTATGGCGGGTCTGTCGGCGCGGCATCTACGACAACATGAAGGCGGCGGTCGAGGCGATCTTCGTGGGCAAGGCGCGCCGATACAATGGCCGCTTTCTGCAAATGTGCTCCCATCAATTCCTGATCCCACCCGTGGCCTGCACGGCCGCGTCGGGTTGGGAGAAAGGCCAGGTCGAGAACCAGGTCGGCAATCTGCGGGACCAGATGTTCCGACCGAAGCCACGGGTGAGGAGCCTGGCCGAATTGAACGCGTGGCTGGAGGACCAGTGCGTCGCCTATGCCAAGCGAACCCGGCATCCCGAGTTCAAGGACCGCACGGTCTGGGACGTGTTCGAGGATGAGCGCGCGAGCCTGATGCGGCTTCGCGGCCCCTTCGACGGGTTCGTCGAGAAGGCGGTCAGGGCGAGCACCACCTGCCTGATCATGGCCGACCATAATCGCTACAGCGTCGACGCGCGCGCCGCCGGTCGGATGGTTCTGGTGCGCTCACATGCCGAGCGCGTCGTCGTGTTGCTGGGCGAGGAAGTCGTCGCGGATCATCCGCGCAGCTTCCAGCGCGACAAGATCATTTACGACCCCTGGCATTACCTGCCGGTGCTGATGAAGAAGCCCGGCGCCTTGCGGAACGGCGCGCCTTTCAAGGACTGGGATCTGCCGGTCGCGCTGACCCAGGTGCGCGACAAACTCAAACCGCACGCCGACGGCGACCGCCAGTTCGTCAAGATATTGGGCGCGGTTCTCGATCATGGGCTCGGCGCGGTCGAGGCCGCCTGCGCCGAGGCGCTGGAGGCGGGCATCGCCAGCGGCGATGTGATCCTGACCGTGCTGGCGCGCCGGCGGCAGCCCGCGGCGCCGCCCAGCATCACCACTCCCGACGCGCTTCGCTTGAAGATCGAACCCGCGGCCGATTGTGGCCGCTACGACCGCATAAGGAAAATCGCCTGATGGAACGCCATGAGATTTCTGGAGGCGATGAGCGAACTCAAGCTGTACGGCATGCGCGCCAGCTTCGACGAGATCGCCGGCAAGGGCCTCGCCCGGCGCGACGAGCTTCATCCGCTGATCGCCAGCCTGATCCGCGCCGAGCGCACTCACCGACAAGCTCGCTCGATCAGCTATCGCATCGCCGGCGCAAAGTTCCCGGTGCTCAAGGACATCGACGCGTTCGTCTTCACGGACACGCCGGTCGACGAGGGCCAGGTTCGAGAACTCGCCTCCGGCGCCTTCCTCGACGCCAAGTGCATCGCGATCTTCATCGGCGGCACGGGCACAGGCAAAACTCATCTGTGCATCGCCGTGGCTTCGGCGGTCGTTCGCGCCCGCGCCAGAGGGCGCTTCTTCAAGGCGGTCGATCTCGTCAATCAGCTCGAACAGGCGAAGGCCGCCAGTCGCAGCGGCCGACTTCTCGGAGAACCTGCTGCGCTACGATCTCATCGTCATCGACCAACTCGGCTATCTTCCGTTAGCAGCCGGCGGCCAGTTGCTGTTCCATCTGATCAGCAAGCTCTATGAAAACACCTCGCCGCCGATCACCACCAATCTCGCTTTCGCCGATTGGCCGAGGTGTTCGGCGACGCCAAAATGACGCGGCCATGCTTGACCGGCTGACGACTACTGCGATATCGTCGAAACCGCACAAGTGGCGGTTCAAAAACCGCTCTTGAGCCCCCGCCGCGCAGTCGTGTTTCAGCGCCGAACAGCTGTGCGAGGGGATAAAGTTCTTTGCGCGCGCCGCCGCTGTCGCCCCTCCGGTCGGGGCTACGCCCTCCCTCCGGCGCGACAGCGGCGGCGCATTCTCATCCTGATTGTCGTGCGCCCATCTCCCTCGGATTCTTCACACCGCGAGGGGGTCGGGTATTGGCCGCGAAAGGGGGTCGCGCTTGGAAGCGATTTGACAGTATATTCTCGGATGACTCGATCAGCTGGGAAATTGACGGGTTTGCCGTCCCATTCGCCAGAACGACCCGTGACAATGAGGTTGTACATCGCGAGCGCCACCAAATCGGACATGCTGAAGATTGATCTCTCAGGACAGGCGTCGAATATTTGCGTCAGGCGATACCCCCAGCTACCAGTACTCTCAGTCAACCTGGTCGGGCACTCGCGATGTACAACCTCATTGTCACGGGTCGTTCTGGCGAATGGGACGGCAAACCCGTCAATTTCCCAGCTGATCGAGTCATCCGAGAATATACTGTCAAATCGCTTCCAAGCGCGACCCCCTTGTCGCGGCCAATAGCGACCCCCTCGCGGCGTAAGAATCCGTGGGTCATGAGGCGCAACAATCGGGATGAGAATGCGCCGCCGCTGTCGCGCCGGAGGGAAGGCGTAGCCTGACCGGAGGGGCGACAGCGGCGGCGCGCGGAAAGAATGTTTTCCCCGTCGATGGCGTGGGGAACACGTCGATGAGGGATTTGGCTCAGGAGCGGTTCTTGAACCGCCAGCTCGTGTTGCCGGTTTCGACGATATCGCAGTGGTGCGTCAGCCGGTCGAGCATGGCCGTCGTCATTTTGGCGTCGCCGAACACCTGCGGCCAATCGGCGAAGGCGAGATTGGTGGTGATCAGCAGCGAGGTGTTTTCGTAGAGCTTGCTGATCAGATGGAACAGCAACTGACCGCCGGGCTGGCTGAACGGAAGATAGCCGAGTTCGTCGATGACGATGAGATCGTAGCGCAGCAGGTTCTCCGAGAGTCGGCCGCTGCGACCGGCGGCCTTCTCCTGTTCGAGCTGATTGACGAGATCGACCAGATTGAAGAAGCGCCCTCTGGCGCGGGCGCGAACGACCGCCGAAGCCACGGCGATGCACAGATGAGTTTTGCCTGTGCCCGTGCCGCCGATGAAGATCGCGTTGCGCTTGGCGTCGAGGAAGGCGCCGGAGGCGAGTTCTCGAACCTGGCCCTCGTCGACCGGCGTGTCCGTGAAGACGAACGCGTCGATGTCCTTGAGCACCGGGAACTTCGCGCCGGCGATGCGATAGCTGATCGAGCGAGCTTGTCGGTGAGTGCGCTCGGCGCGGATCAGGCTGGCGATCAGCGGATAAAGTTCGTCGCGCCGGGCGAGGCCCTTGCCGGCGATCTCGTCGAAGCTGGCGCGCATGCCGTACAGCTTGAGTTCGCTCATCGCCTCCAGAATCTCATGGCGTTCCATCAGGCGATTTTCCTTATGCGGTCGTAGCGGCCACAATCGGCCGCGGGTTCGATCTTCAAGCGAAGCGCGTCGGGCGTGGTGATGCTGGGCGGCGCCGCGGGCTGCCGCCGGCGCGCCAGCACGGTCAGGATCACATCGCCGCTGGCGATGCCCGCCTCCAGCGCCTCGGCGCAGGCGGCCTCGACCGCGCCGAGCCCATGATCGAGAACCGCGCCCAATATCTTGACGAACTGGCGGTCGCCGTCGGCGTGCGGTTTGAGTTTGTCGCGCACCTGGGTCAGCGCGGCCGGCAGATCCCAGTCCTTGAAAGGCGCGCCGTTCCGCAAGGCGCCGGGCTTCTTCATCAGCACCGGCAGGTAATGCCAGGGGTCGTAAATGATCTTGTCGCGCTGGAAGCTGCGCGGATGATCCGCGACGACTTCCTCGCCCAGCAACACGACGACGCGCTCGGCATGTGAGCGCACCAGAACCATCCGACCGGCGGCGCGCGCGTCGACGCTGTAGCGATTATGGTCGGCCATGATCAGGCAGGTGGTGCTCGCCCTGACCGCCTTCTCGACGAACCCGTCGAAGGGGCCGCGAAGCCGCATCAGGCTCGCGCGCTCATCCTCGAACACGTCCCAGACCGTGCGGTCCTTGAACTCGGGATGCCGGGTTCGCTTGGCATAGGCGACGCACTGGTCCTCCAGCCACGCGTTCAACTCAGCCAGGCTCTTCACCCGTGGCTTGGGTCGGAACATCTGGTCCCGCAGATTGCCGACCTGGTTCTCGACCTGGCCTTTCTCCCAACCCGACGCGGGCGTGCAGGCCACGGGTTCGATCAGATGATGGGAGCACATTTGCAGAAAGCGGCCATTGTATCGGCGCGCCTTGCCCACGAAGATCGCCTCGACCGCCGTCTTCATGTTGTCGTAGATGCCGCGCCGACAGACCCCGCCATAAAATTGGAACGCCTTGTCGTGGGCGTCGAACACCAGTTCCTGGGTCTCACGAAAGTAGACGCGCACGAACGGCATGCGGCTGTGCGACAGCTTCATATGCGCCGCCTTCACCGTCAGCGGCAGTCCCTGGAGCGTGATCGTCTCGTGGCTCCAGTCGAACTGATAGGCTTCCCCCGGCGCGAAGCTCATCGGCACATAGGCATGCACCGGAACTCGAGCTCGTTCCTCCCGCCAGGACTTCGTGAAGCGATGCACGCTGTCGTGGGCGCCGTCGTATCCGCGCCCACGCAGTTCTTCGAACAGCCGCTGCGTCGAGCGGCGCTCTCGCTTGGGCAGCGCGGACTCCGCCTCCAGAATCTCCGTCAACGCCTCGACCCAAACGCCCAGCTTCGGCGTCGGCTGAACGTCCCGTGCGTACTTGAACTCCGTCTGGCGGCCTCGGATGACTTTGCGAACCGTCGCGCGGGACACCGAAAGCGTCCGCACGATCTCCTTGATCGACCGCCCCTGCTCGAAATAGGCGCGTCGAATCTCGCCGATCTTGTCCACGCCAACCATCCCCATCAGCCCTTCCCGGCCGATCCGGGCCAAAGGGAAGGACGCTGACACACAACGTCAGAGGGGGTCGTTATTGGACGCGAAAACCGCCCCTCAGGGGGTCATTATTGCAAGCGATTTTGCAATATACGATTGAGCCGTTGAAGCAGCGCTTTCTTCCATTCTCACATGCGATCGCCGCCGAGCTGAGCCGATCTCCGACGATATTTGCGTACGAGTTAGGAGATGACGATGCACAGGCCCGCGTGGGCTGGATCAATCGCGTAAGCGTCAGGGCTACAGAGGTTCGGCTGGAGTATGTGTTTGAACAGTCAATCGCGCCGATACAAAACAGGAAAATCGAAGCCCTTGGCAGGCAGCTCGATGTTTCCCGGAACGAAATGTACCGCACGCACTGGGCAGTGAAGGACGTCGATCTCTTTTCGGTGCTTGTCGAAGAGGGGCTAATCGATAGCGATGTCATCCACGGCTTGCAGCCAGGAAATCAACTCTTCGACGCGTTTCGTGAACCCGCCGCTCCTCCTGTTGAAATGCGCCCGACCGTATTTCGCATCCCAGACACACCGGTCGATCAAACACTAGTTTCCCTGATGATGCCGTTCGGTGCCGCTTTCAACGACGTACACATCGTTATCAAAGCAGCTGTCGAGGGCCTCAAGTTTAAATGCCAACGTGCTGACGATATCTGGGAGGAATCTGAGGTAATCCAAGACATTGTTGCGTTGATAGCTCGCTCAAAAGTTGTCATTTGCGACTTCAGCGACCGGAATACGAACGTGTTCTACGAAGCAGGCATTGCACATACGATTGGCCGTCCTGTTATTCCAATTACGCAACGCAGGGCCGACATTCCGTTTGACCTACAGCACCATCGCTTCATCGAATATCACAACAATGGTGAGGGGCTTAGAGCGCTCGCCGATCAGTTGCGATCACGGGTTGCGACTCTTATGAGTCGTTAATGGATGAGGTCGGATAGAGGGGTGATCCGAATCGTCAGTTTCGATCCGAATCATATTTCCTCCAATGTCTCGGCCGCTTCGCTGGGAGCACGACCGCGACCGGCTGCGCCAAAGGCTTCGTAAGCGCGCGGCGCCGCGGCAATCGCGTTTGAAGAAGAGGCTCACGATGGCGTTGCGCGACGATATTCTGCCACTGTTCCAGCAAAAGGATTGGCGGGGGTGCGAAGCTCTGCTGGCGGCGCGTTCGCCTGGCGACGATGCAGAGCAGCGCGCCGCCATCGCCTACTGGCGTACCGCTGTGTTGGAGGGTGAGGGGCGCTACGAAGACGCGTTGCGCTTTCTCGCTTCGCATCGCGACGACTTCTTCAGCAAGTGCCTGGTCTATTATTTACAGGCAAATATTCTTTGCCGGATGGGCAACTGCGGCGAGGCGATCGAGACGCTGCGAAAAGCGCCGTTCGGAGAGGAAATGGACCGCTTTCCGGCACTCTCCCTCGAAGCGATCTTTCTCTATTGCTTCTTGCTGACCAAGAGTGGGCGCGACGCGCCGCCCAAATTGCTCGATGCGATTCCAGACGACTATAGATCCTACATGTTTGACGGAACCTTCGCGAATAAGTCCGACATTCTCGCGGCGATCGACAAGCGGCGCGCGGCTGGCGCGCCCCCCTCCCCTCAGTCCAGCGTCTCGCGATAGCGCCAGACGGCGAAGACGATCACGGCGACGGTGAACAGCGCCATCGGCCACATCTCCGGCGCGATCTCGTTCCAGCCGTTGCCCTTGAGCAGCATGCCGCGCACGATGCGCATCGCGTGGGTCGTGGGGAAGACCTCGCCGACCGCCTGCGCCCAGCCGGGCATGCCGCGGAACGGGAACATGAAGCCCGACAGCATGATCGACGGCATCAGGGTGAACTGGGCGAGTTGCACCGCCTGCATCTGGTTGGCCGCCACCGTCGAGAAGGTGACGCCGAGCGCGAGGTTGCTGGCGATGAAGACCCCCAGAGCGCCGAGCAGCAGCGGCAGCGAGCCGCGGATCGGCAACTGGAAGAACGCCGCCGAGGCGACGAGGATCAGCGCCACCTGGACGTAGCCGATGACCACGTAGGGCACGATCTTGGCGATCATCACCTCGATCGGCCTCACCGGCATCGCCAGCAGGTTCTCCATCGTGCCGCGCTCGCGCTCGCGCGTGATGGCGAGCGTGGTGACGAACAGCGTCGAGAAGGTCAGCACGATGCAGATGAGGCCGGGCACGATGTTGAGCACCGTGAGCTGCTCGGGATTGTAACGTGCGTGGACGACGAACTGGAACGGCGGCGTCTGCGGCTGCGCCTGGCGGATCGGCGGCAGGTCGCGATTGATCGCCGCCACCGCCTGTTGCAGCGCCGCCACCGCGTTGCCGATCGCGGTCGGATCGGTGGCGTCGGCGTCGATCAGCACGCTCGGCGACTCGCCGCGGTCGACGGCGCGATCAAATTCCGCAGGCATCTCGACCACGAAAATCAGTTCGCCGCTCGCCAGGCCGTAGTCCGCTTCGCGCTCTGATTTGAGCAGGCGCAAATCGTAGTAGCCGGAATTGGTCAGCGCCGCGGCGATGGTGCGCGTGTATTTGGAATTGTCGATCGACAACAGGCCGGCCGGCAGATGTTTGGGATCTGAGTTGATGGCGTAGCCGAACAGGAACAGCTGCATGATGGGGATGGCGATGATCATGCGCAGCGTCATCGCGTCGCGCATCACTTGGATTGTTTCCTTGCGCAACAGCGCGACGAGACGCGCCAGGGAGAACTGGGTCACCGCTCCGCCTCCTCGAGGCTCAGCATATGGATGAATACGTCCTCCAGCCGCGGCTCGACTTCGCGCCATTCGAGCGCGCCGTCGGCCGTCCGGATCGCGGCGCTCAGCGCCGCGCGGTCCATGCCCGCCACGTGCAGCGAGCGCCCGAACACCGCCGCCGCTTCGACGCCCGGAGTCTGGCGCAGCGCGCGCGCGGCGGCGCCGAGATCTTCGCCCGTCGCCTCGAAGGTGACGAGCCCCGATCCGCCGACCACCGCGACCGCGCCGCCCTGCACCACGATGCGCCCTTGCGCGAGATAGACGATGCGCCCGCAGCGCTCCGCTTCGTCCATGTAGTGGGTCGACACCAGCGTCGTCAGTCCGTCGGCCGCCATGTCGTGGATGAGGTCCCAGAATTCGCGCCGCGCCTTCACGTCGACGCCGGCGGTCGGCTCGTCGAGCAGCAGCAGCCTCGGCTCGTGGAGAACGCAGGCGGCGAGCGAGAGGCGCTGCTTCCAGCCGCCCGAGAGCTGGCCGGCGAGCTGGTTGCGCCGGTCCTCGAACCCCATGCGCTCGATGATCGCCGCGACCGCGGCGCGGCGGTTCTTCATCTCGAACACGCGCGCGACGAAATCGAGGTTCTCGAACACGGTGAGATCGCCGTAGAGGCTGAACCTTTGCGTCATGTAGCCGACTTCGCGGCGAATCTCGTGCGGCTCGCGGATGATGTCGTAGCCGATGCACTGGCCGGCGCCGCCGTCGGGGACGAGCAGCCCGCACAGCATGCGGATCGTCGTCGTCTTGCCGCTGCCGTTGGCGCCGAGAAAGCCGCAGATCTCGCCCTTGGCGACTTGCAGGCTGAGCCCGTCGACCACCTTGAGGTCGCCGAAGCTCTTGCGCAGGTCGCTGACGTCGATGACGTAGTCGCTCACGACGGCGGCGCCCGCGGCTGCACGGTGACCGGCTGGCCTGGATTGAACGAGGTCGCTTCGGCCGGTTTCGGCCGCGCTTCGGCGAGAAAGACGAATTTCGAGCGCGTCGTCTCGGAATAGATGAAGGGCGGCGTGTATTCGGCCTGCGGCGCGATATAGGAGACGGTTCCCGTCATGTCGGCGGGGCAATTGTCGCACAAAAGCGCCACCGTGTCGCCGAGGCGCACATGCGCGAGCGACGGCTCGGGGACGAAGAAGCGTATGAAGATGTTCTCGGGCGGCAGCAGCGAGACCACCGGCGCGCCCGCGTCGAGCGTTTCGCCCGCCCGCGCCAGCACGTCGGCGACGACGCCGGTCACCGGCGAGACGACGGAGCGCTGCGCGAGCCGCCAGCGCGCCATGGCGAGCGCGGCCTCGGCGGCCTCCACCGCCGAGGTCTGCGCCGTGATCTCGCCGGGACGGCCGAGCGGCGCTTTGGCCTGATCCAGCGCGGCCTGGTCGGCCGCGATCTTGGCGATCGCCGAGCTCAAATCCGCCCGCTCTTCGTCGACTGTTTGCGCCGTCGCCGCGCCGCTCTTCAGCAGGACCTGATTGCGATCGAGGTCGGCGAGCACCTTGTCGCGCGCGGCGACGGCGTCGCGCAGGTTCGCCTCGGCCGCGGCGATCTCGGTCGGCTTGCCGGGGTTCTGCAGATTCGGCGAGCTGATCCCTGGCCTGCTGAAGCAGCCGGGTCGCCTGTTCGACCGCATAGCGATCGTCGGCGTCGTCCTGTTCGAACAGCGGCGCGCCCTTGACCACCCGATCGCCGCGCTCGACGCGAACGGCGGTGATCAGGCCCTGCTGGGTCGGCCCGACCTTGACGAAATCGGCGTCGGCGTAGCCCTGCCATTGCTCGGGGCCGGGCGGCCCAGGGCGAAGAAAGACCCACCAGCCCACCGCACACACCGCGGCGAGCGTCAGGAGAACGACGATTTGACGCATCACGGGAACACGTCCGGAATTGGATCGACTTGCGCGCGCACCTTATTCGCCGGGACGCGGGACGCAACCCGCCATTGCGTCACACCGAGTCCAGTTTCTCATGCGCGCCGGCTCGGAGGTCGCCAAGCCTTGCACGGGGCGCAAAGCGCCTCGTTCCGCCGAAGTCAGAGCAAACGAAACGGGCGCGGCCAATGGCCGCGCCCGCAAACAGAGAGCAGAAATCGAACTCAGGCTCCAGAGCGACGCGCGTCAGAAGCGATAGACCAAGCCCGTCGCCAGCACCCAGGGATTGAAGTTGGTCTTCTGGGTTCCGGCGATGGGGCTAGGATCCCCGCTAAGGCCTGTGGTGTGCGCAGTGGCGTCAGCGAACAGGCGCTTCACATCGAACGACACGCCCCAATGATTGTCGATCATGTAATCGGCGCCGGCCTGCAGCACCAACCCGACCGTCGGGTCCACCGTCACGCCGGTGGTGGAGCCGTTCCTTTGCGCGAAGGAGAAAACCGGAGCGAAGCCGCCGCCGAGATAGGGTTGGAACGCGCCGAACTGATTGAAATGGTAGAGCGCGGTGATCGGTATGAACGCCGGCATGATCGTCGACAGCGTGGTTCCGGGCAGCGGACCGGTATAGAGGGGCGGGGAACCGAGGTTCGGCATCCCCTTGCTCTTGTCTTTCGCCCACATCGGAATGCCGCCGGAAATGTCGAGCGATATGTTCGGCATGACGAAATAGCCCGCCTCGAAGCCGACGGTGGCGACATTCGCGATATTCGCCCCCACGTTGGCGATTTGAAGTTGCGGACCATACCCCGCCCCAGTACCGGGGTTGATGGTTTGCGAATACAGCTTCGAGGTGCTGTTGTTGAAAGCGTAGGTGAAGCCGAGCTTCACGAAGAACGGCGACGGCGCGGCCACGGGAGGCGGCGGCGGCGGCGAAGTGGTGTCCGGCAAATCCGCCGCGGCGGCGAACCCGCTCATCGCGAGCAGCGCAAACAACGAGACCGAAGCTTTCTTCGCCTTAAGGCCCCGCCCCCCGCGGCTCAACCTGCCCTGCGTCATTGATACCCCCCTTCAACCGTTTTGAATGAAACCCTTCGACCCCGGCCACGATTCGGGCCTGGCGCCCCACTTTGGCCAGCTTCTCATGTCCGCCCGCGGGAATCCAGATGGTTTACGTAAGAACAATAGCAAATTCGTCCGCGTGTGACATAAATGTTACCCGGTCGGCTTGTTCGGCCGATTGCGCTTGCGTGTCTGCACCTCGACGCGCGGGCCCTCGACGAGGCGGACGACCGCGCCCCACAGCGTGCGCACGTCCTGCTGCGTCATTTGCATGCGGTGGAACATGTTGCGCAGGTTGCGGCGCATCCCCGGCTTCTTGGTCACCGGCCGGAAGAACCCGGCTTCGTCGAGCTTTCCCTCGAGGAAGTCGAAAAACGCCAGCATCATCTCGCGTTGCGCGGGAGGCGAGACGGCGCGTGGGACCGCAGGCGGCGGCGGCGCGTCGCCGTGGGCGGCCTTGAACCATTCGTAGCCGATCAGCAGCACCGCCTGCGCGAGATTGAGCGAGCCGCAGGCGGGGTTGACGGGAAAGGTGACAATGGCGTCGGCGAGCGCCACCTCGTCGTTGTCGAGGCCGGTGCGCTCCGGCCCGAACAGCACGCCGCGTTTCTCGGCGACGTGGGCGGTTTCCGCCATCGCCTGAGCGGGGACCAAGACGGGTTTCATCTGGCCGCGCTCGCGCGCCGTGGCGGCGTAGAGAAAGTTGAGATCGCCGACCGCCGCTTCGACGCTGTCGAAGACGCGCGCCCCGTCGAGCAGATGCGCCGCCCCCGCCGCCGCGGCATAGGCGACGTCGCGATATTCGCCGACGCGCGGCCAGCCTTCCCGAGGGTTGACCAGGCGCAGATCGTCGAGGCCGAAATTGGCCATCGCCCGCGCGCACATGCCGATGTTCACCGCCAGTTGCGGGCGCACGAGAATGACCGCGGGGCCGCCGGCCAACGCCGCCCTGCTCCGGTCCGTTCCCGCTCCGACCATGATCCCGCCTCAGGCCGCCGCCGCCATCGCTCGCGAGGCCAAGAACCGCCGCGCGATCTCGCGCGCGATTTGTCCGCTCGAATCGATCGGCTCGTAGCGGAAACGCTCGATCGCGCCGGCGAACCGGCGCACCGCCCCGAGCCGCTCCAGCGCGTCGATCGCGCCCGCGAGCTTGTCCGAACCGCCGCCCGACGGCTCGAATACATGCACCGGGGCGCCCGTCGCGGTCGCCTCGCCGACCATATTGGCGCTGTCGCCGGTCACCAGCACCGCGTCGGCCAGCGCGAGGATCGAGGCGTACGGATTGTCGCCCGCGCCGTCCCAAACGAACCCCGGCGCGTCGCCGAGGCCCTCGCGCACCGCGGCCAACAGCTCCGGCGGCGTGCGGCGCGAGGGCGTCGCCATGACGCTGAAGCCTTGCGCGGCGATCGCTTGCGTCGCCTCGCGAAGGCGCACGAGGTCGGCGGGGGTGAAATGTTGCGAGCCGCTGGGGCCGCCGAGCACCACCGCGCAACGCGGCGCCGGCAGAGCCGCCAGCCTCGAGTCGGGCGCGGCGCGCACGGCGGCGAGGCGGCGCGGCGAAAATGGATGCGGCGAGGTCAGCGTCGCCATCACGTTGGCGCCGCGATGCCGGTCGTGCTCGGGGACCCAGATCATGTCCATGCTCGCGCGAGCAAAGCGCGGGTCCTGCAGGAACACCGCGAACACGCGCTCGCCCGCCAGACGCTTGAACGCGCGCAAATAGGGCACGGTGACCCGTCCGCTGGCGATGACGATGTCGGGCAGAGGCTCGCTCAGCAGCGAGCCAGCCCGACCCGCTCTGTCCCGGGGATCGACGGGGCCGAACGGCGCGAGCCAGACAAAGAGCTTGCGCGGATCGACCCGCCGCAACTCATAGGGCGCGCCCAGCGCCTCGGCGACGCCGACCGCGTTGACCTCGTGTCCCGCCTTGCCCGAACCCAACAGAAGGACGCGCACGCCCTCGCCCAATAGCGCATCCTGCATCGCGCGTTACAGCCCCATCTTCCCGGGCAGCCACTGCGCGAAGCTCTGGGCCAAGTGGGTGACCCGCTGCCGTGCGACGATGCCTTGCCGGATCGGTTATGCGCGTGCTGGCGCGCAACGAACACAACAGCGGATAGGAGGCGATTTCGCGCCCTCCCGCGCCGACGACGACGCCCGCGCCTTCGATGTAGTCGATCGTGTCGTCCCCAAACGCGCCGAACAGACCGAAGGACGCGGCGTTGGGCGCGCCGAGCGTGACGCTGTCGATGCGCGCGCGCAGGATCGGCGCATGGCGATCTCCCGGCGCCAGATACGCGGCGAACGACGCGCGCAACGCTGGAGCCAGATCCTGCGCGATCCAGTTCGCGAGAACGTCTCCGCCCATCTCGCGCGCCGGCCGCACGTCGACCTCGATGGCGCGAAACCGCTGCGCGGGAGCGGCGCCCGCGTCGGCGCGCGCGACGGCAGGCCACGCGCATGCACCGGCCAACGCCGCCAACGCGGCGCGACGCGAAACCAATGGATTTGTCATTTCACCCTCCGGGAAGCGCCCCCGCTCCTCAGCGCTGGCTCATATATAAGCAATCTTGAGGATTTCGTAGCTCTTGCCGCCGCCGGGCGTGTTCACTTCCACGCTATCGCCCACCTTCTTGCCGATCAACGCGCGCGCGGTCGGCGAGGTGATGGAGACCTTGCCGGATTTCACGTCCGCCTCGCTCTCGCCGACGATCTGGAACACCTTTTCGGCTTCGGTGTCCTCGTCGATCAGCGTGACGGTCGCACCGAATTTGATCGTCGAGCCCGACAGTTTCGACACGTCGATCACTTCGGCCCGCTGGAGCATGTCTTCGAGTTCGATGATACGGCCCTCGTTATGAGACTGCGCCTCTTTGGCCGAATGATATTCCGCGTTTTCCGACAGATCGCCGTGAGAACGCGCCTCCGAGATCGCCTGGACGATGCGCGGACGCTCCACCTGTTGAAGCCTCATGAATTCGGCCTCCAGCGCGGCGTGGCCGGCGACCGTGATCGGAAATCTTTCCATCGCTTACCCTGCCTCGAAAATCAAAAACCTTCAGCGCGCGATCGACGCCTTACGCGGCGTCGAGATCACGCGAAATAGTCTTGCAACGCTCGGACTTCAAGATCGCCGGCCAAATAGGCTTTGATGCCTTCGGCGGCGGCGATCGCGCCCGAAAGTGTGGTATAATATGGAGTTTTTTGCAAGAGGGCGGCGCGCCGCAGCGGCTTGGAGTCGGTCAGCGAGGTCGCCCCCTCGGTGGTGTTGAACATCAGCTGGACGCCGCCGTTGCGCACGGCGTCGGCCGCGTGCGGGCGCCCTTCCGACACCTTGTTGATCGTGACCGCGGGAACGCCGTGCTGCTCGAGGTAGCGCTGCGTGCCCCCGGTGGCGAGGATCTTGAACCCCAGCTCCTGCAGCAGGCGCAGCGGCGCGACGATGCCCGGCTTGTCGGCGTCGCGCAGCGAGACGAAAACCGTGCCCGCGCGCGGCAGGCTCGCTCCCGCGCCGAGCTGGCTCTTGGCGAACGCGATCTCGAACGTACGGTCGATGCCCATGACCTCGCCGGTCGAGCGCATTTCCGGCCCCAGCACGGTGTCGACGCCGGGGAAGCGCGCGAAGGGAAACACCGCCTCCTTGACGCCGACGTGATCGAAGCGCGCCGAGCTTGAGGTCGAACGAGGCCAGCGGCTCGCCGGCCATGACGCGGCTCGCGATCTTGGCGATCGGTTCGCCGATCACCTTGGCGACGAACGGCACGGTGCGCGAGGCCCGCGGATTGACCTCGAGCACGTAGATCTCGCCGTCCTTGAGCGCGTATTGCACGTTCATCAGGCCGCCGACGTCGAGCGCCAGCGCGAGCTTGCGCGTCTCGTCCTCGAGGCGGGCGATGGTTTCGGCTTTCAGCGAGCGCGGCGGCAGCGAACAGGCGCTGTCGCCCGAATGGATGCCCGCCTCCTCGATGTGCTCCATGATCCCGGCGACGACCACGCTCTTGCCGTCGCACAGCGCATCGACGTCGATCTCGATCGCGTCCGAGAGATAGCGGTCGAACAGCAGCGGATTCTTGCCCAGAACCGTATTGATCTGGCCGGTCTTGTCGTTGGGATAGCGCGCCTTGACGTCCGCGGGCACCAGGCTCGGCAGCACGCCGAGCAGATAGTCGTCGAGTTCGCCCTCGTCGCGGATGATCGCCATCGCGCGGCCGCCCAAGCACGTAGGAGGGACGCACCACCAGCGGCAGGCCGAGATCGGCGGCGACGAGGCGCGACTGCTCGACCGAATAGGCGATGCCGTTCTTGGGCTGCTTGAGGCCGAGCTTGTCGAGCAGGCGCTTGAAGCGGTCGCGGTCCTCGGCGAGGTCGATCGAATTGACCGAAGTGCCGAGGATCGGCGCGCCCGACTGCTCGATGACATGCGCGAGCTTGAGCGGCGTCTGGCCGCCGAACTGCACGATGACGCCCTTCAGCGTGCCCGCCTCGCGCTCCTTGTGAAGAATGGCGAGCACGTCCTCCGCGGTCAGCGGCTCGAAATAGAGGCGATCCGAGGTGTCGTAATCGGTCGACACGGTCTCCGGATTGCAATTGATCATGATCGTCTCGAAACCCGCATCGCGAAGCGCGAACGAGGCGTGGCAGCAGCAATAGTCGAATTCGATCCCCTGCCCGATGCGGTTCGGCCCGCCCCCGAGAATGACGACCTTGTCGCGTTGCGTGGGGCGCGCCTCGCAGCTGAGCGCGCCGGCGAAGGGCGTCTCGTAGGTCGAATACATATAGGCGGTGGGCGAAGCGAATTCGGCCGCGCAGGTGTCGATGCGCTTGTAGACCGGCGCGACGCCGAGCGCGCCGCGCGCTTTAGAGACGTCGCCTTCCGCGATCCCCGCCAGCGCCGCGAGCCGCGCGTCGGAGAAGCCGGCCGCCTTGAGAAGACGCAGGTTCTCCGCGTCGGCGGGCAAGCCGAAGCGCCTGACTTTGGCCTCGAGAGCGACGATGTCGGCGAGCCGCTCGAGAAACCACGGATCGATCCGAGTGACTTCGTGGATTTCGGCGACGCTCATCCCCAAGCGCATCGCCTGGGCGACCTTGAGCAGGCGATCGGGCGTCGGCTTGCCGATCGCCGCGCGCAACGCGTTGTGGTCGTCGCCTCTGCCCAGACCCTCGATCTCGACTTCGTCGAGGCCGGTGAGGCCGGTCTCCAGCGAACGCAGCGCCTTCTGCAACGACTCCGAGAACGTGCGGCCGATCGCCATCGCCTCGCCCACAGATTTCATCGCGGTGGTCAGCAGCGGCTCGGCGCCGGGGAACTTCTCGAAAGCGAAGCGCGGAACCTTGGTGACGATGTAGTCGATCGTCGGCTCGAAAGAGGCCGGCGTCGCCCCGCCGGTGATGTCGTTGGCGATCTCGTCGAGCAGATAGCCGACCGCGAGCTTGGCCGCCACCTTGGCGATGGGAAAGCCGGTCGCCTTGGAGGCGAGCGCCGAGGAACGCGAAACGCGCGGATTCATTTCAATCACGATCATGCGGCCGTCGGCGGGATTGACCGCGAACTGCACGTTCGAGCCGCCGGTCTCGACGCCGATCTCGCGCAGCACCGCGATCGCGGCGTCGCGCATGATCTGGAATTCCTTGTCGGTCAGCGTCAGCGCCGGCGCGATGGTGATGGAATCGCCGGTATGAACGCCCATAGGATCGATGTTTTCGATCGAGCAGACGATGATGCAATTGTCCGCCTTGTCGCGGACGACCTCCATTTCGAATTCCTTCCAGCCGAGGACGCTTTCCTCGATCAGCACCTCGTCGGTCGGCGAGGCGTCGATGCCGCGCTCGACGATCTCGATGAATTCGCTCTTGTTGTAGGCGATGCCGCCGCCGGTGCCGCCCATGGTGAAGCTCGGCCGGATGATCGCGGGAAGGCCGATGTCGTCGAGCGCCGCGAGCGCCTGGGAGAGCGTCTTGACGTGATGCGAGCGCGGCGTGGCGAGGCCGATTTTCGTCATCGCCTCGCGGAACAATTCGCGGTCCTCGGCCTTGTCGATGGCGTGCGCGGTGGCGCCGATCATTTCGACGTCGAAGCGTTCGAGCACGCCCATCTTCTTGAGCGACAGCGCGCAATTGAGCGCGGTCTGGCCGCCCATGGTCGGCAGCAGCGCGAAGCCGCCGGGTACGGCGTAGCGCTCCTTGGCGATGATCTTGGCGACGATTTCGGGGGTGATCGGCTCGATATAGGTGCGGTCCGCCATGTCCGGATCGGTCATGATCGTAGCGGGATTGGAATTGACCAGGACGATGCGGTAGCCCTCCGCGCGCAGCGTTTTGCACGCCTGAGTCCCGGAATAATCGAATTCGCAAGCCTGTCCGATGATGATCGGACCCGCGCCGATGATCAGGATGGTCGAAATATCGGTCCGTTTGGGCATCAAATCCTCTGGGCTCGCGCGCCGAGCCCGGCGCGTCGATCGAATGTCCCGCGGCGCACAAAAAAAGGCCGCGCCGCGGCCTTGGGCCGCGAGGCGTCCTGGCGCCGAGGCTTTGCGGCCTCGCGGGCCGCCGCCGCCGCGTTTTTTAAGGCGCGCGGTGGATCGCCGGCCGTACTAGACGAGAATTGCCGCGGGGGGAAGGCCCGAAAACGGACGACGCCGGGGGCGCGCCCCGCGCCCTGGGCGCCCGCGGCGGTCAAAACGGGGCGATTTCCAAAGGCCTGACGCTGCGCTAACGTAAGGTCAAGAATCCTATGATAGGCGGCAATCCGCGCGCTAGTCCTGCGCCTCGGGGGACGTTTTCATGGCGATCGACAACAGCAACACCAAGGACCTTCCGTTAGACGGCGCCACGCCGGTCGCGCCCGAGAGCGACGCGAACCCCGTCCCGCCCGCGTCGAAGACCGAGCAGCCGGGCCAAGGCGCCCTCGTCCCAACGCGGGCCTTTTCAAGCGTCCCCGCACAGCCGCCGTTCATTCTCAAGAAAGCGGCCAAGGCGCTCAAGGCCGAGGCGGCCTCGCGGCGCGATCCCGACGCGATCCGCCGCGCCTTCGAGACGGGCGACTACCCCTACAAGACCAAGGTCGGCGAAAAGGCCTATCTGGAGCGCATGCTGCCGCTGCAGGCCGAACTCCTCAAGGCGCAGGCCTGGATCAAGCAGACGGGCGAGAAGATCGTCGTGCTGTTCGAGGGGCGCGACGCCGCCGGCAAAGGCGGCACGATCAAGCGCTTCATGGAGCACCTTAACCCGCGCGGCGCGCGCATCGTGGCGCTCGACAAGCCCAACGAGCGCGAGCGCTCGCAGTGGTATTTCCAGCGCTATGTCGCGCACCTGCCCTCCGACGGAGAAATCGTCTTCCTCGACCGCTCCTGGTACAACCGCGCCGGCGTCGAGCGCGTGATGGGCTTCTGCACGCCCAACGAATATCTCGAATTCATGCGCCAGTGCCCGGAGCTCGAGCGCATGCTGGTGCGCACCGGCTTGCGGCTCTACAAGTATTGGTTCTCGGTGACGCGCGAAGAGCAGAAGCGCCGCTTCCAGGCGCGCGAGACCGATCCGCTCAAGCAGTGGAAGCTTTCGCCGATCGACAAGGCCTCGCTCGACAAGTGGGACGACTACACCGAGGCCAAGGAGGCGATGTTCTTCAACACCGACACCGCCGACGCTCCGTGGACGATCATCAAGTCCGACGACAAGAAGCGCGCGCGGCTCAACTGCATGCTGCACTTCCTCTCCAGCCTGCCCTACGACAACAAGGACCACCGCGTCGTCGTCGGCCCCGACCCGCTGATCGTCGGCTCGTCGTCGCTGGTGATCGGCGCGCACCAGAACATCCTCGAGGCAGCGATGCATCCGGCCAAGCGCCGCAAGGGCTGAGGCGCACGCGCTGGAGCGACTTCCAAACAGAAATGACGGCGCTGGTTCCCTTAGCGGCCGAAATCGGATTCACGAAGTTGCAACAAAGGGGGTTAGGTGAGCCGTCGTCGTAACGCCGCCGCCGGCTGTTGGACTTATTGACAACACCAGACATGTTGGTATGACTTTCAACATGAAGGCCAGAACGCTGCTCCGGGAGCGCCACCAACTCGGCGCCGACGCTTCGCCGAGTTGCTGATATGGCGGACGCCGCGACCTGTGCGCGGCTCGGCCCATCGCTACAAGTACGCTTTGGCGTATGTCGTCGCTGAGGTCTGCGTCCTTCGCTACGACAACGAAGCCGGGAAAGGCGATCACAAGCACATCGGAGATGGGGAAACGTCCTATCGCTTCACGACGCCCGAGCAACTCTTGGCCGATTTTTGGCTGGATGTGGACCAATGGAGGCCCCAATGAACACCGTGACCCTGTCGGTCGCCACGCGCGACGCCGCGAACAGCCGCGCGCTTGCCGCTTTTCGGGGCGAAGCGCAAGGCGCCCACATTTCGTTCGCTTCGGCCGAATTATTGTGGCGCACGTTGACGAAAAAACGTTGGGAAATTCTGCGCGCCATGACCGGACATGGCGAAATGTCGATCCGCGAAGCCGCTCGGCGCGTCGGCCGGGACGTGAAAGCGGTTCATGGCGATGTGACAGTCCTCATCCACGCGGGCGTAATCGACCGCACCGACAAGGGAATCGTGTTTCCCTACGACGCGGTGCATGTCGATTTCACATTGACGAAAGCGGCTTAGCAGCGTCCGCACCGAGGACCACGTCAAGTTCGGATCGTTCCAGAGTTAGAAACACCGAAAGGCTCAACCACCAATTCGCATTCACGCCGTTGCAATAAGGGGTTGAGCAAGCAGCCGCCGCAAGAGTCCGAAGGACGGCCGTCGCCGCGTCCGGAGCCTTTGGGGCGCCACGGTCTCCAACCCCGCGAACCCATTTCTCGTTTCTCCGCCTCTTAGCCCGTGAGGACTGTCCTCGCTGGAACCAAGAAGGAGATCGAGCATGTGGTACGTCAAGAATGTCCCCGGATGGGAGCGTGCGGTCAGGGCGGCGATGGGCGTCGGCCTGTTGGCGGCGTCTATCGCCTATTTCGGCTCCACCGTCATCGGATGGGCGGCGGGGCTGGCGGGCGCCATGGCGATGACGACGGGTCTCATCGGCTTTTGCCCGGCCTGCGCCATGGTCGGCCGAAGGCTGCCGCACTAGCCACGACGCGTCGGGTCGGCGGCCGACCGCCGGAAAGTCGGCCGGCGATCCGAGGCGCAGAGCGCGTCCCTCAGTCAAACGTCAAGCCCTGCCGGGCGCGTCTTTCTCAGAACCGCGTCGTCAGCGTCGTCAGCCAACTCGGCGAGGCGTCGACCAGCGCCGTCTCGACGATCCTGTCGAAACCCAACAGCGTCGCGCCGGCGACGACGATCAGCACGGCGCCGAGCGCTTTCTTGACGCTGTCCCCGGCGCTCATGAGACGACCGCGCCAGCGCATCGTCGCTTCGCGAGAGAGAACGCCGAGGCCCAGCAGCGGCAGCGCCGCGCCGAGTCCGAACAGCGACATCGTCAGCGCGACTTGTCCCAGATCGCGCCCTTCGGCCGCAAGCGTCGAGGCGGCGCCGAGCGTCGGCCCGACGCAAGGGCTCCAAAGCGCGCCGAGCAACACGCCGACCGCGAACTGGCCGGAGATTCCGCGCGGCGAAAGCGCACGCAGCCGCGCGTCCGCCCATTCGCCGACAGGACCCGCCGCCAAGGCGAAACGGGCCTGCAATCGCGGAACCAGCAGCACGACGCCAAGACCGATGAGCGCCACGGCGGAAGCGGCTCGAAAGAAGTCGCCGCCGACCCCAATGGAAAAACCGACGACGGCGACGAACAGCCCGACTGCGACGAACGACGCCGCCAGCCCGGCCGCCAGCGCCAGAGGTCCCCAGCGATGCTCGCTCGCGGCCGCGCCGAGCACGATCGGCAGCAGCGGCAGAACGCAAGGCGAAAGCGTCGAAAGAACGCCGGCGAGAAAGGCCAAGGCAAAGGCGCTGGACATCGCCGATCAAGCCGCCTTGTCGAGCAGCGCCTTGATCGACGCCGCGTTGGTGTCGCCAACGGACCGGCCGACTTCGGCGCCGCCCTTGAAAACGATCAACGTGCTCTGCATCCGCGCCTTGAACGCGGCGACGACGTCCTTTTGGGAATCGAAATCGACGTCGAACACGACGATATCCTTGAGGGCGGGCATCGCCGTCAATTGGCCGAGGATCGGCTTCTGCGCCTTGCAGGTGGGGCACCACGACGCGGTAATGTCCACGAGGATCGACTTGCCGGCCTTTTGCGCGGCGGCGAAGGCTTGCGGCGTGAAGGGCTTGGGATCGGCCGCGTAGGCCGGCGCGCCGAAGGCGAGCGTCGAGGCGACGAGGGCGAACAGGAAAGCGCGACGGGCGATCATGGAGGCTCCAGGGGTGGCCGAGCCGGCCCGACGTGGGCCGGCAAAGTCTTCTTCGCCGCAAAATCGAGAATGTTACGGGCGGGCTCTCGGCCAGCCCCGATTCGGCGCGAACGCGCCGCAGGCGGGACCGCAAAAAATAGTTTTCGGCGCGGCGAACCCATTCGGCGCTTTGCGCCCTCTTATCCCACGAGGATGTTCCTCGACCGAGGCGGCAGGAGACCCCTATGCTCAGCGTCATGATATCCCCGAGAGGGAACTATGCGCTGGCGTCTATGGGCTGCGGCGGCTTCGGCCCGGCGCAAACTTGAGAAGAGTCTGAAACAACCGATGCCCAGACCCGACAATTGCGAATTGATCCTGGCGGCCCAGCACGGCGACGGCGCCGCGCTGAACCGCCTCCTGCTGGCTTCGCAAACCGATGCCCGGCGCTACGCGCGAAAGCACTGCCAAAGCAGCGACATCGACGACGCTGTGCAAGAGGCGCTCCTCATCCTCGCGAAGAAGATCGCGGGATTGCGTGCGGCGGCGGCGTTTTCGGGCTGGCTGTTCACAATCGTTCGGAGGGAATGTCAGAAGCTCTCGCGTGCAATGTTCCAGCATGAATCGCTGGAGGACGAACGCGTCGAGAGTTATCTCGCGGGCACAAGCGACTTGGCGTTGCGCCAAGATCTTTCGGCCGCTCTGGAATCCCTGCCCGCTCACTATCGGCAGGTGATTCTGCTTCGTGACTTTGAAGAACAAACCATCGCGGAAATGGCGCAAAGTCTGAAAGAGCATCCGGCGGCGATCAAGAGCCGCCTGCACCGCGCGCGCGCCCTGGTGCGCGAATATCTCCTGAGCCCCGGCAGTTCGGACCTTTTCGATTAGCGTCTCATTCGCTCGACACGAGCCAACCCAACCAACGGTGAGACTTCATGAGAGCCAAACTTATCGCCTACTCGATCGCCGCCCTTACCACCGCCACCGTCGCGCTTCCCGCGGCCGCGCAGACCGCGCCGGCGAGCATGCCCAAGTGCAGTCCCGCCGCGATGAGCAAGTGCGCGCCGAAAGCTGCGCACCCGCGCCATCGCGTCCACCACAGGGCCCGCCACATCATGCCCAAGGCGAAGTGCGCTCCCAAGTGCGCGCCGAAATGCGCCCCGAAAAGCTGAACGCGCCGAGACAGGCTGAACCGGAGCCTCGCGCTCCGGTTCAGAGCGCTTCGGAACAATTGATCGGCGTCTACAGGCGCCTCGCCAAATCGCGCAAGCATCTGCTCGCCGATATCATCGACGCGTCCGGTCCTCGGGCATGGGCGCATTATCCCGCGAGCGACGCCCGCGACGATGCAAGCGGCTATCAGTGGTTCTATCATTCTCACAGCGCGGACGATCGGCCCGGCGGCCAAGAACACGGCCATGTCCATCTGTTCGCGCGAAAGGCGGCCTGGCTCGCCGCCTTGGACCCCGTCGCCGAGAAACGATGGCGCGCGCGACTGCGCATTCGCGACAGCCGCGCCCCGACCCGGCACCTGCTCTGCATCGGCTTCGACGCCAAGGGCGCGCCGAACAGTCTCTTCACCGTCAACTCTTGGGTCACCGGCGACGGCATGGCGAGCGCAGCGGGAACGCTTCGGCTGATCGCCTCCCTTCGCCTCGAAACCGGGCACGAAGCGCTGGATCGGTTGATCGGCGCCCTCGCGCGCGTCTGCGCGCCGCAGATCGAAGCGCTCATGCGCGAGAGGGACGAGAGCCTCTTCGCCCGCGCGCAAGCCGGTCTCGGCGTCTTGGCCGACCAGAAACTCGAAATCCTGTCCGAACTCAGGATCGACCTGGACCAGATCCTCTCTCAGCGCAGCGAAGGCGCGTAGGGCGCGAGGTTCCGCCTCTGCGCCCCGACCCGCCGATCGTCGGGCGCCGCGCCGTCCTCGATGCGGCGGCGCCTCGGGCTGAGCGAGTCAATGGGTGAAGCTTCCCGTTCATCGTCGACACGAAAGCTTCGCCGAATGGCCCTTGCGACCAAATGAATGCGGAAATTGCGGCGGCGGCTTTAAGCAAAGCCGCCGCCGTAGTCGTCAATGCGCGTTCAGATGAACGCCTTGATCATCAAAGCGGCAACCGTGGCGCCGAGCAGCGGCCCCACCACCGGAATCCAGGAATAGGCCCAATCCGAGCCGCCCTTGCCGGCGATGGGAAGTACGAAATGGGCGATGCGCGGACCAAGGTCGCGGGCGGGATTGATGGCGTAACCGGTGGTGCCGCCGAGCGACAAACCAATGCCCCAAACCAGCATGGCGACCATGTAGGGACCAAGGCTCGAGGGAATGCCGCCGCCGACGACGGCCTTGGAGAATATGGCGGCGATTACGAAAAGCAGCGTGATCGTGCCGATGATTTCGCTGATGAGGTTGGCGCCGACGTTGCGGATGGCCGGCCCCGTGCAGAAGACGGCCAACTTGAGGCCCTGGTCGGGGGTCTTCTCCCAATGCGGCAGGTATTGCAGCCACACCAGCGAGGCGCCGAGAAACGCCCCGATCAACTGCGCCGGCACGTAGGTTGCGATTTTCGAATAGTCGCCCGAGACGATGGCGAATCCGACCGTTACCGCCGGGTTGATGTGCGCGTCCGAGCTTCCCGTCGCCACGGCGGTAAAGACCCCGGCCAGCACGGCGAAAGCCCAAGCTGCCGTGATGACGATCCAGCCCGAATTCTGGCTTTTCGAACCATGGAGCAACACGCCCGCGACGACGCCGTCGCCAAGCAAGATGAGCACCATCGTGCCCATGAGTTCGCCAACGAATGGTGAATGCATGATATCCTCCCCGAATTTCCCATTTGAGACAAGATTTTGATAGGGCCGTCGCGTTTGAACGCGACGGCCTTTGGCGCGGCGCGATCAGACCGCCCAGTCGAGGGACCGGGTCACGGCCTTGTTCCAGGAGGCGTAAAGCTTGCGGCTGTCGGCCTTGTCCATCTGGGGATGCCAGCGCTTGTCGACGCCCCAGTTCTCGACGATGTCGTCGGTCGACTTCCAGTAACCGACGGCGAGGCCGGCGGCGTAGGCCGCGCCCAGCGCCGTGGTCTCGATCACCTTCGGGCGGACCACCGGCACGCCCAAAATGTCGGCCTGGAACTGCATCAGCAGTTCGTTCACCACCATGCCGCCGTCGGTCCGCAGTTCGCGGATCGGCACGCCGGAATCCTTGACCATGGCGTCCAGCACCTCGCGGGTTTGAAACGCCGTCGCCTCCAGCGCCGCGCGCGCGATGTGCCCCTTGTTGACGAAGCGGGTCAGCCCGCAGATGACGCCGCGCGCCGACTCCTTCCAATGCGGGGCGTAAAGGCCGGAAAAGGCCGGAACGAAGTAGGCGTCGCCGTTGTCGGCGACAGTCCGGGCGAGCGTTTCGATGTCGCCGGAGTTCTTTATGATCCCGAGATTGTCGCGCAGCCATTGCACCAGGGCGCCGGTGATGGCGATTGAACCTTCGAGGGCGTAGACGGCCTTGTTGGCGCCGAGCTTGTACCCCAACGTCGTCAACAGGCCGCAGGTCGAGGGGAACAGCTTCTCACCGGTGTTCATCAGCATGAAGCAGCCGGTTCCGTAGGTGTTCTTGGCCTCGCCGGGGTTGAGGCAGGCTTGTCCGAACAGCGCCGCCTGCT
Organism: uncultured Alphaproteobacteria bacterium; assembly: GCA_963759955.1. Lineage (GTDB taxonomy): Bacteria > Pseudomonadota > Alphaproteobacteria > Rhizobiales > Beijerinckiaceae > Roseiarcus. The sequence continues at coordinate 25,003 of CAVXCA010000040.1, forward strand.
GATCGCCGAGGATGCCGGAAACCACCACGCCGGGCAGCGGATCCTTGGCGTGGCCATAAACCTCGGAGGACGAGGTTATCTTCGGCAAGCAAGCGCGGGGAATGGCGAACAACTTCAGAATTTCGGCATCCCAGTCCAGCGTCGCGAGGTTCATCAACTGGGTGCGCGAGGCGTTGGTCACATCTGTGAGATGGATGCCGCCATGCGTTCCGCCGGTGAGGTTCCAGACCACCCAAGTGTCCATGTTGCCGAACAGCGCGTCGCCGGCCTCGGCCTTGGCCCGGGCGCCGGGCACGTTTTCGAGCAGCCAGTGCAGCTTGAGCCCGGAGAAATAGGTCGCCAGCGGCAATCCGGTCTTGGCGCGCAGGCGATCCTGCCCGCCGTCCTTGGCGAATTGGGCCACCAGCTGGTCGGTGCGCGTGTCCTGCCAGACGAGGGCGTTATGGAGCGGCTCGCCGGTCTTCCTGTCCCAAAGCAGGGTGGTCTCGCGCTGGTTGGTGATGCCGACCGCTGCCAGATCCGAGGCTCCCAGGAGCTATGGCGGAAACTGGGTGACGGGGGTGAGGAAGGCGGCGTAACGGGGTTGGTGATCAAGCCACCCGAACCTCCAAGATGGAGCGTTACGCCATGAACGAGAATAGAGTTGTCGCCCTGCGAGAGAAAGGGGCGATCGATGATCCGCTGACGGAAATCCTTCGCTCTGGGGCGCGTCGGCTGATCGCCCAGGCGGTAGAAGCGGAATTCGAGACGTTTCTGGGCTCGAACGCTGATCTCGTCCTTGCGGACGGCCGCCAACGTGTGGTTCGCCACGGGCACGACCCGGTTCGCACGATCCAGACGGGAATCGGTTCTGTTGACGTAGAAAAGCCGAAGGCTCGCGATCGTGGCGCGGCGGCGGGCGACCGCATTCGCTTCACGTCGACGATCCTGCCCAAATGGGCTCGTCGAACCAAGAGCCTCGACGCTCTGCTGCCGGTTCTCTACCTGCGCGGAGTTTCCGCCGGCGATTTTCAGGAGGCGCTGGCGGCCCTGCTGGGCAAGGACGCGCCCAATCTCTCGCCGGCGGTGATCGCGCGGCTCAAGAGCGAGTGGGAAGACGAATATCGGCGATGGCAGGATCGCGATTTGTCGGCGCGCCGCTACGTCTACGTCTGGGCGGACGGCGTCTATCTGCAGGCGCGCATGGAGCCGCAGGCCGAATGCATGCTGGTTCTGATCGGCGCGACGCCCGAGGGCGTCAAGGAACTGATCGGCTTCCAGACAGGCATGCGGGAGAGCGCGCAAAGCTGGAGGGAATTGCTCGTCGATTTGAAGGCGCGAGGTTTGTCGATCGCGCCGGAGTTGGCCATCGGCGATGGCGCGCTTGGCTTTTGGAACGCCCTCGACGAGGCGTTGCCGACGACGCGTCATCAGCGCTGCTGGCTGCACAAAACAACGAACGTGCTCGACAAGTTTCCCAAGTCCTTGCAGCCCAACGCGCATAGGGATCTACGAGAAATCTGGCTGGCGCCGGATCGCGCCAGCGCGGCGGGCGCCATGACGACATTCGCCGAGAAATACGCGCCCAAATACGACAAGGCCGTCGATTGCCTGATCAAAGACCGAGAGACGCTGCTGACGTTTTTCGACTTCCCCGCCGACCACTGGGACCATTTGCGCACCACGAACCCCATCGAAAGCGTCTTCGCAACCGTCCGGCATCGCACCGTCCGGATGAAAGGCGCGTTGTCGCAAGACACCGCTCGCTTGATGGTCTTCAAGTTGGTGATGGCGGCGTCGAAAACCTGGCGCAGGCTGCAAGGTCAAAACCAGTTGCCGAAGATCGTCAAAGGCGCCAAATTCCGCGACGGAATCGAGGTCGTGCTGGAAGCCAAATTCGCCGCCTGATTCACGCCGTCACCCAAATTCAGGCATAGCTCGGCTCCCAGCCCTTGCTTGCGCAACGCCTCGGCGATGACGAACTTGGTGCTTTCCCATATTTCCTTGGCGTTGTGCTCGACCCAGCCCGGCTTGGGATAGATTTGTTCGTGTTCCTTTTGGGCGACGCTGACGATCTGGCCCTTGCGGTCGAAGACGATAAAGCGGCTGCTGGTGGTGCCTTGATCGATCGCGCCGACATACTTACTCATGGTTTCCTCCTGCCAAATTGCTCTGTTGTGGTTGGGACTAGTGGATCGAATCCAACACTTGGTGCCCGCGCCTGACGGCGGCGATGATTTTATTGGGGTCGGCGGTCCAGGTGAAGGGCGCGGATTGCCGATTGTGCTCTTCGAGGAATTGATTGATGGCGGCCTGCAAATCGACGACCGATCGGAATACGCCGCGCTTGAGTTTGCGCTTGGTGAGCGTGGCGAAGAAGCCTTCGACGGCGTTGAGCCACGAGCAGGACGTCGGCGTGAAGTGGAAGACGAACCGCTCGTGCCGAGCGAGCCACTGGAGCACTTTGGGATGCTTGTGGGCGGCGTAATTGTCGAGGATCACATGCACCATCTTGCCGGCGGGAACCCGAGCGTCGATGGCGTTGAGAAAGCGGATGAACTCCTGATGGCGGTGGCGCTGCATGTTTTGGCCGATGACCGTGCCGTCGAGAATATTCATGGCGGCGAACAGCGTCGTCGTGCCGTTCCTGACGTAGTCGTGGGTCATCGTGCCGGCGCGGCCCTTCTTGAGCGGCAGCCCGGGCTGGGTGCGGTCGAGCGCCTGAATTTGGCTCTTCTCGTCGAGAGACAGGACGATGGCGTGCGCGGGCGGATCGACATAGAGCCCGACCACATCGCGCAGCTTCTCGATGAATTTCGGATCGTTGGAAAGTTTGAACTGCCGCATGCGGTGCGGCTGAAGACCATGTTTGCGCCAGATGCGTTGAACCGAGCTGACGGAGACGCCCGAGGCCTTCGCCATCAAAGCGCCGGTCCAATGCGTTGTCTCTCCCGGCGGCGGATCGAGCGTCAGGGCCACGACCCGCGCAACGATCTCGTCCGCCAGCAGCTTGACGCGCGAAGGCCGCGTCTTGTCGCGCGCCAGCCCCTCGAACCCTTCGTCGGCGAACCGTTCCTGCCAGCGCCAGACACAAGTTTTCGACTTGCCCGTCCGGCGCATGATCTCGTTCGTGCCCACGCCGTCGGCCGTCAAAAGCACGATCTGGCCCCGCCAAACGTGCTTCTGCGGCGCGTTGCGATCCTTGATCAGAGCCAAAAGCCGGAGCCGATCTTCCGCCGAAACGGCAAGCGATATTCCCGTGCGCATGCGCCAGACTCGCACATCGCCAGTCCGCCGGGAATCCTCAATAGGATTCAAATGTCAGATTTCATCCACTAGGATACAGGGGCCGGACGGGGCCCTTTTGGTGGATTTCAGTGCGCGCTCACCCGCGGTTCGAAAAATTCGTCGATGGCGGCGGCGCGCTCGGCCGGCGCGCCGAGACCGAGCTTGGTCCGGCGCCAGAGCACGTCTTCGCTGACGCGGGCCCACTCTTCGGCTCGCAGATATTCCAGTTCCGCCTGCGAGAGGCCGCCGCCGAAATCGCGACCGAGATCGTCGAGGGAACGGGCGTCGCCGAGAATCTTGTACAGGCGCGTCCCGTAGGCGTGCGCCAAACGGCTAGCCAAGGGGCGCCCCAAAAACGGCTTTTCCTGCAGGACGCGGTCGGTGAACTTGGCCATGTCGCCGTCCGGAATATCCCCGCCCGGCAGCGACGCATCGCCGGTCCACGGCGCTTTCATTCCCGGCAGGAACGGGGCGACGTCGCGCAGCACGTGTTCGGCCAGTTTTCGATAGGTGGTCAGCTTGCCGCCGAACACCGACAGAAGCGGCGCCTCGCCGTCCTTGACGTCGAGATCGAACACGTAATCGCGGGTGACCGCCGACGCCTCGATCGAGCCGTCGTCGAACAGCGGGCGCACTCCCGAATAAGACCACACCACGTCGGCCGCTGAGATCGATCGCTTGAACCAGTTATTGATCGACGCGACGAGGTAATCGGTCTCCTCCGGCGAGATCACTACATCGCGCGCCGCGCCTTGGTAAGGCACATCCGTGGTCCCTATCAGCGTAAAGTTTTCTCTATATGGAATTGCGAAAATAATCCGCTTATCCGGATTCTGAAGGATATAGGCGTGCTCACCGTCAAACAGCCGCGGCACGACGATGTGGCTGCCCTTGACGAGACGCACGTCTTTCGCGGTGGCGCGACCGATGCGGCGGTTGAGAACCTCCGCCACCCACGGACCGGCGGCGTTGATCAGCACACGAGCGGACACTTCTTCGCGCGCGCCGCTCGATCGGTCGACCAGCGTCGCGATCCATCGGCCGCCCTCCCGCCGGGCCGCCTCCAGCCGGGTTCCAACCCGGATCCGAGCGCCGCGCTCCTTGGCGTCCAGAGCGTTCAGGATGACGAGACGCGAGTCGTCGACGGCGCAATCGGAATAGGCGAACCCGACCTTCATCCCTGGCTTGAGCGGCTCTCCGCGAGGGTCCCGGCCGAGATCGATCCGTTCGCAGCCGGCCAGGGTCTTACGGCGCGCAAGGTGATCATAGAAAAACAGGCCCAGGCGAACCATCCAAGCCGGCCGAATCGCCGTGTCGTGGGGAAGGACGAAACGCAAGGGATGGATGATGTGCGGGGCGATGGACATCAGCCGCTCGCGTTCTTGCAGCGCCTCCCGCACCAGCCGGAACTCGAAGTATTCGAGATAGCGCAGGCCGCCGTGGATGAGCTTCGTTGACCAGGACGACGTATGAGCGGCGAGGTCGTCCTGCTCCGCCAACAGGACCGAGAGACCTCGGCCCGCCGCGTCTCGGGCGACGCCAACGCCGTTGATTCCGCCGCCGACGATCAGGATGTCGAAAACGCCCCCAGACACGTTGCCCCCGACCTGTTGTTGTGGCGCCCAGCGCCTTGCTTGGACGCAAGGTAAACACAATTCGAATCGTTTTCCAATAGCCATTTTTTCGAAAGTTACCGAAAATACCAGCGTCCCTATTTGATGCGCCAGCGAGGACCAGCGCCCGTCGTTGCGTCGCAGCATCGCCGGTCGATATCTATTAAGCTATTGCAATGAGGAATGTTTTATAGAACGATTGTGCCGCGGATGCGACAAACGTCCACCCCTCGCGGAGGCTCATTTCTTCGCACGTGCGAAAGAAAATGAGGCGGAAAACGCACGTTTGCGCTTTCATTGATTTTTCGTAAGCAAATCGGCTTGCGACTTCGCCAGCGGCGATAGGCGCCTCATTCGGTCCCGGGTTCGGCCTCGATCACCTGGACGCCGGCCTGCGCGCACACTTTCGCCAAGTTGGGATTTTCCAGGCGATCGGTGACGAAGACGTGCACCTGCTGCATGTGGCCGATTCGGATCGGCGCCACCCGTTCGAGCTTGAGTCGGTCGCAGACCAGGATCACCCGCCGTGCGTTTTCGATAATGGTCTGGCTGACGCGGACCTCTTGATAATCGAAGTCGAGCAGCGCGCCGTCCTCGTCGAGCGCCGAACATCCGATGACGGCGTTGTCGACCTTGAATTGACGAATCAGGTCGATGGCGGCGGCGCCGGTCACCGCCCCGTCCGATCGCCGGACCGGACCACCCGCCAGAATGACGTCGATCTCGGGAATCGTATGCAGGCGCACAGCGACGTTGAGATTGTTGGTGATCACCAACAAGTCCTTGTGCCCGACGAGGCAACGCGCCACTTCTTCCGTTGTCGTGCCGATGTTGATAAACAGCGACGAGTTGTCGGGAATGAGCTTTGCCGCCGCTTCGCCGATGGCCCGTTTTTGATCGGCGGCGATCAGACGCCGGGCCTCATAGCGCAAATTTTCCACGCTCGACACGACGACGGCGCCGCCGCGGCTGCGCTTGAGCAGGCGCTGGTCGCACAACTCGTTCAAGTCGCTGCGGATCGTTTGCGGCGTGACTCCGAAGTGCTCGGCCAGAGCCTCCACCTGCACAACGCCGGACGTCTTGGCGAGAAGCAGGATATTGTGTTGGCGTTCCGTCAATGCGTTCATTTATTGTGCGCGCCCCAGTATCAAAGCCCGTCGCGGATTGGACCGGGTTTCCTTGACAGTGCATTTGACTTGTCGACCCCGGCGTCTTCCGAGGTCTTCGCCGATCAGAGGCAAGATAAGCGGACGATGGGCGCAGCGCCAGTCGAGAGTTGAGCCCCCTGCCGCCGCATCCCTACAACCCGAGCCAACAACATCCGCAAAGCGGCGGCGCATCCGGCGAAGCGGCGCAAGGACTGAACCGGGCGTCGCCGGCGCCGTAGCGTTCCGCGACACCCTGCCGCAGGGACTCGCCGCTCGCGGCCCGATTATGTGTGAAATATGAAGAATCCGGGGCGCAGAGCGGCGGAACTGCGGCGGACGCTGCTCGCGTTCGCGCTCGCGTACCTGTTCGCGCTGCAAAGCCTCGTCTCCGCCGTGGCCTTTTGCTGCCCGGCGTCCGATCAGAACACGGCTTTCGAGGCTGCCCTCGCCTCGGCGATCTGCGCCCACGCCGACGACGGACAGGCGTCGGCCTCCGACAAACAGGCGCCCGCCCCGGTTCACTCCCATCACTGCCTGCTGTGCGCCGCCCACGCCGGTTGCGCCCCCGGCGTCGCCGCCTCGGCGCAAGCGTTCGTCCCGGCGCGCAATTCGCTCGGGCGCGCGCTCGCTATCGCCGCCTCGACCGGCCTCAATCCGCAGGCGGGCCGTACCAGCTCCTGGTCGGCGCGCGCGCCGCCTTTCAACGCCTGAAACGAACCGTGAATTAGCACTTCCGCGCGCCGCGGCGCCGTGGATTCCCGTTTCTCGCGTTGAAAGACTCCCATCGTGACCAAACTGCTCACCGTCCTCGTCGCGGGCGCGGCGCTGGCGCCTTGCGCGGCGCTCGCTCAACAATCCACGCCGCAGTCGCTGCCGAACGTCGAAATCGTCGCCCCGGCCCAGAGCGCCAACCCCGGCAACGCGAATGCCGCCGCGGCCTCGCCCAATTACACGCCCGTCCCGGCGGCGACGATCGCCGCCCGCAGCGCCGGCTCGCCCGACGCGGCGAGGCTGCTCGGCGACGTTCCCGGCGTCAGCTTCAAGACCGGCGGCGGCATCTCGAGCCTGCCCGTCGTCAACGGCTTCGACGACGAGCGCAACGCCATCCTGCTCGGCGGCATGTCAATCACCGCGGCGTGCCCTAACCACATGAACCCGGCACTGTCCTATATCGACTCCGCCAACGTCGGCTCGGTGCAGGTGATCACCAACAACGTTCCGGTCAGCATGGGCGGCGACTCGATCGGCGGCACGATCATCGTCAATCCCCGCGCGCCGGTGTTCGCGCCAATCGCCGGCGCGCCGGCGGCGTCGGCACTGCCGACGCTGGCGATCGCGCCCGGCGTCGTCGCCAGCGGTTCGCTGACCTCGATGTACCGCTCCAACAACAAGAGCGTAAGCCTGTCGGGGACGGCCACCGTCGCGACCGAACACTTCAGCATCGGCTACGACGGCTCCTGGTCGCACGGCAGCGACTACCACGCCGGCGGCGGCGCCGTGGCGCCCTCGACCAGCTACGCCGCCGAGGACCATGCGCTGACTCTCGCCTACAAGAACGACGACCAGCTCATCACCCTGCGCGGCGCCATCGAGCACGACCCCTTCGAGGGCTTCCCCAACGAATACATGGACATGCTCGACAATCAGGCGAGTTCGGTCAATCTGAGCTACAAGGGCGGCTTCGGCTGGGGCCAGTTGGACGCCGACGCGTTCTATCAGCACACCCAGCACTACATGAATTTCGGAACCGACAAGAGCAAGGGCACAGTGTACACAACGACGACCGGCATGCCGATGTGGACCGACGGCCAGGACTTCGGCTATTCGCTCAAGACGACGATCGCCGCGAGCAAGATCGACACCATTCGCATCGGCAACGAATTCCACGGCGAAACGCTCAACGATTGGTGGACGCCGTCGGGCACGAAGGTGGGAATGATGTGCTGCGGCACGTTCGAGAACATCAACGACGGGACGCGCGACCGCTTCGGCGCCTACTCCGAGTGGGAGAGGCAATGGGCGCCGCAATGGACGACGCTGATCGGCGTGCGCGGCGAGATCGTCGACACCAACGCCGGCGACGTGCAGGGCTACAGCAGCACCTACCTAGGCACGGCGACCTACCCGTCCGGCTCGGCCGCGTTCAACGCCCTCAGCCACGCCAAGACGTTCGACGATCTCGATTGGACCGCGCTCACGCGCTACACGCCGAACGCCGATGCGACCTACGAGGCCGGCGTCACCCAAAAGACCCGCGCGCCCAGTCTCTACGAGCTCTATGCGTGGTCGACCAATTCGATGGCCGCAATGATGAACGGTTGGGCGGGCGACGGCGACGGCTATGTCGGCAATCTCTACTTGAAACCCGAAATCGCGCACACCCTCAGCGTCAGCGCCGATTGGCGCGACGCCGTCAGCGACCGATGGGAGTTCAAGGCGACGCCCTATTACAGCTACGTGCAAGACTATATCGACGTGAATGTCCTCACCCCCGACACCACAAAGGCCAGAGACCTCCTGCAATACGCTAATCACAACGCGGAGTTGTATGGATTCAACCTGTCTGGCCGCGTGCGCCTCGCCGAAAGCGCGAGCTTCGGCGTCGTCTCTCTGTCGGGCGAGGCCGGCTACACCCGCGGCATCAACCTCGACACACACGGCAATCTCTATGACATCATGCCGCTGAACGGGAAAGCCGCGCTCAGCGACAAGATTGCGCTGGGAGGCGGGACGTGGACCAACAGCGTCGAATTGCAAGCGGTGGCGGCCAAGACCGAGGTCGACGTGGTGACCAACGAGCTGACCACCCCCGCGTACGCGCTGACGAACTTGCGCTCGGCCTACGAGTTCAAGAACATCCGGTTCGACTTCGGCGTCGAGAACCTGTTCGACAAGTTCTATTACGAACCGCTCGGCGGCGCCGACATCGCCGAGTGGAAGATCGAAGGATACGCGCCGTATGCTCCCGACCCGGTCGCCGGCATGGGCCGCACGCTCTACGCCGGGATGACGGTGAAGTTCTGAGCCAAGGGCCCCGCCCGGCCGCACGGCCGGGCGGGGTCGTCGAAGAAGAGCGCCGGCCGGCGCCGTAGCGTTCCGCGACACCCTGCCGCAGGGACTCGCCGCTCGCGGCCCGATTATGTGTGAAATATGAAGAATCCGGGGCGCAGAGCGGCGGAACTGCGGCGGACGCTGCTCGCGTTCGCGCTCGCGTACCTGTTCGCGCTGCAAAGCCTCGTCTCCGCCGTGGCCTTTTGCTGCCCGGCGTCCGATCAGAACACGGCTTTCGAGGCTACCCTCGCCTCGGCGATCTGCGCCCACGCCGACGACGGACAGGCGTCGGCCTCCGACAAACAGGCGCCCGCCCCCGCTCATCCCCATCACTGCGTCGTTTGCGCCGGGCACGCGAGCTGCCACGCGCGCGGCGCGGGCATGCTCGTTTCCGCGCACTTGCCGCTTCCCGCGCGCCATTCCGTCGGCCGTGCGCTCGCTGTCGCGTCCTCGACCGGCCTCAATCCGCAGGCGGGCCGAACCAGCTCCTGGTCGGCGCGCGCGCCGCCTTTCAACGCCTGAAACGAACCGTGAATTAGCATTTCCGTGCGCCGCGGCGCCGTGGATTCCCGTTTCTCGCGTTGAAAGACTCCCATCGTGACCAAACTGCTCACCGTCCTCGTCGCGCGCGCGGCGCTGGCGCCTTGCGCGGCGCTCGCTCAACAATCCACGCCGCAGTCGCTGCCGAACGTCGAAATCGTCGCCCCGGCCCAGAGCGCCAACCCCGGCAACGCGAATGCCGCCGCGGCCTCGCCCAATTACACGCCCGTCCCGGCGGCGACGATCGCCGCCCGCAGCGCCGGCTCGCCCGATACGGCCGCCATCCTCGGCGACGTCCCCGGCGTCTCCTTGAGAACCGGCGGCGGCGTCTCCAGCCTGCCCGTCATCCACGGCTTCGACGACGAGCGCAACGCCATCCTGCTCGGCGGCATGTCGATCACCGCCGCCTGCGCCAACCACATGAATCCGGCGCTGTCCTACCTCGGCTCGACCAACGTGCAGAGCGTCGAAGTCTACACGGCCAACGTGCCGGTGAGCGTCGGCGGCGATTCGATCGGCGGCACGATCGTCGTCACGCCGCGCGCCCCCGTTTTCGCTCCCGGGGCCGGCGCGCCGGCGTCGGGCCTGCCGACGCTGGCGATCGCGCCGGGCGTCGCCGCCGGCGGCTCGCTCACCACGATGTTCCGCTCCAACAACAAGAGCACCGACCTGTCGGGGACGGCCTATGTCGCCACCGACCACTTCAGCCTCGACTACGACGGCTCATGGGACCGCGGCGACGACTACCACGCCGGCGGCGGCGCGCTGGTCAAGTCGACGAACTATGACTCGGAGAACCACGCGCTGACGCTCGGCTACAAGAACGGCGACCAGCTCATCACCGTGCGCGGCGCTCTGCAGGACATCTTCTACCAGGGGTTCCCCGACGAGCGCATGGACATGCTCTACAACCACGAGAACTCGGTCAATTTCGACTACAAGGGCGGCATGGGCTGGGGGCAGCTCGACGTCGGCGCCTACTACCAGCACGTCCAGCACTACATGAACTTCCTCGCCGACCGGGATAGCATGATGCCCATGCCCATGTACACCGACGGCCAGGACTTCGGCTACAAGCTCAAGGCGACGATCGCCGCCAGCAAGATCGACACTATCCGCATCGGCAACGAACTCCACGACCAGACCTACAATGAATGGTGGCCGCCGGTCGCCGGCATGGCCCCAGGCATGTGCTGCAACACTTTCCAGAACATCAACGACGGCACGCGCGACGTGCTGGGGACTTACGCCGAATGGGAGCGCGCGTGGACGCCGCAGTGGACGACTCTGTTCGGCGCGCGCAACGACGTCGTATGGATGAACACCGGCGACGTGCAGGGCTACAGCGACGTCACGGCGGCGCAGTATCCTTACGTTCGCTACGCGACCGACGCAGCGGCGTTCAACGCCCAGGACCACGCCAAGACCGACGACAATTTCGACTTCACCGCGCTGGCGCGCTACAGCCCCGACACCGACAGCGCCTATGAGTTCGGCTACACGCGCAAGACGCGTTCGCCCAGCATTTTCGAGCGCTACGCCTGGTCGACCGGCCTCATGGCGTCGAGCATGGTCGGGTGGTTCGGCGACATGAACGGCTACGTCGGCAACCTCAACCTAAAGCCCGAGGTCGCCAACACGGTCAGCGCGACCGCCGATTGGCATGGCGGCGACCATGACGCGTGGGGGCTGAAGGTCACGCCTTACTTCAGCTACGTGCAGGACTACATCGACGCCACCGTCATCGGCGAGTCGCTGAACAGCCACAACGCCGTGCTGCAATTCACCAACCACAATGCCGAGCTCTACGGCTTCGACGCATCGGGACATTACCGGATCGCCGAGAGCCAGACCTTCGGGGTCTTCAATCTGGTCGGTCAGCTCGGCTACGTGCGCGGGATCGATCTCGATCCCTCGCCCGTCCCCACGGCTTACGGCGCCTACGCGAAGGAGAGCAAGAACCTCTACGGCATGATGCCGCTGAACGGAAAGGGGGCGCTGACGCAGACGCTCGACCTGTTCGGCGGCAAGTGGACCAACTCGGTTGAGCTGCAGGCGGTCGCCGCCAAGATGGAGGTCGACACCGAGCGGCTGGAGCCGAGGACCCCCGCCTACGCGCTGACGAACCTGCGTTCGAGCTACGAGATCCGCAACATCCGCTTCGACCTCGGCGTCGAGAACCTGTTCGATAAATCCTACTACCTGCCGCTCAGCGGGACCGACTACTACTCCATGAAAGCCACGGTGCCCGCAGACCCCAACGAGTGGCAGGCTGTCCCCGGCATGGGCCGCACGCTCTACGCCGGCATGACGGTGAAGTTCTGAGCGCAAGCGCCCCGCCCGGCCGTATGGCCGGGCGGGCTGCGCACGGCCTCAGGTCTCGGGCTCGTCGTTCTTGGCGTCGGACATCAACTTCCACAGCGCGACGCCGACGTCGAATACATGAGTCCAGCCGCAGGCTTCGCAACCGTATTCGCGCATGTCGCGGCCGGACGAGGTGTCCTTGTCGACGAGTCGCGTCCGCCCGCCGCACCTCGGGCATCGCCGCTCGACGCAAGCCAGGTCATAGAGAGCCTGTTCATCCATTGGAAAAGTCCCGGCGCCGGTCGCTGAGCCGGCAGCTTCCGACCGGGCCGCGCTGCGGGTCAAGCGCGCCGACCGCCGCTGCGATCAATGGGGAACATGAAGAACAGCCAACGCTATCGAGGAACGATCGGCAAACAACAGTCAATAGTTCGTAACATTCACCGCCAGACCCTGTCTATGTGAATTTAAACGCGAAACATCGCGCACGATAGAACGGGCATGTTTTGGCGCGACAACGCTGACAGAAATACAACCATTGACCGCAATACCACATCGCCGCGGATAATATAAAAACGACAAACAAGACAGGCTGCGAACGCAACCAGTATAGAGGATACGTTGGCAGCAGAAAAAATATCAGATAAAATAGCCATTTTTCTATTGCACTAAACGGCGTCGTCTTGCGTTGCTTCACAAGCCATTTCGTCCATGTAGAAGGAAATTGAAGGCAATCGCCGTAACCATAAAGATGCGGACATCTTGGGCAAATCAGATGCCTCATGATGATTCCGGGCACGCCGTAGCCATAGACAATTATATATGGCGGAAGCCAATGCCAGTCCGCGCGTGCAATGCCGACTATGCCGACGATAGCCATCACCTGAAATGATAGCTGCGCATAAAATTTTTCCCACAACTTGAACGTTTTAGAAAGCGGACGTTTACTTTCACTATTCATAGCGCTTCTCTAATAACAACTTGCTGTAATACCACTTCCCGGTGAGTGTGACCGGCGGGAAGACACTCTCGTGCCGTCATGGCCGGGACAAGCCCACGACTGTCCGGTTCATGATGAGCTCCAGTTTAGGGAGAGCTGCCGAGAGTCGCGCGGCGGCGGTTTTTGCGGTTGCTTGAGGCAGGTGAAGTCTCTTCGATGCATCAGGTTCGCGCGCACGAGTCGCGTGGTTTCGAGCAGGGTTTGATTGTCTTGCGCCATCTTTCGCAAAAGGCTCAGCAACAGAAAGGCGATCAGCGCGACGGCGATCTGAATGCGCACGGCGTTCTCGGAGCGGCCTATGAAATGGGTGATTTTCAAGGTTTGCTTCATCACGCGGAAGAACAATTCGATTTGCCAGCGCCGCTTGTAGAGGTCGGAGATTTCTTTGGCGGGCGCGTCCAGATCGTTGGACAGAATCCGCAACGTCCCCCCGGTCTCCATCGTCACGACGACCTCGCGCACCGCGCCTTGCATCGGATTCTTGCGGTTTTTAGCCTGACGGCCCGGCAGAAAGCCGGTTCGATCGCTGACGACGCCCGTTCCCGGCGCGACGGGCATGGATCGGGCCGAAAGGAGCGGCGTGTTCTTCTTGAACCGCGTCACGATGCGGCAGTCCGCCTCGTCGAGCGCGGCCCACCAGCCATAATCGTAATAGCCGAGGTCGAAGACATAGGTCGCGCCCGCTTCGATCGGCATCGCTTTGGCCGCGACGATGTCGTTGACCGTGGCCTCGGTGACCATGTGATAGATCGGGCAGCCCAGATCGGGGTCGTAGACGAAATGCGCCTTGGCGCCGCAGACCTCGGCCGAAAAGCGCGCCCACTGCGTCCCTGCGCCCGCCAGATGCAGGCTGGTCGAGTTGATCAGCCGCACCGCATCGCCCATCTTGCGGCGCAGGCCGCGCGTCGCCATGCCCAGCATATGCATGAAAAGCCCGGAGAAAACCCTGGAATCCCGGTCGCGGTTGGCGTCTGCGAAGGTCGAGCGCGCCGGAGCGGCGCCGCCCGCATGATAAAGCCGCGCCTGATGGCTCGCCATCGACGCTTGGATGTCGCGCAGCGAATGCGAGCCCGACAATTGACCGAACAGCAGCACCGACAGCTGCCGCTTGGTCGTGAAACTGCGAACCAGATCGTCGGTCCCGTGCTTCTCCACAAGCCGCTCAAAGACAGACCAGGGAAGCAGTTTCAAAACGTCGCGGAAGACCGTATTCGTATGGGGCACGGCGCTGATCCTTTTCATGTCCAAGCGAGTCGCCAAACTCTGGAAATGATTAGAATCAACGCCGTGCGCCGGCGCCAGCAAAATCGAACCGGACAGCCTTGGGTCAAGCCCGGCCATGACGGCGTTGGGTTCTCCGAGATTTGTTCAACGAGTCGCCCTCAACGAGGCTTGGCATAACAAGGTGAACAGCGATGCCTATTGCCGCGATAGCTCTTTCGAACTCAAGATGCGCCGACAGCCTGAGGTTCGTGAACTTCGCAACGACCGTGGAGCAGCCCCTCGCCCCGCTGCGCAACTACCCTTCCACGCGATGGCGCGGAACCAGATGAATGCATCATTCACCCCCGACGCGGCGCCGACAAGCGCGCGTTTTGTCGCGACGCCAGCTTGCAACGCTCGTCGCAACGCCTGCCGACCGTCGCATTCTTCGTCCGCAACCCGCGCTAGTGGATGAAATCTGACATTTGAATCCTATTGAGGATTCCCGGCGGACTGGCGATGTGCGAGTCTGGCGCATGCGCACGGGAATATCGCTTGCCGTTTCGGCGGAAGATCGGCTCCGGCTTTTGGCTCTGATCAAGGATCGCAACGCGCCGCAGAAGCACGTTTGGCGGGGCCAGATCGTGCTTTTGACGGCCGACGGCGTGGGCACGAACGAGATCATGCGCCGGACGGGCAAGTCGAAAACTTGTGTCTGGCGCTGGCAGGAACGGTTCGCCGACGAAGGGTTCGAGGGGCTGGCGCGCGACAAGACGCGGCCTTCGCGCGTCAAGCTGCTGGCGGACGAGATCGTTGCGCGGGTCGTGGCCCTGACGCTCGATCCGCCGCCGGGGGAGACAACGCATTGGACCGGCGCTTTGATGGCGAAGGCCTCGGGCGTCTCCGTCAGCTCGGTTCAACGCATCTGGCGCAAACATGGTCTTCAGCCGCACCGCATGCGGCAGTTCAAACTTTCCAACGATCCGAAATTCATCGAGAAGCTGCGCGATGTGGTCGGGCTCTATGTCGATCCGCCCGCGCACGCCATCGTCCTGTCTCTCGACGAGAAGAGCCAAATTCAGGCGCTCGACCGCACCCAGCCCGGGCTGCCGCTCAAGAAGGGCCGCGCCGGCACGATGACCCACGACTACGTCAGGAACGGCACGACGACGCTGTTCGCCGCCATGAATATTCTCGACGGCACGGTCATCGGCCAAAACATGCAGCGCCACCGCCATCAGGAGTTCATCCGCTTTCTCAACGCCATCGACGCTCGGGTTCCCGCCGGCAAGATGGTGCATGTGATCCTCGACAATTACGCCGCCCACAAGCATCCCAAAGTGCTCCAGTGGCTCGCTCGGCACGAGCGGTTCGTCTTCCACTTCACGCCGACGTCCTGCTCGTGGCTCAACGCCGTCGAAGGCTTCTTCGCCACGCTCACCAAGCGCAGACTCAAGCGCGGCGTATTCCGATCGGTCGTCGATTTGCAGGCCGCCATCAATCGATTCCTCGAAGAGCACAATCGGCAATCCGCGCCCTTCACCTGGACCGCCGACCCCAATAAAATCATCGCCGCCGTCAGGCGCGGGCACCAAGTGTTGGATTCGATCCACTAGAAGGCGGCGCCTTTGGGTTGGCCCGACGCACGCTGGCTCGCGGATGCGCCGAACATCGAGCGCAACCCCTCGACCAGGCCCGGTCGCTGGCGCGTGTCGCGCAAGGAGGAGAGAAAGCTTTCCGCCCAGTGCTCGACGTCATAGGCCAGCAAGTGCTCGAACATCGGCGCGTGACGCTCGCGGCGCTCGGCGAGCGGCATTTCCAGGGCGCGTTTGAGCGCCGCCGCCACGCCCTCCGCTTCGTGCGGATTGACGATCAGCGCGCCGCCGAGCTCGGCCGCGGCGCCGGCGAATTGCGACAGCACCAGGACGCCCGGACGATCGCCGTCCTGGGCGGCGATGAACTCCTTGGCGACGAGGTTCATGCCGTCGCGCAGCGGCGTCACCAGCGCCACGTCCGCGGTGCGATAGACGCCCGCCAACGCGGTGCGCGAATAGGAACGGTTGACGTAGCGGATCGGCGTCCACGACGCCTCGCCGTAGCGGCCGTTGATCCTGCCGATCAGGGTGGTCACTTCGTCCTCGATCGCCGCGTATTCCTTGATCTCGCCGCGGCTCTTGGGCGTGATCTGCAGAAAAGTCACGCGCGAGCGCCATTCCGGATAGAGTTCGAGAAAGCGGTCGAAGGCGTTGATCCGGTGGAGAATTCCTTTGGAGTAGTCGAGCCGGTCGACGCCGAGCACGAGCCGGCGCCCGGCGAGGCTCTCGGCGATTTCTCGAACGAACGGAGAGCGCGCGGCGTTGCGGGCGAGCCGCGCGTAGGCGGCGGTCTCGATGCCGACGGGAAAAGCGCCGATGCGCGTCTGACGCCCGTCGATCCAATAGCTGCGGCCGCGGCCCGGCTTGGCGCCCAGCGAGGTCAGATAGTGGGCGAAATTGTCGCGGTCGTTCTCGGTCTGAAAACCAACCAGATCGTAATAGGTGAGGCTGCCGAGAATGTCTTCGTGATGCGGCAGCGTCTGCAGGATGTCCGGCGGCGCGCAAGGGATGTGCAGGTAAAAGCCGATCGGATTGAGCCGTCCGCGCGCGCGCAGTTCTCTCGCCAACGGCATCAGGTGGTAGTCGTGCACCCAGATGATGTCGTCGTCCTCGATGAAGAGGTCGAGCGAGTTGGCGAAGCGACGATTGACGCGCATGTAGCCGCTCCGGTCGGCGCGCGAATATTCCTGCAGATCGACGCGATAGTGAAGGATCGGCCAAAGCACCCGGTTCGCCAGTCCCTGGTAATATTCCTGGAAATCGACGTCCGAGAGGTCGATGACGGCGTAGGTGACGCGATTGCGCTGCAGGAAGCGCGGCTGCGCCGCCGGTTCGTCGGCGATGTCGCCGCTCCAACCGAACCAGACGCCCGTTCGGTTTCGCAGCGCCGCTTTCACGGCGACCGCCAGGCCGCCGGGCATCGTCTTCTTGCCTTCGGCGGGGAGCGCGACACGGTTCGATACGATGATCAGGCGCATGTCCATGCCTCCTGCCAACTCAACGACAGCCTGGTCGCCGTATTGATGATCCCGGCCATCGAATAGGCTTGCGGAAAATTGCCCCAAAGCTCTCCCGTCTCGGGATGAACGTCTTCCGACAGCAGCCCGAACGAATTGCGGCAGGAGAGGATGGACTCGAATCGTTCGCGCGCTTCGTCCCGGCGGCCGACGGCGGCGAGCGCGTCCGCGTACCAAAAATTGCAGGCCAGAAACGCCGTCTCCGGCGCGCCGAAATCGTCTTCGACGGCGTAGCGCATGATGCGCCCGTTGCGCATCAATTCCCGCCCGATCGTCTCGCAGGTCCGGCGGAACCGTTCATCCGAAGGGCTGACCAGACCGAGACGGGCCAGCAACAGCACGCTGGCGTCGAGATCAGGCTGGCCGAGGGCGCCGGTGAAGGCGCCGCGCGATTCGCTCCACGCTTCGGCGAGAATTCTGCTTGCGATGGCGCTCGCGCTACGCGCCCAATATTGCGCGCGCTCCTGCAGATCGAGCCGGCGCGCGATCTGGCCGAGGCGGTCGCAGGCGGCCCAGCACAACGCCGCCGAATAGGTGTGGACCCGCTTTCGCCCACGATATTCCCAAATGCCGGCGTCCGGCTCGAACGCGAATTTTCGCGCCCGTTCGCCAAGCGCCTCGAGCTGGCTGAACAAAGCCGGATCGCCCATTTTCGGCAACCGCTCGTCGACGAACATTTGCTTGGCGCCGAGCACGACGCTGCCGTAGGCGTCATGCTGCAATTGCCCGGCCGCCTGATTGCCGATGCGCACGGGCCCGTGCCCGAAATACCCCTTGAGGTTGGGCGCGACCACCTCGTCGAGCGCGGTGAACGGCACGACGCCTTGCACCGGCTGCATGTTCTCCCGTCCCTCGACCGCGACGGTCGTGATATAGTTTATGTAGGATTCCATCGTGTGCGTGGCGCCGAGCCGATTCAGCGCATCGACGACGAAGAAGGCGTCTCGCAACCAGCAATAGCGGTAGTCCCAGGTGCGCGGCGTCCTCGGCGCTTCGGGGATCGACGTCGTCAGCGCGGCGACAATGGCGCCCGTTTCCTCGTAGTTGCACAACTTCAGCGTAATCGCCGCGCGTATGACCGCCGACTGCCACTCGAACGGCACGCCGAGATGGCGCACCCATTCGCGCCAATGCTCCCCGGTAAGCTCGACGAATTCCCGACACGTCCCGTCGATCGCGGCAGGAAACGGATCGTCCTGTCCCAGGATGAGACTCACCGGCCGGGTCAAGGCGAAGCTGGTTTCGGCGACGACATAAGACAGCGGCGCGTCCGTCGTCAGGCGCATCACTTCGCCGTCGCCGATGTAACGAATGTGATTGGAGCCGACTGCGACCTCCTCCACCGGACGGCCGTAATCGTAAGTCGGCCGCACTTTGATGGCGATCCGCGGCAGGCCGGCGATGGGCTCGATACGGCGAATGAGCTGCGGCGGCCGAAAGATGCGTCCATATCGCTCGAATCGCGGCGCAAAGTCGGTGACGCGCACTTTCGCTCCGCGCGAATCGGTGAGGATGGTCTCGACCAGCGCGGTGTTGCGAACGTATTGCGATCGGGCCTCATAGAGATCGGCGAGCGCGACCTCGCAAAAGCCCTTCTCGTCGTCGCCGGCCAGCAATCTCGAGAAGATGGGGTTAGAGTCGAAGCGCGGGAAACACCACCAGACGATTCGCGCGCGCTGATCGACAAGAGCGGCGATGCGACTGTTGCCGATCACCGCCAAGTCGAGGTTGCCTTCCCTTTCAGGCGCTGCGCTGTTCATGCCGGCGCCCGCTGTGCGACGACGTCTTCGAGCCACCGGCGCACCGCCGCCGGATCGGGAAATGCGCCGGCGACGGCGTGGCTCGATCGACCCACGGAATAGGCGAAGCCATGAAGGCTCACGGCGGCCGCGAAACCGACCTCGTCGGTCGCGTCATCGCCGATGAATATCGGAATC
Source organism: uncultured Alphaproteobacteria bacterium (assembly GCA_963759955.1). Classification (GTDB taxonomy): domain Bacteria; phylum Pseudomonadota; class Alphaproteobacteria; order Rhizobiales; family Beijerinckiaceae; genus Roseiarcus. Next base: position 44,178 of record CAVXCA010000040.1, read on the forward strand.
CGGCCGGCGAACGGCGCGCGCGCCATGAAGCGCCGGATCGCGACGCCCTTGTCAAAACCGCGCGCCTTGATCTCATAGACGAGGCTGCCCTCGACGAGCTCCAGATCGAGCGGCGCCTGTTCGTCGAGGAAACGCCGCAGAGCCTCGCCCAGACGCCCGGCCAGGTTGGGCGCGGCGCGATAATGAACCGCGAAAGAGAAACGCTTGTTCTCGACGAACACGGCCGGGAACCCCGCCACGACCGCGTTCAAGCGCCGCCACAAGCCGGAGGGAAGCGCCTCGGCCTGCTCGGCGACGACCGCCGACGCCACCGGATCGAAACGCATCTCGGCGCCGTGAACGCCGCCGGCGCGAACGCGCAAGGGGCGAAACATTCGGTCGAGATCGCTCAAAGTCCGGCCGCTGACCAGCGCCAAGGCGCCTCCGAGCGCCAACTCGGCTCGCGCGAGGCAAGAAACCAGACCTTCGGGGACGACCACTGCCTGCGGCGACGCGGCGAACTCCAGGAGCGTGCCGTCAACGTCCAGAAACAGGGCAGTGCGGTCGAGATCAAGAGCGCCGACGACGCGATCGCGCATGGGTTATCTCTTGGGCCTCCCTTGGAAATATTCACTATAGTTAATCGTAATATTATCCCTGTTCTTTGTGGCGATTGTTCGACTCTGGCAAGGCGCGGCGCGAAGCGCCGGCGTTCATTGCCGCGCGGCGCTTCATCCTGTTCGCGATCGGCCATTTAGGGCGTCGATCGAGGGCGCCGGCGGGCGGTTCGCGCTCGCGAGCGCCGCGCCTAGCCCAACAATTTCTTTTCCATTTCCGCCAGCGCCTTGCCGATTTCGCGCAGGATCAGCTTGTCGGCCGCGGCTTGATCGATTTCCGGAACGTCCCAATCGAAGATCGCGCGGTATTTGTCGACCAGCTTCCTCACGTCGGCGTCGATCTGATCGCGATGGTTCGCCAATTCGATTTGTTCGAGGTCCGGCATTTGACGACTCCTCTGGAATGCTCTGTCCGAAGCGCGGCCACGCTCGCCCTCGCGCCGCCCGCGGTCAAGGCCAACACCGCCGCGGCGATCGGCGGTGCAATCGTCGATCGGCAAAGGTCCGATCACAACGTCTCGACGAGGCCGATCAACAGCACCGTCGAGACGACCGCCAGCAAGTCGACGAACCCGGCCGCCGTATGGCCGATCGGCTCGACGAGACCGCCGCCGATCGCAAACGCGGCCGCGCTGACGAGAGCGCTGCCGATAATCATGGGAACCTCTCACGGTCCCTTGTTTCAGCCCTTTTGGCGCTTCGCGGCGTCGCCCGTCGACAAGATCAACGGCGGCGTCGGTCCGCCTGCGACGAAGCGGACCGACCCTTCAGGCGTCGCCTTGGCGAACGCGTCCACCCCGGGAGGATGCGGCGCAACGAACCCGCCTCACGCCTCACGGGCAGATGTCGACGAGATGCCAGCCGAGATAATTGCCCCACTGGTCGTAGACCGGCCGGTACTGGTAGCAGCCGCCGCCGTCGCCGTAATAGGGATATCCGGCCGAACCGATGACGGCACCGGCGGCGAGGCCGCCGAGCAAGCCCAATCCAGCGCCGCGCCCAAAGCCGCCGTGCGGGACGACGCCGCCGTGGGAGAACCCGCCGACGTGCGGCCGGATGGCCATATGGCCCATCGCCGCGGCCGGGCTCGCCGTCGCGACGACGCCGAGGCCTAGAACCAGCGCCGCCAAAGGCGCGACGATCGCGGACTTCGTGAACTTGCGCATGTTTGATCTCCTTGAACCCGTCGGTGGACCAAAACGGCGCCGCGTAATCGCGATGCGACTGCGAGCGGCGCCGGCGCCGGAGATTGTCTAGAGGCTCGTCTTCGGCGCGCGGCGGGCGCTCGAGCCGCCTCCTGCCGACGCTCTGCGAGGCGCGCCCGGCGCCCTGCCGGCTCACGCGACAACGCGGTTCGGCGCAGACGGTCGCCGCAGCGCCGCAGGGCGGCCCGCAGATCGGCCCGCCGCCGACTTCGCCATGCGTGCAGCAAAGCATAGTGCGGCTTTCGCGCCGTTTGCCGCGAAGTTAACGATTGTTAATCGCCGCCGAGGCCGTGCGAGGGCTCAGGGCGAGGGCCGGCCATTCCGCTCGCCCGCGTGGGTGACGCCCCGCTCGACGATTTCCTGCGCGATCGTCATCAGCGCGCTCGCGTTGTTGGGCTTGACGAACACCTTGTCGGCGCCCGCCCGCCTCGCCGCGACATGGACGGCGTCCTCGGTGGAGGTGGTCAATACGAAGACGGGGATATCCCTGAGCAGGAACGACTCGCGCATCGTCCTGAGAAATTTGACGCCGTCGAGTTCGGGCATGTTGAGATCGAGCACCAGCACGTCGGGCAAGCGATCGACGAGATCATGGCTGGAGACGAAGTAGAGCGCGTCGAGTCCGTTGTCGACATGCTCGAACGCGATCTCGCGCTCGGCGGCGGCTCGAACCTCGTCCAACGCCCGCCGGAACAGGAAGACGTCGTCGGGATCGTCCTCGATGAGCACGACCCGGCATTCCCTTCGCTTCGACGCCTCGACCGCCATGCCGCTTCACCGATTGCCGTTCGTTTCCGCCCACCATATATCCCCGGCGCTCCGAGCCGCGATCCGCTTGCCGGCAAGGCGTCGCGGCCGGCCAAAACAAGCACCCGAGGCGCCGCCATGCCGACGCACCCCGTAGACCTCGACAGCTTCCGCTTGGCGGTCGACGCCTCTCCCGCCGCGATGATCATGACCAACCCGGAAGGGGTCATCGCCTTCGCTAACGCGGAAACCGAGCGAATGTTTGGCTACGCCGTCGAAGCGCTGATCGGACAGTCGATCGACGTTCTCGTTCCCGAGCGTCTGCGCCACGCTCACGCCGGGCTCCGGCGCGGTTTCTTCGCCGCGCCGAGCAAGCGCCCGATGGGTGCGGGCCGCGATCTCAAGGCGACGCGCAACGACGGAGCGGAATTTCCGGTCGAAATCGCGCTGACGCCGATCGAGACCGATAACGGCCCGATCGTGCTCGCAACCGTCATCGACATCACCGCGCGGCGCAAGGCCGAGGACGAATTGGCGCAACGGGCGCGCGAACTGGAGCGCGCCAACGAGCGCCTCGAGCAATTCGCCTACATCGCCTCGCACGATCTCCAGGAGCCGCTGCGCAAGATCGCGGTGTTCGCCGCGCTGTTGGGAGAAGCGGTGGCCAAGTCGAATGCGGCGGACATCGCTCGCGCGACCGAGGTCATCGGCGCTTCGGCGACGCGCGCGCGCCAGCTCGTCGACAATCTCCTCACCTTCTCGCGCGCGATCAACGACGAGAGCGCGCCGCAGCCGCTCGCCCTGCGCGAGGAGATCGGGCTCGCCTTGACCGATTTGTCGCAAGCGATCGAAGAAAGCGGTGCGCGGATCGTCGTCGACGCGCATGACGTGGTCGTCGACGCCGACCGAGCGCAATTCGCCCGCCTGCTGCAGAACGTCGTCGCCAACGCGATCAAGTACCGCAAGCCGGGCCGAGCGCCGACCATCGCCATTTCGGTCGAGCGGGTCGAGCCGTCCGCCGCCCGGCTGGCGATTTCGGACGACGGCATCGGCTTCGACGAACGCTACGCCAAGGAGATATTCGAGCCGTTCAAGCGCCTCCACGGCGCCAAGGATTATCCGGGAACCGGCATCGGACTGGCGATCTGCAAGACCATCGCGGAGCGCTACGGATGGACGATCTCGGTCGCCTCGCAGCCCGGCGAGGGCTCGACCTTCTTCGTCACGTTTCCATCGGTCGCGCAATGAGGGGGAGGACGGCGCCACGGGTCGAACCGTGCATGGTGGAGGGATCACTTCGACCCTGACCGGGCGAACCTGTCTCTTTTCGTTGACAGCGGAGAAATGTCTCCTATACAAGACAGATGATCGAAGTTCGTCAGACGGCGGTTTTTCGCGACTGGCTCGACAGCCTGACGGACGAACGGGCATCGGAGCGGATCGCTCAACGCCTTGTCCGTCTGCAAGCCGGCCTGTTCGGCGACGTTCGATCGGTCGGCGGCGGAGTCAGCGAACTTCGCGTCGATTATGGCCCGGGCTATCGCGTCTATTTCGCGCGGCGAGGCCGCACGATCGTCGTTCTGCTTTGCGGCGGCGACAAGCGCACGCAGGCGCGGGACATCAAGGCCGCCAAAGTCATGGCCGCCGAAATCAAGGACCTCATGCAATGACCCTCGAAACGCTTCCTTTCGACGCAGCGAAATATCTGGCGAGCCGGCAGTCACAAGCGGAACTGATCGCCGACGCGCTGGAGAGCGGCGAGGCCGCCTATATCGCCGCAGCGCTCGGCGTCGTCGCACGCGCTCGCGGCATGGCCGAAGTCGCCCGCGAGGCCGGCGTCACCCGGTCGTCGCTCTACAAGGCGCTTAGCGAAAACGGCGATCCGCAATTGACGACGCTGCTCGGCGTCATGAAGGCGCTGGGGCTCAAACTGACGGTGGCGCCGGCATAACAATGAAGGGCGCCGGCGCCGCGACGGGGCTTTGGCCACGAAGGCGAACGCGCGGCATTTGTCCGGTTGCGCCTTCAGTGAAGGAACCGCTTGCAACAAACTGATTTAATTGAAAATATCGACAGGATACCATCGAAGGCCGCGTGCAAGGCTCGGCAAAACCCAAATCTTCGCTAATAAAGTTTATAACTGTTTCTAATTTATTATAATCGCGTACAAAACACTCGCTTGCATCCCCTACCCGCCATAAATCCCCTTGTAGGTCTCCCGCAGCGCCGCCTTCTGCACTTTGCCCATCGCGTTGCGCGGCAGCGCGTCGACGAAGATCACGCGCTTGGGCGCCTTGTAGCGCGCGAGACGCCCTTCCAGAGCGGCGAGCACGCCGGTCTCGCTCAACATCGCGCCAGGCGTCGGCACGACGATCGCGGTGACGCCTTCGCCGAAGTCGGGATGGGGAACGCCGATCACCGCGCTTTCGGCGACGCCGGGGATGGCGTCGATCTCGCCCTCGATCTCCTTGGGGTAGACGTTGAACCCGCCGGAGATGACGAGGTCCTTGGCGCGGCCGACGATATGCACGTAGCCGTCGGCGTCGACCATGCCGAGATCGCCGGTGATGAAGAAGCCGTCGGGGCGGAATTCGCTCGCGGTCTTTTCCGGCATCCGCCAATAGCCCTTGAAGACGTTGGGGCCCTTGACCTCGATGACGCCGACCGCGCCTCTCGCCAGCGCCGCGCCGGTATCGGGATCGGCGATGCGCAAGCTGACCCCCGGCAGGGGAAAGCCGACCGTGCCGGCGCGCCGCTCGCCCTCGTAGGGGTTCGACGTGATCATGTTGGTCTCGGTCATGCCGTAGCGCTCGAGGATGGCGTGGCCGGTCCTTTCGCGCCAAAGCCGGTGGGTTTCGTCGAGCAGCGGCGCCGAGCCGCTGACGAACAGCCGCATGTGGGCGGTCGCCTCGCGGGTGAGGCCGGGATGGTCGATGAGGCGGGTGTAGAACGTCGGCACCCCCATCAGCGAGGTCGCGCGCGGCATGGCGGCGACGATCGCGTCGGCGTCGAAGCGCGGCTGGAAGATCATCGTCGCGCCGGCGAGCAGCGCGACGTTGGTGGCGACGAACAGCCCGTGGGTATGGAAGACTGGCAGCGCGTGGATCAGAACGTCGTCCGCAGTGAAGCGCCAGAGGTCGGTGAGGACGCCGGCGTTGGAGGCGAGATTTTCGTGCGTCAGCATCGCGCCCTTCGAGCGCCCCGTGGTGCCCGAGGTGTAGAGAATGGCGGCCAGATCGTCGGGCGCGCGCGGAACCGTCGCGAACTCGGGCGAGGCCGCCGCGATTGCGTCGGCGAACGTGCCCTCGCGCTTGGCCCCCAGGCTCTCCACCGCGTTCAGGCCGAGCTTGGCGGCGAGTTCGCGCAGAGGCGCGAGCGAAGCCGGCCGGCCGATGGTCAGCGCCGGCCCGGCGTCGGAGAGGAAATATTCGAGTTCGGCGAGCGTGTAGGCGGTGTTGAGCGGCAGCAGCGCGGCGCCCGCCTTCAGGCAGGCGAGCGCGAGCACGATCATGTCGGGCGACTTGTCGATCTGCACGGCGACGCGGTCGCCCGGCTCGACGCCGAGATCGGCCAGCGCCCGCGCGGCGCGGCGCGCGCGCTCGAACAGGGCGCCGTAGGTCAGCGACATCCCGTCCGGCGCGTCGAAAGCGAGCTTGTCGAGGCGCGGCGCGCGCTTGAGAAAGAGGTCGAACAGATTGGCTGACATGAAGGTTCGCTCACACTTTCTCTTCTGTGTTGACGAATCAGGCGCGGCGGGCGCTGATGCACGCCGCCGATCCCCTTGGGCTCGGCGCTTTGCGGCCTTGCCTTGGATCAAGGGCGGTCGTAAGCGGCGCGAGTATAGCGGTCGCGCCGCGCGGCGCCAGGGCGTAAGGGTCGGCGCGCCGACGCGTCTCGCTCCAAGGGCGCCGCGCCGGCGTTGGCGGCGGCGTCAAATGCGGGAGGCGCACTCCATGTCGGTCAAAGAAAAACTGTTGCGCTCCGCAATCGTCGCGCAATGCCGGGCGCTCAACGCCTCCGGCCTCAATCAGGGAATGGCGGGCAACATCTCGGCGCGCCTCGACGATGCGCTCGTCATCACGCCGAGCGCGATCCCCTATGACGTCCTGCGGCCGGAGATGCTCGCGGTGATGCCGCTGAGCGGCGAATACGGCGCCTGGTCGGGCCCGCTGAAGCCGTCGAGCGAATGGCGCTTCCACCTCGACATCATGCGCGCGCGGCCCGACATCGGCGCCATCGTCCATAGCCACCCGCCCTATTGCACCACCCTGGCGATGCTCAACCGGCCGATCCTCGCCGCCCACTACATGATCGCGCTGTTCGGCGGTCCCGTCATCGAGTGCGCGAAATACGCGCCCTACGGCACCAAGGAGCTGTCGGACGTCGCGATCGCCGCCCTCGGCGACCGCCACGGCGCGCTGCTCGGCAATCACGGCGCGATCGCCACCGGCGCGACCCTGGAAAGCGCGATGTACCGGGCGGTGGAAATGGAGGCGCTGGCGCGCATGTACTATCTCGCCATCGCGGTCGGCCGGCCGGCGATCCTGTCGGACGAGGAGGTCGCGCGCATCGTCGAGCGCTTCAAGACTTACGGCGGCGGCATCGACGCGCCAAAGGCGCAGCCGCCGATCAAGAAGCGCGCCCGCGGCAAGGCCGCGGCGACGAAGCGCGGGGCGAAGAAGAAGGCGACGCGCAAGAAGGCGAGCGGGGCCGTCGCGCGGAAATAGCGGCCGCTCACCCGCCCCCGCGCGCCATCAGCAGTTGCGCGGCGACCGAGGCGGCGATCACCGCCGGGTCCTTGCCTTCGATGCCCGGTAGGCCGATCGGGCAGACGAGCTTGGCGATCGTCGCCTCCCCGTGGCCAGCCGCGCGCAACTGGCTGACGAAGCGCGCGCGCTTGGTCGCCGAGCCGATCAGCCCGACGAAGGCGAAGCGGTCCTGGCGTAGCGCCTCGGCGACGATGGCGAGATCGAGCGGATGAGAGTGCGTCATCACCGCGATCAGCGCGCGGTCGGGGGCGGCGGCGAGCTCGCTCGGCGGCTCGCTCGCATGAACGAGTTTCGCGTTGGCCGGCGCGCGCTCGGGAAAGGCGCCTTCGCGCGAGTCGATCCAGCGCACCGCGAACGGCAAGGGCGCCAGCGCCAGCGCGAGCGCGCGCCCGACGTGGCCGGCGCCGAAGAGGTAGAGCGAGATCGCGGCGTCGCCGAATTCTTCGCGCCAGGCGCCGGCGGCGAGCGGCGCCTCCTCGCCCGCGATCCTCCGCTCGACGTGCCCGTCCGTCGCGGTCCGCGCGACGACGGCGAAGCGGCCGGCGCGTTCCGCGGCCGCAAGCGACGCCAGCGCTTCGCGGTCGCGCGCGTCGAAAGTCTCGATGCGCCACTCGACCCGCCCGCCGCAGCATTGGCCGAGCTCGGGGCCGAGCGTGACGACGCGGCGCAGCGCCGCCCCGCGCCCGGCGTCGAGCGCGCCGCGCGCCTCGGCGAGCGCCCGCCATTCCATTTCGCCGCCGCCGATCGAGCCGTGAAAGCCCCCCGAGGGACGCACGACCATCCGCGCCCCCGCCCCGCGCGGGCTCGACCCTTCGGTCTTGACGAGGCTGACCAGCGCGGCGGCGCCTTCGGCCTCGATCGATTCAATGAGACGGCGAAACGGCTGCATGGCGCGCCTGATGGGGACGACGCGGTCGACCTCTAGGTTGGCCCCCCGTGCCACTTCGGAAGTGTCGCCCTTTATGCAGCTTCAAGCCACCCCTTTGCGCGCAACGTCTCGAAAGCGATCTCGATCTGGCGCGATGAGAAGCGCTTCTTTCGATCGTTCCATTCATGGACCTTTGCCGCCGCTTCTTCCGGTGTCGACGCACCTTCCCGCTTGATGACCCAGTGAACGGTTGCCAGCAGTTCGAGCCCGAAAGGCGTCTCGAATCCTTCAACCAGACTTCCGACACGATCGAATCGGCTCACCGTGTCCGGCTTGTCGGCCAGGAACACCTCGGCGTCTCGCACGGCGCCGGGCACGAGTTCGATTTCCTTGTCAGGCGCGTCACCGCCGTCCGCATAGCCTGCCACAAGATGGCCTTCGACCGCGCGCAAGACATGCCTCAAATTCTCGGCATAAGGGCCATACGGCGCTTTGGCATACTGCAGCCGTAGCTCTTCGCCCGCCTCCTGCATGAAATACAACAGTTTATGAACTTCTAAGAGCGTAACGAATGGGTCCATTAATCCGCTAAGATATCGATGAATCAGGGCCACTAGCGCTGCGCGTCCAGCGGTCATCCTAGGGACTTCGCGTGATCTTGTAATTATGGGCGCGTTATTCGGCTCGTAAATCACTGTCTCAACGTCGGGGAGATCGCTCAACGCGGCAACAATGCGGGGCCGCACCGCCGCCCAATCCAAGCCTCCAAGGCCGCTGCCAAGCGGCGGAATTGCAATGGAGCGAATGCGACGCGCGCGAATCGCCTCCACCAGCGCCTTCAGTCCAGACTCGATATCCTCCATCCGACTCTTCCCACGCCAGTGGCGCTTAGTCGGAAAGTTGATGATGAATTTTGGATTCGTCATCGTGCCCGTTTCGAACACAAACATCCGGCCCGGCTGAACTTCGTCGCGCGCGCAAGCGGCTTCGTAAGCTTTGAAGTTCTCGGGGAATTGGTTCTTGACCTGGAGCGCGATACCGCGGCCCATGATTCCGACGCAGTTGACCGTGTTGACGAGCGCCTCCGCGTCCGCCATCAGGATGTCTCCGATCCTGAATTCGATCATCGTCCGCTCCTCGGTTAATAATACCATTCCCTTTTCACCCTTATCGGCGGTCGGTGCCGTGCCTCGGCGAATGCGCGCAGAGCACGCCGTCCAGCAGCTTCTGAGTAGACACCGATTCCCCGCACCAAGTCCCATGGAAATTTGCGGTGAACCAGGAATTCTGCCATTTTCTTATCACGAGAGGACGCCCAGTTTGTGGCTGCGATCGCATCCCAATTTAGGTCCGCCAAATTGTCCAAGCTCCCAAAAAAGTCAGCAGCCCGGTTCGCCGCGTTAATGTCGCTAAACGCCCATTTTCGACCAGCCGACTCCGCCCATTCAACGACTTCCCGCAGATCAGCCACTAAGTGCACGACGGGTTCCTGACCATCGCGGTAGGCGAGATTCGGATGATTCCTTTTGCTGATCACGTAAAGCATCACGGAGCGCGGGCAGAAGTAAAATGGCACATACTCCCCAACCATCGTCCGCGGATGGCAAGCGACCGGCAGGTGCAATCGATCGTTCTTAATCTCGTTGTTGCCGATAACCCTGGCGTCTCCTCGCTGAGCCATAGTGGAGTCCGACCACAGAAATCCGTCTGACACAATCGAAGCGAGATTGTCGAGATGGACAATATGATAGATTTTCGGGTTGGCTGGGACGCCTGTCATGCGAACCTCAGAGCTTGCAGCTAGCCTCCTCTATACGAGTTCAACGCGTCGAGCGAATTGATCGCGTTGAGGATCGACTTTGGCGTGCAGGGCGCTTCGAGCCGGGGCTGGCCGCCCGGCTTGACGGCATGAACCGCGTCGAGGATCGCCGAATAGACCGAAATCGCCAGCATCAGCGGCGGCTCGCCGACCGCCTTGGAGCGATAGATGCTGTCGATCGGGTTCGGCCGCATGTGCAGGCGGGTGCGAAACTCCGGCGGCGCGTCGGACGCGACGGGGATCTTGTAGGTCGCCGGCGCGTGCGTCGCCAGCCGGCCCCGGGGGTCGAAAACCAGCTCTTCGGTCGTCAGCCAGCCCATCCCCTGGATGAAGGCGCCCTCGACCTGGCCGAGATCGAGCGCGGGATTGAGCGAGGCGCCGACGTCGTGCAGGATGTCGGCGCGCAGCACCTTCATTTCGCCGGTCAGCGTGTCGATCACGACCTCCGAGCACGCCGCGCCGAACGCGAAATAGAAGAACGGCTTGCCGGTCGCATGAACGCGGTCCCAGTGAATCTCGGGCGTCTTGTAATAGCCGGCGGCCGACAACGAAACGCGGTGATGCCGGCACATCTTGGCGAGCTCGCCGAAACTCATCGAGGCGTTGCCGCCGAACACGCGCCCGTCGCGGAAGACGACCGCCTCCGGCGCGACGCCCCAGTGCGCAGCGGCGAATTCGGCCATCCGCCGCTTGATCTGCCGCGCTCCGGCCTGCGCCGCCATGCCGTTGATGTCGGAGCCCGAGGACGCCGCGGTCGGCGAGGCGTTGGGCACCTTGGCGGTGTTGGTCGCGGTTATGCGGACGCATTCGAGGGGAACGCCGAATTCCTCGGCGACGACCTGCGCGACCTTGGTGAACAGCCCCTGCCCCATCTCCGTGCCGCCGTGGTTGAGATGGACCGAGCCGTCCGAATAGACGTGCACCAGCGCGCCCGCCTGATTGAGATGGATCAGCGTAAACGAAATTCCGAACATCAGCGGCGTCAGCGCGAGACCGCGCTTGAGGATCGGGCTCTGCGCGTTGAACTCGCGAAGAGCGCGCCGGCGCGCGCGGTAGTCGCTCGATGCCTCCAACTCCTCGACCAGCGCCGGCAGCGTCTCGCAATCCTCGACCTGCTGGCCGTAGGGCGTGCGGTCGGCGCCGAGGCGGTAGAAATTGGCCTTGCGCACGTCGAGCGGATCGAGCCCGCGCTCGCGCGCGATCGCGTCCATCGCGCGCTCGATCGCGATCATGCCCTGCGGGCCGCCGAAGCCGCGAAACGCGGTGTTGGAGACCGTGTTGGTCTTCAGGCGCCGCGAGCCGATGTGAACGTCGGGGAGCCAATAGGCGTTGGAGGCGTGGAACATCGCGCGGTCGACGACGCCGAGCGAAAGGTCGACCGAACAGCCGCAGCGCGCGTTGAGCATGACATCGTAAGCGCTCACACGTCCGGCGTCGTCGTAGCCGACCCGCCAGTCGGCGCGAAAATCGTGGCGCTTGCCGGTGAGCTGGAAATCGTCGTCGCGGTCGAGACGAATCTTGCACGGCGCGCCCGTCGCGCGCGCGCCGAGCGCCGCGATCGCGGCCCAGGCGCAGGCTTGGCTCTCCTTGCCGCCGAAACCGCCGCCCATGCGCCGCGTCTCGACGGTGACGAACGCGTCCGGCAGGCCGAGCACGCGCGCGACGATGTGCTGGACCTCGGTCGGGTCCTGCGTCGAGCAATGCACCGTCATTTCGCCCGCTTCGCCGGGAATGGCGAGCGAAGCCTGTCCCTCGAGATAGAAGTGCTCCTGGCCGCCGATGCGGAAGGTCCCTTCGAGCCGATGCGGGGCGGCGGCGAGCGCGCCGTCGACGTCGCCGCGGCGGAACTCGTAATCGGGCAGCACGCGCGCGCCGGTCGCCAGCGCGTCCTCGATCGCGATCGCCGGCGGGCTTTCCGCAATTTCGATGCGCGCGAGCCGCGCGGCGCGGCGGGCGGCGTCGCGGGTGCGCGCGACGACCGCGAACAGCGCCTGGCCGTGAAAGAGGATATCCTTGTCAGCGAACAGCGGCTCGTCTTCGAATACGGGCGCGATGTCGTTCTTGCCGGGGATGTCGGCGGCGGTCAGCACCGCGGCGACGCCATCGGCGGCGCGCACCGCCGAAAGATCGAGGCCGCGCAGCGCGCCGCACGCCTTGTCGGCCATGCCGACGGCGATGTGCAGCGTGCCCTGCGGCTCGCGAATGTCGTCGATATAGGCCGCCGCGCCGCGCACGTGCAGGCGCGCCGAATCGTGCGGGTGGGCTTTGTGGACGACGGCGGTCTCGTCCCGCGGCTCGTAGACCGGGATCGCGGGCTCTCTATTGCGCGGCAAGAATCTCTCCAATGCGGGTCGGCGCCTCGGCGCCGGCGACCTCGATCAGCGCCTTCGTCAGAAGATTGGCGGCGACCTGGGCGCGATAGGCGGCGCTCGCGCGCATGTCCGTCAACGGCGTGAAGTCGCTGGCGATCGCGGCGATCGCCGCGCTCCAGCTCCCGCGATCGTCGAGACCGGCGCCGACAAGCGCTTTTTCCGCGCCCGCGGCGCGTTTGGGCGTCGCCGCCATGCCGCCGTAGGCGATGCGCGCTTCGGCGATCCGTCGGCCGTCGAGCGTGAAGCGGAACGCGCCCATCACGGCGGAAATGTCCTCGTCGAAGCGCTTGGAGACCTTGAACACGCGATAGGCCTGGTTCGCGGAGAGACGCGGCGCGGTGAGCGCGCGCACGTATTCGCCGCTTATCCGATCCTGCTTGCCGTAGCCGAGGAAGAAGTCCTCGATCGCGAGGACGCGCGAAGTCTCGCCCTTACGCAGTTCGACCCGTCCGCCAAGCGCGATCAGCGCGGGGGCGAGATCGCCGATCGGCGAGCCGTTGGCGATGTTGCCGCCGACCGTGCCGCTTTCGCGCACCTGGCGCGAGCCGAAGCGGGACATCAGCGCGCCGAGGTCGGCGTGCAGCGCCGCCAAGGACGGCGTCGCGCGAGCGAGCGCCGCGCTCGCGCCGAGCCGCAGGCCGTCTGCGGTTTCCTCGATCGCGTCGAGCCCCGCGACGCGGCCGAGCCAGATGATTTGCTTGGGATCGCGCAATTGCTTGGTGATCCACAGGCCGACGTCGGTCGCGCCGCCAACGAGGACGGCGCCGGGATAGCGGGCATAGAGATCGGCGAGCGCCGCCTCGCTCGCCGGCGCGGCGAAGAACGCGCCCTCCTCGCCGACGAAAAGATCGCGCCCGTCCGCAAGCGAAGCGAGCGCGGCGCGGCGCTCGGCCGCTTGCGCCTCGAAGCGGTCGGCGGGCGCGCCGTCGCAGGTCGCCAGCGCCGCGTCGATGATCGGCTTGTAGCCGGTGCAGCGGCAGAGGTTGCCCGCCAGCGCCTCGCAGACGCTTCGATAGGTCGCGGGCTCGCGCTCGTGGTAGAGCGCGAACAGGCTCATGACGATTCCCGGCGTGCAGAAGCCGCATTGCGAGCCGTGGAAATCGACCATCGCCTGTTGGATCGGGTGCAGCGCGTCGCCGTCGGCGAGATCCTCGATCGTCAGCACTTCCGCGCCGTCGACCTGCCCCAGCAGCAGAATGCAGGCGTTGACGGGCTCATAAGTGAGCGCGCCGTCGCGCAGGCGCGACAGCACAACGGTGCAGGCGCCGCAATCGCCCTCGGCGCAGCCTTCCTTCGTTCCCTTCGCCCCCGCCTCCTCGCGCAGCCAGTCGAGCAGCGTCGCGCGCGGCGAAAACGAAGCAAGCGCGATTCGTTGGCCGCGAAAGCGGAAGGTCAGGCTGTGGCGCGCCTCGGCCCACGACGCTCTGGAATCCATCGTCCGGCTCCCCACTTCGTCCCGACATCATGACCTCTTGCCGACGGGAACGGAAGCCTCGGCTCCGACGGCTCCGCGCCAAGGACCTTTGGCGTTTCTCGGGGGATGAACTGCGCGCGCCAGCCTCGGCGCGGACTTGCTCGTCGCCGACGTATTGAGCGGCGGCCCGAAGACGAAGGCGATCCGGCGCCTCGTTCGCCGACGCGCGGGCCGCCTCTCGGCGAACTTTTCGTTCGCCGCTAGCCGCGAGCGGGACGAAGGGGTGCGGCGAATGCGGTGGTCACCGCTTCCACACCCGCTCCCCGACCCGCAGCGCCTCGACCTTGAGCGCGCCCTTCGGCTCGAACAAATCGTCGGCGACGCGGAGTTCGCCGTCGACCAGCGAAATTCCCAGCATCGTATAGGCCGCCGAGAGCATGCGCGCGGCAGAGCCGGTGTACCATGACCAGCCGCCGCGTCCGCCGTGGCCGTAGCCCTCGTAGATGTCGGCGGGCTGCTGGATCGGGATCAGGCCGTAAGTCGCGATTCTCTCGGGATCGGTCTTCTTCAGCGGCGAGATCTTCTCGAAAATCTCGAACGCGCGCGCGACGAGCCGTTGGGCCTGTTGCAACTCGCCCTTGGCGCGCGCCGCGCGGGCGAGCGCGAGGAAGCCGTCGACGATCCAGCTCGCGCCGTGGCTGTATTGGCCGCCGTTCTCGCGCACGCCCGGCGGATAATCGGCGATGCGGCCCGGATAGGGCTGGCTGTGCTCGAAGAACGGCGTCTGCACCAGCAGGATTCGATCGGGCCGCTCGATCCCCTTCAGCCCACCTTCGAGCGCCGCGAGCGCGCGGTCGAACTCCACTGCGCCCGAATGCGCGGCCCAACCGGTCGTCATGGCGTTCGGCATTTCGATCGCTCGGCCGTCGTCGGAAAAATCCAGCGCATAATGATCGCCGCGCCAGGCCGTCTCCAACGCGGCGCGCACGGATTCTCGCGCCGCCTCGCAGCGCGAGGCGAAGGCTTCGTCGCCCCTTCGCCGCGCCAGCGGGATGAAGCCGCTCAGCACGTCGAAGAAGAAGAAGCCCATCCAGACGCTGGTTCCCCTGCCCTCGCGGCCGAGCGCGTCGATGCCGTCGTTCCAATCGCCCGCGCCCAGCAGCGGCAAGCCGTTGGCGCCGATGTGGCGCAGCGTGTACTCGATGGCGCGCTGCGCATGCTCGTAAACGTCGCCGCTCTCGCGCGAAAGCCGCGGCGTGACGATCCACGTGTCTTCGTGCGGCGCTCCGGCGGGCGCCTCGAGATAGGGCGCGACTTCATCGAGCACGCTCGCGTCGCCCGACTCGCTGATATAACGCGCGAGCACATAGGGCAGCCACAAATGCGGGTCGCTCGCCCGCGTGCGCTGCGCGATGCCGGTCGCGCCGTTGGGCGCGCGATGCCACCATTTCAGCACGTCGCCTTCCAGGAATTGTTGGCTCGCGTGCAGGACGATCTGCGCCCGCGCGAGCCGCGGCTCGAGGAGGACCAACGGCAGCACGTCCTGCAACTGATCGCGGAAACCGAAGGCGCCGCCGCGCTGGTTGGGCCCGACGCGCCCGAACAGGCGCGAGGCGTAAAGTTGATAAGGCAGCCAAGTGTTGACCAGCCGGTCGAAGTCGGGCCGGTTGGTGGCCACCCGCACCTTGCCGAGCCGCGCGGCCCAGGCGGCGCGCGTCGCCGCGAGCTCCCTCTCCACCGTCTCGACCTTGGCCGCGGCGGCCGCGACGAGCGCGCGCGCTCGAGTTCCGACCTGACCGAGGACGATGGCGACTTTCATTTCGGCGCCCGGCGCCAGTTCGATATCCGAGGCGAAAGCCGCGACGCGGCGGCCGTCGTCGCGCTGCGAAAGGTCGCTGGCGCCGGTGTCGACCAAAGCGGGCGTATGGATATCGCGGCCCGCGCCGTCGAAGAACCGCGCGCGAATCGTCTCCGTCCTGACGTTGGGCAAGCTCGTCGCGGCGAACGCGATCCCGTGCACGAAATCGTTGCGCGGGTTCTCGAACAGCAGCGTTGCGCCGACGGTCTCGTCCTTGAGCTTGCCGGCGCTTTCGTTCGGGCTTTCGGCGAGCGCGATATCGAAGAACGGCACGACCCTCAGCCGCAAGGCCTTCGCGCCACGATTGACCAGCGTCAGCAAGCGCATGTCGCCGGGGAAGTCCGGTGGAACGAACACGACATAGCTCGTCTCGAGGTTCCCGCGCGTCTTGGCGAATGTCGCCACGCCCGGCTCGTAGGTCACGTCATGGCGCGCATCTTCGCGCTGGAACGGGGCGAACCCCGGCGCGTCCGTCACCTGCTCGTCGAGATCGCGAATATAGACGATCTGGCCTGGCTGCGGCACGGTCGCGCTGTCGAAACGGAACGGCGTCAGGCCGTTTTGCTGCGCGTTGCCGAACGCCGAATAGACCTCGCCGTCGTTGGAGACGACGACGCAAGCGCCCAGTTCGTTGGCCATCACGTGGGCCCAGGGGCGCGGCGTGCGATGGGTCAGATGAAGCGCCGTCCCGTCGGCCGAGAAGGCGAAGGGCCAGCGCTCGGGGAGCGCGGGCGAGGGCTCGACGGCGCGCGTCTCGTGCAGCCGCGTTTGCAACTCGGCCTCCGCAATCGGCGCCAGGCCGAGCCGACGCGCGATCAGCTGCGACGCCCAGACGGCGTTGTCCGAGCGTCCGACGACGAACTCGGCGTCGGCGCGGCCGCCCGCCGCAAGCTCGACTTCGAGCGTGAAGCTGGCGGCGGGGTCGAAGCTCCACAGCTTGCCCTCGTCGTCGAGTTTTCGCGAGCGGAAGGGTTCGCAGCCCGTCGGCGCGGCGAGCGACCCTTCGCCGAGGAAACGCGTGCGCGAATCCTCATAGCCGACGAGCGAGACGCCGGCGCCGGGCTTGACGGCGAAGAACGAAGTCTCGCCGCGATGGGCGCGCGCCGAGCGCAACAGGCGATTGCGCGCGAGGATCGCATTGAGGGCGCGCACGAAGATCGTCTCGACGTGCATGCCGGCGAAGTCGAGGTCGCGCGCATAGGCGCCGGTCTCGTGGCCGGCGATTTCGCAGAAGCTGGTCAGGCGCAGGCGGCGCGCCCGGCCGGAAAGATCCTCGAGGCGGATGCGCCAGCTCACGATCGCGCCTTCGGCGTCCGGCGAGGCCTCCATCGAAGCGCGCACGCCCTGGATGGTGTTGGCGATGACGAGGCGATTGAATCCGACCTGTTCGACCCGATAGTCGCCGGCGCGCCGCGCCGGCTCGTAGCCGATCGACCACGGCGCTTCGCCCTCTTCGCTCAGATAGAAGAAATGCCCGCGCGCCTGCAGCGGATCGAGCGGGCGGCGGATGAGATCGATCGCAACCCCGCCGCGCTCGTCGGCCATGACGTGAGCCCCGCCGCGCCCGTCGCGCATCAGATCGAGGCCGACGGCGCCGTTGTTGAAGGCGAAGCTGTGCGGGCGATCGCTCAAGCTCGCGGGCGCCCCGGCGAGGGCCAGCGTCGGCGCGCCGGGCTTTTCGCGCGCGCGCGCGGCGATGAACAGCGCCGCCATCGCCATCGCGGCGCCGGCGACTCCATAGGCGACCGCGAGCGCCTTGACCGCGTCGGGCATCGGCCCGCCCCTCGCGAGCGCCTCCGCGCCGGTCCAGGCATGGTCCCAATCCCCGTCGCGCGGGATGTAAAAGGGAATGAGCAGCGGCGCCCAGGTGCCGAAACGCCGGATGGCGTCTGGGATGGCGCGGGTGCGCGCGCCGTGGCCGAGAAATCGCCCCGCCGCTTCGTCGACGCGGTCGCCGCCGATGAAGGAAAGATTGACCAGCGTCGCCACGCGCAGGCCCATATGATCGAACCAGATGAGCACGCGCAGCCAGTCATAGGCCAGCAGGCCGAGGAATATCGTCAGACTGAAATCGCGAAAATCGCTGGGCGAAAAGCCGACGTCGACGCCGCTCGCCACCAGCGTGCGCACGGCGCCGTCCTGGTTGAACCACGAGGGATGGGGCGACTGGCGCAGGAACGTGTTGATGATCGGCGCCATCCACAGGCCCCAACGCATCACGCGCACGGCCAGTTCGACGAGGCTCTCGGCGCCTCGTCCGCTGAAAAGATCTCTGACGGGCGCCAGGCTGCGATCGAGCAACGCGGTGAGCAGAACGGCGTTGACCGCGAACAGCGGCGCGGCCAGCGACCAATTGATGACGCCGGAAATCGATTCCGCGTAGAACAGACGCACGCCGCCGGCGACTTGGCCCAGGTTCACCATGCCGTATTTGTTGAAGATGGGATAAGTCACGAAATCGCCGAGCGGGCGACCGCTGAGGCGATAATTGACGTCGGCGTAGGCCCAGAACTTGTTCACGACGACGGCGATCTGCGGGACGTCGAAATACCACCCGAGTGCGCCCGCGACGAAGCCGCCGAGCACGACACCGAGCGCATAGAGGCGCCAAGTGTGCATATTGCGACGCTCGCCGGCGATGACGCTCGCCGCGTCGAACAGGACGTCGACGCCTGCGTAGGCGAAGGCGCCGACGACGAACATCCACAGGAAGCGCAGATTCGGGCTCATGTGAGCGAGGCCTGTCGCGTAGGCCGAGGCGAAGCCGAAGCCGACGACGGCGCCGCGGGCCATCGCGCGCCGATCGCGATAGGCGCTGACGAGCCGCCCGAAGAAAGGCGGCGTCCCGTCGGCGCTGCCGATGAGGGTCTTGGCGAAGGGAAAGGCGAGCGCGCCCGCGAGCGGCGCCGCGAGATGGGCGTAGCTCTTGAGGAAGCCCACGAAGTCCGGAACGCGCAGCGGCGCGGCCACGGCGAGCACGACGAGCATGAACATGCCGCCGTAGATCGCGCCCTTCACCAGGCCGGAGCGCCAATGGTCGAAGACTGAAACGAGGCTCGGCGGCCTCGCCGTGAGCGCATCGAGCGCAAGGCCGGTGGCGAAATAGACCAGCCCCCACAGACCGGCCTGCGCGAGCGCGGCGAACAGCGCGCCGAACCCGATCGCCGGCAGCGGCGCGGCGACGTTCTGGGCAAAATTGGCCAGAAGCGGCGTCAGCGCGCCGAGCGCCGCGATCGCCAGCACCAGCCCATGCAGTTTCGGCGTTCGCGCGAGGCGACCAACCCCGACCAGCGAAAGGATTTCCAGCCCGATTTCGCTTATGCAGAAAAGAACCACAACGCGGCCGACAAAGACCTGGAATTGAAACGGCGCCGCGACGCCCGCCGTCGCCAGCGCGCCCAATTCCGCCATGTGCCAATCGGCGCCCAAGACGACGGCGAGTTTGAACAGAAACGGAATCGCGACGAGGCCGATCGCCTCGATCGGGCGCAGCGCGCGATAACTGCCGGTCAGCGCCGCGAGCGTCCCGGCGAGGTAAACCGCGTAGCCGATCGCCGCGTCCGCTTCGTTGAAACGCAGCACGTCGGCCCACGGTCCCGCCAATTGCCAGAAGCCGAGATAATCGTTGCGCTGAAACGCGAAGATCGCGAAAGCCGCCGCGTCGAGCAGAATCGGCCGAGCCGGCCAAACGCCGAGCAGCGCCCGCCGCCAGAGCGCGAGGCCGGCCGCGCCCGCCAGGCCGGCGACAATCCAATTTCGCGCGCTCAGCGAAACGAACATCGCAAACGCGACGAACAGCGCGCCGATCAGCGCGAACGCCAGCGCCGAAATTCGCGCGCGCGTCGCCATCGGGTCCATCGTCATCGCTTTCGTGCCGTCTCGCGCATCAGGCTTTCCATGGCGACTCATCGCGCCGCCACTGCGTCATGAGTTGCAGGCGGGCGCCCAAGCGTCAACCCGCTTGCCGGGTGCGTCGTCGATGGCTTAGTTTCGTCGCGCCGCCGAAAGACGGCGCTCGGAGGTCCCGCATGAAGCTCGCCACTGCGCTCCTGCTCGCTTCTGCCGTCGTCGTCTCGACGGCGAGCGGCGCGGAATTGCCCTCGCGCAACCCGCCGCAGCCGACCGCGAACGCGAAAACCTGCTACATCGGGGGCGTCCGAGGCATCGTCTTGCCCGGCGCCGATACTTGCGTGAGGATCAGCGGTTCCGTGAGCGTGCAGATGTCCGCGGGTTCGGCGTCGACACAACGCAATTACAACGGACAATAGCGCGCCTCCGGCCGCTTCAGAGTTTTTCCTCGCGGGCCATGAGGCGCTGCACCGCGCTCAGCGTCGCCTTCAGCGACGCCACGACGATGTTGGGGTCCATGCCGACGCCATGCAAGTTCTGGCCGTTCGCGTCCTGGATTTCGACGTAGGAGGCGGCAGTCGCGTCGGCGCCGCGTCCAACCGCGTGCTCATGATAATCGAGGAACGAAAACTCGACGTGGAACGCGCGCTGGAGCGCATCGACGAAGGCGTCGATCGGTCCGTTGCCATTGCCCTCGATGGTCAGGGTCGAGCCGTCGGCGCGCCGCAGAGTCGCCGACAACTCACGGTTGTCCGGGCTGGTCGGGACCGTCTGTTGCTTGACGAGAACCAGCGGCGCGTCGGTCAGCTGATAGGTGCGCTGGAACAGCCCCCACAGTTCCGGCGAGGTCATTTCCTTGCCCTCGCGGTCCATGACCTCCTGCGCGATCTTGGAGAATTCGACCTGCAGCGAGCGCGGCAGATCGAGCCCGTGATCGGCGCGCAGGATATAGGCGATGCCGCCCTTGCCGGACTGGCTGTTGATGCGGATCACCGCCTCGTAATCGCGCCCGACGTCCTTGGGATCGATCGGGAGATAGGGCACTTGGAACAGCGGCGCGTTGCGCTTCTCCTGCGCCTCGAAGCCTTTCTTGATCGCATCCTGATGCGATCCCGAAAACGCAGTGTAGACGAGTTCGCCGACGTAGGGATGGCGCTGATGCACCGGCAATTGCGTGCAGAATTCCGCGACGTCCTTGATCGCGTTGACGTCGTGCAGATCGAGTTCGGGATCGACGCCCTGCGTGAACAGATTGAGCGCCATCGTCACGATGTCGACGTTGCCGGTGCGCTCGCCGTTGCCGAACAAAGTGCCCTCCACCCTGTCGGCGCCCGCCATGACCGCCAATTCCGCCGCGGCCACCGCGGTGCCGCGGTCGTTGTGCGGATGAACGGAAAGTAAGACGCTGTCGCGGTCGGAAATATGCCGGCCGAACCATTCGAACTGGTCGGCGTAGGTGTTCGGCGTCGCCATTTCGACGGTGGCGGGCAGGTTGAGAATCAACCGCTTCTGCGGCGTCGGCCGCAACTCCGCCTTCACCGCCTCGCAAACCTCCAGCGCGAAATCGAGCTCGGTGCCGGTGAAGCTTTCCGGCGAATATTCGAAGGCGAAATCGGTCTGCGGCGTCGCGTCGGCCAATTGCTTGACCTGCTTGGCGGCGGCGACCGCGAGGTCGCGCACTCCGGTCCGATCGGTCCGGAAGACGACTTCGCGTTGCAGGGTCGAGGTCGAATTGTAGAAGTGCAAAATGACCTTCTTGGCGCCCTTGACCGCCTCGAAGGTGCGTTCGATCAGTTCGGGCCGGCATTGCGTCAGCACCTGAATCGCCACGTCGTCCGGGATCTTGCCGCCCTCGATGATCGAGCGCACGAAATCGAAATCGGTCTGCGAGGCTGCGGGGAACGCGACTTCGATCTCCTTGAAGCCCATGCCGAGCAAGAGAGCGAACATGCGGTTCTTGCGGTCGACGCCCATCGGCTCGATGAGCGCCTGGTTGCCGTCGCGCAGATCGACGGAACACCAGATCGGCGCCTTGGTGATGATGCGCGACGGCCACTGGCGGCCGGGCAAATCGATCGGCGCGAAAGCGCGATATTTGTTGATGGGCATGTGTGTCATGGCGGACCTTTTAAGTCGGCGCTGCGGTCGCCTCGCCCTCTTCATGGGGGGCCAACGCGCGCAACGATGCGAAACCCTGGAAAAAGCGAAATCGAGCCTAGCCTCCCGGCGCGGTCAAAGCGCCGGGCGGGTAAGTCGCAAGGTCGACAGCAGGGTCTTGGACCGCGTTCGCATGAGCGCAAACAAGCAGAGGAAGGCGAAAAAATCAACCTCGAATTTCGTCGCGCCTCGCGCCGTGTTCGCGTCCCGATGCGACAACGAAGCCCACGCGCTCGGTTGCCTACCCCGTCACTAACATGTTACCTTGAATCGGGCCCGAGGGCCCAGAGTGTCGTCGAGCGCCTCCAGCGCCGACCTTGGGAGGACGAGAATGTTGAAAAAACTGCTTTTCGCGAGCGCCATCGTTTCGGTCGCCGCCCTTGCCGCGCCGAGCTTCGCCGCCGCCGAACCCACCATCCCGATCATCGTCAAGGACACTACCTCCTTCTATTGGCAGATCGTGCTCGCCGGCGCCCGCCAGGCGGGCAAGGATCTCGGAGTCAAAGTTCCCGAACTCGGCGCGCAGTCGGAATCCGACATCAACGGCCAGATTTCGATCCTCGAAAACGCGGTCGCCGAGAAGCCCGCTGCGATCGTCATTTCGCCGACCGAATTCAAGGCGCTCGGCAAGCCGATCGACGAGGCGGCCAAGAAGGTGCCGATCGTCGGCATCAACTCGGCGGCCAATTCGAAGGCCTTCTCATCGTTCTTGACGACCGATAACGTCCAGGGCGGACGCATCGCGGCCGACGGCCTGGCCCAGGCGATCATCGAGAAATACGGCAAGGCGGAAGGCGACGTCGCGCTCATCACTTCGATTCCTGGCGTCGGCTCGCTCGAGGCGCGCGCCAAGGGCTTCAAGGAAGAACTCGCGGCCAAATATCCCGGCCTCAAGCTCGTCGCCGACAAAGTCGCCGACGGCATGGCGACGACCGCCCTCAACATCATGACCGATCTCATTACCGCCAATCCCAACCTGCGCGGCGTTTTCGCCTCGAACCTGATCATGGCCCAGGGCGCGGGCCAGGCGATCGCCGAAAACAAGAAGGCCGACACCATCAAGCTCGTCGGCTTCGACAACGACGACAAACTCGTCGGCTACCTCAAGGACGGGACGATCTACGCCCTGGTGGTGCAGGACCCGTACCGGATGGGCTACGACGGCATCAAGACCGCGCTCGCCGTCTCGAAGGGTGAGAAGGTCGAGACCTTCGTCGACACCGGCGCCAACCTGATCACCAAGGCCAACATGAACGGCGAAAAGCAGCAGGCCCTGCTGAACCCGAAGGTCAAGTGATCGAGACGACGCGCGTTCCGCCGTCACCGGTCGCACGCGGCCGACGACGGGAGGCGGCGCATAAGGGATGAGGCGCCCCGGCCCCTCATCCCCACGCTTTCGCCGCAAAGCGCGCGAGGGCGCGTTTTGTCTCGCATCGAACCGCTTCGCCCGCGGGAGCGCGCTTGCGCGGCCGGGAGCTCTAGCGGATGATAAATTAAGGTGTCCTGTCAGTCGGGTGGATTCGCCAGATGTCCGTGCCTGCCCAAACTTCGCCGAGTCCCGCCGCGACCGACGCGCCCCTCCTCGCTCTGCACAAACTCGACAAGCGCTTCGGCGGCACCCATGCGCTCAAGGCGGTGGATCTGACGTTCGAGCAGGGCGAAATCCACGCGATCGTCGGCGAAAACGGCGCCGGCAAGTCGACACTGATCAAGCTGCTGACCGGAGTATACCCTCGAACTTCCGGCGAAGTTTACTGGCAAGGCAGGCCGGTGCCGCTAGTCAATCCGCATGAGGCGATCAGCCTGGGCATCAACGCGGTCCACCAAGAGGTCGTGCTCTGCGGGCATCTGACCGTGGCGAGCAACATCTTCCTCGGCGACGAAATGACACGGGGCGGGCTGCTCAATCACAAGGCGATGCTGCGCGAGGCCCAGAAGCTGCTCGACGAACTCGGCTTCGACCTGCCTGCCGGTGCGATCCTCTCGTCGCTCACCATCGGCCAGCAGCAATTGGTGGCGACCGCGCGCGCCGAACGGCGCGGCGCCAAATTCCTGATCTTCGACGAGCCGACCGCCTATCTCACGCGCCAGGAAACCGCCGCCCTGTTCAAGCTGATCCGCCGCCTCAAGGCGAATGGCGTGACCATCGTCTATATCAGCCATCGTCTCGAGGAAGTGTTCGAACTCTGCGACCGCGTCTCGATCCTGCGCGACGGCGCGCTGGTGGGCACGCGGCGCGTCAGCGAAACCAATGAGGCCGATCTCATCGCCCTGATGATCAACCGCACGATCGAGCAGATCTACCACAAGGACCAGGTCCCGCTCGGCGCAACAATTCTTGAAACGGAGAAGCTTTCCGGCAAGGGCTTCCACGACGTTACGATCCGCGTGCGCGAGGGCGAGATCGTCGGTCTCTACGGACTGATCGGCGCGGGGCGCAGCGAATTCGTCCAGAGCCTGTTCGGGCGCTTTCCCGCCACCGGCGGCAAGATCCTGTGGAAGGGCGCGGAAGTGGCGATTCGCAACGAACGCGCGGCGATGGACCTCGGCATCGCGCTGGCCCCGGAAAGCCGCAGAGATCAAGGGCTGTGCCTCAATCTCGGCCTCGGCCTCAACATCAATCTGCCGATCTACCGGCGGCTCGCCGTCGGGCCGCTGATCAATTTGGCCAAGGAAGCAAGCTGCGCCGACAAGCAGATTCGCGATGTGCAGATCAAGACCGCTTCGCGTGCGGCGCTCGTGTCGAGCCTTTCCGGAGGCAATCAACAAAAGGTCGTCATCGGCAAGTGGCTCAACCACGGGGCCAAGCTCTTCATCTTCGACGAGCCGACCGTCGGCGTCGACGTCGGCACCAAGGCGGAGATCTATCGCCTGCTCGGCTCGCTGCTGCGGCAAGGCGCGGGCGTGATCATGATTTCGTCCTACCTTCCCGAAGTCTACGAGCTGGCCGACACGCTGCACGTGTTTCGACGTGGCGCGATCGCCGCCACCCATGGCTACAAGGACGCGTCGCACGAAACGATTTTGACGGAAGCGATCGGCGTTTGATTCCAGAATGAGGGCGTTGAGGGGATGAGCGATCAACAGATATCGAAAGCGCGCCGGGGCGGTGGGGGGCTCAATATTCTGCTGGGGCTGACGTTGCTCGTCCTTCTGATGGCGATGTGGGTCGCGCTGTCCATCGAGACCACGACCTTTTGGAGCTCGATCAATATCGCCAACCTGCTGCGCCAGGGCGCGATGATCGCCATTCTGGCGATCGGCGAGACTTTCGTCATCATCACCGGCGGAATCGACCTTTCCGTCGGCGCGGTCGCGGGCTTCACCAGCATGTTCATCGCACTGCTGCTGACAAACGTCGGTTGGCTCGGCGCTCATGGCTTCGGATTTTTCGCGACGATCCCGGGCGCCGTGATCGCAACGCTGCTCATCGGCGTCTTCATTGGCCTTTTCCACGCTTTCGGCGTCGTGCAGATGGGCCTGCCGCCGTTCATCATGACGCTGGCGACGATGTATTCGCTGCGCGGCATCGGCCTGCTGATCACTAACGGCGCGACGATCTCGATCGACAACGACGCCTTCACCGGCTTCTCGCGCGCGAGCTTCCTCGGTTTTCCCTGGACCGACGGTTCGTGGTTCGAGATTCCGATGCTGTTCTGGATGGTGATTCTCGTCGCCGTCCCCGCCTACATTTTGCTCAATCAGAGCCGCTGGGGGCGTTATCTCTTCGCCATCGGCTCCAATTCGGAGGCGGCGCGGCTTTCCGGCGTCAACGTCAAGGCGATCACCTATCTCGCCTATATCATCTCGGGCACGTGCGCAGCCTTCGTCGGCGTTCTGCTCGCCATGCGCATCGGCATCGGCAATCCGACCCAAGCCGAGGGCTGGGAATTGCAAGCGATCGCCTCGTCGGTGATCGGCGGCACCAGTCTGTTCGGCGCGCTGGGCTCGGTGCACGGGCCGCTGATCGGCTCGTTCATCCTGACGACGATCAACAACGGCGCCAATCTGCTCAACCTCAACCCGTTCTGGCAGCGCATCATCACCGGCGCGCTGATCATCATCGTGGTCTATTTCGACACCCTGCGGCGCAAGAAGCGTTGACGAACGACGCGCTCGCCTGCGGCGATCTCATCGCCTACCGCCGATATGCCTACGCGCGGTCGGCCGCCGAGGAGGGCGACTGGGGCGCGGCGGCCGAAGTGCTCGAGCAGGCGCTGGAACGCGCGCCGGGCTGGGCGCCGGCGCTGTTCGCGCTCGGCGAAGCGAAGGAAAAGCTCGGCGACCGCGACAGCGCGGCCGAGGCGTTCCGCGCCACGCTCGCCGCCGACCCGAGCGACGCGCAGGGCGCGGCAGCGCGGCTGGCGCTGCTCGGAGCGGCCGAAGCGCCGACGGCGCTGCCCAAGGCCTATGTCGCGCGCTTGTTCGACGATTATGCGCCGCGCTTCAACGCCCATCTGACCGAGGCGCTCGCCTATCGCGGCCCCGAACTCATCGTCGAAGCGCTCGACGACGTCGATCGCGCGCGCCGTTTCCCGCGTTGCCTCGACCTGGGCTGCGGCGCCGGCCTGATGGGCGCCGCGTTGCACGCGCGCGTGGCCGAACTCATCGGCGTCGATCTCTCGCCGGCGATGATCGCCAAAGCGCGGGAATCGGGCCGTTACGACGCGCTCGAAGTCGGCGACGTCGTCGATGTCCTTGCGCGCCGCGATCGAGGCGAATTCGACCTCGTCGTCGCCGCCGACGTTCTGGCCTATATCGGCGATCTCGCCGAGGTCGTCTCCTGGGCCGCGCGCTCGCTCGCGCCCGGCGGCCTCTTCGCCTTCACCGCCGAGACCGATGCGGGCGAAGGCTTCCGCCTCAGCGCGACCATGCGCTTCGCGCATTCGCGCGGCTACGTGCTGGCGACCGCTGCAGCGGCCGGTCTTCAACCGCTCGTCCTGGTCGACGCCTGGGCGCGCCGCGAAGCCGGCCGCGAAGTCCCGGGGCTGGTCTGCGTCTTCGCGGAACGCTGAGCGCCGGCTGCGTGGGCGCCCTCACCCGCGGCTATGGCGCGCCTGCATGATCGCCGCGTTCAGCGCGCCGCCGAACACGAACAGCGCCGCCATCGCGTAAAGGAACACAAGCGCGATCATCACCGACGCCAGTCCCGCGTAGGTCGAGACGTAGTTGCGCGCGAATTCGCTCAAGTAGGCGCCGATGATTTCGCCCAACGCGATGCTGCCGACGAAGGTCGCGACGACGCCCGGCGCGATGTCGACGAAGCGCAGCCGCTTGGCCGGCAGCCAGCGATGCGCGATGACGAGCGTGATCGTCAGCAGCAAAGTCGCGACGCCGAGCCGCGCGAAGGTGACGACCTCTTGCAGCGGCGCCAGGCCCGGAACAAAGCGCAGCACGGCCGCCCAGATCAACGGCCCGAGCACGACCAGGAAGGCGAGCGCAAGCAGCGCCGCCGACGCGAGGAGCGCGAAAACGAGGGATTGCAACCGCAGCCGCCACCATGGCCGAGGCTCCTGACAGGCGTAAGCGCGGTTGAGGCCGGTGCGCAAAGCTTCGATCGCGCTCGACGAGAAATAGAGCGCCAGAACCGCGCCGAACGTCAACAAGCCGCCGCGCGGCGCCGTCAGCACGTTGTGGACTTCGCCGGCGATCGGCCCGGCGACCACGGCGGGCCAAGCGGCGAAGATGAGATGCGTCGCCTCGTCCGCCAGGCTTTGCGTGCCGAGGAAGCCCGCCAGCGCCGTGACGAAGATCAAGAAGGGAAAGAGCGACGTCAGCGTCGAAAGCGCGATATGGCTCGCGATCGCCCAGCCATCCTCGGCGATGAAGTGGTTGGTCGCATCATACACGACCGCCCAAAGCTTTCGCATTCCCCGACGCCCTCCGCCAACGCGCCGATCGGCCCGACCACGGACGCGCAGGGCCAAGATAGGACGACCAGCTAGCCGGGAATAGGGTGAGAGCCGCGTGCAGTTTGGGACCGGCGCCCCGTTCGGCCCATTTCGCGACCCGCGAACTCGACCAAATCCAACTTGCGCGAAATCAAATAGTTGAGCGCGCGCGCATGGTCTCATGATAAAAAGAAGGCAATCAGCTCGAACTTGCGGCGCGGAAAGGAGCATTCGCAAACGGGCACGCCATGCGGGGGGATATGAGCGAACCAATTAGCATTCTGGTCGCCGACGACGATCGCGAAGTGCGCGCCATATTGCGACAACGCCTCGAAGCCGAAGGCTTCATCGTGATCGAGGCTGAAGACAGAGACAGCGTATTCCGCGCGCTCGAGACCTGTCCCATCAAACTCATTGCGCTCGGCCTCAAACTCGGTGGGCGGGACGGCTTGAGTCTCGCGCGCGAGGTACGGGCGGCGCGCGACACTCCGGTCATCATGATCATCGGACGGGACGATCCGATTGATCGCGTCGCCGGGCTCCAGCGAGGCGCCGACGACTACATCATCAAACCCTTCCGTATCCGCGAGGTGTTAATTCGCGTGCGCAACGTGCTCGCTCGCCACGCCGGTCGCAACGGCGCGGACAGGACGAACGGCGCGCAGCGCTATGCGTTCGATCGCAGCGTCTTCGATCCGATCAAGAAGGAATTGCGCAGGTCGGAGGGAGGCTTCGTCGACCTGACCGAGACCGAGATCGGCATACTCGAATTGTTCCTCAAGCACCCAGGGCGGGTGTTGTCGCGCGACGACATATGGCAGCTGCTTCGGGGCCGCGGCTGCATGCCCCTCGATCGCGCGGTCGACGTGCATATCGCGCGATTGCGTCGCAAGATCGAGGCGCCCGGCGAGGAGCAGAATATGATCAGGAGCGTCAGGGGCGTCGGCTATGTCTTCGCCACCGATGTCTGGCGAGTATAGGTCGGTCGCCGGTCCAGCGCCTTGGCAATGCGCGACGCAGTCCTCCGGAGTGTAGGGCTTGTCGAGACGAGAGAACTCGTCGAGCGCGCCGCAAGGGCGCGGAAAACCGGCTGTGCGCAGACGTCTCCTGCGGGCGCTTTCCAATTTGCGCGAGTGCGTGCGCCAATACCACACGCTATTCCGAGCAAATCGTTACAATTCTTAACGTGTCCAGTCCAAATATAAGTGCTAATAAATTGGTAACGTAGAGTTAATGGCCTGGGGCGGACGGAATCGTGCCAATAGCGGCGGCCGTTGTGGTGCGCACAAAACTAAGTGGCGAAGATTCTGTCGGTTGTGCGTGGGGGCGTAGACATGGCAAGGACACAAGGCGGCCCGAGCAAAGAGGCTTCGCCAAAGCGTTCCGAGCCAGGCGCCCGATCAGCGGCGATCGGCAATAGTCTGACAATACAGAGCGGCGGATTTGCGGCGGAGGGGACGACCCTGCGCTCCAAAGCGCTTAACTATGCCGTGTGCTGGTTCGACGCCGAGCTCACACCGCCACGGAGCCTCGCCTCGACCAAGAACCCATCGAGACACGGGGCGCCTACGCGCAATTCCATCTCGAGGCCGCGGAAGCCTGTCGCACGGCGTTCGCAATTTTCTGGCGCATGCTCGCGGCCGCAAGCAAACAGAGGAAAATCCGCGTCGAACGACAGGCATGAGGCCGGACAGGACGAAAATCGCGGCCATTTCAGTCGACGCATGGGGAGTTGAACCGGTTGGGGCCGAGCGCGTTGATTTTCAGCGCGGGTGGGGGGCCGGCGGGCGACAGTGGAAGGGGCGGCATGTTGGTTCAAGAGATCGTTCACTCCAGCTCCAACGCTCGTGAGGCGGGGTTCGCTTCAGTGGAAGGCGATTTCACGCTCGGCTTCGCTGCCGAGGCTTCAGACCGCGAACTGCTGTCCCCCTGGTTCGCAGCGCGGACGGCGCCCGCCTTCGCGCGATCCGACGACAGGGACTGGATTGGCTTCAAGCGCGCCGGGCCGGAAACGGCCCCGGCGGGAGGCCGCACATGACGCCATCATTTGCTACAGCCGCATTCGAGGCTTGGCCTACGCTAGGCGCAAACACGGAGTCCGATCAAGGCCGGCTTGTTCTGATCGAACCGCGAAAGCTGTTGCGCGAGACCCTCGTGTATGTGCTAGGCGCAGCCATGCGCGGTACGCGCGTGGAAGGCTGCGCCCGCGTCGAATATGTCGAGCCGGGCCCTGCCCAGCTGCTGCTGATCGGCATCGATCCGATCCAAGACGTCGACCCCGAGTCTTTGCGGGCAAAGTTCGCAATGTTGCGCGACGCCTGCCGCCAGGCCCCCATCGGCGCCATCCTTCGTCACGAAGACGCGGCGCTCGCGCGCGCGCTCGGCGCCATGGGCGTGGTGGGAATCATACAGCCGAGCTTCACGCTCGCCGTCGCCATCGCCGCGATCCGCCTGATGCTGGTCGGCGGCTCCTGTCTCCCCCCCTATCCGCTACCCCGCGAGGACGAGCCAACGGCGCTGCCCCCGCCGACGGAACCGATTGAACTCGCGCCAGTTGCGAGCATGTCGTACCCCTCCGACGAACACACGGACCGCGAGCATGGACTGACGTCTCGCGAATACGACGTCTTGAAGTGTCTACGAGAGGGCCGCCAGAACAAGATCATCGCATACGAGCTCGGCATCTCCCAAAGTACGGTAAAAGTGCATCTGCGCAACATCATGAAGAAATTGCGCGTGTCCAACCGCACACAGGCGGCGCTCGGCACGATGATGCCGCAGTAAGCCGGCGGCCAAGCCGACCGCGCACCGGCGGGCGCGGCTCCGCCGGTCGCCAGCCCGCACAGCGCGCCGCGCAGACGCCCTTGGCCCCGCTCCCCCAAAGACGCATTGCCACGCCGGCCCGGCCGAAGCATGGTGCGGCGCAACAACACCTCAGGAGGAGAAAAGACGTGCCGCTCGACGATCTCGCCCCGCAAGCCTTGACCGCAGTCGAGGCGTTGCTCGCCCGCGCCGCCTCGGCCCTACGCGAAAGGGTCAGCGACGGCGGACGTCTGAGCGCGGGAAAAATCGAGCGCGAACAGCACGCAGCGCACGGCCTCGCCTGGTTCGCGACCTATGTCGAAGCGATCAAGGAAATGACCGGCTACGCGCGCCGGATGAAGGCCGAGGGACGCTTCGGCGAGACCGAGACGCTGCTGACGCAGGTCGGCCTTGGCGAGTACCTCGCGCAGATCTTTGGCGGCATCCCGATGAACCAGGGCGAAATCGTCCGCCTCGGCGATTTCGGCCTCAAGGCGGACGAGATCGCGCAATTCCGCAACGAGGCCGTCGAAGCGCTCATCACCGGCGGCAATACGCCCGATGCGCGCGCGCGCCTCGCCGTGCTGATCGCCGAGGCGCATGCGGGCGCGATCGGCGATCCCGGGCTCGACGAGACGTTCGAGGCCATTCGCACGGAAATGCGTCGCTTCGCCGACGCGGAAGTCGTCCCCCACGCGCAGGACTGGCACCGCGCCAACGCCTATATTCCGCTCGAAATCATCGCCGGCCTCTCGGAAATGGGCGTGTTCGGCCTGACGATCCCCGAAGAATTCGGCGGCATGGGCCTCGGCAAGGTGGCGATGTGCGTCGTTTCCGAGGAGCTTTCGCGCGGCTATATCGGCGTCGGTTCGCTCGGCACGCGCTCGGAAATCGCCGCCGAACTGATCCTGGTCGGCGGCACGCGGGAGCAGAAGCGCCATTTCCTGCCCAAGATCGCCAGCGGCGAAATCCTGCCGACCGCGGTCTTCACCGAGCCCAACACCGGCTCGGACCTCGCGAGCTTGCGCACGCGCGCGACGCGCGAAGGCGACACTTACGTGATCAACGGCGCCAAGACCTGGATCACCCATCCGGTGCGCGCCGACCTGATGACGCTGCTGGCGCGCACCAATCCCAGCGAACCCGGCTACAAGGGGCTGTCGATGTTCCTGGCCGAGAAACCGCGCGGCACGGACGCCGACCCCTTTCCCGCCAAGGGCATGTCGGGCGGCGAAATCGAAGTGCTCGGCTATCGCGGCATGAAGGAATACGAGATCGCCTTCGACGGCTTCGCCATTCCCGCCGACAGCCTGCTCGGCGGCGTCGAAGGCCAGGGCTTCAAGCAGCTGATGGAAACCTTCGAATCCGCGCGCATCCAGACCGCGGCGCGCGCGGTCGGCGTCGCGCAGTGCGCATTCGAGCTCGGCCTGCGCTACGCCAAGGAGCGCGTGCAGTTCGGCAAGACGCTGATCCACTTCCCGCGCGTCGCCGACAAGATCGCGATGATGGCGGTGGAAATCCACATCGCGCGGCAGATCACCTATTTTGCCGGCCGCGCCAAGGACGAAGGGCGCCGCTGCGATCTGGAGGCCGGGATGGCCAAGCTGCTGGGCGCCCGCGTCGCCTGGGCGGCGGCCGACAACGCGTTGCAGATCCACGGCGGCAACGGCTTCGCGCTCGAATATCCGATCTCGCGCGTGCTGTGCGACGCCCGCATCCTCAACATTTTCGAGGGCGCGGCGGAAATTCAGGCGCAGGTGATCGCGCGAAGGTTGCTGGAAGGCGGAAATTGAGCCGCAGCGGCGGGCTTCTTATAGAGGCTCCAACCGGACGTGCGCGACGCCCGCCTGGCGCATGCCGAGCACGTCGGCGGCGACGGTCGAAACGTCGATGATGCGACCGCGGATGAACGGCCCACGGTCGACGATGGTGACGACCGCGCTGCGGCCGTTGTCGAGATTGGTGACTCGCACGTGCGTGCCGAAGGGAAGCGTACGATGCGCGGCGATGAGGCCGCTGTGATGAGGATTGTGATAATAGGTAGCCTTGCCGAATTCGTCGGCCGAGGCGCTGGAAATCATGAGTGCGGCGCCGAACGCCGCGAGAATTATAGGGTTCATTGACCTCTCCTATTGGTTAGACTTCACGCCTCCCTCGCCC
The DNA here is from genome assembly GCA_963759955.1 of uncultured Alphaproteobacteria bacterium. Taxonomy (GTDB): domain Bacteria; phylum Pseudomonadota; class Alphaproteobacteria; order Rhizobiales; family Beijerinckiaceae; genus Roseiarcus. Next base: position 76,685 of record CAVXCA010000040.1, read on the forward strand.
AGACGACTCGGCCTCCTTGTCGTGACTTTGCGTCGAAAAGACGGCAGCCGCAATTTCGTCTCAATTGCTCCGTGAATTCGTGCGAGGAAACGCGACACGCGGCAACCAACCGCGCCAGAGGGTAAGGCTTTGAAGATTTCTCGTCATCGGCGCCGCGGGAATGATCGGGCGCAAGCTTTGCGAACGCCTGGGGCGCGACGGCGCGCTGGCGGGCAAACCGATCGAGGCGGGCCGCTTCGTCGATATCGTCGCGCCGAGCCCGCCCTCTTTCGCGGACTTTCCGACGACTTGCGAGGCCTACGACATCGCCGCGCCCTACGTCGCGCCGAAGCTGATCGCCGACCGCCCCCATTTCATCTTCCTGCTCGCCTCGGTCGTTTCCGGCGAAGCCGAGAGCGATTTCGACAAGGGCTATGCGGTCAACCTCGATGGCGCGCGCATGCTGTTCGAGGCGATCCGGCGCGAACAGCGACTGTCCGGCGGCGCCTACCGGCCCAAACTCGTCTTCACCTCGTCGATCGCAGTGTTCGGCGCGCCGTTCCCCGAAACTATCGACGACGATTTCTTCTCGACGCCGCTGACGAGCTACGGAACGCAGAAAGCGATCTGCGAATTGCTGCTCGCCGATTATTCGCGTCGCGGCTTTTTCGACGGGGTCGGCTTGCGGCTGCCGACGATATGCGTGCGCCCCGGCCCGCCCAATCGCGCCGCCTCCGGCTTCTTCTCCGCAATCATTCGCGAGCCGCTGGCCGGACGCGAGGCGATCCTGCCGGTCGCCGACACCGTGCGCCAATGGCACGCCTCGCCGCGTTCGGCTGTCGGATTCCTCGTCCATGCGGCGAACCTCAACCTCGCCAAGCTCGGCGCGCGGCGCTCCCTGACGATGCCTGGGGTTTCGGCGACCGTCGGCGAGCAGATCGACGCGTTGCGCGGCGCCGCAGGCGAGGCGGCGACAAAGCTGATCCGGCGCCAACGCGACGAGACCATCGAACGCATCGTCGCGGGATGGCCGAGCCGGTTCGACGCCAGCCGCGCGCGCAGCCTCGGCTTTGTCGCCGAATCGAGTTTCGGCGAGATCATTCAAGCCTATCGGGAAGACGAGCATGTCCGTTCTTTCGCATGAAGACGCGGCTCTCGAGGCCGCGCCGAGTACGACCACGAAGGCGCTCGCCGAACCGATAGGCGCGGCGGAGTCGGCCGTATGCGCCCGCCCCCGCACCCTCGGCTTGGCGGGGCGCCTGCTGCTGCTGACCATAGGCTTCGTGTTGCTGGCGATGGGCTTGATCTACGCCTCGCGCCTTTCCGCCTATCGCGACAATTGGCTGCGCGACCGCCTGATGGTCGCCCACACCGCGATGCTGCTGTTCGGCGATGCGGCCAACGAAACGCTTCCCAAGGATCTCGCGACCAAAGTCCTCGACAGCGTCGGCGCCAAGACCATCATCGTCACGCTGCCGGACGATCGGCGGCTTGTCGCGACTTCGGGGGTCGAGCCGGCGATCAGCGACATCTACGAACTCGGCGATCCCTCGATGATGGAGGGCAATCAGGCGGTCTTCCGCACGTTGTTCGCCGAACCCAGCTCCGTCGTCAGGGTGGTCGGCCGTTCGCAGAGCGACGGCGCGCTGGTCGACATGACGATCGATCAAACGCCGCTCATCGAAGCGTTGTGGCGGATTTCGCGCACCTTCCTGACGATTTCGCTGACCCTCGCGGCGGTCGTGACCTGCGTACTGTGGGCGGCGCTGTGGTGGATGGTGCTCCGGCCGGTGCGGCGGCTCACCTCGAGCATCATCGCCTTCGGCGAGCGCCCCCAGGAAGGCGCGCGCATCATCAAACCGAGCGGCCGAAACGACGAAATCGGCCGCGCGGAGACGGCGCTCGCGGCGATGCAAGGCTCGCTCGCCCATGAGCTGAGCCAACGCAAGCGTCTGGCCGAGCTCGGCATGGCGGTCGCGCGCATCAACCACGATTTGCGCAACATGCTGTCCGCGGCGCAGCTCATTTCGGATCGCCTGGCGGCCATTCCCGATCCGCTCGCCCAACGCCTTGCGCCGCGGCTGGTGGCGACGCTCGACCGCGCGATCGCCTTCTGTCAGTCGACGCTGACCTATGGCGGCGGGCGCGAACAGGCGCCGGCGCGCCGGCGCTTCGACCTGCGCGAACTGGTGCGCCAGGTCGTCGAGACCGCGGAAGCCGAGCATGCGGGCGCGATCGCCTACGCCATCGACATCCCGCCGAAATTCGACCTGCTGGCCGACCCCGATCACGTGCTGCGGGTGATCGAGAATCTCTGCCGCAACGCCGCGCAAGTGCTGCTCAACCGCGGCGCGCAGAACGGCCGCCCGCCGGCGATCCGCTTGGCGGCGATTCGCACCGACAGCGTCGCCTTGATCGAAATTTCCGACAGCGGCCCCGGATTCCCTCCAGAGCAGACGGCGCGCATTTTCGAGCCGTTCCATTTGTCGACGCGCGAGGGCGGCGCCGGTCTCGGCCTCGCCATCGCGGCCGACCTCGTCGCGCGCAACGGCGGCTCGATCAGTCTGGCCGAGGCCAAGAGCGACGACTTCTACTGCGGCGCGCGCTTTCTCATAACCTTGCCGACGCCCGAAGACGGGTCGCACAAACTCGGCCGCGCCTCCCTCGTCGCCTGAATTACGCGCCAACAGCAAGAACGTTGGTGCAATCGGCGGGCGGCGTCGCTATGCGTGCGTGTCCGCCCCCTACCCTTTAGGCTCCCATGTCCGCCGCCCCGGCTTCCGTCTCCCGCGCGATGTCGGGCGCCGCGCTCGCGATGGGCGCCTGGGCGCTGTTCAGCCTGCAGGACGCGATCGTCAAATACCTCGTCGTCGGCCTGCCCGTACCTGAGGTGCTGTTCGCGCGCTCGCTGGTGATCGTCGCCCTCGCGAGCCTGTTGGCGAGGCGCGCCGATTTCGCCGCGATGGTCCAGCCGCGCCACGGCGCGGCGATCGCGTTGCGTTCTCTGGTGATCTTCATCGCCTGGCTCGCCTATTACCGCGCTTCGCGCTCGCTGCAGCTCGCCGAAATGGTCACGTTCTACTTCGCCGCGCCGTTGTTCGTCGTCGCGATGTCGGGGCCGTTGCTGCGCGAGGCCGTCGGCGCCGGCCGCTGGCTGACGACGATCGTGGGCTTCGGCGGCGTGCTGATCGCCGCCAATCCAACCGGCGTGGCGGACCTCGATCCCGCCCTGCTCGCGCTTCTGGCGGCGTTGTGCTGGGCGATCACGACGCTGCTCGCGCGCTCCATGACCAAGGGGATCAGCACAGCGACCATGATGGTGGGAAGCAATCTTGCCTTCGTGGTCGCCTGCGGCGCGCTCGCGCCGGCGCTGTTCGTTTGGCCCGGCGCGCGCGGCTTCGCCCTGATGGCGACCCTCGGCTGCGTCGGCGGTCTCGGGCAATATCTGTGGTTCGAGGGCGTTCGGCGCGCCCAGGTTTCGCTGTTGGCGCCGCTGGAATACACCATGCTCGCCTACGCGATTTTCTGGGGCTGGCTGATCTTCGGCGACTTGCCCGGCGGCCGCACCTTGCTCGGCGCGGCGATCATTCTCATCAGCGGACTGTTGACGCTGCTCGTCGAGGCGCGCCGCCATCGCATCGCGGCGCGCGGCTGACGCAAGTCGTGTTTACGTGTAGCCCCGCTTCCATTATTGCTCGCGCCGCCCGCAAGGAGACGAGCATGGCCGCGCGCAAGCCCGCTGAGAAAAACGCCGACGCGATCTGCTTCCTGTCTTCCGGCGCGCCGGAAGCGAACGAGGCGCTGGACAAGCTCGTCGAGCGCTACGGCAACGTTCCGCCCGAGCAGGCGGACGTCATCGTCGCGCTCGGCGGCGACGGGCTGATGCTCCAGACCCTGCATCGCACCATCAAGGTGCCCAAGCCGATTTACGGCATGAATCGCGGCTCGGTCGGTTTTCTCATGAACGAATACCGCGACCGCGGCCTGCGCCGGCGCCTCGCGGCGGCTCGGCCCTCGATCATCCATCCGCTCATCATGCGCGCGACCGACGTCAACGGAGCCGAAACGACGGCGCGCGCCATCAACGAAGTCTCGCTGCTGCGCCAGACCTATCAGGCGGCCAAGCTCGTCATCAGCGTCGACGGCGCCGTGCGGCTCGGCGAACTCATCGCCGACGGCGTGCTGGTGTCGACGCCCGCCGGCTCGACCGCGTATAATCTTTCCGCCAACGGCCCCATCCTCCCGCTGGGCGCGCCGCTGATGGCGCTGACGCCGATCTCGGCCTTCCGGCCGCGCCGCTGGCGCGGCGCGCTGTTGCCGGACAGCGCGATTGTGCGCATCGAGGCGCTGGAGACGAACAAGCGTCCGGTCGCCGCCGCGGCCGACAATGTCGAAATCCGCGACATCGCCCGCGTCGACGTCAAGACCGATCACGCGACCTCGCTGGTCCTTCTGCACGACCCCGGCCATTCGCTCGACGAGCGGATCCTTCGCGAGCAATTCGGGTATTAAAGCCTCGAGAACCCGCGCGCCGCCGGGAGAGGACGCGAGGCGCCGGCGGCGTTCGACAAGGAAAGGAGCCAGCCGCTATGGCGAAACGGGCAAGAATTCTCGGCGAAGACCTGATCGCCGAAGGGCGCTTTCGCCTGACGCGGACGCGAGCCGAAATCGAGGAGAGCGACGGCGCGCGGCGCACGGTCGACCACGAAATCTATCACCACAAGGGCGCGGCGGCGGTGCTGCTCTACGACCCCGCGCGCGGCGTCGCGCTGCTGGTCAAGCAGTTCCGCCTCGGCGCTTACCTCGCCGACGGCGCGCTCGAAACGATCGAGGCCTGCGCCGGCATGCTCGACGACGACGATCCAGAGACTTGCGCCGCGCGCGAAGTCTGGGAGGAAACGGGCGTGCGCGTCGCCGCCGTGAGCCACGCCTTCGACGCCTACATGAGTCCCGGCGGCATGACCGAAAAGATCGCCTGCTTCGTCGCGCCCTACCGCGCGGCGGACCGTCTTGGCTCCGGCGGCGGCGTCGACGCCGACGAGGATATCGAAATCGTCGAAATCCCGTTCGACGAGGCCCTGGCGATGATCGAGGCCGGCTCCATCCGCGACGCCAAGACGATCGCGCTGCTCTACTACGCCAAGGCCAAGGGTTTGTTCGCCTCGGCGGCCGCCTCCCGCTAATCCTGCGGCATGGCGATCGGCTGGGCAGGGACCTCGGAGGCGAGCGGACCGGGGCCGGCGCCGTCGCGCTGGTAGACGTCGGGGCGGAACTGGACGATGCCGTCCGGGGTCGCCCAAGCGGTGACATAAACCCAATAGACGTTGACCGGCTTCGTCAGCTTGACGTCGACGCGCTGGCCAGAGTTGATGACCTGGTCGATCTGGTCGCGCCCCCAGCCGGGATTGTCCTTGAGCAGCCAAGCGACGTAGTCGCGAACGTCCTGTACGCGCACGCAACCCGACGAGACGAAGCGGAAGTCGTCGCCGAAAATGCCCTTGGAGGGCGTGTCGTGCATGTAGACGCCATAAGGGTTGGGGATGTTGACGCGCACCGAGCCGAGCGAGTTGATGTCCGCGCCCGTGTCTTGGCGGTAGCGGTAGTTCGTCGCGTCGGTGGTGTTCCAGTTGATCGACGAGGGCGAGACCTCCTGCCCCTCGTGATTGAAAACGCGGATTTTCTCTTCGGTGAGATAATTCGGATCGGCCTGCATCTTCGGGATCAAGTCTTTCTTGATCAACGACGGCGGCACCGTCCAGAACGGGTTGAAATTGATCTCCGTCGCTTTGGTCTGCATGATCGGCGATTGGCGGTCGATCTTGCCGACGCCCGCCACGTGATGCGAATAGACCACCCCGTTCTCGACCGTTTCGACGTTGGCGGCGGGAATGTTGACCATCACGAACCGTTCACCCAAGTCGCCGGAGAACGCGCGCAGGCGCACGATATTGGTCTCCAACTGCTGGAGCCGCGCGTCGGCGGTGACGTTCAACTCTCTCAGGGTCTCATCGTTGACGATCCCGCTCGGATTGAGGCCGTGACGAACCTGGAAGCGCCTGACTGCCGCATCGACGAAGGAGTCGAACGTCGACCCCATCCCGGCCACCGAATCCAGATCGCCCGAACCGATCAGGCGTTCCCGCAAGGCCTGCACCGCCTTCGACTTGACGCCGATCCTGAGTTCGGCGCCGCCCGGCACCTGGTTCCACCCGCCGCGCGCGACCATGCTCTGATATTGTTGGATCGCCGCCTCGGTCGCCGCGACCGTGGCGGCCGAAAGCACAGGAGTCGTTTCGCGGCCGACGGAAATCTGTTCGGGCGTTTCGTAGCTCTGGCGCCATTCGGCCTGGTCGTCCCCCGCCACTTGCTGGGCGAGGGCGCTCCTGTTCGCCAGGCCGGCCCCGATGAGCGCACAAACGGCGGCGCCGGAAAGAAAAGCGCGTCGATCGACGCGCGGCAAACGAATTCCCGTCATTGAAAGGTCGAGCCCCATTCTGTGAAAACCACCAAGATGACGCCCCAGACCGTCGCCGCCCGCGCCCGCCGCCCCTGGAACCAGCGTCAACGCCCGATTCCATCGCGACTATTCTGTCTTTTTGTTAAGAAAGCTGTTCAGTCGGGCGAATTTAAGGCCGCGCGCCCGTGCGCGCAAGGACGTGATCGCGCGGATGCGCGAAATCGGCGCGGGAACGCGAAAAGGGCGCCCGATCGGGCGCCCTTTGGCCGAGAATGGATCACCGGCGAAGTGAAATCCGCGTCACAGCCGATACTTGATCTGATCGGTCCAGAAGCGCTCGAGGCGCGCCAGCGATAGGTTCATGCGTGCGAAGTCGTCGACCATGACGCCGCCGATCTGCTCGACCGTCATCGCATGCTTTTCGTAAAGGCCGGCGATGATGCGGTGAACCTCTTCGCCCTTTTCCGTCAGACTGATGCGCACCGAACGACGGTCGATGCGCGAGCGGGCGTGATGGAGATAACCCATCTCGACCAGCTTCTTGACGTTGTAGGAGACGTTCGAGCCGAGATAATAGCCGCGGGTCCGCAATTCGCCGGCGGTCAATTCCTTGTCGCCGATGTTGAAGAGCAGCAGCGCCTGCACCGCGTTGACGTCGGAGCGCCCTCGGCGGTCGAACTCGTCTTTGATGACGTCGAGGAGACGGCGATGCAACCGCTCCACCATCGTCAGCGTTTCGAGATACGCTGGACGAACGCCAGCTATTCTCTCTGTTCGGGAAACATTGTCTTCTGTCTTAGCAAGATTCTTCATGACACACTCGCCTGTTTGCCTGTCCCCGGCCGAGCTTATTATTCGGTCCGCTTATGAGGTGGACTGTAACCCACGGCTATGAAGACGAGTTTAAGAGTCAAGATGAATCCAGAGTTTACTCAAACTGGTAAACTTGAGCTGAATCAAATCATTTGTTGACCTTGGCGGAACGTTAACTCTGCGCCCTTGCCCCGGCTCAGGTCCGCTCTTGGCCAGCCCGCCAGCTCAACAGAAAATAGAGCGCCACCAGCAGCAGGTTGAGCGCGACGCCGAGCGCGCCGGTCACCGCGCCGCGCACGCCGAGCGCCGGAGAGATGGTCTCTATGGACGCGCAAAGCAACCAGAGCACGCCCCCCCAGGGGGCGGCGAGCCAGAGCCCGACGGCGGCGAGCAGATCGACCGCGGCGAAGAACACGATCGAACCTTGCAAGGGGCGCGGGAACGTCGCGAAATCGCCGTAGCGCGAAAAAGCGCCGAGCACGAGGCCCCAATTGAAGAGCCCCTTGGCGACCCAGACCCAGGCGAGCGTGCGCATGAACCAGACCAGCCCATCCGTCCAACTCAGCTGCGCCAGCCGCCGCGGCGCGGCGCGCCCCCCCGTCGCCGCGCGATCGATGATCTGCGTCACGCCGTCGAGGCTCTGGCGCATGATGGTCTTCATCGCGCCGCCTCCGGGAATGTCAGTTCCTCCGCTCCGAGCGGCGCGAAATACTCCGCGATCGCGCCTTCGTCGAGCGCCTCGCCGGGCCCCGGCCGCCAATGCGGCGATTGGTCCTTGTCGATGATCGTCGCGCGCACGCCTTCGTAAAAGTCGTGGCCGCGGCAGACGCGCGACACGATGCGGAACTCCAGGCGCATCGCGTCTTCGAACGAAAGGCCGGCGCCCAGCGTCATCTGGCGAAGCGCGATCGCCTGGCTGGTCGGCGACTTCTCCCGCATCGCGGCGAGCGCGCCTTGCGCCAACGCCGAACCCTCGTCGGCCGAAGAGGCGAGCGCTGCGAGGATCGCCTCGCGGTCGAGGCGAGAAAACCAGGATTCGATGCGCGCGGCTTCGGCCATGATCTTCGATGGCGGCGGCGGCGCGGCGAAGCGGGCGAGAACCTCGTCCACAGATCCATCCTCTTCCAGAGCCCTCGCGAGAGCCTCGACGGAAGAGCCGGGAACGAAGCTCTGCGCCAGAGCGAGCGCGACGACATCGCCCGCCTCGGCGCGCAATCCCGTCGCCGCGAGATAGGCGCCGATGCGATGAGGGAGCCGAGGCAGCACGAAGGTCGCGCCGACGTCGGGGAAGAATCCGATGCCGACCTCCGGCATCGCGAACACGCAACGCTCGCTCGCGACGCGGCGCCGCCCATGAACGCAAAGGCCGACGCCGCCGCCCATGACGAGACCGTCGATCAATGCAACGTAAGGTTTGGCATAGCGCTTGATGCGTTGGTTCAGTTGGTATTCTTCGCGCCAGAAGGCGAGTTGAGCGGCGTGGTCGCCTTGCCTGCCCTGCTGGTAGATCAGCCGGATGTCGCCGCCCGCGCAGAAGGCGCGCCCGCCCGCGCTCGCGACGACGACGCGCGTGACGCGCGCGTCGCGCTCGAACGAATCGAGCGCCGCGGCGATCGCGCGCACCATCGCCAGCGTCAAAGCGTTGAGCGCCTTGGGCCGATCGAGAATGATGAAGCCGGCCGCGCCCCGCCGCTCGAAGCGCGCTCCCAGTTCGTCCGGAGCGAGATTCGGCGCGGCGGGCTGCAAGCTCATCCCAGCGGCGCGAGGATGGCGTCGATGGCGCCGGCGACGGTGGGAATGCTCGCCATGCCGTCGACGTAATGCAGCGTGCTCTTGCCGGCGTAAAAGGGCGTTACCGCCGCCGTGTCGCGAAAATAGGCGGCCAGGCGCGTCTTGAAGATTTCCGGATCATCGTCTTTGCGCACCGGCTGTCCGGCGGCCTTAGCCTCCGCCGCGCGATTGACGATCCGAGAGACGAGCTTCTCGGCGTCGACCTTCAATTCGATCGCCGCGTCGATCTTGAGCCCCTTGCGCGCCAGCATCCTGTCGAGCGCCTCGGCCTGGGCCAGCGTGCGCGGAAAGCCGTCGAGGATGAAGCCTTTTTTCGCGTCGGGCTGGCCGATGCGATCTTCGATGATGCCCTCGACGATTTCGTCCGAGACCAGCGCGCCCGACTCCATCACCGCTTTGGCCTTGAGGCCGATCGGCGTGCCCGCGCTGACCGCCGCGCGGAGCATATCGCCTGTCGAAAGTTGCGGAATGCCGTACTTTTCCACCAATCGGGCCGCCTGAGTGCCTTTGCCGGCGCCGGGCGGCCCAAGTAGGATCAACCTCATCTCTTCCTCCCCCTCAATTTGGCCTTTCTGATCAGGCCTTCATATTGATGCGCTTGTAAGTGCCCATGGATCTGCGCGACTGTGTCCATCGTGACGTTGACGACGATCAACAGCGACGTGCCGCCGAAATAAAGCTGGACCGAGGAATACGAAGTCAGCAATTCCGGCAGGATGCAGATCAGCGCGAGATAACCCGCGCCGAGCACGGTGATGCGGGTGAGAATCTGATCGATATATTGCGCCGTGCGTTCGCCGGGCCGCACGCCCGGCACGAAGCCGCCGTGCTTCTTGAGGTTGTCGGCGGTGTCGACGGGATTGAACACTGTCGCCGTATAGAAGAACGCGAAGAACACGATCAGCGCGACGTAGAGAATGATGTAGAGCGGGCCGCCGCGTCCCAGCAGCGTCGTGATGGTCGAGAGGATTCCCGAGCTTGCCGACCCTTGTGCGAAATTGGCGACCGTGGTCGGCAGCAGCAGCAGCGAAGAGGCGAAGATCGGCGGGATGACGCCCGAGGTGTTGAGTTTGAGCGGCAGGAACGAACTCTGCCCCTCGTACATCTTGTTGCCGACTTGGCGGCGCGGATAGGTGATGGGAACGCGGCGCTGCGCCCGCTCCATGAACACGATGAAGGCGACGACGACGAACACCATCACGATGACGGCGAGCACCAGTCCGGTCGAGATCGACCCTTGGCGGCCGAGTTCGAAGAGCTGCACCACCGCGACCGGCAGGCGCGCGACGATGCCGGCGAAGATGATGAGCGACGAGCCGTTGCCCACGCCGCGCGAAGTGATCTGCTCGCCCAACCACACCAGGAACATCGTGCCGCCGGTCAAGGTCAGCACGGTCGAGAAGCGGAACAGCAGGCCGGGATCGGCGACGACGCCCGCTCTGCCCTCGAGGCCGATGGAAATGCCGTAGGCCTGGAACACCGCGAGCACGACGGTGAGGTAGCGCGTGTATTGATTGAGGATCTTGCGCCCCGCTTCGCCTTCCTTCTTGATCGCCTCCAGCGAGGGCATCACCGAGCTGAGCAACTGGATGATGATCGAGGCCGAGATGTACGGCATGATGTTGAGCGCGAACACCGCCATGCGCTGAACCGCGCCGCCCGAGAACATGTTGAACATGTCGAGCACGCCCTGGCTATGGCCGGTGAACGACTGCTCGAAGGCGTTCGGGTCGATGCCGGGCAGCGGGATGTAAGTGCCGAGGCGGAAAACGATCAACGCGCCGAGCGTAAACCAGATGCGCTTCTTGAGTTCTTCCGCCTTGGTGAACGCGGACCAGTTGATGTTGGCTGCAAGCTGTTCGGCGGCCGATGCCATCTTTTTTGCGCTCCGCTTTATCCCTCGCGCGTGCCCGCGCAGATTCTACGCCCGCCTTGGCGGCCTGGTCGCCGCGCAAGGCTATAGACGCAATTTGAACGGCCGCCTATCCGGCGCCGTTCAAATCATATGGCCCGACCGCGGCCAAATGCCACCCCTCGAGGGGTCGCTCTCGCTCAGCCGGCCGCGGGCGCGGTCTCGACCTTCAGCGTCTTCACGCTGCCGCCGGCCTTTTCGATCGCCGCGACCGCGCTCTTCGACGCGCCGTAGACCTCGAAAGACGCCTTGGCCTTGATCTCGCCCTTGCCGAGGATCTTCACGCCGTCGCGCGCGCGCGCCACCACGCCCGCTTCGATCAGCGCGGCGACGGTGATCGGCTTGCCAGCGTCGAGAACGCCGGCGTCGATCGCGCTCTGGATGCGGCCGAGGTTGACCTCGTTGACGTCGAGCGCCGACGGCGGGGTGAAGCCGCGCTTGGGCAAACGCCGATGAAGCGGCATCTGACCGCCTTCGAAGCCTTTGATGCGCACGCCCGAACGCGCGGTCTGGCCCTTGCCGCCGCGGCCCGCCTGCTTGCCTTTGCCCGAGCCGATGCCGCGACCGACGCGAATGCGCGCCTTCGAGGACCCCGGGTTATCCTTGATGCCGTTGAGTTTCATGTTCGCGTCCTCACTGGCCGTCGACGACGCGCACGAGATGCGCGACTTTGGCGATCATGCCGCGAACGGCCGGCGTATCCACGACGCTCGCGCGTCGACCGATCTTGTTGAGGCCGAGGCCCTTGAGCGTGTCGCGCTGAGACTGCGGACGCCCGATCGCGCTGCCGACCTGTTCGAGAGTGACTGTCTTCTGCTTGGTCATTTCGAGCCTCGCGATCACGAATCGGAGGCGTCGGCTTCGACGCCTTGCCGGCGCGACTGCAACGTCGACACCTTGATGTTGCGGCGCTGAGCGACCGAGCGCGGGCTGTCCTCGCGCGACAGCGCGTCGAAGGTCGCCCGGATCATGTTGTAGGGGTTCGACGACCCCTGGCTCTTGGCCACGACGTCGTGGACGCCGAGCGACTCGAACACCGCGCGCATCGGGCCGCCGGCGATGATGCCGGTGCCGGCGGGGGCGGCGCGCAACACGACGCGACCGGCGCCGTGACGGCCGTTGACGTCGTGATGGAGAGTGCGGCCTTCGCGCAGCGGCACGCGCACGACGCCACGCTTGGCGGCTTCCGTCGCCTTGCGGATCGCCTCGGGCACTTCGCGCGCCTTGCCGTGGCCGAAACCGACGCGGCCCTTCTGATCGCCGACGACGACCAGCGCCGCGAAACCGAAGCGGCGTCCGCCCTTCACGACCTTCGCCACGCGATTGATGTGGACGAGGCGATCGACGAACTCGCTGTCGCGCTCCTCCCGGCTATGCTCGCGGCCGCGGCCGCCTTCTCCTTCACGCGCCATATTTTTGTTCCGTCACTTGCGCGGCGTTCGTCGTCGGGACGCCGCTCGCTTGGGGTTGATGATCAGAATTCGAGGCCGCCCTCGCGCGCGCCCTCGGCGAGCGCCTTGACGCGCCCGTGGTACATGTAGCCGCCGCGATCGAACACGACCTTGCCGACGCCCGCCTTCTTGGCGCGCTCGGCGATCTCCTTGCCGATGCGTTTGGCCGCCTCGACGTTCGCGCCGGTTTTCAAGGCCTCGCGGAACGCCTTCTCCAGCGACGAGGCGGCGGCCAGAGTCACCCCCTTCTCGTCGTCGATGATCTGGGCGGAAATCTGCTTGGACGAACGGAATACGCTCAGGCGCGGACGTCCGCCGCCATGGGTGGCGATCGCGCGGCGAACGCGCGCCTTGCGGCGTTCAGTGGACTTGTTGGACTTGGCCATGACGGCGCCCCTTACTTCTTCTTGCCTTCCTTGCGGAAGATGAACTCGTTGGCGTATTTGACGCCCTTGCCCTTGTAAGGCTCGGGGCCGCGGAACGCGCGGATCTCGGCGGCGATCTGGCCGACCTGGCGCTTGTCGATGCCGGCGACGGCGATCTCCGTCGGCTTCGGCGTCGTGATGGTGACGCCCGCGGGGATCGGATAGACGACGTCGTGGCTGAACCCGAGCGAAAGCTGGAGGTTCTTGCCGGCGATCGCCGCCTTGTAGCCGACGCCGTTGATTTCCAGCCGCTTCTCGAAGCCCTTGGTGACGCCGATCACCAAGTTCTGCACGCGCGCGCGCGCCGTGCCCCACATCGCCCGCGACCGCTTGTCTTCGCCGTGCGGCTCGACATGCACGACGGCTCCGTCGATCTTGATGGCGACTTCGTCCGGAGCGGTGAACTTCAATTCGCCCTTCGCGCCCTTCACGGCGATCGATTGACCGTCGAGCTTGGCCGTGACGCCGGCGGGAATGGCGACGGGCTTCTTGCCGATACGAGACATAGCACTGGTTCCAAATTAGCGGACGCCGACAGGGTCGGCTTGTTGAAGTCGGCCTTTAGAAGACCGTGCAGAGGACTTCGCCCCCCACGTGATTTTCCCGCGCCGAGTGATCCGCCATCACGCCCTTGGGCGTGGAGAGGATCGACACGCCCAGGCCGTTGGCGACGCGCGGCATGCCGTCGACGGCGGCGTAGACGCGCCGGCCCGGCTTGGACACGCGCTCGATCTTGCGGATGACCGGCTCGTTGTCGAAATACTTGAGCTCGATCTCGAACTCGCTGCGGCCGTTGCCGTAGTCGGTCGTCGAATAGCCGCGGATATAGCCCTCGGCCTGCAACACGTCGAGCACCTTCTTGCGCAAGGAGGAGCCGGGCGTCGTAACCTTGCCGCGCTTGCGCATCTGCGCGTTGCGGATGCGGGTGAGCATATCGCCCAACGGATCGTTCACTGCCATGATCCTGGCCTCCTCACCAGCTCGACTTCACAAGGCCCGGAATCAGGCCCTTGTTGCCCAATTCGCGCAGCGCGATGCGGCTCATCTTCATCTTGCGGTAAAAGCCGCGCGGGCGCCCCGTCACTTCGCAGCGGTTGCGCACGCGAATGACCGCGCCGTTGCGCGGCAGCGCCGCGAGCTTGATGCGCGCCTCGAAGCGCTCTTCCATCGGCAACTTGTCGTTGTTGGCGACGTCCAGAAGGCGCTTGCGCCGCGCGGAGAATTTCTTCGCCAGGCGCTGCTTGCGCTGATTGTTCTCGATTGCACTCTTCTTTGCCATCAAAGGCCTCCATTTTCCGCGTTTGAGCGGTCAGCTCACTGCCGGAACGGAAAGTTGAAGGCGCCCAGCAATGCGCGCGCCTCCGCGTCGGTCTTGGCCGTCGTGCACACCACGATGTCCATGCCCAACATCGCTTCCGCCTTGTCGTAGTCGATTTCGGGGAAGATGATGTGTTCCTTTACGCCGAGCGCGTAATTGCCTCGCCCGTCGAACGATTTCGGATCGAGGCCACGGAAGTCGCGCACCCGCGGCAGCGCGACCGTGACCAGCCGATCGAGGAATTCGTACATGCGGGTCTTGCGCAGCGTGACCTTGGCGCCGATCGGCATGTTCTCGCGCACTTTGAAGGTCGAGATCGCCTTGCGGGCGCGCGTCACCACCGGCCTCTGACCGGCGATCAACGCCAGATCGGCCGCGGCCGCGGTCACCTTCTTGGTGTCGTTGACCGCTTCGCCGACGCCCATGTTCAGCACGATCTTCTCGATCTTGGGAACCTCCAGCGCGTTCTTGTACCCGAACTCCTTGGTGAGCTTGGGCACGATCACGGCGTCGTAGAGCTTCTTCAAGCGCGCGACATAGTCCTTCGGCGCCGCGACCGGCTGGCCCGCCGTGGCGACTTCCTTCTCGCTCGGCTTGCCTTTGCCCTTGGCCGCCTTGGACTCGGCGGCGACCTCGGCCTTACCGCCCTTCGCGGCGGCCTTGTCAGCCTTTGCGGGGGCTTTGTCGGCCTTCGCCGGCTTGCCGCCCTTGTCCGATTTTGCCTCAGCCATCGATCAGGTCTCCGGAACGCTTGGCGACGCGGACCTTGCGGCCGTCGTCGAGAGTCTTGAATCCGACGCGTGTCGGTTTGCCGGTCTTGGGATCGGCGATCGCGAGATTGGACAGATCGATCGAGGCTTCCTTGGATAGGATGCCGCCTTCGGTCTGCGCGGTCTGGCGGGTGTGGCGCTTGACGAGGTTGACGCCGGCGACGATCGCGCGACGGTCGGACGGAATGACGTGCGTGACCTCGCCGGTCTTGCCCTTGTCGCGGCCCGCGAGGACGACGACTTTGTCGCCTTTCTTGATCTTGGCGGCCATTACAGCACCTCCGGCGCGAGCGAAATGATCTTGACGTGGTTCTTGGCGCGAAGCTCGCGCGGCACCGGCCCGAAGATGCGGGTGCCCACCGGCTCGGACTGATTGTTGATCAGCACCGCAGCGTTCGAATCGAAACGGATCACCGAACCGTCGGCGCGACGGATGTCCTTGGCGGTGCGCACCACGACCGCCTTCATCACGTCGCCCTTCTTCACGCGGCCGCGCGGAATGGCTTCCTTGATCGACACCACGATGATGTCGCCGATCGAGGCGTAGCGCCGCTTCGAGCCGCCCAGCACCTTGATGCACATCACGCGACGCGCGCCCGAATTGTCGGCGACGTCGAGGTTGGTTTGCATCTGAATCATGGCCTAACGCCTTTCTTGTCAGAACGGTTTCCGATTGCGTCGCGCAACCGGACTACGCCTGAAGGAGGCTCGCGCCTCCGGGATGAATTCGCCCGAACAGGAATGTCCCTTCAGGCCTTCGGAGCGTCTTCGACGACGATCCACCGCTTCAATTTCGAAATCGGCTTGGTCTCTTCGATCGAGACCGTGTCGCCGACCTTGTGGGTCTTGGTTTCAGAATGCGCATGGTAGTTTTTCGAGCGGCGCACCGTCTTCTTCAACAGCGGATGGGTGAAACGGCGTTCGACCTTGACGACCAAGGTCTTCTCTTGCTTGTCGCTGACGACGACGCCCTGGAGGATTCGCTTCGGCATTTCTTCGTCCTCAGCCTTTGTTCTTGGCGGCGCGCTTTTGCGCGGCGATGGTTTTGACGCGCGCGATGTCGCGACGCACGACGCGCACGCGCGCGGTGTCCTGCAATTGGCCGCTCGCGCGCTGGAAGCGCAGGTTGAACTGCTCCTTCTTCAGCTTGAGGGCCTCGTCGTCCAGTTGATCCTCGCTCATCACGCGCAGATCCGAGAGACGGCTGGAGTTTTTCATCGCTCTCTCCTTATTCCGCGATGCGCTGCACGAAGCGCGTCTTGATCGGCAATTTCGCCGCGGCGAGCGTGAACGCTTCGCGCGCAATCTGCTCCGGCACGCCGTCGACTTCGAACATGATGCGGCCCGGCGCGACGCGCGCGATCCACAGCTCCGGGGCGCCCTTGCCCTTGCCCATGCGCACTTCGATCGGCTTCTTGGAGACCGGCACGTCAGGGAACACGCGGATCCAGACGCGTCCGGCGCGCTTCATGTGGCGCGTCAGCGCGCGGCGGGCCGCCTCGATCTGGCGCGCGGTCACCCGCTCCGGCTCCACCGCCTTCAGGCCGAACTCGCCGAAGTTGAGCTCGAATCCGCCTTTGGCGACGCCGCGAATGCGCCCCTTGAACGCCTTGCGGAACTTGGTCTTTTTAGGCTGCATCATGGTCGTGGACCTTCAATTGTTCACGCCGCGTCGCGACCGTGGTCGCGGTCGCGCTCGCGCGGCTCGCGGCGCGGACGATGCGTCGACGAATGATCGGCTTCGGCCTGGCGCTTGTCCTGCGCCATCGGATCGTGCTCGAGGATCTCGCCCTTGAAGATCCAAACCTTGATGCCGCAGGTGCCGTAGGCGGTATGCGCGGTCGCGACGCCGTAGTCGACGTCGGCGCGCAGCGTGTGCAATGGCACGCGGCCTTCGCGATACCACTCGAGACGGGCGATTTCCGCGCCGCCCAGACGGCCCGAGCAATTGATGCGGATGCCTTCCGCGCCCAGGCGCATCGCCGACTGCACCGCGCGCTTCATCGCGCGACGGAACGCGACGCGGCGCTCGAGCTGCTGGGCGATCGAGTCGGCGACCAGCGTCGCGTCGATTTCCGGCTTGCGGACTTCGACGATGTTGATCGCGACTTCCGACTGGGTCAGCTTGGCGACCTGCTTGCGCAGCTTGTCGATGTCCGCGCCCTTCTTGCCGATCACCACGCCCGGACGCGCCGAGTGAATGTTGACGCGGCACTTCTTGTGCGGACGCTCGATGACGATCTTGGAGATCGCCGCCTGCTTCAACGCGCCCATCAGCAATTCGCGGATCTTCATGTCCTCGTGCAGCAGCTTGCCGTATTCGCCCTTGTTGGAGAACCAGCGCGAATCCCAAGTGCGGTTGACGCCCAGCCGCAGCCCGATCGGATTGATCTTCTGACCCATCGCTTGACTCCTCAGGCCGCGTCGGCGGCGGTCGCCGCGACTTCGCGAACGACGATCGTAATGTTCGAGAACGGCTTTTCGATGCGCCCCGCCCGACCGCGCGCACGCGGGCTGAAGCGCTTCATCACCATGTCCTTGCCGACATAGGCCTCGCCGACGATGAGATCGTCGACGTCGAGTTCGTGGTTGTTCTCGGCGTTGGCGATCGCCGATTCCAGCGCTTTGCGCACTTCGACCGAAATTCTCTTGTTGGAGAACTCCAGATCGGCGAGCGCCGTCGCGACCTTCTTGCCGCGAATGAGCTGGGCGAGCAGATTCAGCTTCTGCGGGCTGACGCGCAGCATGCGAATCGTCGCTTTCGCTTCGTTGTCGGCGAGGCGCCGGGGATTGGCTTTCTTCGACATGGGTTTAAGCCCTCTTCGCCTTCTTGTCGGCGGAATGGCCGTGGAACGTGCGCGTCGGCGCGAATTCCCCGAACTTGTGGCCGATCATTTCCTCGGAGACCGACACCGGCACATGCTTGTGGCCGTTGTGGACGCCGAAGGTCAGACCGACGAACTGCGGCAGAATCGTCGAGCGACGGCTCCAGATCTTGATGACGTCGGAACGGCCCGAGCCGCGCGCCGCGTCGGCCTTCTTGAGCAGGTAGCCGTCGATGAACGGCCCCTTCCAAATGGAACGCGCCATGGCTTAGCCCTTCTTCTTGCGGACATGCCGCGATGCGACGATGTACTTGTCGGTCGACTTGTTCGACCGGGTCTTCTTGCCCTTGGTCGGCTTGCCCCAGGGCGAGACCGGATGACGGCCGCCGGAGGTGCGGCCTTCGCCGCCGCCGTGGGGGTGGTCGACCGGGTTCATGGTGACGCCGCGGTTGTGCGGGCGCTGGCCGAGCCAGCGGTTGCGGCCGGCCTTGCCGAGCGAGGCGTTCATGTGGTCGGGATTGGAGACCGCGCCGACGGTCGCGAAGCACTGGCCGTGCACCAGACGCTGCTCGCCCGAATTGAGCCGCAGCGAGACGTAGCCCTGATCGCGGCCGACGATCTGCGCATAGGTCCCGGCCGAACGCGCCACCGCGCCGCCCTTGCCGATCTTCAGCTCGACGTTGTGGACGATCGTGCCGACGGGAATGTTGGCGAGCGGCATCGCGTTGCCCGGCTTGACGTCGACCTGCACGCCCGCGACCACCGTGTCGCCGACGCTGAGGCGCTGCGGCGCGATGATGTAGGCCTGCTCGCCGTCCTCGTAGCCGATCAGCGCGATGAAGCTGGTGCGGTTGGGATCGTATTCGAGCCGCTCGACCTTGCCGGCGACGTCGAGCTTGCGACGCTTGAAGTCGACGATGCGGTACGACTGCTTATGGCCGCCGCCGCGAAAGCGCACGGTGATGCGACCGGCGTTGTTGCGCCCGCCCTTCTCCGATTTGCCGACGGTCAGAGCCTTGACCGGCTTGCCCTTGTGGAGCTCGCTGCGATCGACCAGGGCCAATTGGCGTAGGCCCGGGGTCGTCGGATTGTATGTCTTGAGAGCCATTGTCCTGAACCCTTACAGACCGCTGGTCACGTCGATGCGGTAACCGTCCGCGAGCGTCACGACGGCTTTCTTGACGTCCTGCTGCTTGCCGCGGACGCCGCGAAACACCTTGTTCTTGCCCTTGCGAAGAAGCGTGTTGACCGCCGTCACCTTGACGTCGAACAGCTTCTCGATCGCCGCCTTGATCTGCGGCTTGGTCGCCTCGCGGCGCACCTTGAACACGAACTGATTGCTCTCGGACGCGATGGTCGCTTTTTCCGTGATCACGGGCGAAACGATCGTGTCGTAATGGCGGGCGTCTTTGATCATTTGAACCGCGCCTCCAGCGCTTCGATCGCCGCTCGGGTCAGCACGAGCTTGTCGCGGCGCATGATGTCGTAGACGTTGATGCCCTGTGCGGGCAGCACGTCGACCTGCGGCAGGTTGCGCGCGGCGGCGGCGAAATTGGCGTCGACTTCGGCGCCGTCTATGATCAGCACGTTGCTGAGCGACGCCTTGGCGAAGTTTTCGCGCAAGGCCTTGGTCTTGGCGTCGGCCAGATGCGCGCGCTCCCAGATGACCAGCCCGCCGGCGCGCTGCTTGGCCGACAGCGCGTGGCGCAGCGCCAGAGCGCGCACCTTCTTGGGCAGATCGTGGGCGTGGCTGCGCACCACCGGACCCATCGCGCGCCCGCCGCCGCGGAACTGCGGCACGCGGGCCGAGCCGTGACGAGCGCCGCCGGTGCCCTTCTGCTTGTACATCTTCTTGCCGGTGCGGTGGATATCCGCGCGCCCCAGCGTCTTGTGGTCGCCGGCCTGACGCTTGGCCAATTGCCAACGAACCATGCGCGCGATCAGATCCTCGCGCGGCTCCAGTCCGAAGATCGCGTCGTCGAGCTCGAGCGAGCCGCCGGCGGTTCCGTCAATCGACGTCATGTCGTATTTCATGGCGTCATTCTCCCTTCGGCTCGGCGGCGGGCGCTTGGGCCGACGCTTCTGCGTGAACGCGGAACTTGCCGGGGGTCGGCGCGTCCTTCGGCAACGGCTTCTTGATGGCGTCGCGCACTGCGATCCAGCCGCCGGCGTGGCCCGGCACCGAACCCTCGACGAGGATCAGGCCGCGCTCGGCGTCGGTCTGCACGACGCGTAGGTTCTGCGTCGTCACCTGATCGGTGCCCATGTGACCCGCCATCTTCTTGTTCTTCCAGGTCTTGCCAGGGTCCTGACGGCCGCCGGTCGAACCATGCGAACGGTGCGACACCGAAACGCCGTGCGTCGCGCGCAAGCCGCCGAAGTTCCAGCGCTTCATCGGTCCGGCGAAGCCCTTGCCGATGGTCACGCCGGTCACGTCGACGAACTGGCCGACCAGGAAGTGGTCGGCGGTGATCTCGGCGCCGACCGGAATCAGCTTGTCCTCGGCAACGCGGAACTCGGCGAGTTTCAGCTTCGGCTCGACGTTCGCCACCGCGAAGCGGCCGCGCTCGGCCTTGGAGACGTTCTTGACCTTGGCGCGGCCAATGCCGACCTGAAGCGCGGTGTAGCCGTTCTTCTCCTGCGTGCGATGCGCGACGACCTGGCAGCCCTCGACCTTGAGGACCGTGACCGGCACGTGATCGCCCGCGTCGGTGAAGATGCGGGTCATACCCAGCTTCTGTGCGATAATGCCTGAACGCATGGCGTTAATCCTTCAGAGCGCATCCGCTTGGAAAGCGAAGAGGCGCTCGCCAATTTCCTTAAAGCTTGATCTCGACGTCGACGCCGGCGGCCAGGTCGAGCTTCATCAAAGCGTCGACCGTCTGCGGCGTCGGGTCGACGATGTCGAGAACCCGCTTGTGCGTACGAATTTCGAACTGCTCGCGCGACTTCTTGTCGACGTGCGGCGAACGGTTCACGGTGAACTTCTCGATCCGCGTCGGCAACGGAATCGGCCCGCGGACCCGAGCGCCGGTGCGCTTGGCGGTGGACACGATCTCCTTCGTCGAAGCGTCGAGCACGCGATGATCGAACGCTTTGAGGCGGATGCGAATGTTTTGCGTATTCATGTTTCAAGATCCCTGGCCGGCGCGGACGGGGCGGTAAACCCCGCCCGGCTTTCTCAGTGCTTTCGTCACTCCGTGATGGAGACGACGACGCCGGACCCGACCGTGCGTCCGCCCTCGCGAATAGCGAAGCGCAGCTTTTCCTCCATCGCGATCGGAACGATCAGCGCGACGTCGATCGTCACGTTGTCGCCGGGCATCACCATTTCCGTGCCTTCCGGCAGCTGAACGATGCCGGTCACGTCGGTGGTGCGGAAGTAGAACTGCGGACGATAGTTGGTGAAGAACGGGGTGTGACGGCCGCCCTCTTCCTTGGTGAGAATGTAGGCCTCGGCCTTGAACTTGGTGTGCGGCTTGACCGAGCCGGGCTTGCAGAGAACCTGGCCGCGCTCGACGTCCTCGCGCTTGGTGCCGCGCAGCAGGCAGCCGACGTTGTCGCCCGCCTCGCCCTGATCGAGCAATTTACGGAACATTTCGACGCCGGTGACCGTGGTCTTGACGGTGTCCTTGAGGCCGACGATCTCGACTTCCTCGCCGACCTTGATGATGCCGCGCTCGATGCGGCCGGTGACGACGGTGCCGCGGCCCGAGATCGAGAACACGTCTTCGACCGGCATCAGGAAGGGCTGATCCTTCGGGCGCTCCGGCTGCGGGATATACGCGTCGACGGCGTCCATCAACTTGAGGATCGCGTCGTGGCCGATCTCAGGCTGCTTGTTCTCGAGCGCCATCAGCGCCGAACCCTTGATGATCGGAATGTCGTCGCCGGGGAAATCGTACTTCGACAGCAGCTCGCGAACTTCGAGCTCGACGAGCTCGAGCAATTCGGGATCGTCGACCATGTCGACCTTGTTCATGAACACCACGAGCGCGGGAACGCCGACCTGGCGGGCGAGCAGGATGTGCTCGCGGGTCTGCGGCATCGGGCCGTCGGCGGCCGAGACGACGAGGATCGCGCCGTCCATCTGCGCGGCGCCGGTGATCATGTTCTTGACGTAGTCGGCGTGGCCGGGGCAGTCGACGTGCGCGTAGTGGCGCTTCTTGGTCTCGTACTCGACGTGCGCCGTCGAGATCGTGATGCCGCGCGCCTTCTCTTCCGGCGCCTTGTCGATCTGGTCGTAGGCGGTGAAGGTCGCGCCGCCGGTCTCGGCGAGAACCTTGGTGATCGCAGCCGTCAACGACGTCTTGCCGTGGTCGACGTGGCCGATCGTGCCGATGTTGCAGTGCGGCTTGTTACGCGAAAACTTTTCCTTGGCCATGGCCGGACTCCTTCTCGTGATCTCTTAAATGTTAGGCTTCAGCTCTTTGACTTACTTGAACTTCGCCTGGATTTCCGTAGCGACGTTCGCGGGCACTTGTTCGTAGTGATCGAATTGCATCGTGAAATTGGCGCGCCCCTGCGTGCCAGAACGCAACTGATTGACGTAGCCGAACATGTTGGCGAGCGGCACCATCGCATTGATGACGACCGCGTTGGCGCGCATGTCCTGGCCCTGCACCTGGCCGCGTCGGGACAAGAGATCGCCCATCACGAAGCCGGTGTGTTCCTCCGGCGTCACGACTTCGACCTTCATGATCGGCTCGAGCAGAACCGATCCGCCCTTCTGCAGGCCTTCGCGGAAGGCCGCGCGCGAGGCGATTTCGAAGGCCAGCGCCGACGAGTCGACGTCATGATAGGCGCCGTCGATCAACGTCGCCTTGACGTCGACGACGGGGAAGCCGGCGAGGATGCCCGACCCCATCACGCTGTTGATGCCTTTTTCGACGCCGGGGATATATTCCTTGGGAACCGCGCCGCCGACGATCTTGGATTCGAAGGATGAACCCGTACCCGGTTCGGCGGGCTCGAACACGATCGTCACCTTGGCGAACTGGCCGGTGCCGCCGGTCTGCTTCTTGTGGGTGTAGTTGATCTCGGTGCGCTTGGTCAGCTTCTCGCGATAGGCGACCTGCGGCGCGCCGATGCTGGCGTCGACCTTGTAGGTGCGCTTGAGAATATCGACCTTGATGTCGAGATGCAGCTCGCCCATCCCCTTGAGGATGGTCTGGCCGGATTCCTGGTCGGTCGAGACGCGGAACGACGGATCCTCGGCGGCGAGCTTGGCCAGGGCGATGCCCAGCTTCTCCTGATCGGCTTTCGACTTCGGCTCGATCGCGATCTCGATGACCGGCTCCGGGAATTCCATCTTTTCCAGAATGACCGGCTTTTGCAGATCGCACAGCGTGTCGCCGGTGCGGGTGTCCTTGAGGCCGGCGAGCGCGACGATGTCGCCCGCATAGGCTTCCTTGATGTCTTCGCGATTGTTGGCGTGCATCAGCAGCATGCGGCCGACGCGCTCTTTCTTGTCCTTGGTCGAATTGAGCACCGTCGTGCCCGACTCGATCTTGCCCGAATAGACGCGGCAGAACGTGATCGTGCCGACGAACGGATCGTCCATGATCTTGAAGCCGAGCATCGAGAACGGCTCGGAGTCGCTCGGGCTGCGCAGCACTTCCGCGCCCGTGTCGACGTCGATGCCTTTGATGGCGCCGCGATCGACCGGAGACGGCAAATAGGCCACCACCGCGTCGAGCAGCGGCTGAACGCCCTTGTTCTTGAACGCCGAGCCGCAAAGGACCGGAACGAAGGTGATCTGGCGCACCGCTTTGCGGATCAGACGCTGCAGGGTGGCGATGTCGGGCTCGTGGCCGTCGAGATAGGCGCCCATGACGTCGTCGTCGAGCTCGACCGAAGCCTCGATCAGCGTGTGGCGATATTCCTCGGCCTGCTTGAGAAGCTCGGCCGGGATTTCCTCGTCGTGGTATTTCGCGCCCAGCCCCTCGTCTTCCCAGACGACCGCCTTCATGCGCAGAAGGTCGATGATGCCCTTGAAGTTCGACTCGGAGCCGATCGGCAGTTGCAGGCAGACCGGGCGGCCGCCGACCTTGGTCTTGATCTCGTCGACGCAGCGGAAGAAATCGGCGCCGGTCTTGTCCATCTTGTTGACGAACACCACGCGCGGCACGCCGTACTTGTCGGCCTGACGCCATACGGTTTCCGTCTGCGGCTCGACGCCCTGATTGCCGTCGAGAACGCAAACCGCGCCGTCGAGCACGCGCAACGAACGCTCGACTTCGATGGTGAAGTCGACGTGGCCGGGGGTGTCGATGATATTGAGACGCTTGTCCTGCCAGAACGTGGTCGTCGCGGCGGACGTGATGGTGATGCCGCGCTCCTGCTCCTGCTCCATCCAGTCCATCGTCGCGGCGCCGTCATGGACTTCGCCGATCTTATGCGACTTGCCGGAATAATAGAGGATGCGCTCGGTGGTCGTCGTCTTTCCGGCATCGATGTGGGCCATGATGCCGAAATTACGATAGTCCTCAATAGCGTGGCTGCGCGCCATAATCTTGATCCCGTATGGTGGTCGGCGGCCGCTTACCAGCGGTAGTGAGCGAAGGCGCGGTTGGCTTCGGCCATCCGGTGCGTGTCTTCGCGCTTCTTGACGGCGGCGCCGCGATTGTTCGACGCGTCGAGCAATTCGGCGGAAAGCCGGTCGACCATGGTCTTGTCGTTGCGGTCGCGCGCGGCGGCGATGATCCAGCGGATCGCCAACGCCTGCCGGCGCTCGGTGCGCACTTCGACGGGAACCTGATAGGTCGCGCCGCCGACACGGCGCGAGCGCACTTCCACCGCCGGCGCGACGTTCTCGAGCGCCTGCTTGAAGACGACCAGCGGGTCGCTCTTGACCTTGCTCTCGACGCCGTCGAGAGCGCCGTAGACGATCGCCTCGGCGACGGACTTCTTGCCTTCGTACATGATGGTGTTCATGAACTTCGCAATCACGACGTCGCCGTACTTGGCGTCCGGAATGATTTCGCGTTTTTCAGCGCTATGGCGGCGCGACATGGCCTGCTCCTAATCGAATTTCTTAGATCACTTCGGACGCTTGGCGCCGTACTTGGAACGGCGCTGCTTGCGATCCTTCACGCCCTGGGTGTCGAGCACGCCGCGCAGGATGTGGTAGCGCACGCCGGGCAAGTCCTTGACGCGGCCGCCGCGGATCATCACCACCGAGTGCTCTTGCAGATTGTGGCCTTCGCCGGGGATGTAGCCGATGACCTCGAAACCGTTGGTCAGGCGAACCTTGGCGACCTTGCGCAAAGCCGAGTTCGGCTTCTTCGGCGTCGTCGTGTAGACGCGGGTGCAAACGCCGCGCTTCTGGGGGCTCGCCTCGAGGTGGCGCGCCTTCTCGCGGTAGGTCTTGGGTTGCCGCGGTTTGCGGATCAACTGGCTGATCGTCGGCATGTCTAGCCCTTCGTCCCGGTCCAAAATGGCTCGGCCGCAAAGCCGAACCGTTCGAAATTCTCACCTCATCGGCGGCGCTATGCGCGAAACCAAACGCGCCGCGAAAACCCGCTTAAGGGTTTTGGGCGCTGATGAAGCAGAGGACCACGGGAGCCCCGCGATCTTGCATCTTCAAACCCGTCCGAGGTTCGCCCGGCCGGTATGGTTTGGTCGTCGATGAGATCGTCAGCGTTTAGAGCCGATAGGTCTCGGGCGCGTCGCCCGAAACAGCAAAGCTCTACAGCCTGTCGAAAGCGCGCGGACCATATTCGCGGCGCCCGAAGGCGTCAACCCCTTTGATCCGAGAAAACGCGCTTAATTGAGCGAAAAACCTCGCGGCGCGGCGCCGCGGGCCTTTCGCGCCTCAATTCAAGCCCCACGCGGCGGCGGCGAAGCTCGCCTCGCCGGGCGGCTCGAAGATCGCTACCGCTCGCAACAACTGGAACGGCCCTTCGTCCTGCGAGGCGACCGGCACGATTCGCACGCCGAAATCGCCCTCGCCCGGGCTGTCGCCGACGGCGACGCGCGAAGCGACGCCGTAGCGCAGCGTCGAGCGGATCGCCGCGCCGAGCAATTCATCGGCCGCCCGGTCGCGCGCGCGCAGCCGCTGGTCGGCGAGGAACAGGCCCTCGCCCATCAGGCGCGTCGCCCGCGCGTTGAGGTGCAGGACCTCGCCCTGTTCGTCGAGGAGGGCGGCGGCCGCGCCGATCAGTTCGAGTCCGTCGGCGACGCCGCGCGCGCGCGCGCCGGCGAGCAACGGCGCCAGCGGCGCCCGCATCGGGTGCCCCTCGGCGGCGAAGCCGTCCGGAATGCCTTCGGTGCGGAGCGGATCTACGTACACTGTCATGGCGGACCTCGTCGCGGTCGTCCAGTGTGCGAAAGGCCGCTCACGGACGGTTACGGGACGCAACAGAGCGTGACTTCCCGGCTGATTGAAGACCGGATTGGGGCGCGCGCGCGGCGCCGCGCCGACACTTCCGAGGCGAAGCGCCGGCGCTTGCGAAAAGAGCCGCCCGAAGGCGGCTCTTTCCCTTAGCGTTCCCGGCGCGCCGGATCTTCGAGCGATCACTCGGCCGCGGAGGCCTTCGCGGTCTTGCGGGCGGCGGGCGGAGCGCTCGGCGTGGCGGGCGGCAGCGCCAGCGCGGCCGCCGATTCCTCGGCCTTCTGGGCGAGGATCAGCGTGTCGCGCATCGTCGCGATCGAACGCAGCTTGGTCATCGCGGCGCCAGTGCCGGCCGGGATCAGACGGCCGACGATGACGTTCTCCTTGAGACCTTCGAGCGTATCCACCTTGCCGTTGACGGCCGCCTCGGTGAGGACGCGGGTCGTCTCCTGGAACGACGCGGCGGAGATGAACGAGCGGGTCTGCAGGCTCGCCTTGGTGATGCCGAGCAGAACCGGCGTGCCGACGGCTTCCTTCTTGCCTTCGGAGCGCATGATCTCGTTGGCCGCCTCGAGTTCGGACTTGTCGACCTGCTCGCCCGAGAGGAAGTCGGTGTCGCCGGGATCGACGATATCGACCTTCTGCAGCATCTGACGCACGATCACCTCGATGTGCTTGTCATTGATGCTGACGCCCTGCAACCGGTAGACTTCCTGGATCTCGTTGACGAGATAGGCGGCGAGTTCTTCGACGCCCTTGATCGCCAGGATGTCGTGCGGCGCGGGATTGCCGTCGACGATGTACTCGCCCTTCTCGATGACGTCGCCGTCCTGCAGATGGATGTGCTTCGACTTCGGGATCAGATACTCGACCGGCTCGGCGCCCTCCTCGCTCGGCACGATGGTCAGGCGCTGCTTGTTCTTGAAGTCCTTGCCGAACTGCACCGTTCCCGAGATTTCCGCGATGATCGCGTGATCCTTCGGCCGCCGCGCCTCGAACAGCTCCGCCACGCGCGGCAGACCGCCGGTGATGTCGCGGGTCTTGGCGCTGTTGACCGAGATGCGCGCGATGACGTCGCCCGCGTGGACCTTGGCCCCCGGCTCGAACGAGATGATCAATTCGACCGGCAGGTGATAGCGGGCGTCGCCGCCGCGAGGCACTTTGACGATCTTGCCGTCCTTGCCCTTGACGACCAGCGCGGGCTTGAGGCTCGCGGTGCGCGGCGAGGAGCGCCAATCGATGACGATGCGCTTGGCGATGCCGGTCGCCTCGTCGATCTGCTCGGACATCGAGGCGCCTTCGGTGAGGTCCTCGAAGCCGATCACGCCGTCGACCTCGGTGAGGATCGGGCGGGTGAACGGATCCCATTCGGCGAGGCGCTGGCCGCGCTTGATGTGGTCGCCGTCGTCGACCTTGAGACGCGCGCCGTACTGCACCCGGTGGACCACGCGCTCGGCGCCGCTGCGATCGAGCACGACGATCGCGACGTTGCGCGCCATCGCCATCAGGTCGCCGTTGGAGTTGCGCGAAAGGTTGCGGTTGCGGATCTTCACTTCGCCGTCGAAATTCGATTCGATGAACGACTGATCCGCCAACTGCGCCGCGCCGCCGATGTGGAAGGTGCGCATCGTCAGCTGCGTGCCCGGTTCGCCGATCGACTGCGCGGCGATGACGCCCACCGCCTCGCCCATGTTGACCGGCGTGCCGCGCGCCAGATCGCGTCCGTAGCAGGCCCCGCAGACGCCGTTGGGCGCCTCGCAGGTCAGCACGGAGCGGATCTTCACTTCCTGGATGCCCGCCGCATTGATCGCCGGCATGTCCTCTTCGACGATCATGCGGCCAGCGGGGACGATCACGGCGCCCTCGGCGTCGACCAGCGTCTCGGCCGCGGTGCGGCCGAGAATGCGCGAGGCGAGCGAGGCGACGACCGTGCCGGCGTCGATGATCGCGCGCATCTTGATGCCGCCGGTCGAACCGCAATCGGGGACGGTGATGATCGAATCCTGCGCGACGTCGACGAGACGGCGCGTCAGGTAGCCCGAGTTCGCGGTCTTCAACGCGGTGTCCGCGAGGCCCTTGCGGGCGCCGTGGGTCGAGTTGAAGTATTCGAGAACCGACAGCCCCTCCTTGAAGTTGGAGATGATCGGGCTCTCGATGATCTCGCCCGACGGCTTGGCCATCAGGCCGCGCATGGCGGCGAGCTGGCGCATCTGCGTCGGCGAGCCGCGCGCGCCGGAATGCGACATCATGTAGATCGAGTTGATCGGCATGTCGCGGCCGCTCTTGTCCTTACGCACCGCCGAAATGCCCGCCATCATCTCCTCGGCGAGCTTGTCGGAGCACTTCGCCCAGGCGTCGACGACCTTGTTGTATTTCTCGCCCTGGGTGATCAGGCCGTCGTTGTATTGCTGCTCGTATTCCTTGGCGAGCGCCGACGTCTCGGTGATGAAACGCGGTTTCGATTCGGGCACCACCATGTCGTCCTTGCCGAACGAGATGCCGGCCTTGAACGCCTCGCGAAAGCCGAGCGCCATGATGCGGTCGCAGAAGATGACCGTCTCCTTCTGACCGCAGTTGCGGTAGACGGTGTCGATCATGTTGGAGATTTCCTTCTTCGTCATCAGCTTGTTGACGACATCGAAGGGAATCTTGACGTGGTCGGGCAGCAACTGACCGAGGATCAGGCGGCCGGGCGTCGTGTCGAAAATCTTGGCGACGCGATTGCCCGCGGCGTCGAAGGTCCAGGCGCGGCCCTTGATCTTGCTGTGCAGCGTCACCGCCTTGGCGGCGAGCGCGTGCTCGATTTCGCCCATATTGGCGAAGGCCATGCCCTGCCCCGGCTCGCCGTCGCGCATCAGCGAAACATAATAGAGCCCAAGCACGATGTCCTGGCTCGGCACGATGATCGGCTGGCCGTTGGCAGGGTGCAGGATGTTGTTGGTGGACATCATCAGCACGCGCGCTTCGAGCTGCGCCTCGAGCGACAGCGGCACGTGCACCGCCATCTGGTCGCCGTCGAAGTCGGCGTTGAACGCCGAGCAGACCAGCGGATGCAGCTGAATCGCCTTGCCCTCGATCAGCACCGGCTCGAAGGCCTGGATGCCGAGGCGGTGCAGGGTCGGCGCGCGGTTGAGCATCACGGGATGCTCGCGGATCACCTCGTCGAGGATGTCCCAAACCTCCGGCTTTTCCTTTTCGACCAGCTTCTTGGCCTGCTTGACGGTGGCCGAAAGGCCCTTGGCGTCGAGACGCGAGTAGATGAACGGCTTGAACAGCTCCAGCGCCATCTTCTTGGGCAGACCGCACTGATGCAGTTTCAGTTCCGGACCGACGACGATGACCGAGCGGCCGGAATAGTCGACGCGCTTGCCCAGCAGGTTCTGGCGGAACCGCCCCTGCTTGCCCTTCAGCATGTCGGCGAGCGACTTCAACGGACGCTTGTTGGCGCCGGTGATGACGCGCCCGCGCCGGCCGTTGTCGAACAAGGCGTCGACCGACTCCTGCAACATGCGTTTTTCGTTGCGGATGATGATGTCGGGCGCGCGCAATTCCATCAGCCGCTTCAAGCGATTGTTGCGGTTGATGACGCGCCGGTAGAGATCGTTGAGGTCGGAGGTCGCGAAGCGGCCGCCGTCGAGCGGCACCAGCGGCCTGAGATCGGGCGGAATGACCGGCACTTCGGTGAGGATCATCCATTCCGGCTTGTTGCCCGAATGCATGAACGCCTCGATGATCTTCAGGCGCTTGGCGAGGCGCTTGGGCTTCAATTCGCTCTTCGATTCGGCGATCTCGACCTTCAGATCCTCGGCGATCTTCTGCAGGTTCATGCCCTTGAGAATCTCGCGGATCGCTTCGGCGCCGATCATCGCGGTGAAGCTATCCTGGCCGTACTCGTCGAGCGCGCGCAGATAGTCGTCCTCGCTGAGCAGCTGACGGTCCTTGAGCGGCGTCAGGCCGGGATCGAGCACGATGTAGGACTCGAAATAGAGAATGCGCTCGAGGTCCTTGAGCGTCATGTCGAGCAGCAGGCCGATGCGCGAGGGCAGCGACTTGAGGAACCAGATGTGGGCGACCGGCGCGGCGAGCGAGATATGCCCCATGCGCTCGCGCCGAACGCGCGACAGCGTGACTTCGACGCCGCACTTCTCGCAGATGACGCCCTTGTACTTCATGCGCTTGTACTTGCCGCACAAGCACTCGTAATCCTTGATCGGCCCGAAAATGCGGGCGCAGAACAGGCCGTCGCGCTCGGGCTTGAAGGTGCGGTAGTTGATCGTCTCCGGCTTCTTGATCTCGCCGAACGACCACGAGAGGATCTTCTCCGGGCTCGCGATCGCGATCTGAATCTGATCGAACGCCTGCGGCTGAGCGACGGGCGCGAAGGGATTCGTGATTTCTTGATTCATTCTTGCATCTCCTGCGGGGCCGCTCGCTGCATTTCGCGCTCGC
The DNA here is from genome assembly GCA_963759955.1 of uncultured Alphaproteobacteria bacterium. Taxonomy (GTDB): domain Bacteria; phylum Pseudomonadota; class Alphaproteobacteria; order Rhizobiales; family Beijerinckiaceae; genus Roseiarcus. The sequence goes on from CAVXCA010000040.1 coordinate 107,210, forward strand.
GGCCCGCGTTGATGGAAAACCGAGGAAAAGGGCCATTTCCCCGCCTACGCGATACAAAGCGCTCGAACAACGCGAGCGCGGCGGCTCGAAATCATTCGGCCGCCTCGGCCGGCGGCGGCTCGCCCGGCAACTTCTTCGTCGCGGCGAGTTCGACGTTGAGGCCGAGCGAGCGCATTTCCTTAACGAGAACATTGAAGCTCTCGGGAATGCCCGACTCGAACGTGTCGTCGCCGCGAACGATCGCCTCGTAGACCTTGGTGCGCCCCGCCACGTCGTCCGACTTGACGGTGAGCATTTCCTGCAAGGTGTACGCGGCGCCGTAAGCCTCGAGCGCCCAGACCTCCATTTCGCCGAAGCGCTGGCCGCCGAACTGCGCCTTGCCGCCGAGCGGCTGCTGGGTGACCAGGCTGTAAGGCCCGATCGAGCGCGCGTGGATCTTGTCGTCGACGAGATGATGCAGCTTGAGCATATAGATGTAGCCCACCGTCACCTTGCGGTCGAAAGCGTCGCCGGTGCGCCCGTCGAAGAGCGTCACCTGCCCCGACGAATCGTAGTGGGCGAGCTTCAGCATCTCGACGATGTCCTTCTCGCGCGCGCCGTCGAAGACGGGCGTCGCGATCGGAACGCCGCGGCGCAGGTTCTCGCCCAGTTCGACGAGCCCCTGGTCGTCGAGCGCCTTGATCGTCTCGTCGGCGCCGTAGATCTCGTTGAGCTTGGCGCGCAACGGCTTGGCGTCCTTGCTGCGCATGTACGCGTTGACCGCCTCGCCGACCTGCTTGCCGAGCCCCGCGCAAGCCCAGCCCAGATGCGTCTCCAGGATCTGGCCGACGTTCATACGGCTGGGCACGCCGAGCGGGTTGAGCACGATGTCGACCGGCGAACCGTCGGCGAGGAACGGCATGTCCTCCTGCGGCACGATGCGCGAAACGACGCCCTTGTTGCCGTGGCGGCCCGCCATCTTGTCGCCGGGCTGGATCTTGCGCTTCACCGCGATGAAGACCTTGACCATCTTCATCACGCCCGGCGGCAATTCGTCGCCGCGCTGCAGCTTCTCGACCTTGTCGAGGAAGCGGCTTTCCAGCGACTTCTTCGACTCGTCGTACTGCTTGCGCATCGCCTCGATTTCGCTCATCGCGGCGTCGCCTTCGAGCGCGAAGACCCACCATTGCGAGCGCGGATGCTCGTCGAGGATTTCGCGGGTCAGCACCTGGTCTTTCTTGAAGCCCTTCGGCCCGGACAAGGCGCGCTTGCCGATCAGCATCTCCGCAAGGCGGGCGTAGACGTTGCGATCGAGGATCGCCTGCTCGTCGTCGCGGTCCTTGGCGAGGCGCTCGATCTCCTCGCGCTCGATCGCCTGGGCGCGCTCGTCCTTGTCGACGCCGTGGCGATTGAACACCCTGACTTCGACGATCGTGCCCTGCACGCCCGGCGGCACGCGCAAGCTGGTGTCGCGCACGTCGGAGGCCTTTTCGCCGAAGATCGCGCGAAGCAGCTTTTCTTCCGGCGTCATCGGGCTCTCGCCCTTGGGGGTGATCTTGCCCACCAGAATGTCGCCGGCGACGACATCCGCACCGATATAGACGATGCCCGCCTCGTCGAGATTCTTCAGCGCCTCTTCCGAGACGTTGGGAATGTCGCGGGTGATTTCCTCGGGCCCGAGCTTGGTGTCGCGCGCCATCGCTTCGAATTCCTCGATATGGATCGAGGTGAAGACGTCGTCCTTGACGATGCGCTCGGAGAGCAGGATCGAAGTCTTCGAAGTTGTAGCCGTTCCACGGCATGAACGCGACGAGCACGTTGCGGCCGAGCGCGAGATCGCCGAGGTCCGTCGACGGACCGTCGGCGATGATGTCGCCCTTCTCGACGCGGTCGCCCACGCGCACCAGCGGCTTCTGGTTGATGCAGGTCGACTGATTGGAGCGCTGGAACTTCATCAGACGATAGATGTCGACGCCCGGCTTGGTGGCGTCGGTCTCATCGGTGGCGCGGATGACGATGCGGGTCGCGTCGATCTGGTCGATGACGCCGGCGCGGCGCGCGGCGATCGCCGCGCCCGAATCGCGCGCCACGATCGCTTCCATGCCCGTGCCGACCAGCGGCGCGTCGGAGCGCACCAGCGGCACCGCCTGGCGTTGCATGTTCGAGCCCATCAGCGCGCGGTTGGCGTCGTCGTTCTCGAGGAACGGGATCAGCGCCGCAGCGACGGAAACGAGCTGCTTGGGCGAAACGTCCATGTAGTCGACGCGATCGCCCGGCAGGAACACGACGTCGCCGGCGTGACGGCAGACGATGAGATCGCCGACGAGATGGCCGTTGGCGTCGATCGGCGTGTCGGCCTGGGCGACGCTGTACTTGGCCTCTTCCATCGCCGAGAGATAGAAGACGTCGTCGGTGACCTTGCCGTCGCGGATCTTGCGATAAGGCGCTTCGATGAAGCCGTACTTGTTGACGCGCGCGAAGGTCGCGAGCGAATTGATCAGGCCGATGTTCGGCCCTTCGGGCGTCTCGATCGGGCAGATGCGGCCGTAGTGCGTGGGATGCACGTCGCGCACTTCGAAGCCGGCGCGTTCGCGCGTCAGGCCGCCCGGCCCGAGCGCCGAGAGGCGGCGCTTATGGGTGATTTCGGACAGCGGATTGGTCTGATCCATGAACTGCGAAAGCTGCGAGGAGCCGAAGAACTCGCGCACCGCCGCCGCCGCCGGTTTGGCGTTGATCAGGTCCTGCGGCATGATGGTGTCGATTTCGACCGACGACATGCGCTCCTTGATTGCGCGCTCCATGCGCAGCAAGCCGACGCGATACTGATTTTCCATCAGTTCGCCGACCGAGCGCACGCGGCGGTTGCCCAGATGATCGATGTCGTCGATCTCGCCGCGCCCGTCGCGCAGGTCGACCAGCGCCTTGACGACGGCGAGGATGTCTTCCTTGCGCAGAATTCGCACGGTGTCGGCGGCGTCGAGATCGAGGCGCATATTCATCTTCACGCGGCCGACCGCGGAAAGATCATAGCGCTCGGCGTCGAAGAACAGCGAATTGAACATCGCCTCGGCGCTATCCACCGTCGGCGGCTCGCCGGGGCGCATGACGCGATAGATGTCGAACAACGCGTCCTCGCGCGAGGAATTCTTGTCGACCTTGAGCGTGTTGCGGATGTAAGGGCCGACGTTGACATGGTCGATGTCGAGGATCGGCAGTTCGTCGAAGCCCTTCTCGACCAGCGCCGCGAGCGACTTGTCGGTGATCTCTTCGCCGGCCTCGGCGAAGATCTCGCCGGTTTCCGGGCTGTAGAGATCCTCGCCGATGTACTGGCCATAGAGGTCGGCGTCGCTGGCGCGCAGCGCCTTCACGCCCTTTTCCGCCAATTGCCGCGCCGAGCGGACGGTCAGCTTGCGGCCCGCCTCGACGACCACTTCGCCGGTGTCGGCGTCGATGAGGTCGACCGTCGCCTTCAGGCCCTTCATGCGCTCGGCGTCGAACGGCACGCGCCAGCCGTCCTTGGCGCGGGTGTAGATCACCTTCTTGTAGAAGGTCGACAGGATTTCCTCGCCGTCGAGGCCGAGGGCGAACAGCAGCGAGGTCACCGGGATCTTGCGGCGGCGGTCGATGCGCGCGTGGACGATGTCCTTGGCGTCGAATTCGATGTCGAGCCACGAACCGCGGTAGGGGATGATGCGCGCGGCGAACAAGAGCTTGCCCGAGGAATGGCTCTTGCCCTTGTCGTGATCGAAGAACACGCCGGGGCTGCGATGCATCTGCGAGACGATGACGCGCTCGGTGCCGTTGACGACGAAGGTGCCGTTCGCGGTCATGAGCGGCATGTCGCCCATGTAGACGTCCTGCTCCTTGATGTCCTTGACGGACTTGGCCTGCGTCTCCGGATCGACGTCGAACACGATGAGGCGCAACGTCACTTTCAGCGGCGCGGCGTAGGTCATGCCGCGCTGGCGGCACTCGTCCACATCGTACTTGGGCGCCTCGTATTCGTATTTCACGAATTCGAGCTGGGCGGTCTGGGCGAAGTCGGAAATCGGGAACACCGACTTGAACACCGCCTGCAAGCCCTCGGTCGGACGCCCGCCCTTGGGCGCGTCCATGATGAGGAACTGGTCGTACGAGGCCTTCTGCACTTCGATCAGGTTCGGCATCACGCCGACTTCCCTGACGTGGCCGAAGACCTTGCGAACACGCTTGCGGCCGGTGAATGTCTGCGCCATGTCGCTCCTCAATCCAAGCTTGCCGCCGAACCTTCGGCCCGCGCTCTCAACAGAGAGCGCCGAGCCCGGACGGCGGGCGATGCGGGCCCGAGGCCCCAATTCCTTCGTCGCGCGTCGGGCGCGACTCCCACACGCCGATCGGACCTAGGCCCGGCCGGCGAAACCCAATTGACGCGGACGCGTCTTAAACAGCTGAACGGCCCCAAGCCGAAGCCGGGACCGTTCGATTCACGCGCAGGCCCGCATGAGGCCCACGGTTTCTATCTGAGCTCGACCTTGGCGCCGGCCTTTTCCAAGGCGGCCTTGATCTTCTCGGCCTCTTCCTTGGAGACCCCTTCCTTGACCGGCTTGGGAGCGCCCTCGACGAGGTCCTTGGCTTCCTTGAGGCCGAGCGAGGTGATCGCGCGCACTTCCTTGATGACTTCGATCTTCTTGTCGCCCGCGGCGGCCAGGACGACGGTGAATTCAGTCTGCTCTTCCACCGGGGCGGCGGCGGCGCCGGCGCCCGGAGCGGCGGCGACCGCGACCGCGGCGGCGGCCGAAACGCCCCACTTGGCTTCCAAGAGCTTGGCCAGCTCAGCCGCCTCGAGAACGGTCAGGCTCGACAATTCGTCGACGATTTTTTCGAGATTAGCCATTGTTTGTGTTCCTATATGGTTCGAATCAGGGAATTGTGAAGAGCCTCAAGTCAGGCTGCGTCTTTGGCGGCATAGGCTCCGACCACGCGGGCGACCTTGGCGGCGGGCGCATTGGCCAGCTGAGCCAGTTTGGTCGCCGGAGCGGCAATGAGCCCGACGAGCTTGGCCCGCAGTTCGTCGAGGGAGGGCAAGGTCGCGAGCGCCTTGACCCCTTCGACATCGAGGGCCGTCTTGCCCATGGCGCCGCCCAGAAGCACGAATTTCTCGTGATCCTTGGCGAAAGCCACGGCTGCCTTGGCCGCCGCCACCGGATCGCTCGAATGGGCGATCAGGGTCGGACCCTTGAGAAGGGGGCCGATCGAAGCGACGTCCGTGCCTTTGAGAGCAATCTGGGCGAGGCGGTTCTTGGCGACCTGAACGTGCGCGCCCGCCTGCCGCATCTGCTTGCGCAGACGCTGCATCTGAGCCACGGTCAGGCCGGAATAGTGCGCCACGACCACGACCGAAGCCTTTGAAAAGACTTCGTTCAAGGACGCGACGGCCTCCTTCTTTTCCGCTCTATCCACGGTGCTTTCTCCGGTTGGCGGGAATGTCCCGCCTCCTGCACATGCCGCGCCCGGCCGCCTTTGAACGGCAGCCGATCACGACGACTTGCGCCTGTCCCCGGAGCCGAGCGTGACGCCCGCCGCCGGACAGATGGTTCGAACCGCAGGCGCCGAGAGACTCGAACAAGAGCCGCTCGGCGGAAAATCGGTCTTCCCCGTCTATGCAGGCCCCCTTGAAACCCCGCGTCGCGGGAGGGAATTAAGCGGCGCTTCCCCCGTAGGGAAAACGCGCGCGCCGGCAGTCTCGGACAGGACAAGGCCGGACGAGACGCGAGGGATATCCCCCGTGTCCTCCGGCCTATCCACCGCTCTCGCTTCGGCGCTCCCTCAAAAAAGGGTCTCGACAAAGCGCAGCGGAAGCCAATAATGATCATAAGGGGTCGCATCGCGCCGCCGACCCCAGAGGGCTCTTTAACCGGATCGAACGCGCCTGCCAAGAGGTTTAACGAAAAATTTTGCCGCGCGGCGAGACCTTCGACCTCGCGGGCCGACGCCCTGAGGCATATTCACACGCAATCAACGTTTATTATTCGTGACGCGAAAATGAGGCGCCATTCCAAGCGCCCCGATGCGGTCCCGAATGCGCGCGGCAAAGCCGGACTCGATTTATTCCTGGCCCCGTCGTCGGCGCTGCCGAGATCCAGCTCTCCGCTTGCAGCCCGAATGTCCTCATCCTCGAATGCACCGAGCGCCGGGACGGCTTCCAGGCCAAATTGCTGACGAAGCCGATCAGCTGGGAGGACGACTACGTCATCCCGCCGACCGACCTCGGCGTCGATCTCGGCGAGGCGCGTCGGCGTTCACGATTGCGCGACAATATAAATTGGCGCACTCTGAGCAACAAATCGGCGCCCATTCGGAGAACGCCGGCCAACAACAATTCGCGATCGAGGAGACCGATCCACGCCCCGATGAGGAAAGGGGCGACACGACTAGCACAGGGAGGTTCACATGCCGAAGGTCAAAGCGAACGGCATCACGATGAACTACGAGCGCCAGGGCGCCGGAGAGCCGTTCGTCCTCATTCCGTATCTGGCCGCCGACAACGCGTGCTACGCCTTCCAGGTCGCCGACTACGCCAAGCATTTCACTTGCATTTCCGTCGATCCGCGCGGCGCCGGCGAGACCGACAAGCCGGATGGCGTCTATTCGATGGAATTGTTCGCCGACGACATCGCCGCCTTCATGGCGGCGATCGGGGTCGAGCGCGCGCACGTGAGCGGCGTATCGCTCGGCGCGGCGACAGGAATGTGGCTCGCCGCCAAATATCCGAGCCGCGTCAAATCGCTGTCGCTGCACAGCGGCTGGACCAAGACCGACCCGTTCCTGAAAACCGTGGTCGAAGGCTGGCAGAGCATCGCCAAGGGCCTGGACAGCGTCACGGAAATGGTGATCCAGGGGATCTTTCCCTGGTGTTTCACGCCGGAGCTCTATGCGGCCAAGCCCGATTACATCGAGCAGCTCGCGGCGTTCGTACGCAGCCGGCCGAAGCAGCCCTTCGACGCCTTCATCCGCCAGTCGAACGCGGTGATCGCCCATGACGCGCTCGCTCAGCTCGCGCGCATCGAGGCCCCGACCCAGATCACCTTCGGCCGCCACGACCTCGTGTGTTCGCCGCGCTTCGCCGACGCGATGAAGAACGGCATAAAGGGGAGCGAGCTCCTGGTGTTCGAGACCTGCGCGCACGCCGCCATCTACGAAAGCGTCGCCGAGTTCAACGAGAAGACTTTGAGCTTCCTGAACCGCCATACGGGCTAGGGAATCGGGCCGGCGACGACATAGGAATAGCGGCAAATCGGCTCCGGCGATGCGGCGCGCCCGGCATCGCGCCAACTCGAGGCGGCAAAACTGAGACAGAGCGAGGCTCGGCTTTTGCACTTCGCCGCGCCGTGGTTTTATGCGCTTCGGCAAAGCCAACCGCACGCGCTCGGCTGCTGGAACATAAGTTACATTGACGACTTATGAACATAGAGGCCGATCTCGATCATTTGCTGCTCGCCATCAGCGTAATTTCGCCGTGTTTCTCATCGCAACTGTCGAAGCGCTGGCGCGAACCCTCGCGTTCATCTTCAACCGCGGCGGCGGATGGGCGGGCGCTTCACCCGCCGGCGTTGCGGCGGAGGAGATAAAGCGATGGCGATCGGATCGATCAAGATTGTCAGTTGGGCCGCCCTATTGCTCTTGGCGGCGAGCGTTTCCGCTTCCGCCGCGGCCGCAGCCGTTCCGCACAAATACGAGTTCGTGACCTCCGACACCAAGGTCGAGGACGGCCATAAACTGACTCGGGTCCGGCTCATTTCCGGCGGGGCGCTCGGCGGATACATCGAATCCGAGAGCAACCTGAGCCAAGCGGGCTCGTGCTTTCTCGACGAACAGTCGCGCGCCTACGGAGACGCGCGGATCACCGACGACGCCCAGCTCCACGGCCTGGCGCGCGAACTCGGCGCGATTGTCCGGCCGGGCGAAAGTCTACGGCGCGATCTACGGCGACGCGCAAGTGAAAGACGACGCGGTCGTCTATGGCCAAGTCTACGACAACGCCGTTGTCGAGGGGTTCGCCTCCGTCCATGGACAAGTGTTCGGCGACGCCAAAGTCGGCGGCCACGCGCAGGTTTATGGAACCGTCTCCGGCAACGCCAATATTGGAGGCGACGAGACGGTTTACGGGGCAAGGCAATAGGTCCCCGCGACGGGACGCGGTTGGCCCAGGGAAGGTTTGCCGCGCCTCGGCGCGCGGTCCGGACTTGACGCAATTCGATCCGTCTCGGCGCCGCGAAGCCCCTGCGCCCGCCTCTACCCGAACTGAAACGCCGAAAGCACCTTGCCGCCGATCGCATCGCGAAAGCTGTGCGTTCCCGCGCTGTCGCCCCCAGCGCCGGCGACGACCATCAGCGGGATGAGGTGTTCCTCGCGCGGATGGCACGCGCGTGCGTTGGGCGCCTCGCTCCAGCGGATCAGGCGTTCTTCGCGCCTCTTGGGGTCGGTCGTGGTCACGGTTTCGTCGAGCCAGGCGTCGAACGCCGCCGAGCCGCCGTCGCCGCCCTTCCAGAAGCTGCGCAGGTCGTGATAGCTCATGCCGCTGCCGACGATGACGACGCCCTGATCGCGCAGCGGCGCCAGCGCCTTGCCGATGGCGATGTGGCGCGCCGGATCGAGGTCGCGCTCGATCGACACCATGACGACGGGGATCTCGGCCTTCGGATCGACGATCATCATCGGCACGAACACGCCGTGGTCGAAGCCGCGCTTGTCGTTCTCGCCGGCGGGAAAGCCCGCCGCCTCCAGCAACCGCGCGACCTCCGCCGCCACCTTCGGCTCGCCCCGCGCGGGGTAGCTCAATTCGTAGGTGTGCGCGGGAAAGCCGTAATAGTCGAACAGCATCCCCGGCGCCTCGGCGGCGCTCACCGTGGTCCGCGCCTCTTCCCAATGCGAGGTGACGACCACGAACGCTTTCGGGCGCTCGGGCAGAGTGGCGACGAGCCCCTCGAGATAATGCCTCAGGCCGTCCCAGGCGTTCGGCGCGAGGGGCGGCCGCGGCTCCATCCAGAAACACGGCCCGCCGCCGTGGGGAAGGAAAATTGTCGGTTGGCGAACGTTGGCCATGCGCGCCTCGATGGTTCTCTTGCTTTGGGAATCCACCGGCTCGGCGTTACTCCTGTGATCTTACAGAGTCCATGGGCAGTTTAGGGAAGCAGCCCTTGCACGAACGCAAGCGCCCCACGCCGGTCGGCGGCGAGAGCGGAATTGGCGGCGAACGCGACGAACTTTTCGCGCCCGCGGGCGCGTTGACGCGGCGCAATGAAGATACTTTGGAGAAATGCGACTTCGCTTGCGTGATCAACCGGAACGTCGGGAGGCGCGCATGCAGACGTCACTCTTCATCGCCAAGCTGTTGGGGCCGATGCTTCTCGTCGTCGGCGTCGCGCTGCTAATCAGGCCCGAGGCGTTTCGCGCTCTGCTGCGGGAGTTCATCGCCAGCGGGGCACTAATGTATATGGCCGGCTTTTTTGGCCTGCTCGGCGGATTGGCGCTGCTGCTCGTTCACAACGTGTGGGCGTTCGACTGGCGAGTCCTCATCACCCTCATCGGTTGGGCGAGCCTCATCCGCGCCCTGGTCACGATTTTCTCGCCGCAATGGATCGTGGCGGCCGGGGCCTGGCTGGTGAAACGCAAGAGCGCCTTCCCCGCCGCCGCCGCCGCCGACCTCGTCATCGGCGCGATCCTGAGCTATTTCGGCTACTTGGCGTAATCCCGGCGACGCCCCGGCGCGACGGAGCCCTCCTTGCCGCGGCGCGGCGCCCAAGCCGATGGGCGGCGAAACGACTTCGGCTCCCCTCTCACGCCGTCCGCCGCATCGCCCCGTTGGCCGCGTCGTAGAGCGACTTGGCGCCGAAGGCGATGAATATCAGGCCGACGACCCGGGTCACGATGACGCCGTGGGTGAGGAAGAAGCGTCTCACCGCCGGCAGGCCGGCGGCGAAGATCAGCGTCGCGTCGGCGGCGAGGAAGCCGGCGAAGGCGGCGACGAGCAGTTGCGGCGCGTCGGCGAGGCGAAGCTGCGAAACATAGGGCGCGACGATCGCGGAGAACATCGCCAGCGCGACCGGATAGGCCTTGGGGTTGGTGAGGCCGAAGGCGAGGCCGGTCGCCAACGGGCGGCGCGCGCCGATGGTGCGCGGCGGCGCGTCCTTGCGCGTCATCACCGCCCGCACGCCGAGATAGATGAGATAGAGCCCGCAGCCGGCCCCGAGCAGTTCGAACAAGGTCGCCCCGAGCCGGTTGGCGCCGACGATCGCCGCCACCGCCAGCGAGCCCCAGGTGACGTCGCCGACGAGATGGCCGCCGATGAACCACGCGCCGGACGCCCGCCCCTTCGACGCGGCGAGGGTGAACAGCGCGAGGAACGCCGGACCGGGCGAAATCACATAGAGATAAGCGGCGACGGCGCTGGCGAAGAGAATCTTCTGATCGATCATGGCGGCTTCTCCCGCGCCAGGCGCTTCAATTCATAGAGCGCGGCCTGCGCGTCGCGCGGCGTCATATCATCGGGATCGATTCCGTCCAAAGCCATGCGCAGCGGGTCGGGACCGGGCGGCGGCGGCGGCTCGTAGGAAAACAGCGGCAGCGCGTCGAGGCTGGAGAGCGCGGCCCCCGCGTGCTTGGTCGCCTCCAGCTCGCCGAGCACCGCCCGCGCGCGCTTGATCACCGCGGCGGGGAGCCCGGCGAGCTTGGCGACCTGGATGCCGTAGGAACGATCCGCCGCGCCGGGGATCACTTCGTGCAGGAAGACCAGCGCGCCCTTCCACTCGCTGACCCGCATCGTCAGGTTGAAGAGGCGCGGCAAGGTCTGGGAAAGCTGGGTCAATTCGTGGAAATGGGTCGCGAACAGCGTGCGCGAACGGTTGACCGCGTTGAGGTGCTCGACGCAGGCGAAGGCGATCGAAAGCCCGTCGAAGGTCGCGGTGCCGCGGCCGATCTCGTCGAGAATGACCAGCGAGCGCTCGCTCGCCTGATTGAGGATCGCCGCCGTTTCGACCATCTCGACCATGAAGGTCGAGCGTCCGCGCGCAAGATCGTCGGCTGCGCCGACGCGCGAGAACAGCCGATCGACGACGCCGATATGGGCGCGCCGCGCCGGCACGAAGGCGCCCATCTGCGCGAGCGCCGCGATCAGCGCGTTCTGGCGCAGAAAGGTCGACTTGCCCGCCATGTTGGGGCCGGTCACCAGCGCGATGCGCCCGCCCTCCCCCGGCTCGCCCGAGAGGTCGCAGGCGTTGGCGACGAACGGCTCGCCGCGCTCGGCGAGCGCCGCCTCGACCACCGGATGGCGCCCGCCCTCGATCGTGAAGGCGAGGAAATCGTCGACATGGGGCCGGACCCAATCGCGCTTGACCGCGAGTTCGGCGAGCGCGGCGGCGACGTCGATCTCGGCGAGCGCGGCGCCGAGGCCGCGCAGCATTTCGCTCCGCGCGAGGCACGCCTGGCGCAGCCACTCGAAGGCCTCCAGTTCGAGCGCCAACGCGCGGTCGGCCGCCGAGGCGATGCGCGCCTCCAGATCGATCAGCGCGTTGGTGGTGAAGCGCATCGCCCCCGCCATCGTCTGGCGGTGGATGAAGGTCGCGCTGTGCGGGGCTTTCAGCAGCGTCTCGCCCTGCGCCTGCGGCGTCTCGATGTAATAGCCCAGAAAATTGTTGTGCTTGATCTTGAGCTGGCGCGTCCCCGCCTCCTCGGCGTAGCGCGCCTGCATCTCGGCGACGACTCGCCGGCTTTCGTCGCGCAGGCGCCGCGCCTCGTCGAGCGGAGCCAGAGCGCCGGCGCGCACGAAGCCGCCGTCGCGCTTGTTGAGCGGCAGTTCGTCGGCGAGCGTGAGGACAAGATCGCGCGCCAGGGCGCCGTCGTTGTCGCTCAGGCGCTTAAGGCAGCGCAGCAGCGCCGGCGGCAAGGCCTCGGCCGCGCCAAGCGTTTGCGCGATCGCAGCGCTCGCCGCTAGGCCGTCGCGCAGCGCGGCGAGATCGCGCGGCCCGCCGCGATCGAGGCTGAGACGCGAAAGCGCGCGCAGGAAGTCCGGCGCCCCGGCGAGGGTCTTGCGCAGGGCTTCGCGCAATGCCGGCGCCTCGACGAGGAAGGCGAGCGCGTCGAGCCGCTCGTTGATCTCCTGGGGGTCGGTGAGCGGGCTCGCCAGCCGCTCGGCGAGCAGGCGCGCGCCGGCGGGCGTCGCCGTCATGTCGATGACGGCGAACAGCGAGCCCGCGCGCTCGCCCGACAGCGTTCGGGTCAGTTCGAGATTGGCGCGCGTGGCGGCGTCGATTTCGAGGCCGGCGCCGCGCGCGCGCCGAGTCGGCGGGGCGAGGCGCGGCGTCGCGTCGATCTGGGTGCGCTTGACGTAGCGCAGCGCCAGCGCGGCGGCGGCGATCTCGGCGCGGGTGAATTGCCCGAAGCCTTCCAGCGTCTCGACGCCGTAGAATTCTTGGATCGCCTGCTCGGCGCTCGCGCCGTCGCCCAAATCGCGCCCGAGCGGCGTCGCGGCGATCCCGGTGTCGGCGATCAGCCGGGAAAAGGAGGAAACGTCGAACAGCGCCTGCGGGGCGACGATCTCGCTCGGCTCCAGGCGGGCGATTTCGAGGCTCAAGCCCGCTTCGTCGGCCTCGCTCAAACTGAACGCGCCGGTCGAGATATCGAGCGCGGCCAAGCCGAAGACGGAGCGCCCTTCGCCCGACCTCACGCGTTGGACCGCGAGCAGGAGGTTGGCGCGGCCGGGCTCCAGCAGCCGCTCCTCGGTGATGGTGCCGGGGGTGACGAGGCGCACCACGTCGCGCTTGACGACCGACTTGCCGCCGCGCTTCTTCGCCTCCGCCGGGTCTTCGAGCTGCTCGCAGACCGCGACGCGATGGCCGCGCGCGATGAGGCGGTGGAGATAGTCGTCGGCGCGCTCGATCGGCACGCCGCACATGCGAATGTCCTCGCCTTCGTGCTTGCCGCGCTTGGTGAGCACGATGCCGAGCGCGTGGCTGGCGATTTCCGCGTCGGCGAAGAACAATTCGTAGAAGTCGCCCATCCGATAGAACAGCAGGCAATCGGGATGGGCGGCCTTGATCTCCAGATATTGCGCCATCATCGGCGTCGCGCGCGCCGGCTCGGCCGGGCGCGCCGGGCCGCTCGTCGCCGGTCCCGTCTCGGGCGCCGTAGGATTTTCCGGTTTGTTCATCGGCGCGACCCTAGCAAACCCGATTGGGGCGCGCACGGGCGCCGAGCGCCCTGTCCACCGGGCCCTAGTCCTCGACGACGGTTCGGCGCAGCGGCGCCTGGATCAGCGGCCCCGCCCCGCCGCCCAAGGTCAGGCCGCGGCCCCGCTCGATCGCGCCGCGCACGAAATCCTTGGCCGCCGCGACGGCCTCCGGCAACGAGGCGCCGAGCACGATGTGCGCGGCGATGGCGCTCGACAGCGTGCAGCCGGTGCCGTGGAGGTTGGTCGAGGCGACGCGCGGGGCGGCGAAACGACGGACGGCGTCGGCCGTGACCAAGAGATCGACCGCCTCGTCGCCGGCGAGATGCCCGCCCTTCATCAGCACGGCGCGCGGGCCCAGGGCCAAAAGCGCCGCGCCCTGGCGCGCCATCTCCGCCTCGTCTTGCGCCAGCGGCGCGCCGACGAGCGCCGCCGCCTCGGCGAGATTGGGCGTCAGGCAGTCGACCAGCGGCAGCAGCCGCGCCTTCACCGCCTCGATAAAGCCGGCGCCGGCGAGCGAGTCGCCGGACGAGGCGGCCATGACGGGGTCGTAGATGAGGAAGGGGCGCGGCGCGTCCGGAGAGGCTTGCGGCCAATCCCCCGGCCCCTCACCCTGCCTCTCCCCGCGAGCGGGGAGAGGAGTGCACGGCGCCGTTCTTCCCCTCTCCCCGCCTGCGGGGAGAGGTAGGGTGAGGGGCGGGGTGAGTGGCCGCGAAGCCCGCAAGCTTGCCGCCACGGCCTCGACGATCTTCGCGCCGCCGAGCATGCCGATCTTGATCGCCGCGACGGCGAAGTCGGCCAACACCGCCTCGATCTGCGCGGCGACGATCTCCGGCGGCGGACAGTGGATCGCGCTGACGCCGCGCGTGTTCTGCACCGTGAGCGCCGTGATCGCGCTGGCGGCGTAGACGCCGAGGGCGGCGAAGGTCTTCAGGTCGGCTTGAATCCCGGCGCCGCCGCCCGAGTCCGAGCCGGCGATGGTCAGCGCGATGCGGGTTCGCGCCGTCACGGCGCGCGCGTCGCCGCGATCCATTGGCGCGCTCTGGCCTCGGGATCGGCGTTGAGCGTGATGTCGGTGACGACCGAGACGACGTCGGCGCCGGCGGCGAGGCACGCGACGGCGCGCTCGACATTGAGTCCGCCGATCGCGACCAGCGGGATCGCGCCGATGCGCCGCTTCCATTCGCCGATGCGCGTCAGGCCCTGCGGCGCAAACGCCATCGCCTTAAGGATCGTCGGATAGATCGGGCCGAGCGCGACGTAATCGGGCACCAACGCCAGCGCGCGCTTAAGCTCGGCTTCGTCGTGGGTGCTGACACCGAGCTTGAGCCCGGCGCGGCGGATGGCGCCGACGTCCGCGCCGCTGTCGAGATCGCCCTGGCCGAGATGGACCCAGGGCGCGCCTTCGTCGATGGCGACACGCCAAAAGTCGTTGACCACCAGGGCCGCGCCGGCCGCGCGGCAGACCGCCAACGCCTCGCGCGTCTCGTTCACGATCGTCGCTTGGTCCTTGTCCTTCATGCGCAATTGGATCAGCCGCGCGCCGACGCCGACGAGCCGGCGGACCCAATCGGCGGAATCGACGATGGGGTAGAAGCGGTCGAGGATCATTCGCCCTTCTCCCGCTTGCGGGAGAAGGTGGCGCGAAGCGCCGGATGAGGGCGAGCGCCGGCGTTCGTTCATTGGAAACACCCCTCACGCCAGCGCCGCCTTGCCGGCGACCGGCGTCGAGGGCGCGGCGAGGTCGCGTTGCTGCATCGGCCCGGCGCGATGGGCGGCGTAGCCGGCTTCGACCGCCTGCATGAACGCGCGCGCCATCGCGACCGGATCGCCCGCCGTGCCGACCGCCGTGTTGAGCAGCACCGCGTCGTAGCCGAGCTCCATCGCCGCCGCCGCGTGCGAAGGCAGGCCGATGCCGGCGTCGACGATCAGCGGCGTGTCGGGATAGCGCGCCCTGAGCACGCGCAGGCCGAAGGGATTGTTGAGGCCCTTGCCGGAGCCGATCGGCGCTCCCCACGGCATCAGCACCTTGCAGCCCGCCTCGACCAATCGGTCGCAGACGATGAGGTCTTCCGTCGTATAGGGGAACACCTCGAAACCATCCTGGGAAAGGATGCGCGCCGCCTCGACCGTGCCGAAGACGTCGGGCTGCAGCGTGTCGCGGTCGCCGATCACTTCGAGCTTGATCCAGGCGGTGTTGAAAATCTCCCGCGCCATCTGCGCCGTCGTCACCGCCTCCTTGACCGTGTAGCAGCCGGCGGTGTTGGGCAGCACGCGCACGCCAAGCTCGCGGATGATGCGCCAGAACTCCTGGCCCTCGCGAAACTGGCTCGACTCGCGTCGCACCGAGACCGTGACGACTTCGGCCCCAGCCGCCCGAACCGATTTGGCCATCAGGTCGAGCGAGGGATATTTCGACGTCCCGAGCAGCAGCCGCGACTTCAATTCGACGCCATAGACCTTCATCGCTTTCAACTCCTAGCCCCAGCCCTATTCCATGAGATCCTTCCTCGGCGCGCGATCGCGCCTACCCCCCTTGCCGAGGCGCGACGATCTCCACCCTGTCGCCTTCGCGCAAGGTCGTCTCGGCGCGCTTTCGCGCCGGCACGAATTCGCCGTTGAGGGCGGTGGCGACCAGCGTCTCGCCGTAATCGAGCGCGTCGAGCGCCGCCGCAAGGGTCTCGGCCGCGACGTCCTGCTCGACGCCGTTGACGACGAGTTTCATGTTCGCCTCGCTATTGCGCCGCCTCGAGGGAGAGCGCGCCGCCGCGCGCGAGCGAGGCGCGCGACTTTTCCGCCATGCCGGCAAGAGTTTGCGCCGCCTTGCGAAGGTCCCGCGTGATCTTCATCGAGCCGCCCGACGCCGTTGACGAAAAGCTTCATCTGCGCCTCGCTACTCCGCCGCCGGCACGTAGAGCGCGCCGCCCTGATCGAGGAACTCGCGCGACTTTTCCGCCATGCCGGCAAGGGCTTCCGCCTCTTTGCGAAGATCCTGCGTGATCTTCATCGAGCAGAACTTCGGCCCGCACATCGAGCAGAAATGCGCGACCTTGTGGCTGTCCTTGGGCAAGGTCTCGTCGTGGAATTTTCGCGCCGTGTCGGGATCGAGCGACAGGTTGAATTGGTCCTGCCAGCGGAAGTCGAAGCGCGCGCGCGAAACCGCGTCGTCGCGAATTTGCGCCGCCGGATGGCCCTTGGCGAGATCGGCGGCGTGGGCGGCGATGCGATAGGTGATGACGCCGGTCTTGACGTCGTCGCGGTCGGGCAGCCCGAGGTGCTCCTTGGGCGTGACGTAGCAGAGCATCGCCGTGCCGTACCAGCCGATCATCGCCGCGCCGATCCCCGAGGTGATGTGGTCGTAGCCCGGCGCGATGTCGGTGGTCAGCGGCCCCAGGGTGTAGAACGGCGCCTCGCCGCATTCCCTAAGCTGCTTCTCCATGTTGACCTTGATCTTGTGCATCGGCACGTGGCCAGGGCCCTCGATCATCACCTGGCAGCCCTTCTCCCAGGCGATCTTTGTCAATTCGCCCAGCGTCTCCAGTTCGGCGAATTGGGCGGCGTCGTTGGCGTCGGCGATCGAGCCGGGGCGCAGGCCGTCGCCGAGCGAGAACCCGACGTCGTACTTGCGCATGATGTCGCAGATATCGCCGAAGCGCTCGTAGAGGAAGCTCTCGCGATGGCCGGCCAGGCACCAGCGCGCCATGATCGAGCCGCCGCGCGAGACGATGCCGGTGACGCGCTTGGCGGTGAGCGGGACATAGGCGAGGCGCACGCCGGCGTGGATGGTGAAATAGTCGACCCCCTGCTCGGCCTGCTCGATCAGCGTGTCCTTGAACACCTCCCAGTCGAGTTTCAGCGGATCGCCGTCGACCTTTTCCAGCGCCTGGTAGATCGGCACCGTGCCGATCGGGACCGGGGAGTTGCGCAGTATCCAGGAGCGGATGTTGTGGATGTTGCGGCCCGTCGAGAGGTCCATCACCGTGTCGGCGCCCCAGCGGATCGCCCACACCATCTTCTCGACTTCCTCGGCGACGCCGGAGCTGACGGCGCTGTTGCCGATGTTGGCGTTGACCTTGACGAGGAAGTTGCGCCCGATCGCCATCGGCTCGAGCTCGACGTGGTTGATGTTGGCGGGAATGATGGCGCGGCCGCGCGCCACTTCCGAGCGCACGAATTCCGGGGTGACGAATTCGGGGATCGCGGCGCCGAAGCTCTCGCCCTGAGCGAGCCGCGCCTCGGCCTCCTCCGCCGCCGCCTCGCGCGCGAGGTTCTCGCGGTGGGCGACGTAGATCATCTCCTGCGTGACGATGCCGGCGCGGGCGAATTCGTATTGCGTCACCAGTTGCCCCGGCGCGCCGGCGCGCAGCGTGCGCGTCGCCGGGCAATGCGGCGCCAGCCGCTCGGCCGAGACGTGGCCGTTGTCTTCGGGCTTGGTCTCGCGGCCGGGAATCGCGGCGTAGCCCCGCGCGGCGATCCAGGCCTCGCGCACCGGCGGCAGGCCGGCGGCGAGGTCGACGCGCGCGTCCGCCTCGGTGTAGGGGCCGGAGGCGTCGTAGACGCGCACCGGCGGCTCGCTCGGATCGCTGAGCGCGATCTCGCGGAAGGGAACGCGGACGTCAGCGTGGCCCTTGGGCGAGGCGTAGACCTTGCGCGAGCCGGCGATCGGCCCGGTGGTGACGCTCTGAGGCGCTGCCGGCGTCGTGACCTTGGCGAGTTCGTTCATTGGCCTTGCCTCCGCTTCGCTCCCCATGCTGGCGAAGAAGGTAAGGCGCGGCGATGTGGATCGGCGGCCTCGTCCCTTCGCCGGCATGACCCGGATCAGGTTCTAAGGGTCCGGCGTCAGCCGCCGTCTCAGCCCGCTAAGGGCGCCCCTCGAGTTAGAGGCGGAATGTGGGACGAAGAGGGGCGGCTGTCAATGAGGGGGTGAGGATTGATTTGCATCCAAGGAAGACGTTGACGCGCCTTACTCTGTCCATACAATGCTGATATGAAAACCATTGCATGGAGCCCCGAGAAGAACCGGGCGCTCAAATCCGACACCAAGAGGAACATCTGTTTTGAGGACATCGTCGCTGCAATCGAAAGCGGCGGACTTATCGACGATATCGAGCATCCGAATTCGGAAAGATATCCTGGCCAACGCATGCTCGTCGTTCTCGCGAAGGCCTATATCTATGCCGTCCCGTACGTCCGAACGCCGGAAGGGATATTCCTGAAGACCATTTTTCCAAGCCGACGCCTGAAAGCCCACTACTTCCCTGGTGAAGCCCATGACCAAGACGCCTGAAATCGGCAAGTTTCTCGACGCTGAAGAGCAAGCGCTCATTCAGTCCTTCGAAACGAGCTCCGCGCCGTTCAAGAGCCGGCTGACGCCCGCGCGCAAGCGCGAGATCGAGTTGATGGCGCAGGCGGCGATGACCGACGAGCGCGCCAAGATTTCACTTCGCGTGCCCAAACGCGACCTTACGCGTCTCAAATCCCGCGCACTGCAGGAAGGCATACCCTACCAGACGCTGATCAACGCGCTGATTTATAGGTACGTCTCGGATTGAAGGGGTGCAGACAGCTCGCGATTATCGCGACGAGCTTCGCGTCCCGGGCCGGATGGCGCCGCGCCGCCCGATCGCCCCGAGTGTTGGGCCTCGCGCAGGGCCGTAAAGGGTTACGGCGGGTTCCGGTGACACGGGTTCCGGTGATACGTGCTCAATTTCATTATTTTCGTCTTCGCAACCGCCGCCCCTTCCCCATATGTCGACGACGCCCGCCGGCGCCTGCGCGCGCCGCCTCGGCGGAAGATCGCGGCCGGCGCCGCCGTTTCGAGGTTAGGTCAAGCGTCGGGGTAATCCAGGCGGGGTCTATCTGTTGGCGCCGGCGGCGCCCGTGGCGAGGCAGCTCATGACATAGGGCGTGTCGAGCGGCGCCGCGGGCCCCGCCCCCGGCCCGAATGGCACATATTCGGAATAGCTGTCCGCCGGAGCGCCGACATAGGTGATGATCGCGCCCTGCCCATGCGGCAGCAAGCAGGCGAGCGCACGCGCCGCCCCGGATTCGCGCGAGGCGCCGTCGTCGATCGACAGCCCCGGCGCCGCGATCGCCTTGCCCGACGCTGCGTCCCACGCCTCTGCGGGCCAGGCCCGGCCGTCCGCTGCGGCCGGCCTGACGAAGGCGGCGACGGTCGAGCCGTCGGGCGAAAGGGCTGCGCGCCAGTCGCCCGGCGGCAAGCGGCGCGGCGCTCCGAGCGCCTTGCCGTCGGCCGTGCGCAACTGCAGGACCGTCCCGTCCTTCCCGGCCGGCGCGGCGGTGAGCACGACGGCGGCGCTAGCGGCGACGAGCGTCTCGCCCGCCTCGATATGAAGGGACGCCGGCGCTTCGGGCGCGGCCGGCGTATCGGTTCCGACTGGCGGGGGCTGCGGCCGCCACTGGCCTGCCGAGGGATCGCGAACCTTGCCCAGCAGGGCGAGCGTGCGGCGATCGAAGCGCATCACGGTCGCTGCGTCGCCGCCCGAGGCTAAAGCGTCCGTCGGATAGGCCGCGATCTCGACCGTCGCGCCGTCCGCCGACAACCGCGCGGCGTTGAACTGCCAGGCGGCTTCGTCCACGCGGCGGACCAGCTTGCCGTCCTGCCACAACCCAAGCCAGGATTGGCCGATGAGGATCGTCGCAGGGGCCGCCGCCGCGCCTTCCCGCCGGTTCTCGGCGGCGCCGACGCGTCCCGCCGCGGCGGCGAGCGCGATGGCGAGGAGCAGCGGGAAGAGGTTGACGCCGGCCGCGGCCATGGGAGCTAGAGCATTGCCCAGCGACGATGAATTGATTGTGATCGCGGGGTGGATTTCCTCGGCGGGCAAAATGTGAGTCGATCGTGCCTCTGATTCGGGAGGCTTCCATGGTCGGTCGGCCGTATTCCGAAGATTATCGCAGGCGCGTATTGGAGGAGGTGGCGGAGGGGAACTCGCGTCGCGGCGCGGCTCGTCGCTTCAAGGTGGGGGCGTCCTCGGCGATCCGCTGGAAGAAGCGGTTGGACGAGACGGGCAGCGCCGCCCCGGCGCCGCGGGTGGGCAAGAACCGCTCGCCTTTGGAGGCGCACGCGCCTTGGCTATTGGCGCTGATCGCCGGGGAGCCTGATCTGAGCCTGGCGGAGCTGACGCAGCGCGTCCAGGCGGAGCTGGGCCAAAAGACCTCCACCAGCTCGATGGATCGTTTTGTCCAGCGGCACGGGCTCAGCTTCAAAAAAAACTTTGCACGCCTCCGAGCAGGACAGGCCCGACGTGGCTCAGGCGCGTGAAGCCTGGAAGGCGAACCAAGCGGACCTCAATCCCGACAAGCTGGTGTTCATCGACGAGACGGGCGCTTCCACCAAAATGGTCCGCCTGCGCGGACGATGCCGACGCGGCCAGCGGCTGTTGGCCAAGGCGCCCTTCGGACACTGGAAGACCACCACCTTCACCGCCGGCCTGCGGCGCGAAGGGCTGGTCGCGCCCTTTGTTCTGGACGGACCCATGAACGGCGAGGCCTTCCTGGTCTATGTCGAAAAAATACTCGTCCCCGCCCTGCGACCCGACGAGATCGTCGTGATGGACAACCTGCCCGCCCACAAGGTCGCCGGCGTGCGCAAGCTGATCGCCGACGCCGGGGCCGAGATGCGCTTGCTGCCGGCCTACTCGCCCGATCTGAACCCGATCGAAATGGCCTTTTCACAACTCAAGTCGCACCTGCGAAAGGCCGCCGAGCGAACCGTGCCGGCCCTCTGGGACCGCATCGGCCAATGCCTCGACGAAATCACGCCGCAAGCCTGCGCCAACTATTTCGCCGAGGCCGGCTATGCGCCATCTTAAGCGGGCAGTGCTCTAGTCCTGCTGGCTCAGCACGTTGGCGACGTAATCCGGGTCGCCTGAGCGCGATCCGCCATAGCGCCGCTGCCGCTCCGCGCCGCTGATCTGCGTCCATTTCGCATTGCCGCCGACATCGACGTCGAGCATCGCGGGGGACTTCAGCGGCTGCCCGTCCGGTCCCTTTCGCTTCGCGGAGGTGAGCACGGTCATGGCCGGCTCGAATTCGTGGATATAGTCCAGGTACTGGCCCGAGGCCTTGATGCCGAAGCCGTTGTAGGCCCTGAGCCCTTCGAGATCCTGCTGATCGCTGTCGAGCGCCGGGAGCCTGACCGGGAGGGGAGGCTGACCTTCCGCGGCGCGCCAGTCGTTGAGCGCCTTGACCTCGTCGGTAAAGCGCTGTGACGCGGCGACGCGCTTGTGCAGCGTCGCGGCCGAGGCTCGCTTCTGTTGGAACCGCTGCTGGAGATGGAGGGCGTTGGCCCGCCAGTTCCAGATGTCGGCGTCTTCGGGGGGCGGGTTGGTGAGCTGGCCGAGTCCGACCCCGCGCCGGTTGTCGCTGGACCAGTTCCGGTTGACGGCGAAGGCGGTCCATGGGGGCAACGCCGTATCGCTGAACTGGTTGCCGCAGCTCTCCCGCCTGATCATCTTGCGGACGATCGCCTGGACCACCACGGCGGTGAGGTCGACGGCGGTCGGGTTGGTTCCACCGACGAGGATGTCGTTTCGGGTGGCGGAGAGCTTCGCGCCGCCGACCGTCGTTTCGACCGTGACCGTGAGGCGGCCGCACATCAGCGTGCTGAGCGGGACAGTGACCGGATTGCCGGTCATGTTCGGCATCGCCGCATGCGCCTTGGGGCGCACGTTGCGCCGCCGCGACCCGGGGAGGACGATGAAATCGTTGTACTCGAGCTTGAAGCTCCAGGCGAACTCCGGCTTGACCTGGGTGGGAATTCCCTGGACCACAGCCTGAAGCGTGATCCGCGGCATCTCAGGCGCAGTCGATATGTAGAAGCGCGTATCGGGAGCGTTGATCGAGATCATTGCCATTGCGCACGCCTCCAGGACGTCAGGTGTCATGAACGGGAACGCGAACGCGCGCTTCTGGGGATGAAGCACATACTTTTTTCGTAAGTGTCGGGAAAACGCCGCAGCCTGTCAAGACAAGCCGTGACAGACAAGCCGTCCAGATTCCCTGGGCAAGAACGAACCCGGCGCTCCCTGCCGAGCGCGTGGCGCTGGGGGGATAGATAGGGAAACGAGCGCCTGTCGCCGCGTCCTCAGGCAAGGCGGCCGTCAGAAATCCAAACGCTCGTCTTGATTTCAGACGCGCCTTTATGAAGCCCCATGGACATGAAACGCTGCCAAGAGATTCCGCCGGGCGATGCGGGGAAGAGCGCCTATCCGTCGGCGCTCGACGCGCCAGTCGCCCGCAGGACCGAGGTCGACCTCAGTGACGTGCATGCGGAAAATTGCGATTGTCATAGCGTCCTCCTTCGCGCTCGCCGGGTGTGAGCCGCCTCTTTCGAATCTGCTGCTGCCCATGGAGCCGTCGCGAGAATCCGTTCGCGCTCCAAGACGTGAATTGACCGTTGCGGAAAAAGAGTCGATCTCGGAAGCTGTTACGCTCGAGCTGGGCGACTCGAGCCACAGGGAATTCAAGTGGGCTCCCCTTGTCGTTCGATCGCACGACCACATAACCGACTATTGTGGCCTGGTAAGCAGAAACGACCCCGCCAGCGCACAGGACCTGTTCAGGCAATACTACGCTGCGCTTATGTTCGATCGCCGTGGAAATCTAGCGCACGTCAAGACTCCAACCGTCAACCCAATCAACAGTGACGGCATACCAACCCTTATAGACTCGCAATGCATACAAGACGGCTACAATTTATCGCCTTGATCGAATATACGTTCTAGTTACGGTGAGTTGCGGCGGCATGCGCTCAATTCCATTATTTTCGTCTTCGCCGCCGCCGCCCCTTTTCCGACCGCAGAAGGTTGTCGAGGAGCT
>CAVXCA010000041.1:0-4178 GCA_963759955.1 uncultured Alphaproteobacteria bacterium
AGTGGCTCGTCCGTTTTGATCGTTCCCGCTTCGGGCGTGAGTAAGACAATCCACTGGTCGCCTTCGCGTCGAACGTCTTGCTTGCGCAGTTGGGCCATCTCGCCGACACGCGCCCCACTGTAGGCCTGCAGCCATGGAACCCATCGCTTGGCGGCGAAGGTGCGAGGTTGCTCGCCAGAGGGCTTGAGGCTCGCCGCAGCCGAGAGGATCGCCGAGGCCTCTTGGTCAGTGAAGCCCTTCGTCACGCGCAGCCTACGGGTCTTTCCGCGCGAGAGCGTGACGCCAGCCGCCGGATTTGTATCCATTCGCAGATTGTCGACGGCCCAACCGAAGATCGTTTTGAGACCCGCCAGGTCGCTATCCTTGACGGTCTTCGGCGAGATTGGCTTATGGCTTCGGGGATCGATTGTGTTGAGGCGATGGTCCTTGAAAGCGACGACATCCTGCGGCGTCACTCGCGAGGCGTCATCATGCCGCACGAAAGCGACGAACTTAGTCATCGTGCTGCGATAGCTTTGATGCGTGCTCGGCTTGCGACCGCCTGCCTCCGCCTCTCGCCACCAATCTTCAACCAATCCCTTGAGCGACCTTGACGCGTTTGTCCGTGAAGCCTTCGCCGGACGGTCTCGCTCGCGCGGCGACTCCCACGCGGGGAAACGTTGCGCCTTGGTGTCCGGCGTATAGTCACCGCTCGCATTGCGCTCCCTCACCACCAACGCATCACGCAAGGCCGAAAGAAACGCATCAAGCACCATCGGCCGCGTCTCAGCGTCAACTCTGGCGATCCCCTTTGCCAGCAAGAGGCGGTCAACAAGCGGGCCTAGCGTTTGCTCGACGCGACCTGGGCTGTTGTCGCTTGCTATCCCCTCCAGGAGCCCATTCGCCGCCTTGAACAGCGCCGCGTCCTCAGCGGGCGTGACGATATCCCGCACCCATCCGTTGGGGGTATGGAGGATTGCAATGGCGCTTTCGCCACGTTGCTCCCCCTCCGCCCAAGCACGGTAAAGCTCGCCGGCCAGCGCGACCGCGTGCCGATGGGTCAATGCAACCGGCTTCGTCTCGCGCAACGCATGCCAGACGGTCTCCAGATAGACGGCCGCCAATGCGTTCCGCCTTTTGGCCTCGGCGGGATCGCGTGTTTGCAGCGAGAAACGTACCGCGTCAGCCTGCGGCGAGATGGTGAGATGAACGGTTGCCGCGCCTAACGGAATGTCGAGCTTCCGCCCTCTGGCCCGCTCGCGGACATCCTTCGGGATGCGCCCGTTAAATTGCGAGATTGACGACCCGGCGCGGCGCATTGGCCTAACCAATCGAAACAGCATTTGTTGCGCACCCTTGTAACACAGTCGGGTTAGCGCAATCCCTTGATAAGGCTCAACTTACTGATGCGAAAAGGATCAATGAGGAGATGGTGCCCAGGAAAGGACTCGAACCTTCACGGCTTGCACCGCTGGTACCTGAAACCAGTGCGTCTACCAATTCCGCCACCTGGGCACGGCGCGCTTCATAAGGGCCGGCGCGCCGGTCTGTCAATGCTTTGCCCCTTCCGCGCTTTCCATTTCCCCGCGCGGCGGCTAGTGCTTTGCCCTCACCTCGAGCGGAGCCCTTGCGATGTCCTACGCCAATATCCTCGTCGAGACCCACGACCGCGTCGGCCTCATTCGCCTCAACCGACCGCAGGCGCTCAACGCGCTCAACGCGGCGCTGATCGAAGACCTCAATCAGGCGCTGGAGGGTTTCGAGGCCGATCCGGCGATCGGGGCGATGGTGCTCACCGGCTCGGAGAAGGCCTTCGCCGCCGGCGCCGACATCAAGGAGATGCAGGACAAGACCTTCGCCGAAGCGTTCCTGCGGGACTTCATTTCGCGCTGGGAGAACGTCGCCAAGACGCGCAAGCCGATCATCGCGGCGGTGGCGGGCTTCGCGCTCGGCGGCGGCTGCGAACTGGCGATGATGTGCGACTTCATCCTCGCCGCCGACACCGCCAAGTTCGGCCAACCGGAGATCAAGCTCGGCGTCATCCCCGGCGCCGGCGGCACGCAGCGGCTGACCCGCTTCGTCGGCAAATCGAAGGCGATGGAGATGGTTCTGACGGGGCGCATGATGGACGCCGCGGAAGCCGAACGGTCCGGCCTCGTCTCGCGCATCGCGCCGGCGGCGGACCTCGTCGCCGAGGCGCTGAAGGTCGCCGCGACGATCGCCGGGTTCTCCGCCCCGGCGGTCTATGCGGCCAAGGAGAGCGTCAACCGCGCCTATGAAACGACGCTCGCCGAGGGCGTACGTTTCGAGCGGCGCATTTTCCACTCGCTGTTCGCCACCGAGGATCAGAAGGAGGGCATGCGCGCGTTCGCCGAGAAGCGCCCGGCCGCGTTCAAGAATCGCTGACCTTCCGCCTATTGAGCGCGCGGTCGAGATCGAGCGTGCTTCTGACGCCGATCGCATCGTAGTTCTGCGCGAGCCACTGCTTGGCCGCCGCGCGGCCGAGATCGCGCAACGTCGTCAGGAAGGCCCAGGAGACTTCGGTCTTGGTGGCGGCGCTGTAGCTTTCCAGCTTGCCGTCGCCGCCGATGCGATGAAGGTTCTCGCGCCGGTAGCCGTTGTCGGCGAGCACGCCGCGATCGATCAGTCGCGCGACGAAATCGGCGGCGCGCAATTCGGCGATCAGTCCGGCGTTGAAGGTGATCTCGTTCATCCGGTCGGCGATCTCCTGCGCGGTGCGCGGCGTCCGGTCGCGCTCGATCGGATTGATCTGAACGATGATCGCATCGCGGCAGCGGGTCTCGTAGAACAGCGGCCACAGCGGCGGATTGCCGGCGAAGCCGCCGTCCCAATAGGGCACGCCGTCGATCATGACCGCCTGGAACAGGTGCGGCAGGCAGGCCGAGGCCATCACGTGGTCGGCGGTGAGCGCTTCGCGGCGGAAGATCTCGCCCCGCCCGGTGCGCACGTTGGTCGCGGCGACGAACAGCTTCAATTCGTGATCGCGCCGCAACGCGTCGAAATCGACGATCTTCATGAGGTGATCGCGCAGCGGATTGACGTCGAGCGGATTGAACTCATAGGGGCTGGCGAGTTGCGACAGCGCGTCCCACATCGCGCTCGCCTGGGGAAAGGCGGCGCTCCAGGCGCGAAACCAGGCGTCGAACAGGCGCCGCTGCGCGGGCGAAAGCGAGCCTTCCTCGCTCACCGAAAGCCAGAAATCATGGAGCTTGCGCCGCGCGCCTTCGCGTCCGCTCTCCATGAAGCCGTCGGCGTAGACGACCGCGTTCATCGCGCCGGCGCTGGCGCCGCTGATGGCGCCGATCTCGATGCGCTCGTCCTCGCTCAGCGCCTCGAGCGCGCCCCACGCATAGGCGCCGTGCGAGCCGCCGCCTTGCAGCGCGAGATTGACGGTCTTGCGCGCGGCGCTCATTCCGCCGTCCAGCCGCCGTCGATCGACAGATTGGCGCCAGTGATCTGCGCGGCGGCGTCAGAGCAGAGGTACACCGCGAGCGCGGCGACCTGGTCGGCGGTGACGAATTGCTTGGTCGGCTGGCCGGCGAGCATGACGTCGTTGATCACCTGTTCGCGCGTCATGCCCCGCGCCTTCATGGTGTCGGGAATTTGGTTCTCGACCAGCGGCGTCCAGACGTAGCCGGGCGAAATGCAATTGGCGGTGACGCCGAAAGTCGCGAGCTCCAGCGCGACGGTCTTGGTGAGGCCGGCGAGGCCATGCTTGGCCGAGACATAAGCGGCCTTGAACGGCGAGGCGACCAGCGAATGGGCCGACGCGGTCGAAACGATCCGCCCCCATTTCTGCGCCTTCATGCCCGGCGTCGCGGCGCGGATGGCGTGGAAAGCGGCGGAGAGGTTGATGGCGATGATCGCGTCCCATTTGTCGATCGGGAACGTCTCGATCGGCGAAACGAACTGGATGCCGGCATTGTTGACGAGAATGTCGAGCGAACCCATTTTCGCTTGCGCGTCGGCGATCATCGCCGCGATCTCGGCGGGCTTCAGCATGTCCGCGCCGTTGTAGAACGCCTTGACGCCGAACTCCTTCTCGATCCCTGCGCGCTCGGCTTCGATCTGTTTCGCCTCGCCCATGCCGTTGATGACGACGTCGGCGCCCTCTTTGGCGAGCGCGCGGGCGATGGCGAGGCCGATGCCGCTGGTGGAGCCGGTGACGAGCGCGTGGG
>CAVXCA010000042.1:0-206852 GCA_963759955.1 uncultured Alphaproteobacteria bacterium
TGGTGTTGTGGCCACCGAGGAACGTTCGTCTGGCGCAGGGTGAACGAATCCGGCGCGGAACTGTCGTCGTCCCGCCAAATGCCAATTGCCGTATGGTGGTGTCGTTGACTTGCAGCGGCGTGCCATTCAACCGGTCCTCGCCATAGAGCGAGCCGCTGAGGAAAACGCGCCCGCGATTGCCGAACATGCGTTCCACGCGCAAGGTTCCGCTGCCGTACTGCGATGCCACCGGCGTGTCCACCGGGCCCCGCACAGCCTTCGGCACGGCAGTGTATCCGTCGGTGCGGAAACCTTCTCCGTGACTTCCGGGCCGCCGCCGATCGTGTCGTCGCCCTTGCCGCTGCCGAAGCTGCTCTTCCAGCCGAGGCCTTGCTCTTCGAGGCCGGCGGCCTCCGGCGCCGGGCCGACCAGCGACGCGTCGCCCGCGCCATGGGTCTTGCCGAAGGTGTGTCCGCCGGCGATGAGCGCGACGGTCTCCTCGTCGTTCATCGCCATGCGGGCGAAGGTCTCGCGAATGTCCTTGGCGGCCACGACAGGATCCGGATTGCCGTTCGGCCCTTCCGGGTTGACGTAGATCAGACCCATCTGCACCGCGGCGAGAGGATTCTCGAGGTCCCGGTCACCCGAGTAGCGCTTGTCGCCGAGCCAGGTGTCCTCGTTCCCCCAGTAGACGTCCTCATCGGGCTCCCAGACGTCGGCGCGCCCGCCGCCGAAGCCGAAGGTCTTGAAGCCCATCGACTCCAGCGCGCAGTTGCCGGCCAGGATCATCAGGTCGGCCCAGGAGATCTTGTCCCCGTACTTCTGCTTGATCGGCCAGAGCAGCCGGCGCGCCTTGTCGAGGTTCACGTTGTCGGGCCAGCTGTTGAGCGGGGCGAAGCGCTGCTGGCCGGCGCCGGCGCCGCCGCGGCCGTCGCCGATGCGGTAGGTGCCGGCGCTGTGCCACGCCATCCGGATGAAGAGCGGCCCATAGTGGCCGAAGTCCGCCGGCCACCAGTCCTGCGAGTCGGTCATCAGCGCATAGAGGTCCTTCTTCAACGCCTTGAGGTCGAGCGTCTTGAACGCCTTGGCGTAGTCGAAGCCCTTGCCCATGGGATCGGACAGGGAAGAGCGCTGGTGTAAAATCCTGAGGTTCAGCTGGCTCGGCCACCAGTCCTGGTTCGACCGGCCTGCGAAAGTCGCGTTGGGGCGAACCCCGTGCATCACCGGGCACTTGCCGGCAGTTACCGCATCATTTCCGTCCATCTCTCTCTCCCGTCGTGGCTGCGTTGATTGAACTGGTCCGTGGACAAAAACTACGAATTCCTTGGAAGGCTATCCGGCTTCATCGCCAGCGCGATGACAAATTGCCAGACAAGGGGAATGTCCCTATTGCCGATCAGCTCGATGACTTTGTGGACGCTCTCAGCCATTTGGATCCTCCCTGGCGGGGCGCGATCGAAGCGTGCCCAAATCTGCTGCACATTCAGCGTGACAGCGTCTCGAACTGTTCGCCAAAATGGCGCTCTTACATATGGATGAAGTCGGGGGATTTCAGGGGATCGCGGACGAAGAACAACGGCGTGTTGTCGCCGACCAGATCCCAGTTGCCCTCTTCGGTGTAAAACTTCGGTGCGAATCCGCGTGCGTCATGCTCGGCGTCGGCCGCGCCCAGTTCGCCCGCCACCGTCGAGAAACGCGCGAGCATTTCGGTCTTCTTGCCCGGCTCGAACACCTTCGTGCGGGTGTATCTGGCCATGTCGGGGTTGGTGATCGTCAGCGCGCCGAAGGCGCCCCAGCCCTTGGCGTGGACGACGCGCTCGGGAATGCGCTCGCGGCTCTGATGCGCGACCTTCTCGACGAGCCGCCAGTCCCGCATCTGCACCGGACCGCGCGCTCCGGCGGTCGACGAATTCTGGTTGTCGGCGATCGGCAAGGCCGCGGACGTCGTCAGGCCAGCGGTCATGAAATCCTCCATCGTCGGCGGCCCTGGCGAGGCCGGGAGTCGACCTCTAGCCCGGTCCGGCGCATCGTTCCAATCGATTGTTTCTCTCTTTGCGATCGTCCCAGCCTATCGTATAAGCGCGCCATGAACCTCAGAGACCTCCACTACGTCGTCGCCGTCGCGGAACACGGCCATTTCGGCCGCGCCGCTACGGCTTGCAACGTCAGCCAGCCGACCCTCAGCGGCCAGATCCTCAAGCTCGAAGAGGAGCTGGGCGTGCGGCTGTTCGAGCGCGAGGGCCGCAAGGTCCGCGTCTCCGGGCGCGCGACGGCGATCGTCGACCACGCCCGCCGCGCGCTCGCCGCCGCCGCCGACATCGCGACCGCGGCGCGCGGCGCCAGGGATCCGCTCGCCGGCGCGCTGAAGCTCGGCGTCATCCCGACCGTCGCGCCCTATCTCCTGCCCTACGCCCTGCCCCCGGCGATCCGCGACCTGCCGCTGGCGCCAATCAAGATCGTCGAGGATCTGACCGACCGCCTGCTGCCGATGCTGATCGAGGGCAAGATCGACGCCGCGGTGATCGCGACCGATCCCGCCAACGACAAGCTCGCGCGCCTCACGCTTTACGAAGAGCCGTTCCTGCTCGTCGTGGCGCAGGGCCATCCGCTGGCGCGGCGCCAATCCGTAGCGGCGCGCGACATCGATCCGGACTCTTTGCTGCTGCTCGCGGACGGCCATTGCCTGCGCGACCAAGCGCTCGACCTGTGCAAGCGCAGCGACGCCAACCGCGCGGCGGCGTCGGACATGAGCGCCGCGAGCCTGGAAACGCTGCTGCATCTGACCGCCGCCGGCTACGGCGTCACCCTCGCGCCGCGCCTCGCGCTCGAAAGCCGCAATGCGGCGAGCGGCGCCTTGGCGGCGGTGCCGCTCAGGGGCGAGGGCATGACGCGGCGAATCGATCTCGTCTTCCGCCGCGACACGACGCGCCGGCTCGCTTTCGAACGGCTCGCCGCGACCATTCGCGCCGCAGCCCCTGCCTGTCTGCAAAAGCCCCCTCTGGGCGAGACATCCGATCGAGAGGCCTAAATGTCACAGCGCCGCACTTTGCGCCGAATTGGGCGCCGTCCGCCCCATTGTGGCCATTAAGCGTTGGTTAACCCTCGCGCGCGTTTGCGACAAGGCGATGCAATGCGGCAACGACCTGGTAAGGTTGATTCAACCTTTCATTAATAATCTAAACCCTAAGGCTCGATTAAAGCGGCGCCCGGCCGCCTGACAGGATTTGGAGTTTGCGATGTTTGCTGCGACCCTTCGGCGCTCTTTCCCCATCATGGCGGCGCTGGCCGTCGGCCTCGCCCTCAGCGCCTGCGCCAAGAACAACGCCGACGACGCCTTGAATGGCGCCTATGGCGCGGCCGGCGCTCCCGGCAGCGTGCAGGAATTCGCGTCGAGCGTCGGCGACCGCGTGTTCTTCGACACCGACTCGACCGAGCTGACCGCGACGGGACAGGCGACACTCGATAAGCAGGCGGCCTGGCTCAACCAATACCCGCGCTACACCTTCACTATCGAGGGGCATGCGGACGAGCGCGGCACGCGCGAGTACAACTTCGCGCTGGGCGCCCGGCGCGCCGAAACGACCAAGGACTACCTGATCGCCAAGGGAGTCTCGGCCGCGCGCATGAAGACGATCAGCTACGGCAAGGAGCGCCCGGTGGCGGTCTGCAACGACATCTCCTGCTGGTCGCAGAACCGCCGCGCGGTCACCGTGCTCGCCGGCGCCGCCGGAAGCTGACGAGAAAACGGAAGCGCGCCGTGGGACGGCCAAATCTTCGCCTCACTTTTGGCCGTCCGCTCCCTATGCTATCGCAATTCGCGCGCCAATCCGGCGAGCGCCGCCGCGCTGCCGATAGGGGGTTGAAGTCTTGACGCCGCTTTTTCGCCTACGCCGCGCCAGCGCGGTTGTCGTTTGCCTGGGCCTTTTTGGCGCGCCGAGCGCGCGCGCGTTCGATCTCAACCCTTTCCACAGCGGCGCGCCGCAGCAGACCGCGCAGTCGACGCTTCCCCCCGCCGCCATCCCCGGCGCGCCGGGCGACGCGGCCGACGCCAACGACGCCGGCGCGCTCGACGTGCGCATCGACCGTCTGGAAGACGAACTGCGCCAAGCCAACGGCCGCATTGAGGAATTGGAGAATCAGCAACACCGGCTCGAGGATCAACTCAAGCGGTTCCAGCAGGACGTCGAGTTCCGCCTCGGCAGCGCCGGCGCCGGCGCCAACCCCGTCGCCGCCACCCCCCCCGCCGCCGCCGCTGCGGTTCCGCCGGCGGCGCCGTTGGAGCCCTCGCCCGCGGTCAAGACCGCGCGCCGGAGCGATGCCTTCAATCCGACAGCCGATCCCAACGCAATCGGCGCCCCGCGACCGCTGGGCACGACGCCGCCGAGCGCGCCGCTCGCCAATTCGCCTTTGCCCACCGGCGCGCCGCTCAACCTTTCCGACCGTCCCAATCCCCCGCCCGCGCCGCCGAGCGGACCGCTCGTCGCCGACACCGGGCCGACGGTCATCCCCGGCGTCGGCGTCGGCTTCACCGACGGCCCGCGCGACCAATACAACGCGGCGATCGAGGCCTATCGTAATGGCCAATACGCGCAGGCCGAGGAGCAATTGAAGGCCTTCCTCACCGCCAACGGCTCCAACCGACTCGCGCCCGACGCGATCTTCTATCTCGGCGAGACTTATTTCCAGCGCTCGCGGCCGCGCGAGGCCGCCGAACAATATTTGAAGCTGTCGACCGATTATTCCAAGTCGGCGCGCGCGCCGGAGGGCATGTTGCGGCTCGGCCAGGCGCTCGCCGCCCTCGGCAGCAACGACCAAGCTTGCGCAACTTTCGCCGAAGTCGGCAAACGTTATCCGACCGCCGCGCCGGCGGTGAAGAAATCGGCCGAGCGCGAGATGCAAAAGGCTCATTGTTGAGGCGCGCAACGAGCCCGCCGGCGCCGCCGTCGGACCGGGCGATCGACACGATCTTCGCCCCGCTTGCCGAGGCGAGCGCGATCCTTCTCGCCGTATCCGGAGGGCCCGATTCGACCGCGCTGCTGCTGATGGCCGCGTCCTGGGCGCGCCGGCGCGGCGGCCGCCCGCGCCTCGAAGCGGCGACGGTCGACCACGGATTGCGGGCGGAAAGCGCCAGCGAGGCGCACGCGGTCGGCGAACTTTGCCGAACGCTCGGCGTTGCCCACCACGTTCTGAGCTGGCGCGGCGCCAAGCCGAGGAGCCGGATTCAGGAGCGCGCGCGCGAGGCGCGCTATGCGCTGCTGGGAGAATGCGCCGACGCCGTCGGCGCGGATCTCGTCGTCACCGCCCATCACCTCGACGACCAGGCGGAGACCGCGCTGTTCCGCTTGCTGCGCGGCTCCGGGATCGGCGGTTTGCGCGCGATGACGGCGCGCGCGGCGCGCGGGGGCGTGACAATCGCCCGGCCGCTGCTCGGCTTCGCCAAGCGCGAACTGATCGCCTATTGCGAAGCCGAGGGCGTCGCCTTCGTGCGCGATCCCTCCAACGACGACCCACGCTATGCGCGCACACGCCTGCGCGCGCTCAACGCCGCCCTCGCCGCCGAGGGCTTGGACGCGCCGGCCCTCGCCCGGCTTGCGCGTCGGGCCGGCGAGGCCGAGGACGCGCTGACGCGACAGACCGAGGGCGCCGAAGCCAGGCTGCGTCTCATCGAGACGGCGGCGTGTGACGCGGACGCTTTATTCGGAGAACCGATCGCCATCGTTCACCGGCTGTTGACCGCGGCGATCGCCAAGGTCGGCGGCAGGCAAGCGAGCCGCGTCGGCCTGGAAAAGATCGAGACGCTCGCGCTCGCCCTCAGTCGCACGCTCACAGCGCGCGCCGCTTTCAGCGCCAATGTGGCGGGCGCGCACGTCCGTCTCGGCGCCAAGGGCGCTTTGCGCATCGAGCCGGAGCCGCCGCGCCGCGCGCCGACCTCGCGCGAGGCGAAACATCCCGCTCCGCCCTGAAGGCCGCGCCGGCCGCGCAACGCGGGCTTTGCGCCCAATGGACAAAGGCCCGAGACGGGACGTCTCGGGCCTCGCCGATCATCAACCTGCCGTCAGCCCGTCGTCAACGCCGGCGCCGCCGGCGCCGAGCGAGTGCCGGCGCGCTTCTCTTCGGGCGCCGCGACCGCAGGCAACTGGAGCACGACCGCGTTCTGGCCGGGCGTCAAGTCGGTCAGCATGACGAGCCGCCCGTCGGGAAACTCCAGCGCGTCATGATGGACATAAGGCTGATCGACGTTCACCTGACGGAATCGCGCGACGCCCGCGGCGATTTTGCGGCGGGAGGGCGAGAAGCCGATGGGATCGTTGCAAAGGACGTCCCGGTCGAACGCCAATTCCGTGCCCGGCCTTACGCAGACCGCGACATCGGGATTGCCGATCGCGGAAAATCCCCGCGTGGCCGAATGGGCGAATTCCGTCGTCACCAACCGGTCGCCGACTTTGGCGGGAATGGAGGCGACGTGCTGCAAGCTATAGTCACACATCTCCCAATCTCCTTCGCATCGTGAGACACCGGGACGTCCCCGCCGGCCATCAAAGCCGATCGGCCGACGACGCCCAGCCGCCAAAATCTCGGTTATGACGCGAAAGCGCCTCTATCCCCTTACGCGCGTGTTAGCGAGCGCAGGGGATAGCGCGACGCCAAGGATACATTCGCTCCACAGCCCGAAGCCTTGGCCAGTTCGCTACTGTAGCGAGCAACATTGGCGAACGTATGGTCGTCGGGCAGGTAAACTCCGACTCGGAGCGAAGATAAAGGCGATCCTTGTCGATTTGCTGGGTTCATCCACGCCGCGGCGACGCCGCGCCGCGGCTTCACCACATGTCGAGCGCGACGCGCGCCTCGTCGGACATGCGGCTCTGATCCCATGGCGGATCGAACACCATTTCGACCTTGACGCCCGACACGCCAGGCACGGCGCCGACGGCGTTTTCCACCCACAGCGGCATTTCGCCCGCCACCGGACAGGCGGGCGCCGTCAGCGTCATCTCGACGGTGACGAAGCGCTCGTCGTCGATGTCGACGTTGTAGATCAGGCCGAGCTCGTAAATATCGGCCGGAATTTCGGGATCGTAGACGCTCTTCAGCGCCTGGACGATCTGCGCGGTGAGCGCGTCGAGTTCTTCCTTCGACATCGCCGACGGCGGTTTGTCCAGGGGAAGGCTCGGCGAAGCCGGGACGGTGGTGCTGTCGGTCATTCCCAAGGTCCTCCTCAGGCGAACAGTTTTTGCGCGCGCATGAGCGCGTCGGCGAGCGCGTCGACCTCGGCGCGGGTATTGTACAGCGCGAACGAAGCGCGACAGGTCGAGGTCACGCCGAAACGTTGCAACAGCGGCATCGCGCAATGGGTGCCCGCGCGCACCGCGACGCCGGAGCGATCGACGATCGTCGCGACGTCGTGCGCGTGTGCGCCGTGCATGGTGAAGGACAGGATCGGCCCCTTGCCCGGCGCGCTGCCGATGATGCGCAGCGAATTGATCGCGCCGAGGCGCTGGTGCGCATAGGCGCTCAAGGCGTCCTCGTGCGCGCGCACCCGCGAGCGGCCGACGCCCTCGAGGTAATCGAGAGCGGCGCCGAGCCCGATCGCCTGCACGATCGGCGGCGTGCCGGCCTCGAAGCGATGCGGCGGCTGGTTGTAGGTGACGAGGTCGCGCGTCACGTCCTGGATCATTTCGC
Organism: uncultured Alphaproteobacteria bacterium; assembly: GCA_963759955.1. Lineage (GTDB taxonomy): Bacteria > Pseudomonadota > Alphaproteobacteria > Rhizobiales > Beijerinckiaceae > Roseiarcus. The sequence continues at coordinate 7,660 of CAVXCA010000042.1, forward strand.
CGCCGCCGTTGAACGGCGGCAGCGCTTCCAGCAGCGCCCGCTTGCCGTAGAGCGCGCCGATGCCCGTCGGGCCATACAATTTGTGGCCGGTGACGACGTAGAAGTCGACGTCGAGATCGCGCACGTCGACGTCGAGATGCACCGCGCCCTGCGAACCGTCGACCAGCACCGGCACGCCATGGGCGTGGGCGATGCGCACGATGTCCTTGATCGGCGTCGCCGTGCCCAGGACGTTCGACATCTGCGTGATCGCGACGATCTTGGTGCGCGGGCTCAGCGCGCGCTCGAACGCTTCGAGCGAAAACGAACCGTCGTCGGCGACGTCGACCCATTTGAGCACGGCGCCCTTGCGCTCGCGATGGAAATGCCAGGGCACGATGTTGGAATGGTGCTCCATCACCGAAAGCACGATTTCGTCGCCCTGGCCGATGTGGGCGAGGCCGAAGCTCGACGCGACCAGATTGATCGCCTCGGTCGCAGAGCGCGTGAAGATGATTTCGTCGCTCGAGGCGGCGTTGAGAAAACGGCGCACGCTCTCGCGCGCCGCCTCGTAGGCTTCGGTCGCGGCGTTGGCGAGATAATGCAGGCCGCGATGGACGTTGGCGTATTCGTGCTCGTAGGCGTGCGTCAGCCGCTCGATGACGACGCGCGGCTTTTGCGCCGAGGCGGCGTTGTCGAGATAGACCAGCGGCTTGCCGTAAGGCCGCTCGGCGAGGATGGGAAAATCGGCGCGCAACGCCTCGACGTCGTAAGGGGCGACGCCCGTGGGAGGGTGGTTCTGATGGATCGTCATGCCGGCGTCGCTCCTGCGCGCCGGGCGAGCCAGGCGCGCGTCATCGAAAGCAAGATTTCCGCAAGATCGGGTTCGTCGACGCGGGCGATCGCCTCGGCGCCGAAAGCCTCCAGCAGCATTGCTTCGGCTTCGCTTCTCGGCATGCCGCGCGACTGCAGGTAGAACACCTGCTCGGGATCGAGCGCGCCGACCGTCGCGCCGTGGCCGCAGACGACGTCGTCGGCGAGGATCTCGAGCTCCGGCTTGTTGTTCATCGCCGCCTGCGGCGAAAGCAGGATCGCCTGGGACTTCATCGCGCCGTCGGTTTTCTGCGCGCCGGGCTTGACGACGACTTTGCCTTGAAACACGCCGATCCCGTCGTCGGCCACGATGTGTCGGAAGAATTCCCGGCTCTTGCCGCCGCCGGCGGCGTGGATGACTTCGAGCGTCGTGTCGGCATGGCGGCTCCCATCGATCAAGGCGAGGCCGCCAAGTCCGATTCTTGCCTGCTCGCCGGCAAGGGTGGCGAAAATCTGCCGCCGGACGAGTGCGCCGCTGGAGACGAAGCCGAATGCGTCGAGTTCGGCGCGCTCCGCCAGTTGCACGACCTGACTTTCGACATGCAGGCCCGCGCCGTCCTCGATCGAAGCGACATGCGTCGCCTTGGCGCCCGGCGCCAAGTCGATCCAGGTCGAGACCTGGCGCTGCGCCCCTGCCCCCGCGCCGACGAACCGCTCGATGAATCCGGCGCGCGCTCCCGCGCCGAGCGCAATGGCGAGGCGCGAATAGACCGCCTCGGGGCCGGCGGCGGAACAACAATGCACGATCTCGATCAGCGGCGCTCCGTGCTCCGGCTCGATCGTCACCGCGCAGCCGCCGAGCGTCAGCGCGACGTTGAGCGCCAGCATCGCATCGGTCTGGGCGAGCGCCGGCGCGTCCGGCGCGAAGGGAACGACCGCGACGCCCACCGGCGGCGGGTCGGACAGCTCCGCGACGAACCGACCGTCGAGAAGGACGAGCCGCGCCCCGCCGACGCGCGTCAGGGAAGCGAGCGACCGCCGCGCGGCCCCGATCGCCGCCGCGTCGGGCGCCACGGCGAGCGGCGCGGCGGTCGCCAGCGCGGCGCGAAGATCGGTGTAATGCCAGGATTCGACGCGGCGCGTCGGCAGACCCGCCTCCTCGAAGCGGCGGAACGCCGCCTCCCGCCGCGGCGAGGACGCCGCGCCGCCCAACGCGGCGAATTGCTCGGCGAGGGTCGTCTCGGCCGCGGTGGCGGCGATGGCGCGATGCAAGGTCATGCCGTCCTCACGCCGCCTCGCTGGCGTAGTCGCGATAGCCGTTGCGCTCCAACTCCAGCGCCAGTTCGGGCCCGCCGGACTTGACGATGCGGCCTCGCGCCATGACGTGGACCACGTCCGGCTTGATGTATTCGAGCAGCCGCTGGTAGTGGGTGATGACGAGGAACGAGCGCTGGGGGTCGCGCAGCGCATTGACGCCCTCGGCGACGATGCGCAACGCGTCGATGTCGAGCCCGGAATCGGTCTCGTCGAGCACACCGAGGCGCGGCGCCAGCAGCGCCATTTGCAGCACTTCCATGCGCTTCTTCTCGCCACCGGAAAAGCCGACGTTGAGCGGGCGCTTGAGCATCTCCGGATCGATCTTCAGGCTCTGCGCGGCGCCGCGCACCACGCGCATGAAATCGGGCGTCGTCAGATCGGCCTCGCCGCGCGCGCGCCGTTGCGCGTTGAGCGCGGCCTTCAGGAAGGTCATCGTCGCGACGCCGGGAATTTCGATCGGGTATTGGAACGCGAGGAACACGCCGCGCGCGGCGCGAACGTCGGGCTCGATTTCGAGGATGTTCTCCCCGTCGAGCAGGACTTCGCCCGAAGTCACATCGTAATCGGGCTTGCCCGCGATGACGTAGGACAGCGTCGACTTGCCCGAGCCGTTCGGCCCCATGATCGCCGCGACTTCGCCCGTCGCCACGCTGAGATTCAGGCCGTCGAGGATCGGCTTGCCCTTGATTTCGACGCTGAGATTCTTGATTTCGAGCATCAACTGACCCTTTGATTGTTGGTCTTCGTCATCCGACGCTCCCTTCCAGGGAAATCGCGATCAGCTTCTGCGCCTCGACCGCGAACTCCATCGGCAATTGCTGCAGCACGTCGCGCACGAAGCCGTTGACGATCAGCGCCGTCGCCTCCTCGGCCGAGAGCCCGCGCTGCAGGCAATAAAACAACTGATCATCGGAGATTTTCGAGGTCGTCGCCTCGTGCTCGAACACGGCGGAAGAATTCTTCGCCTCGATGTAGGGCACGGTGTGCGCGCCGCACTCACCGCCGATCAGCAGCGAATCGCAGTTGGTGAAGTTGCGCGCGCCGGTGGCGAGCCGGTGCGCGGAAACCTGGCCGCGATAGGTGTTCTGCGATTTGCCGGCGGCGATCCCCTTGGAGATGATGCGGCTGGTGGTGTTCTTGCCCAGATGGATCATCTTGGTGCCGCTGTCGACCTGCTGGCGGCCGTTGGAAATCGCGATCGAATAGAATTCGCCGCGCGAAGAGTTGCCGCGCAGGATGCAGGACGGATATTTCCAGGTGATCGCCGACCCCGTCTCGACCTGCGTCCACGAAATCTTCGCGCGCGCGCCGCGGCAGTCGCCGCGCTTGGTGACGAAGTTGTAGATGCCGCCTTTGCCCTCGGCGTCGCCGGGGTACCAGTTCTGCACCGTCGAATACTTGATCTCGGCGTCCTCGTGGGCGACGAGTTCGACCACCGCGGCGTGGAGCTGGTTCTCGTCGCGCTTGGGCGCGGTGCAGCCCTCGAGGTAGCTGACGTAGGCGCCCTTGTCGGCGATGATCAGCGTGCGCTCGAACTGGCCGGTGTTCTTCTCGTTGATGCGGAAATAGGTCGAAAGCTCCATCGGGCAGCGCACCCCCGGCGGCACGTAGACGAACGAGCCGTCGGAGAACACCGCGGAATTGAGCGTGGCGTAGAAATTGTCGGTCGGCGGCACGACGGAACCGAGATAGCGCTTCACCAGATCGCCGTGCTCGCGCACCGCCTCGGAGAACGAGCAGAAGATCACGCCGGCCTTGGCGAGCTCGGCCTTGAACGTCGTCGCCACGGAGACCGAATCGAACACCGCGTCGACGGCCACATTAGACCGCTCGACGCCGGCGAGAATTTCCTGTTCGACCAAGGGGATGCCGAGCTTGGCGTAGGTTCGCAGCAGCTCGGGGTCGACTTCGTCGAGGGACTTGGGCGCCGGCGTGGATTTCGGCGCCGAGAAATAATAGAGATCCTGGAAGTCGATTTCGGGATATTCGACCCGCGCCCAGCGCGGCGTCTCCATCGTCAGCCAACGGCGGTAGGCCTCCAGGCGCCAATCGAGCAGCCATTGCGGCTCGCCCTTCCGAGCGGAGATGTAACGTACGATGTCCTCGCTGAGGCCCTTGGGCGGCTTCTCGGACTCGATGTCCGTAACGAATCCGTACTTATAGGCGTCGACTTCAATAGAACGTACGCGGTCGACCGTCTCTTGGACTGCCGCCATGGGACTTCTCCTCGCCTTGACGGTTTCAAGGACCGTCGGTGGGGGTCAAAAACGATGCGCGAACGAACGGGATCGCGATTCAGGGCTCCGGACGATGACAGACGGCCTCTATATTGTGTCCATCGGGGTCGAATGCAAACGCCCCGTAATAATTCAGATGATAGTGCGGACGCAAGCCCGGCGCGCCATTATCCCTGGCCCCCGCCGCGAGAGCGGCGGCGTGGAACGCGTCCACTTCGGCGCGATTTCTCGCGCTGAACGCCAAATGCAGCGGCGAGGCGGGCGGATCGCCCTGGCTGATCCAGAATTGCGGCCGTCCGTCGCGGCCCAAACCGACGTGGCCGGCAAATTCCATCGCCACGCCGACGCCCAGCGGCGCGAGCGCCGCCAGATAGAAGCGCCGGCTGGCCTCGACGTCGCTGACCTTGAAGCCGATGTGATCGAGCATCGCGCCTCCCCAACAGCGCCCAATTCCGCCAAGACCGACGACAGCGCGGAGCGCTCTGCCGCGCAAGGGAGGCTAGTCGCGCCGCAAAGGGACGTCAAATTCCGCCGTTCGAAACGGTTACGCCGAATCGCTGGAATATTCGCCGCGCAACCGGCAAACGATCTTGCGCAAGTCGAGGTGGGCCATTTGCGGCTCCGGGTCCGCGCTCGCGCTGGAGGGCGGCTCCAGCCGATAATCGCCGAACTTCATTCGCATCGGCGTCGCGATCGCCTCGCCGAAGGCGATGGCTTCGCGGTCGGCGATCGAAGAGAGAAACGCGATCGTGCTCGCCGAGGAGACGCCCACCGCCGAGCGAATGATCGCCTTGTCGTGCTCGTTGGCGAGACGCATCGCGAACATCGTCGAACATTGCGAAAGCACGGTGGCGTCGAGTTCGGCCGGGCGCTGCGTGACGATCCCGAGCGAGACGCCGTACTTGCGACCTTCCTTGGCGATGCGGCCGATCGCCTGGCGGGTCGGTCCGAACGCCTGCGACTGGTCGGTGGGAATGTAGCGATGGGCCTCTTCGCACACCACCGCGATCTCGTAGCTCCCCTCGCTCCAAAGCGCGATTTCGAACGCCATGCGCGCGAGCACCGAGACGAGCGAATTGACGACCTCGTTGGGAAGGCCGGCCAATTGTATGATCGTGACCGGCGCGCCCGCCTTGGGCAGGCGGAAGATGCGCGAAATGACTTTGGCCATGTTGTCTTCGACGACGACCCGACCGAACATGAAACGGAAACGCGGATCGCGACTCAGCGTTTCCAGGCGGAACTTGAGCGAGCGAAGATCGGAGCGCGGATAGCGTTGATCGAGCTTGCCGAGCCACTCGTCGATGATGTGCACCATGTCGGCGACGCGATAGGGCACCGGCGTATCGGCGCTGACCCAGGCGGAGTCGCCGCTCGGGTTGCGGCGCAGCGGACTGGACGCGATCAGGGACGCCGAACTCGCTTGGAACTGGGACTTGGCGGTCTTGATGACGTCGTAAAGCGCGTCGACTTCATCGGAATTCGGCTTGCGGCCGCTGTAGATGATGTCGGCGATTTCTTCGAATTTGAACATCCAATAAGGAAGTTCGAGATTGTCGGAATTGAGAACGATCGAGTTGGAGGGAAAACTGCGCGCGTATTCGTTGTGCGGGTCTACGATCAGCACGCGCAGTTTCGGTCGCGCGGCCAAACACTTCTTCAGCAGCATCGACACCGCGGTGGTCTTGCCGACGCCAGTCGATCCGATCACCGCGAAATGCCGGCTGACGAGCTCGTCGATGCTGACCGAGGCGGGAATCGTTTGGTTCTGGGTCAGGAAGCCGATTTGAACGCCTTCGACGCCGCGAAAACTGTAGATCGCCTTGAGATCGTCGGCGCGCATGCGATGCGCAACCGAGCCGAGGGCGGGATAGGAACGAATGCCGCGGAAGAACAGCGGTTCCCCGGCCTCGTCGTCGACGATCTCGCCGCTCAGTTCGATCTTGACATAGACGACGTTGGCCTCGCTTTCGCTCCAAAGGCTGTTGGCGGTCGACAACTCGCAGACCACGCCGACAAGCCGCGAGTTTTCATGCACGACGGTGATGAGATGGCCGACCGACCAATGTTCGCCGCCATCGCCTTGCGTCATTTGGCAGGCGATGACGCCCTCCATCCCACTGAGCGAGACCAGATGGCCGAGCACGCGATCCAGTCCGGACGCGCGCCGCTCGTGCAGGGGAAGGACAGAACTTCGGCTAGGCGACAATTCCAGCTTCATGGCGAGTCCCGTTCCTGTTGCGGCGCCGACCGCGATTGGGCGGCCCGGGCCCGCGCACGAGCCTAGCCGCGCTCGGCGCCGGCGGCGACGCTGCGCAATTCGAAACCCGTCGCCCTTCGGCGCGGTCCGAGGTCGGCTGCCCATTAATGGCCGAATTCGTAAACAAAGCCTTTTCGCGCGTGGCCGGCGCGATCGTATAACGTCACGCGTTCAAGGATTTGCGCGCTCGGACCTCGCCGGTCGCCGCGCTTCCTCTACGCCACCGGTCGGACCTCCGGATCGCCGCCGATGAGGCGGGCGAACTGCTTTAGCCTGGTCTGCAGCCGGTCGCTGTTGAGCGCGGCCAGATCGCTCGGCAGGATCAAGGCGATGCGGCCCTTCTCGACCACCATCGGCGTGCGCGGCAATATGCCGGGCATGGCGGCCGAAACGATATAGGCGACGCGCATTGCGGCGCCGAGGATTCGCGCGCGATCGAGCTGCCGCGCCGACACCAGCGAGCGCGCCTGCGGGCTCACCTCCTGGTCGTTGGAGACGTGGCGGTAGGACGCCGCGAGCGCGAGATAGGCGCGCGAGGGATGGTCGAGGCCGACAAACGAAGCGTTGGCGACGAGATCATAGGATTGTTCGCCGCGATAGTCGGGATGCGCGCGCCAGGCGATGTCCGACAACAGGCAAGCGGCGTGGCGCAACCGTGTTTCCTCCGCGGTCTCCTCGAGATGCGTCGTGCCGAGGAATTGACTGGTCCAGTGGAACAATTCTTCGGCGTGCCCGGGCGCGCGCGAACGCAAGAGATTGAATTGCCGCGCCGCCACGATGAGCGGATCCAGCGCCTGTTCGGCGGGAGCGAGGCCTTCGAACAACAACCCCTCGCGCACACCCAAGGCGGATATGACGATTTCTCGAGGGTTGGCGCGGCGGATGAGCTCCTCCAACACCGCAGCGCCGTAGGCGAGCAGCGGCCGGCGGGCCGACGACACCGACTCGATCGACGTCAGCGCCTCGGTCTCGATGCGTTCGACCAGCTTGGCGAATTCCAGCGCGTCGCGGGTGGGGATGACGTAATTGTGCATCACGCGCATCGGGTACTGGCGCTGGCCCATGTGCAGACGGGCGAGCGAGCGCCACGTGCCGCCCACGGCGTAAAAGGTCCGCCCCGCCAATTGATCGAGCGCCTCGACTTTGGCGAGCGTATCGCGCGCGATCTTCGCGGCCTTCTTGGGCGAGCGGTCCGAGAGCTCCATCAGCGACAAGCCGCCGAGCGGCAGCGTCACGCCGCGGCCGACCTTGCCGTCCTTCACGTCGGTCAATTCGAGCGAGCCGCCGCCCAAATCGCCCACCACGCCGTCCGGCTGGTAGATCGAGGACACGACGCCGAACGCGGCCAGCTGCGCTTCGCGCGGCCCGTCCAGCAGCATGATTTTGCAGCCGATCGCCCGCTCCGCCAGCTCCAGGAACTGCGGGCCGTTGGCGGCGTCGCGCACCGCCGCGGTCGCCAACGCGCGGATGTCCGATATTTTCATCGTCCGGCAAAGAACCCTGAACCGCTGCAGCGCCGCCAGGGCCTTGGCGACCGAGTCCTCGGGCAGAAAGCCCGTCGTGACGACGCCGCGGCCGAGACCGCACAGGACTTTTTCGTTGAACGTCGGCGTCAGCGCGCGCGTCAGAGACTCGTAAGCCACCAGACGCACCGAGTTGGAGCCGATATCGACGATCGCGACGGGCTCGCCCGGCAATCGTCCCCTAGCCTCCGGCGCCGACATCGATTCCTTCCCGCCGCTTCGATCGCTGGAGATCGAAGGTTTCCCGATCAAGCCCATCCGTCGGCGCCACCGTCCGGTAAATCCGTCGTCGCTTTGCTCGCCCACACTCGGCCCCTCAAGCGTGCAGCTTGCGATGAGGCAGCGAACCAGGGCTCGATTCGCTGAGCGACTGGCCGCGGCCCGACAGGCTCGGATGGGTCAGGAAGTACTTGTGCGCGTTGAAGGGCTCCTCGCCCTCCGCCGGCGTTATCCTGACGCTCGAACCGTCGGGCAATACCCGAAAGCTCTGTTCGTTGTCCATCAGATTGGCCGCCATGATCTGATTGAGCACGTGTTCATGCACCGTTGGATTGCGCAGCGGCACCAGCGCCTCGACGCGGCGATCGAGGTTGCGCTGCATCAGATCGGCCGAAGAAATGTAGACGTGCGCCTTGCGGCTGGGCAGTCCATGCCCGCCGCCGAAGGCGTAGATGCGCGCGTGCTCGAGAAAGCGCCCGACGATCGACTTGACGCGGATGTTCTCGGAGAGGCCGGGCACGCCCGGCCGCAGGCAGCAAATGCCGCGCACCACCAGATCGATTTCGACGCCGGCGCGACTCGCCGCATAGAACGCGTCGATGATTTCCGAATCGACGAGCGCGTTGCACTTGCCCCAAATCGCCGCCGGCTTGCCGGTTTCGGCGAACGCGACCTCCTCGGCGATATGCCGCAACAAACGCTTCTTCAAAGTGAAGGGCGAAATCGCCATCAGCTCCAGCCCGTCGGGCTCGGCGTAGCCGGTGATGAAATTGAAGACCCGCGCCACGTCGCGCGCGATCGCCGGATCGGCGGTGAACAGGGAAATGTCGGTGTAGACGCGCGCCGTGACGGGATGATAATTCCCGGTGCCGAGGTGGCAATAGGTGACCAGAGACCCGCCCTCGCGCCGCACAACCATCGACAATTTGGCGTGGGTCTTCAATTCGATAAAGCCGAACACCACCTGCGCGCCGGCGCGTTCGAGATCGCGCGCCCAGCGGATGTTCGCCTCCTCGTCGAAGCGCGCTTTGAGCTCGACCAGCGCGGTGACCGATTTGCCGGCCTCGGCCGCTTCTACCAGCGCGCGCACGATCGGGCTGTCGGCCGAGGTGCGATAGAGCGTCTGCTTGATCGCCACGACATTGGGATCGCGCGCCGCCTGGGCGAGAAACTGCACGACGACGTCGAACGATTCGTAGGGGTGGTGAACGACGAGATCCTTCTGTCGGATCGCGGCGAAGCAATCCCCGCCGTTATCGCGCACGCGCTCGGGAAAACGCGGGTTGAACGGGGGAAACTTGAGGTCGGGACGGTCGAGGCCGACGAGTTGCGACAATTCGTTGAGCGCGAGCATGCCCTCGACGAGCACGACGCCGGAGGCGACGACGTCGACGTCGCCGGTGACGAACGCGCGTAGCGCCTCCGGCATGCTCGCTTCGATCTCCAGCCGGATGACCGAGCCGCGGCGCCGACGCTTCAGCGCGCTTTCGTACAGGCGCACCAGGTCTTCGGCCTCTTCCTCGACTTCGATGTCGCTGTCGCGGATGACCCGGAAACTGCCCTGCCCCGTCACCTTGTAGCCGGGAAAAAGCTGACCGATGAACGCCAGGATGATCTGTTCGAGCGAAACGAAGCGTTGGCCGCCCCCAAGTCCCGCCTCGGGCAGCCGGACGAAGCGATCGATCTTGCTGGGAACGCGCACCAGCGCGCTCATCGGCCGGTGGCCGTTCAGACTTTTCAGTTCGAGCGCAAGGGTGAAGCCGAGATTGGGGATGAAGGGAAAGGGATGGGCCGGGTCGACCGCCAGCGGCGTCAGAACGGGAAAGACATGGAGCAGGAAATAATCCTCCAGCCATTGCCGATCCTGGCTGGAGAGTTCGCTCACCTCGCAGATCACGATCCCGGCGCCCTCGAGTTCGGCGCGCAGCTCGCGCCAGCGCTGCTGCTGCGAAGCGACGAGCTCGGCGACCCTGAGGCCGATGCGCTCGAGTTGCTCGGCCGGGGCGAAGCCGTCGTCGGAGGTCTCCGTCATGCCCGCCAGCACCTGGCCGACCAGACCGGCGACGCGCACCATGAAGAATTCGTCGAGGTTGTCGGCGGAGATCGAGAGAAAGCGCAGCCGCTCGAGCAGAGGGTGGTTGAGATTGCTCGATTCCTCGAGCACCCGGCGGTTGAATTCCAGCCAAGACAACTCACGGTTGATGAAACGCTCTGGCGAGGTCAACAGACCGGATACGGCGCCCTCCGGCGGAACCGTCGCGGTTTTCATGGCCGTCGATCTCCTTCTCACCGTTCTAGCCGCTCTCACCACGCGTCGCGCCAATTCCGCCTCCTCTTGGGAACGACGGAACGGACTTTCATCGGCCTCGGCATTCCGCGTCTCTCTTCGAGTAATTTTGTGACAGAAGCGCGTCGAGGCGAAATGCGCAAGGGGCGTCACGCGCCCGCCCTCACGCCGCCCCTGGGGCCACCGCGCGGACCAGTCCGGCGGCGACTTGCGCTAGCGCTCTCGGATAGAGCTTGTGCTCCTCGCTAAGCACCCGCGCCGCCAGCGTGTCGGCGTCGTCGCCGGGCAGCACCGGCACGCGCGCCTGCGCGATGATCGGGCCGGCGTCGAGTTCGGGTTCGACGAAATGCACGGTGCAACCGTGCTCCTTCAACCCCGCCGCCAGCGCGCGCTCGTGGGTGTGCAATCCCCGCAGCTCTGGCAGCAGCGAGGGGTGAATGTTGATCAATCGCCCACGCCAGCTTTCGACGAAGGGTCCGCTCAAGATGCGCATGAAGCCGGCCAGGCAGACGAGATCGATGCGATGTGCCCTGAGGCGCTGCTGTATGGCCGCCTCGAACGCCTCGCGGCCTGGAAATTCTCGCGATTCGACGATCTCAGTCGCGATTCCCGCCTGGCGCGCCCGTTCGAGGCCGCCAGCGTCGCGCTTGTTGGCGAGAACCAGCGCGATCACGGCGGGAAAATCGGGCGCGAGCGCCGCCTCGATCAGCGCCGCCATGTTCGAGCCGCGCCCGGAAATGAGAATCGCGACCCGCGCCCGCTGGCTCACAGTTTCAGCCGCCCGCGCATGACGACGCGCTCGCCCTCGCGCGGGACGAGCCGGCCGATCGGCATCGGCTCGAGGCCGTTGGAGCGAAGCGCGCCCATCGCCTCGTGCACCGCCTCCGCCGCGACGAAGGCGACCATGCCGAAGCCGCAGTTGAAGGTGCGCAGCATTTCGGCTTCGCTGACCCCGCCCGTCCCGGCGAGCCAGGAGAACACCGGCGGGGCGGAGAAAGCGTCGAGATCGAGCGCGACCGCGAGGTCGCCCGGCAGCACGCGCGGCAGATTGTCGGGAAAGCCGCCGCCGGTGACATGGGCGAGCGCCTTGACGCCGCGCGTCGCCTTCAGCGTCGCCAGCAGCGGCTTGACATAGAGCCGCGTCGGCTCGAGCAGCGCCGCGGCGAGCGAGCGCTCCGGCGCGAAGGGCGCCGGCGCGTCCCAGGAAAGCCCGCTCAGCGCCACGATGCGGCGCACCAGGGAAAACCCGTTGGAGTGAACGCCCGACGACGGCAGGCCGATCGCGAGGTCGCCGGCCTTGAGACCCGCGCGAGGCAGCAAGGTCCCCCGCTCCGCCGCGCCGACCGCAAAGCCCGCGAGATCGAAATCGCCCGCAGCATACAGCCCCGGCATTTCCGCGGTTTCGCCGCCGATCAAGGCGCAGCCCGATTCGACGCAGGCCCTGGCGACGCCGCCGACGATCGCCGCGCCAACGCTGGGGTCGAGCTTTCCCGTCGCGAAATAATCGAGAAAGAACAGCGGCTCGGCGCCCTGGACGACGATGTCGTTGACGCACATCGCGACGAGGTCGATCCCGATGGTGTCGAACAGGCCGCTCTCGATCGCGATCTTGACCTTGGTGCCGACCCCGTCGTTGGCGGCGACCAGCACCGGATCGCGAAATCCCGCCGCCTTCAAATCGAACAGGCCGCCGAAGCCGCCGATCTCCGCGTCCGCGCCCGGCCGGCGCGTCGCGCGCACCATGGGCTTGATGCGCTCGACCATGGCGTTGCCCGCGTCGATATCGACGCCGGCATCGGCATAGGTGAGGTTCTTGGGCGCGGAGGGGGTCATGGCGGACGGAGACGGGATTGATGGCAGCGGGTTAGCCGCTCGGGCGACGATGCGCAAGGGCGGCGGGCAAATCGGCGGTGGGTGAACGAGGGCGGCGGCCGCACGCCCGCGGCCAAACGGTCCCCGTCGCTTCCCCTAAGCCTTCCTGATTACGTCAACAGCGGGCGCGCTGCGACAGCCGCCCCGATCGTGCTCAATCGCTGGGCGCCATCGTCCAAAGAGCCGACTGGCGGCGACTGCGAAAAAACGCAATGATTATTTTCATTCGTTCTTGATGGAGTTCCGTCCAAGCTCCGAGACGCGCGCGCCGGCCCGCGATCGTCTCGTGAGGCCTGTGGCGTTTGCTCTTTCTCGCGACAGAGAGGCGTCGTCATGAAGACGCTGTTCCGCTCGACCGACTTCGACCCGACCCTCGACCCCGAGGTCTTGCACGAAAGCGCGCGCCGGCAATTCCGCCTCTCGTGGGTCTTGCTGCTCGCGCTCGCCGGCGTGGCGCTCGGGCAAGTACGGCCGCTCGACGAAGCCGCGGCGCCGGCCAAACTCGGCCACAGCCGCGTCGTGACGCCGACCTTCATGCCGCCGCCGGCCGCCCCCACGCCCCCGCGAAGCGCCCTGCGCGTGCGCTTCGGGTGAGGCGCGCCCGCGACGGGCCATTCCAATCGGAATTCTCGCAATCGAGAGAACAACGGCGAATTGCGGCGGCCCGCGGAAATCCGCCTGACGTCATTGCCGCGCCGGGCCGTCTCCGCCAAGGCTGAGCCAATCTCTGATCCGCTCGTAAACTTCTTGCCGATGGAGCAGATCGAGGTGGTTCATCGCATAGAAGACCCATCGCGCGCCCGCGGCAAACGACAAAGCAAAGTGCGGTTCCTCGTGGAGTCCCAGCGCGCTGCTGAGCGGCACGATCCCGTCGCCGAGGACCCGGTCGCGAAGGTCGCCGACCCGACTGCCGGTCGTCGCGGCGACGGCGAAACACTGCACGCGCTCCGGCAGAGGCACCGCCCGCCTCGCGTCGCCGATATGCTCGAAGCGGTCAAGGCCCTCCCAATCCTCATCGAGCAGATTGCCGTAGCGTAGGTCGGTGACGCCGGCGCTGCGAATCCTGCCAAGACGCGTGAACGGCTCGGTGTAAGGGCTTTTGCCGATGGCGAGATCGACCCATTGGCCACCGCGCTCCAGCGGCGCCCCGTGGTGCGGCGTGCCGAGAAAGATCAGCTTGCCGAGAAGCCGCGTCCACTCGCGTCCTGCAACGACGGCGTAGTGGCAGGCGCTGCGCGCAACCAGCCCGCCCATGCTGTGCCCAATGATGACCACTTCCTCCACGGCCGTCGGCCACTGCGCGATCAGCGAGTTCGAGCAGCTCCGCGAAGGCGCGTCCATTGACGGAAATATGCAGCCCGGTGTTGTAGTGCAGGTACACCGGCGTGTAGCCGAGGTCGCGAGCCAGCGCGGCGCCGTGATCGTGCCCCTTCCGGTTCCAGTGCTGGTCGTTCAGGGCCAGGCCGTGCACCAGAACGGCCAACCGACTGCTCGGCCGGGGAACGCCGGCCGCCAGACTCTCCGCCTCCAACCGCAAGAATTGTCCATTGTGGCGCACGTGCATCGGGATCGCTAACGGATTGCCCGTCGCAACCAGGTGGTCGCCCAGGACGCCGTTCAGCGCCGCGCGCAGCGCTCCGCAGTCGTCCGAGGGATCCGCCTCGCCGAGCAAGGACTCGAATTGCGCGAGGACGGAGTCCATTCCCCGCCCCGCCAACCCGATCGTTCCGCGCACGCTGCGATAGATCAGTCCGGTGAGGCCACTCGTCGGCTCTCGCGACGGCGTCCCGAAAAAGCCGGGCAGGCGAGCAATGTTGTTGTGCATGGACTCCACCAAGCCGACCAGCCCGGCGGCGGCGTCGAACGCCAGCATGCTGTAGCCGCGCAGGTCCGACGAAGAGATTCCAGTCGCTTTGGCCATTGCCCCTGATCTTGTCTAAACCCTGCGCGATCGCGCCGCTTCCTCCGCCGCAATCATGGGTCACGAGGACGTGATTCGCAAGGCGACGACTCGCGGGGCGGCGTTGGGCGTACTTATGGGCGAAGCGGGCAAGTTTTGCGTCGCTTGTCGCATCGCCGCAACTGAACGCGCCTACGCGTGAATGGCGGCGGGTCTGCGTCTTCGTCGTCGCCGACTCAGCGAGCCTCGCGAGAGCCGAACGGTCGAGCGTCGTCGCGCGCGGAAAGCAGCGAATCCGGGAACGGTTCCAACCACGATTTTCTTTCTTGTGGACGGAAAGAATTGCCGTCGTGCGGCCACACCAGCGCCGCGACGGTCTGTGCGATTGATGATTGTTCTGCGAAACGAGGAGGGAGACGACATGCGAAACATCGACGACATTATCGGCACCGTAAACAAGACGATGGCGGCGTCGCTGCACGAGGCGTTCGAGGCGGGAAGAGCGCACACCGCGAGCGAGTTGAAGTCCCGAATGGCGGCGTTCTTCGAGGGTCTGGCGGCGGAAGCCGAAACGCACGCCGCGCCGCAACCCGATGCGTCGCCGAACGAACAGCAACACCATCACGAATAACCGCGCGATAACGCGATTGCGGCGCCGACGCGCGCGATTGTCGACGCCGCGACTTCTTTGTAACGGTCGTTGAGCCGAGACGAAGCGAACGCGCTCACCGCGCGCCGACGCAATTCTCGACCGCGAAAGCGCATTGCTGGCCGAGCGGCAGATCGCCGCCGTCGGGGCGGGCGTAGGCCACTTGGCTGACCCTGGCGTCGGTCATCACCACCTTGACGTCGCAGGGGCCTCTGGGTCCGAACGGCGGCGCGCCGAGATTGAGGCCGATCGCCCAACGGGGGCCTTCCGTTTGCATCGCGCCCGAGGGATAGGTCCATATCTGCGTCGAGCCGATCGTGACACGCCTAGCGGGCGCGCCCATGCAGGCGAGAACGGCCTTTTTTTGAAAGTCCGATCATCGATTGTTGGGCGATCTGGTCGACTTCGGGGCGCCCGCTTTCACACCCCGCCAGCATGAGGAACAGCGGCAGCATCCGTGAGATCGTCAATGCTATCTTCATCGACATTCTCCCAGGGTCTTTCGCCTCGGCGTTCCCCTCGCCCTCGGCGCCGTCAACCCCATCGCCCCATCGCCGTAAGTTCGCAAAGTCGAAGAAACGATGGCGGCGGCCATGACGGAGAGCGCGCGCCGTCGTCAGCGTCGCGGGTTTGCCGCAAGCGCGAGGCGGTTCCTCGCTCAATCCTTGACATCCGTGTCCGGGCGATCGCTCCCCTTGGCCGTTTCCTCATGCCAGCGACCAGCGCGATCTTCGTACTGAATAGGCTCGCTCTCCCCTGGCATCCGCTGCTCGCTTGCCGCCTGGACAGCGGCCGCATGCGCGAGCTCTTTGGTTGCGAACTTCTCCGAAAAAACGTCGCCGACCTTGTAGGCCCAACCGTCCTCGTGTTCGACGATATCGTAGGTGACGCGGGTCATTGCGCGAACCCTCCGTTTTCAGCTTCGTCGTGATCGCTGCGAATACGGCGACATGGCCGCAATTCGCCAGCCGTCAATCCCTGCCGACCACCGCCGCGTCGCCGCAATTCTTGTCGTCGTCGCCGCCGTGCAGGGGCTTCGCGATTGCCGCGACAGTTTACTTTGGCGCTATTTCGGATTCAACCGCTCGCAACGAGGGGCGGAGCAATTCGCCGACCGGCTCGACGCGAGAATCGAAGTCGCCGGCCTCGGCGACTGCGGCGTGAAGATCGCCAAGGCCGGGAACGAGCAACCGGGGTTCGTTCGTCCCAACAATCCGGACTGGGATCCATCTCGTTCCGCCGGATCGCCGCGTCGGCCGCCCTGGAGAACGGCGCGCTCAACTCTTCGACCGCTTGCCCTTCGCGCCCGCCTTGCGCGCCGCCGGCTCGGAGGTCTGCTCGATTTCCTCGGCCGACAAGCCTAGCACCCGTTTCGCCTCCTTCATCAATTCGGGATCGATCGCCCGCGGCTCCAGCGAAACATCCTTGCCCAACCGATCTTTGATGACGCGAAACGCCGCGATGCGGCCATATGGCTTGTTGTTGGCCGGAATCAGATGCCACGGCGCGTATTTGGTCGAGGTTTCCTCCATCATGTCCTCGATCGCCGTCACGTATTCCGGCCCGCGCGCGCGATTGCGGAAATCTTCGTAGGACAGTTTCCAGCGCTTCACCGGATCGATGAGGCGGTTGCGGAAGCGTCGCAGTTGCTCGTCGGGCGTGATGTGCATGAACAGTTTGACCAGACGGACGCCGGAGTCGACCAGCACGCGCTCGAACTCGTTGATCTCGCGATAGGCGCGCCGCCATTCCTTTTCGGTGGCGAAGCCTTCGATGCGCTCCACCAGCACCCGCCCGTACCAGGATCGATCGAAGGCGACGATTTGTCCCTTCTCCGGCAGGCGCCGCCAGAAACGCTGGAGATAGTGCTGCGCGCGCTCGTGCTCGTCGGGCGAGGCGATCGGATTGACCTTGAAGCTGCGCGGATCGAGGGCCCAGCCGAGGCGGCGAACGATGCCGCCTTTGCCGGCGGTGTCCCAACCCTCCAGAACGATGATCGCGCGCTCCGGGGTGCCCAGATACGCCTGCTGGATGAGTTGCAGCACGCCCTGCAGCGAGGTCAGACGCCGCTCGTAGTCGGCGAAGTCCATTTTGGGGTGTTCGGCGATCGCAGCGAGCCGCGGGCGGCGCCCGACATGGAAATTTTGAGACTTCAGCGCGCCATTGAGTGACAAGGCCCCGGCCCTCCGCAAAGAGTACTCAACCCCGCGGCCCGCCACCCGATTATCGCCAAACGAGCCGCCCCGCCGCCTCGGCGGCAAGCTTCGCCTTTTCCGATGACGACGCAATCGAATTCACCGCCGGCTCGGCCTGTCTGAACAGCTTTCCGTAAATGACGAGCGGCTTTGCGCCGGTTCGTTCGGTTCGCGTTTCGCGGCGTGCGGCGAGACAGCGCCGCCGTCAGGCCTCCGGCTTCGCGCCCGGCTCCGCCGCGACGCCGTTCGCCGGCTTGAGGCGCGCGAGACGGCGCACGGCCGAGGACGCGGCGACCTCGTTCCTGTTGGCGAAGGCTTCGTGGTTCTTCTCGATCTGGTCGAGTTCATAGAGATAATTGACCATCAGGCCGTAGGATTGGCTCATCGCCGCCGCCGAAACGTCGCCGAGCGGATCGAGCCGCTCGACCTTGGCGCCGTTGCCCAGATGGAAGCGCGCCACAGGATCGGCGACCCGGCCATCGGACGTTCGCGCGTAAAGGAAGTAGTGAGCGGCGAGCGGCAGCAGCGCCTTATTGAGCGCCGTCGCAGCGGCCGGCTTTTTGGCCCAGTTGGCGTGGTCGAGCAGCGCCAGCGCGCGCCGCGACTTGGGGGTCAGGACGAGGGAGTTCTCGTCCGCGCGTTCGCGCTCGAGCCACGCCGCGAAACCAGGGACCGGCGAAAGGGTGACGAAACTCTGCAAGCGCGGCAGCTCCCGCTTCAGTTCCTCGACCACCTGCTTGATGAGGAAATTGCCGAAACTGACGCCGGCGAGCCCGCGCTGGGCGTTGGAGATCGAATAGAACACCGCGGTCGTCGCGCCCTGCGGCGGCAGTTCGACGCGGCTCGCCTGCAGCAATGGCGCGATCGCCGCAGGGATGGCGTCGGTCAGCGCCACTTCGACGAAGATCAGCGGTTCGTCGACGAGCGCGGGATGGAAGAACGCGTAAAGCCGCCGATCGCCCGGCTCGAGGCGCCGGCGCAGATCCTCGAAGCCGTGAATCTCGTGCACCGCTTCGTAACGGATGATCTTCTCCAGAATATTGGCTGGCGTCGTCCAGTCGATCCGCCGCAGCACCAGGAACCCCCGGTTGAACCACGAAGCGAAGAGATGGAGGAAATCCTGATTGAACGCGGCGAGTGCCGGGCGCCCCTTGAGATGGGCGAGCAGGTCCTCGCGCATGCGCACCAGCGCGAGCGTGCCGCCCGGCGCGTGATTGAGGCGGCGCAGCAGCTCCTGACGCCGAGGCTCGGCTTTCTCGGCGAGCTTGCTCGCCGCGACTTCGTCGGGATGGGCGAGAAACGATCGCGCCGCCTCGCCGAGCGCCTCCAGATCCTGTCCGCAACGCTCGGCGACGCCGAGGAGAAACTCGAGCTTTTGCGCAGCACCCAGCTTGACGTAGCCGCTGAGAATCGTCTGCGCGAGAGCGGCGCCGGAAGCTTCGCCGCGCCCGGTCAGCAGCTTCAACGACGAGGCGAGCAGCGCCTCGACGCCCTGAGCGTCGGCGCGGGCCAGCCCGACGAGCGCGCGTCCGCGATCGGCGACGGACTGCAGGAGCCCCGACAGAAACGAGGCGTTGGTCGTCGATTCGTTCATGGACGCACTCGCCGTTGCGCTCCAAGGGCGATCCTTACGAGCTGTGGCTTATCTCGCCGCTGGGGCGCGTTTGCGCAAGGGCGTCGGCGCGCGGAAAGTTTCGCGCGCCGCGTCGGTCACGCGCGCGACGGCGCCAACCGGAACTCCACGGCCTCGTGGGAGCGCGAGAGATCGCTCACCAGATTGTGGGACTGGCAATCGCCGACCGCCTGCAACACCAGATCGTATTGGAAATGATCATTGCTCTCGCAATAGTGGAACGACCAATCGACCACCTCGAATCCGTGCCTCTTCATGCGTTCGCGAATTTCGTCCGCGGTCGGCGTCCGGCCGTTCGGGTAGACCAGCGACAGATGCAGGGTCGTCTGATGCGGCAATACTTTCTCGAGTTGCCCGAGGACGGTCATCGCCGTCAGCATGACCGCCGTCGCGCTGATCGCTGCGCCGTAGAAACCGATGCCGATGATGACGCCGATCGCCGCCGTCATCCAGATCGAAGCGGCGGTGGAGAGGCCGCGGATGGTGAAACCTTCCTTCATGATCACGCCAGCCCCGAGGAATCCGATGCCCGTCATGATCCCTTGGATGACGCGGGTCGGGTCGATCGCAGAAGGCGTCAGCGAGTGGCCGCCGTACCATTGGTCGGGATAGGCGTTGATCACCACCAGCATCGTCGAGGTCACGCAGACCAGCGCATAGGTCCGCATCCCGGCGGCTCGGCCGTGGTAGGAGCGCTCGTAGCCGAGCAACAGCCCGACGGCGGTCGCGCCGATCAGGTGGAGCAGCAGAATGCCGTTGGTGAACAACTCGGCCGGTGACCAGTACCCCGCCAGGAATTCCATCATACGCCCCCTACCGCGGCGCCGCGATCGTTCATCGCGGCGCTCACGCCTTACCCTGACATCGCGCCGCTAAGCGCGGCTTAAGCCAAGAGCGTTCGCCGTCCGGCGATTGGCGATTTGCGGCGATGCGGTTAGCGGACCGTTGCCAGCAAAGGCGCATATTGAGGCGGTGACCGCTTTCGCGCTGGCCGGCGGCCGGACCTGGCGGCAAATCGACGTCTGAAGGCGACGACGGCGCGCGCCGTCGCCGATCCGCGACGCCGTTCACGCGACGGCGGCGCCGCCCTCGCGGCCTCGACGATCGCCTCCCGTGCCTGCCATTAATCCTTTATTAAGAATTTCATCCAAGAGTTGGTTTGCCGTGATGATTCGGGGTCAGCTCGACGCGCTGACATAAGGGCCGACCGCGTTTGGCCCTCGCCGCCATTAAGGCCGCAGAGCGTTCGTGCGAAGGCTGACGCCGATGCCGTTTTCGATCGTTTACCGTGTCGCGTTCAACACCGACGCCGCCCGAGCGAGAGGCGATCTCAAACGCCCCTCGGCAAATCCGCAGCAGGACAAACGCGCGGACCCGCCGTCCTCGATGAGTCAAGATCTGGAAGCGGACATGAACGACGCCGAGGACGTCGTCTCGACGGCAGGATTGTCGATTCTCGCTCAAGCGCTGGCGGCGTACAGCCAGAACTAGCGCCGCGGCGCCGCCCCAGGCGGAGCCGCGCAGCCGCCTCTCGTTCGCATCGAGCGCTATTTCGCCCATACCATTGCGGCGGCGCCAAAGACGCCGCCGCAATTTCGTTATCTCCCCATGAGGCGCCGATCAGGACGGCTTCGGCCCGAAGGCCGAAACCCGACTGACGACGTCTTGCTCACTTGTGGTGATGATACGTGGGGCCGCCGAAGTGATGGCCCATGGGGCCGTGGCCGTACATGGGACGCGGGCCATGCCCCCAGCCGGGGCCGCCTCCGCGCCAATGGTTCCAGCCGTATCCGCCGCCCCAACCGTAACCGCGATTCCACGCGTAGCCGCACCAGTACCAGCCGGGACCATTCCAGCCGTATGGGTACCAGCAATAATTATAGCCGCCGAAGAAGAATTGGGCCTTTTCGACCGGCGCCACTTGGTGCTGCAGGACGTCCGCGCCGGCCCCGCCATAGGCCATCGCGGCTTCGGCGCCGCTGGCGAGCGGGAGGGCGGCCGAGGCCATGAGCGCCGTCGAAAGCCCGAGCGCGGCAAGAAGCTTGCGCATGTGAAACCTCCACTCTATCGACCGCCAACATTGGCGGCTGATAAGATACTCCATAACGGGTACGGAGTGAACACCATGTGAACGGAGGGCGGGCGGAATTCCCGGCGTCGCCTCCAGGCTTGGCGCTTCGAATCGGGGTCCTTCGCGACCGCGTCCGAGGCGCCTTCTAACGCTCCCAATGGCCACGGCCGGCAGATTAACCTTTAAGATCAGTTAACCTATGAAGCCGGAGTTTCAGCTGATATAGCACCGCCTTCGCCTCAACGTCGTTACGTCAGGCGATATGGTCGATTGTCCGTCGGACGATCATGCGCGGTGAGGCGCTTTGGAAATGGCCCGTCGTCCTGTCGAAACTATTTCACGGGCGAAGACCAAGCGGGTGACGGCTGTCGCGCAGGCGCCGGTCGAGCCACAGAGGGGAGCGGTCAGCAACATGAAACCTACGGTTATTCTCGTCGGCGCGGACAAGGGCGGGGTCGGCAAGACGACCGTGGCTCGTGCGGTCGCTGATTACCTGAGCGGCAAGAACGTGGCGATCCGCGCCTTCGACACTGAGATCCCGCGCGGGACCCTCAAGCGGTTCCATGCCGACATCACCGAGATGGTCGATATCGTCTCGACCGCCGATCAGATGCGCATTCTCGACACGCTGCACACGACCCAAGTCATGGTGTCGCTGATCGACACGCGCGCCGGCGCCCTCGCCCAGACGTTGCGCGTTCTGCGCGATATCGGCTTTCTCGACGCCGTGCGCGACGGACAGTTCAATTTCATCTTGCTGCACGTGCTCGGCGCTTCGATTGCGTCGCTCGACGAAATCGCGGAAACCGCGCCGTTCGTGGCCAACGCGCACTATTTCCTGGTCAAGAACTACGTCAACGAAACGACGTTTTTCGAATGGGACCCCGAAACCTACATGAGCTATTTCGCCAAATCGCGAAGCGCGGACGAAATCTCGATTCCCAAGCTCAGCGAGATGGCCTACGAGCAAGTCGACATCTCCGCATCGCCGTTTTCCGTGTTCGTCGCCAACAAGAGCGCAGACGGGCGGCCTGCCGCGCACTCCTTCGTGTTGCGCGGATACGTGCGCACGTGGCAGCGCAAGATCGCCGAGGAGTTCGATCGCGTCGGCCTTCTCAATCTGATCACGGAGGCGCCGAGCAAGGGCTGAAAGGGGCGACAATTGGGCGATCGCGGCCATGGCGCAAACGACCAGGGTCTATTTTTGTTGCTCGCCCAACAAACGTAGCGGCTCGACGACGACAGCGCGCCTGCTGATCGACTATTTTCTCACCAGAGGTCCCGGCGCGCTGGGGTTCGACACCGATCCTCACGATCCCGATTTCGCGAAAAGGTTCCCCGACGTCGTCAGGGTCGTGGACACGGCGAAAGTCCAGGGCCAGATCGCGATGTTCGACCGGCTGCTCGTCCACGACGAGACGCCGAAGGTGGTCGACGTCCAGCACCGTTTTTATGACAGCTTCTTCGAAACCATCGGGCAGATCGGTTTCATGGAAGAGGCGCGACGAGCGATGGTGCTGCCGGTGGCGCTGTTCCATCTCGACGCGAGTCCCGACTCGCTCGACGTCGCAGGCGCGCTCGCCGAGCATTGGCCGTATTTGCGGATGGTTGCGGTCAGAAACAAAGGCGCCGCGCCGCGCGGGCCCAACGCGGGGGAAATACTCGACCGATTCCCCCACTCGCAACGAATCTTGATCGGCGCGCTCGACCCTCAGACCTGGAAGACTTTCGACGCTCCGGATTTTTTGCTGCCGGAGATCCTCAAGACGCCGCCGGCAAGCATGCCGATGGCCACACTGATAAGCTTGAGGGCATGGCTGACGCCGATTTTCCGCCAATTCCAGCTTTTCGAATTGGGGGTCTCGATGGAAAGCACGCAGTATCTGTGAGAGGCGCGGGCCGCGGACTTGCGACGAAGGCTCGCCGCGCCCCGCCGGGATCCGGCGAAAAGGTCGGGGCGGAGAATATCGGGCCTCGCCAAACCCGCCGGCGCTCCGCCTTCCCTCGTTCGCGGGCTAGACGTCGATTTCGGCTCGACCTCGATCGATTCGCGCTTGGGCGAAATTTGCGCGAAACTGCGAAGTCGCTGGCGACGAGTTGCGGCGCAGGGCGCGAGCGGGCGAGGGGTCCGCTTCGGCCGAAGGGCGTTCGTCGAGCGAGGCGGGAGGGCGTTGGCGTTTCATGAACAGTTCGCAGTTCCTCGCCAATCTGCCCAATCTCATCACCCTCGCGCGCCTGCTGATGACGCCGCTGGCGGTGTCGATGATCGTTGCGCAGCGTTTTGCCGATGCGTTCGTGATCTTCGTCGTGGCGGGAATTTCCGACGGCGTCGACGGATTCATCGCTAAACGGTTCGACTTGCGCACCGAGCTCGGCTCCTATCTCGATCCGCTCGCGGACAAGGCGCTGCTGACTTCGATGTACGTCGCGCTGGCGGCGATCGGCGCGCTGGCGCCGGCGCTCGCCATTCTCGTCGTGTCGCGCGATCTGATGATCCTGTTCGCGGTGGTCGTCTCCTGGCTGCTCTTCAAGCCCGTGGCGATCCATCCGGTCTGGATCTCGAAGTTCAATACCGTCGCGCAGATCGCCCTCGCGGCCTTCGTGCTCGGCTCCAAGGCCTATGGATACGACGAATCGGCCGTGCAACTCGTGCTGGCGCTGATCGTCGCCGCCTCGACGCTGGCCTCCGGAGCCGTTTATATCGCCCAATGGCTCGACCACATGAGCAGCTGAGGTCCGCGCCGTGAGCCTCGAACGTCAAATCCTCTTCTGGGCCGCCGCGCTGGCGGCGCTTTGGTGGTTGCTGCATGTCCTCGGCTCGGCGGTGACGCCGTTCGCGGCCGGCATCGCGCTCGGCTACCTCCTCGATCCCGTGGTGCGCCGCCTCGAACGGGTCGGCCTCAGCCGCCTGGCGGCGTCGCTGCTGATCCTCGCCGTGTTTATCCTTGTCGTCGTCCTCGTTCTCGTCGTCGTCGCGCCGATCCTGGGCAATCAGTTGATCGGCTTCACGCAGAAACTGCCGGGCTACGTCATGCGCCTGCAGGCGCTCGCGGTCGACGAAGGCAATGCGCTGCTCGAACGATACGGCGGGCAATGGCGGGATTCCCTTGGGCTCAGCAACACCCTTTCGGCCGAACAGATTCAAAAATCTGTCGGCGACTTCGTCGCGCAGGGCGCGCAATGGCTACTCAATGCGGTACGCTCGCTCGCCTCCGGCGGCGCGATGATCGTCAATTTCTTCTCGCTCGTCATCGTCACGCCGGTCGTCGCCTTCTATATCCTCGTCGACTGGAACAAGATGATCGGAACGCTCGACGGCTGGCTGCCGCTCGACCATCGCGACGCGTTGCGCGCGATCGCCTCCGAGATCAACGCCGCGCTCGCCGGCTTCATTCGCGGCCAGTCGCTGGTCTGCCTGTTCCTCGGCCTGTGGTACGGAATCGGGCTGACGCTGATCGGCCTCGACTTCGGCTTTCTCATCGGGGTGATCGCCGGGGTGCTGAGTTTCATCCCCTACGTGGGATCGTTGACGGCGCTGGTGCTCTCGCTCGGCGTCGGCCTCGTTCAGGGTTGGCCGAGCCTCAATCTGTTTCTTCTCGCGCTGGGCGTCGTCGGCGTCGGCCAGTTTCTCGAAGGCAACGTCATTTCACCCAAGCTGGTTGGCGAATCCATCGGTCTGCATCCGGTCTGGCTGATGTTCGCGCTGTTCGCGTTCGGCGAGTTGTTCGGCTTCACCGGACTCCTCATCGCCGTTCCGACCGCGGCGGCGCTCGGCGTGCTCGCGCGTCACCTGATCGGCCTCTATCTCAAGAGCCCGCTCTATCGCGGCGGCGCCGTGGCGAGGATCGAGCCGTGAGCGTTCCGCCGCGACAATTGACGCTCGACTGGCCCCATAATCCGAGCTACGCGCGCGAGGACTTTCTCGAGGCGCCGGGCAACGCCGAGGCGTTGCGCGCGATTGCCTCCTGGCCGAATTGGGCGGGCCGGATGCTGATGCTGGTCGGGCCGAGCGGTTCGGGCAAGAGCCATCTCGGCGCGATCTGGGCGCGGATCGCGGCCGCGCGCATCGTCGCCGCCGAGGCGCTGTCGCGCGCGGCGCTGGTCGAACTCGCCGCCGCCAACGCCTTGTTGATCGAAGACGCGGATCGCATCGGCGCTGAAGAGGCGGCGCTGTTTCACCTCATGAACCTGACGCGCGAAAACAACGCTTATCTGCTCTTCACCGCGCGCGGTCCGCCCGACGCCTGGGGTCTGAAGACCGCCGATCTGCTCTCGCGGCTTCGCCTGGCGCCGGTCGTTTCGCTCGGCGCTCCCGATCTCGAACTGACCCGGGCCGTTCTGTTCAAATTGTTCAGCGACCGCCAGCTCGTGGTCGATCCGTCGGTGGTTTCCTACGTCGCTCTGCACATCGAGCGATCGCTCGACGCGGCGCGCGCGATCGTCGCGGCGCTCGACCGCGAAGCCTTGGCGCGGGGAAAACGGGTGACGCGCGCGATGGCGGCCCAATTCCTGCGCGACGACTCGCCCGCTGACTGAGCGCGCCTTCACGAAGTCACATTATTGTTATTAGATGCGTTTTGTTTTGTCGGGGCCGCCGCGCTCGCCGACTGACGGCCGCGAGCGCCCGGGCAAAGCCAATAACGATAAGACTATTGGAGAGGAGACGGGCATGCTCAGGCCATTCCTTCTGTCTCTCGTTCTCACGGGCCTCGGCGCGAGCAGCCTGGGCGCCGATCAGGCGACGTCCGACGTATCGACCTGGCGCTGGAGCGTCAGCACGATCCTCGACGCGCAACACGCATCGACTTCGGGCGTCGGCGCGGCGCCCGCCGACGCTTTCGGCCAGCGTTACCGGCGCTATTCGCCCTCAGGATTGCCCGAGTTTCCCGCTGAGGCGCGGCCTCGCTGACCGAAGAGGGACGCGGCAGGCAAGCGCGCTCGAACTCGGCGCGTCGAGCGCGATCTCTCTAATACCGATTCGACGCCCTCGGCGAGCGGCGTTGGAGATCGGGGTCGATGCAATCGATACGCGCTCTTGCGGGTTCCGTGCGGCTTCTGCACAGTGGTCGCAAAGGAATTCTCGCCCATGAACGCGCCCCTGGACGTCGTCCGGCGTCCCTCGGTCTGCCCGCACGACTGCCCGTCGGTCTGCGCCCTCGACGTCGAAGTGATCGGCGGCGCGCGGATCGGGCGCATCCACGGGGCGGCGGACCAGCGCTACACGTCCGGAGTCGTCTGCGCCAAGGTCGCGCGTTACGCCGAGCGCATTCATCACAAGGATCGGCTGACCCAGCCGCTGCGCCGGGTCGGCCCGAAGGGCTCCGGTCAGTTCCAGCCGATCGCCTGGGACGACGCGCTCGACGTCGTCGCGGAGAAATTCCTGGAGGGCGAGCGCCGCTTCGGCGCCGAAAGCGTCTGGCCGTATTTCTACGCGGGCACGATGGGCCTCGTGATGCGCGATGGGCTCGAACGCCTGACGCACGCCAAGCGTTATTCGCGTTTCTTCGGCTCGATCTGCGTCGCCATCGCCTGGCCGGGCTATCTCGCCGGCGCCGGGCGCATCGCCGGCGTCGATCCGCGCGAAATGGCCAAGTCCGATTGCATCGTCATCTGGGGCACGAACGCGGTCGCGACGCAGGTCAACGTGATGACCCACGCGATGCGCGCGCGAAAGGAGCGCGGCGCGAAGATCGTCGCCATCGACATCTACGACACCGAGACGATGCGGCAGGCGGACCTGGCGCTCCGTCTGAAGCCAGGCACGGACGGCGCGCTCGCCTGCGCCGTCATGCACGTTCTGTTTCGCGACGGCTACGCCGATCGCGCCTATCTCGAGCGCTACGCCGACGCGCCCGATGAGCTGGAGGCCCACCTCAAGACCCGCGATCCCATTTGGGCGAGCGCGATCACCGGCCTCAGCGTCGAATCGATCGAAGCCTTCGCGGCGCTCGTCGGGCGCACGAAGCGCACGTTCTTCCGTCTCGGCTATGGTTTTTCGCGCCAGCGCAACGGCGCGGCGAACATGCATGCGGCGCTGTGCGTGCCGGTCGTCACGGGCGCCTTCGCGCACGAGGGCGGCGGCGCCTTTCATTCCAACAGCGGCGTCTTCAAGCTCGACAAGACCCTGATCGAAGGGCTCGATGTGCGCGACCTATCCGTGCGCCGGCTCGACCAGTCCCGCATCGGCGCGGCGCTGACCGGCGAGCGCGAAGCGCTCAAGGGCGGCGGCCCGGTCAAAGCGATGTTGATCCAGAACACCAACCCGATCGCCGTCGCGCCGGATCAGGAGAAGGTGCGCAAAGGTTTCGCCCGCGACGATCTGTTCGTCTGCGTGCACGAGCAGTTCCTCACCGACACCGCGCGCTACGCCGACATCGTGCTGCCGGCGACGATGTTCCTCGAACACGACGACCTCTACACCGGCGGCGGACACCAATATCTGCAGTTCGGGCCGAAGACGATCGAGCCGCCCGAGGGCTGCCGCTCCAATCACGAGCTGATCGTCGCGCTCGCCGATCGGCTCGGCGCGCGTCACCCCGGCTTCGCCATGACCCCGCGTGAAATCATCGACTGGACCTTGCGCGCGTCGGGCCGCGGCTCGCTCGCCGAACTCGAAGAGAAGAAGTGGCTCGATTGTCAGCCGCCGTTCGACGAGGCGCATTTTCTCGACGGCTTCGCCTATCCCGACGGCAAGTTCCGCTTTCGCGCCGACTGGGCCTCGACGCCTTTTTCCGGCGACGGCCTCAAGGGGCCGTGGCGCGAAATGCCGACCCTGCCCGACCATTGGCCGATCAACGAGGCGGCCGACGAGGCCCATCCCTTCAAACTCGCGACTTCGCCGGCGCGCAATTTTCTCAATTCCAGCTTCACCGAGACGCCCACTTCGCTCGCGCGCGAGCGGCGGCCGACCGCGCTGATGAATCCGGAAGACGCGGCCGCACTAGGCTTGAGCGACGGCGAAATCGTGCGCCTGGGCAATGCGCGCGGCGAGACGCGCCTGCACGTCAAGCTGTTCGCTGGCGTCTCGCGCGGCCTCGTCGTCAGCGAGGGCGTGTGGCCGCCGTCGTCCTTCCTCGACGGGCGCGGGATCAACGCCCTGACGAGCGACGACAGCGTCGCGCCGTTCGGCGGCGCCGCGTTTCACGACGCGCGAATCTGGGCGCGTAAGGAATAGCTTGCGCCGCGCTCTTTATTTGCCGGACCGTCCGGGCTATAGGACGCGCCGACGAAAGTTTGAATTATCGGGTGCGAGGCGTCAGCAAGTGCCAATCAAGAAGCCGTCAGGCAAATTCTCCGCCGAGCTCACGGCCGGCGGTTTCGATCTTTCCGTCGTCGCCGCGCTGGCCAAGATCGCCGGACATCACGATTTGAGCGAAGTCGAGGTCGAGCACGCCGGCCTCAGGGTGCGCGTCGCGCGCGAGCGCCACGCCCCGGTCGCGCTCTCCCACGTCGTCGCCGCGCCGGCCCCTGCCCCCGCCGTTCCGCCGCCTCACGAAGCGGCGGCGGTCGCGCCGGCCGAGCTCGCCGGCGCGGTGAAGTCGCCGATGGTCGGCACCGCCTATCTCAGGCCGAGCCCCGAGGCGAAACCCTTCGTCGAAGTCGGCTCGTCGGTGAAATCCGGCGACAAGATCATGCTCGTCGAGGCGATGAAGACGTTCAACGAAATCGTCGCTCCGCGCGCCGGGAAGGTGACGCATATCCTCGTCGAGGACGGCGCGCCGGTCGAATACGGCCAGGCGCTGATGGTCATCGAATGAGCCTGGCGTCGCGCGTACGTGAGCGTCGCCCGCCGCGAGGAGCCGCCCGGCATGTTCGATAAGATCCTCATCGCCAACCGCGGCGAAATCGCGCTCAGGGTGCTGCGCGCAGCCAAGGAGCTCGGCATCGCCACCGTCGCGGTCTATTCGACCGCCGACAAGGAGGCGATGCACGTCAAGCTCGCCGACGAGAGCGTCTGCATCGGCCCGCCGCCGGCGCGCGACAGCTATCTCAACGTGCCCGCCCTGCTCGCCGCCTGCGAGATCACCGGCGCCGACGCGGTGCATCCCGGCTACGGCTTTCTCTCGGAAAACGCCCGCTTCGCCGACATCCTGGCCGAGCATCAAATCGCGTTCATCGGCCCCAAGGCCGAGCATATTCGCCTGATGGGCGACAAGATCGAGGCCAAGCGAACGGCGACCCGGCTCGGCATCCCTTGCGTGCCCGGCTCGCTGGGAGCGGTGAGCGACGAAGGCGAAGCGCTCAAGATCGCCGCCGAAATCGGCTATCCCGTCATCGTCAAGGCCGCGGCGGGCGGCGGCGGGCGCGGCATGAAGGTCGCCAACACGCCCGACGACCTCGTCAACGCCATTTCGAACGCCAAGATCGAGGCGAAGACCGCCTTCGGCGACGACGCGGTCTATCTCGAAAAATACCTCGCCAAACCACGCCACATCGAGATCCAGGTGCTCGGCGACGGCCAAGGCCACGCGATTCACCTCGGCGAACGCGATTGTTCGCTGCAGCGCCGCCACCAGAAAGTCTGGGAGGAAGGCCCCTCGCCCGCGCTCAACGCGGAGCAACGCGACCGCATCGGCGGCATCGTCGCGCGCGCGATGGCCGAACTCGGCTACGTCGGCGCCGGAACGATCGAATTTCTCTACGAGGACGGCGAATTCTATTTCATCGAGATGAATACGCGCATCCAGGTCGAGCATCCCGTCACCGAGATGATCACCGGCATCGACATCGTCAACGAGCAGATCAAGATCGCCGCCGGCTCGCCCCTGACGATCACGCAGGAGGACGTGCACGTTCACGGCGCGGCGATCGAATGCCGCGTCAACGCGGAGCACGCCCGCACGTTCATGCCCTCGCCGGGCCGCATCAGCTATTTTCACCCGCCCGGCGGCCTGGGCGTGCGCGTCGATTCGGCCGCCTACCAGGGCTACGTCATTCCGCCCTATTACGATTCTCTCATCGGCAAGCTCATCGTCCACGGCCGCACCCGCACCGAGGCGCTGATGCGGCTGCGCCGCGCGCTCGACGAATTCATCATCGACGGCGTCGAGACGACCCTGCCGCTGTTCCGCGCCCTGGTGCGCAACACCGACGTCCAAAACGGCCAGTACGACATTCACTGGCTGGAGGAGTTCTTGAAGGACGAAGGAACCGAAGCGTAATCGCGGCCGACTGTTCCGTGCGATTTACGCTGCGCTCGTCGACGGCCTCGCCCGCTCGATGCGCTCGCGCTCGCTCGGCGCGTTCATCGTATCCCACAAATCGTTTCGACGTTGGACGTTCAGCCGGAACTCCGCGCCGTCGCCGAAAACTCGGGCAAGGATCGGCGCGGCGCCGGCGGTCGCCTTGCGACGATTGTTGCAGAGTTGGTTGACGTGTTTGCGCGGCACGCCCATCGCGTCGGCCAAAGCGCCTTGCGACAAATTCATCGGCGCCAGGAACGCCTCGGTCAATATCTCGCCGACCGTCGCCGGCTTTCGCTTCGTCGTCGGCCTATCGCTTCTTCGGCTTGGCGAGCTTGACGCCGACAGCGCTTCCCTTGCGCCAAACCACTTCCGCCTCGCCGATGGGATTCGCCCTGTCGACTTGCAGGTGGAACGCGTCCGGCAGTTCGCCCCCGTGCAAGGGCGCCACGCTGGCGCCGTCCTCGGAGACGTCGACGATCAGGCAATCGACGACCGGAGCGACTCCTCCCGGGTCGGCCCAGGCGCGCACGCGCGCCGGACGGCGGCCCTGCTTGCGCCGATCGCGGTCCTTGAAAAACGGATTGTCGCCGAAGGAGTTCACTTGCGTCTCCGTGCACGGCGCGTTGGGGAATAAGGCTGACATTTTTAATCCCGAGCCGTTAAGGTTTCGTCAATAATTTGCTTCGCAAATGCTTAACCGGATCGCCCTCCGCGCGGGGCGCGCGACCGATCAGGCGACGAAGCGGCGCGGCTCGCGTTCCGCGGATCTCGGGCGGCGCGCGATCTCGATCGTCAGGTGCGAGAAACGCGCGACGCCCATCGCGGCCTCGCGATAATGGCTGGTCTCGCGCTCGCTTTCCGTCTCGATCGACAGGATGGCGCCCAGATGCCCGGGGCCCAGCCGCCAGAGGTGAAGATCGGCCAGAGAATCGCCGTCGCGCTCGATCGCGCGGCGCAGAGCTTCCGTGAGCTGGCGATCGGGATTCATGTCGAGCAGCACCGCGCCGGTGTCCCGGATCAGACCCGCCGACCAGCTCGCGATCACGCCCGCGCCGACGAGGCCGGCGAGCGGGTCCATCCACAGCCAGCCGAAGCCGCGCGCGAGCGAGAGGCCGACGATGACGAGAATCGAGACCGCCGCGTCGGCCATCACGTGGATCACGGCGGCGCGCATATTGTTGTCGCGATGCACGGAGTCGCCGGGGGCGTGAGCGTGCTCGGCGAATGTGCAGGTCGCCGTCTGCACGCCCACGCGCAGCGTCGCAACGAATTCATGCGGCTCCGGGATCGCGTTCGCCGACTCGAGGAAAGCGCCGCGCGCCACCATCGCGTAGCTCTCGCACGCGCCGTCCGGGCGCACGATCTCCACCGAGGTCGACGCCGCATCGAGCGGCCGCGCGCCGAGCGAGACGATTCGGAAACAAGGGGGAACCTCGTCCTCGAAAATGCTCAGTTCGTAACGCGCGCCGCCGACTTCGAGGCGGCGGCGCTCCTCATGGCCGTGGTCGTGCGCGTGACCATGCCCGTGCCCGTGGTGGTGCTCGTGCCCGCCGCGGCTGAGCAGCCAAGCGCTCAGCGCATTGACAGCGAGGCCGAGGACGGCGATCGGGATCGCCTGAGCGAACGCGATCGGCGTCGGCGCGAAGAATCGCCCGATCGATTCGTAGGCGATCAGCGCGGCGATCAGCGCCAGGACGATCGCGCTGGTGAAGCCGGCGAGATCGCCGAACTTGCCGGTGCCGAAAGTAAAGCGCGGATCGTCGGCGCGGCGACGCGCATAGGTGTAGGCGAGCGCGGCGAGCAGCAGCGCGCCGGCGTGCGTGCTCATGTGGAAGCCGTCGGCGATCAGCGCGATCGAGCCGAACATCGCGCCGCCGACGATCTCGGCGACCATCATGAAGCTGGTGAGCGCGATCACCGCCCAAACGTTGCGCTCGCTGCGCGCGTGCGCCGCGCCGAGAAAGTCGTGACTGTGGCCGAAGCCGCGGTCAGTGGGATCGCCGGTCGTCATGACGTTGTTCGCTCCGATGCGGCGCCGTTCGTTCGAGTCGGCCGCGCGAGGCGGTCGCCGGCGAGGGCGCGCCGAATTTTGATCGCCTGCATTTCACAAGTATTTCGTCAATTGCTTCAGCTCTTTCAACGCCGAGGCGCCGCCCCCCTCCGACGCCTCCAGGCAATGTTCGACGTGATCGTGGATCAATTCGCGCTTCGCGTTGGCGACCGCGTTTTCCACCGCATGGAGCTGCTGGGCGAGATCGAGACAACTCCTTCCCTCATCGAACATCGAAAGCACTTTGCCCAAATGGCCATAGGCGCGCTTGAGGCGCTTGACGATTTCGGTGTGGCTTGCGTGTTTCAATGTCACCTCGAGCGTTCAAGCGGCGGGCTTTTCCAACACCGCGAACCAAGCATAGTTGAAGACGCCTTCGTCGGCGATCGCGAACCCGGACTGCCGGGCCATCCGCCGCCATTGCGCGCGCGTCGTCAGAAAGAACGAGAATATATTGCCGACAGCGAACATCGGCCAGCCGGGAACCCATACGGCCAGCAGGAATCGTCCGCCCGGCTTCAGCGCGCGAAAGACTTCGCGAAGGGCGATCGGCTTTTTCGCGCCTAGGTGATCGAACACGTTCGTGCTCACCGCGCCGTCAAAAGTCGCGTCCGGAAATGGCAGGCTCGTCAAGTCGGCCGCTTCGACCTTCACGCGATCCGTCAGATCGGCGGCCGCCAAATTGCGCGCGATGAGATCGCGGCCGCCGCCGTCGATGTAATCGGCGTCGAAACGGTCGACGGCGACGACGCGACCGTTGCGCAACAGGCGCCGCAGCGCGATCGTCGTGCGCCCCGAGCCGCATCCGGCGTCCAGGATCAAGTCGTCGTCGCCGCGCACCAGATCGACCATCGGCAGAATGACGTGATCCGCGCTGCGAAACGAGCGCATGATGAGATTGCCGACAAAGAAGCTCGCCGCAAACAGCATGAGAACGAACGCCAGCGGCCACCATGCGGGCGCGGCCACGTGCAAGGCAATCGCGGCCCAGGCGAAGGCCAGCGCGACGAGCGCCAGACCGTTCATCCATTCGGGCCCCCAGCCGAAGTCGAACTGTCGCGCCGCGCGGCCCGAGGCTCGCTTAGCGAAGCCGGCGAACAACCGGCGCAGGCCGAGCGAGTACGCGGAGGCGAGCAGCACGATCGCGCCCACCACATGAAATCCGGCGAAGAGGAACAACGAACTCGAAACCGCCTTGAGCGACGGCGCGTAGACGAGAAAGCCCAGCCCGGCGGCGAAGCCGACGAGCCCCATGAGCCAGCCGTGGCCGTGAATGCGGCGCGGGGTCTGCAGGTCCTGATCCATGCGTCGGCCTCCTTGACGCTTATATCCTATCTAGGGGGATAGGATGTGTCAAGCCGCGTGCGCCGCCGCTCGCCGCGCCAGCCTCGGACGCGGGCGGACCGTCGCCGCTCGAACCGGGCGCCGCGTTTCAAATCTTCGGGATCGCCATGCCGCGCTGCACCGCCGGCCGCTCGCCGACGCTCTTGAGCCAACGCTGGAATTCCGGCTTTTCCTTCACGAATTCGCCGAGCGCCGGGGCGAGAGTGGTCGTCGCCGCGAGCGCCCAAGGATAGCTGGCGATGTCGGCGATGGAGTATTCGTCGCCGGCGAGATAGGGCGCCGCGCTCAGCCGTCGCTCCATCACGCCGACCAGGCGTTCGGCCTCGTCGGTGAAGCGCTGGATCGCCAGCGGCGCCTTTTCGGGCGAGCGCACCGCGAAAAAGCCGAGCTGTCCGAACATCGGGCCGAGGCCCCCCATCTGCCAATTCAGCCATTCCAGCGCCCGGTATCGCGCCGCCCCCTTCGGCGCGAGAAACCGCCCGGTCTTTTCCGCGAGGTAGGTCAGGATCGCGCCGCTCTCGAACAACGACAGCAGCCCGCCCGGCCCGTCCGAATCGACGATCGCGGGGATCTTGTTGTTGGGAGAAATGGCGAGGAATTTCTGGATCGAACTGCTCGTCGCGGCCGATGTTGACGGAATGAACCGTGTAGCGAAGGCCGACCTCCTCGAGCATGATGGAAATCTTGCGGCCGTTCGGCGTGGCCCAGGTGTAGAGATCGATCATGTCCGCTCCCCTCCTCGCGCCCACAGTATAGCCGGAATGTCGCCCGTCGTCTCCGGCGGCGCGGAGACTTGGTCGAAAGCAGAGCTTTGACCCCCAGGGAGGCAATGCTATAGGGGCGCCCACTTCACTGCGCAACGCCGTAACGCTGGGATACCCGCCAATGTCCAAGATCAAAGTGAGCAATCCCGTCGTCGAACTCGACGGCGACGAAATGACGCGAATCATTTGGCGGCTGATCCGCGAGAAGCTCATCCAACCTTATCTCGACGTCGAGCTGCAATATTTCGACCTCGGCATCGAGCATCGCGACGCCACCAACGACCGGGTCACCATCGACGCCGCCGAGGCGATCAAGGCCTGCGGCGTCGGCGTCAAATGCGCGACCATCACGCCCGACGAAGCGCGCGTGAAGGAATTCAATCTCAAGGAGATGTGGAAGAGCCCGAACGGCACGATCCGCAACATCCTCGGCGGCGTCATTTTCCGCGAACCGATCATCTGCAAGAACGTGCCGCGGCTGGTGCCCGGCTGGACGCAGCCTATCGTCGTCGGCCGTCACGCCTTCGGCGACCAGTATAAGGCCACCGACTTCCGCGTGCCGGGCAAGGGCCGCCTGACGATGCGCTTCGAAGGCGAGGACGGCGCCGTCATCGAGAAGGAAATTTTCTCCTTTCCTGGCTCCGGCGTCGCCATGGGCATGTACAATCTCGACGAGTCGATCCGCGACTTCGCCCGCGCTTCGCTCAACTATGGCCTCCTGCGCAAGTATCCGGTCTATCTCTCGACCAAGAACACCATCCTCAAGGCCTACGACGGCCGCTTCAAGGACCTGTTCCAGGAAATCTTCGACGCGGAGTTCAAGGGCAAGTTCGCGTCCGCCGGCATCACTTACGAGCACCGCCTCATCGACGACATGGTCGCCTCCGCGCTCAAGTGGTCGGGCGGCTACGTCTGGGCGTGCAAGAACTACGACGGCGACGTGCAGTCGGACACCATCGCGCAGGGTTACGGCTCGCTCGGCCTGATGACCAGCGTGCTGTTGTCTCCGGACGGCCGCACGGTCGAGGCCGAAGCCGCGCACGGCACGGTGACGCGCCATTATCGCGAATATCAGAAGGGCCGGGAAACCTCGACCAACTCGATCGCCTCGATCTTCGCTTGGACGCGCGGCCTCGCCCATCGCGCCAAGCTCGACGACAACGCGGCGCTCGCGCGCTTCGCCGACACGCTGGAGCGCGTCTGCGTCGAAACCGTCGAGGCCGGCTTCATGACCAAAGACCTCGCCCTGCTCATCGGCCCCGAGCAGAAATGGCTGTCGACGAGCGGCTTCCTCGACAAGATCGGCGAGAACCTCAAGGCGGCGATGGCGAAGTAAGGAGCGGACTCCCCTCACTCGTTTCGGGAGAGGGGCCGGGGCCTTTGCCGTTCCAGCAGAACCGTCATTGCGAGCGAAGCGCAGCAATCCAGTCCCTCGGCTGTCGCCCGGCTGGCAGTTGAAGTTCGATTTCCGCGCAAGCTGTTCGAGCGCCAGTGACGGTTAAAGCACTGGATTGCTGCGCTTCGCTTCCAGTGGCGAACGCGATGTATTCGGAAGCGGCCACGGCGGCGAGGGGCGGCGCGCTGCAATCGCCGAAGAATCAAGAATTGTTCGAACGTCCAGCCGATAATGGGCGCTCATCGGCGTTCGGGTGTAACGGACACGCCTTGGCGATTTTCCAGAAGAGAGTATTTCGGGATGACGAAGGCGCGAATTGTCGAAGCAGGCGCAGCGGATGTTCCCGACATTCTTCGCTTCATCAAGGATCTCGCGAAGTTCGAGAAACTCGACCAAGAGGTTGTGGCGACCGAGGAGGCTCTGCGGGAAACGCTGTTCGGGGCTCGGAAATTCGCGGAGGTCGTATTCCTCGAGGAAGGAGAGGAGCGGGCTGGTTTCGCCCTGTTTTTCCACAACTACTCGACATTCCTCGGGAGACCCGGACTTTATCTTGAGGACCTGTACGTCCGTCCTGAAAAGAGGGGCAGAGGCTACGGGAAGCTGCTGCTCAGCCATTTGGCGAGCCTTGCCGTTGCACCGGGCTGTGGGCGCTTGGAATGGTGGGTGCTCGATTGGAACAAAAGCGCAATCGAGTTCTACCGTTCGCTTGGCGCCGAGCCGATGTCCGAGTGGACGGTCTACAGACTATCTGGCGACGCGTTGAAGCGTTTGGCGCTGCCGATCGGATAGGTCTGTCGTTCCCATCATGAGGAGTTATCGGTGGCGGCCACTTCATTCGAAGACGTGCGCGCGCCGCAGGGCTCCCGCCCGGCGGGGCGATGCCCACTGTAAACCCGTCTCCCGCCACGCTAGATTGCAGTGAGTCTCCGGCTGCGGGCTTTCCTTTGTCGATTTTCACCGATCTGGCTTTCGAAGCGAGCGTGGTTGCGCGCTCGCTCGCCGATTTTCTCTCCGGCGGAGGCCTGAGGCTCGGCGTCACGGGGCTGTCGAAGGCGGGCAAGACCGTCTTCATCACCGCGCTGGTCGACAACCTGATCGCCGGCGCCAAGCTGCCGGTGCTGCGCGCTTCCGGCGAAGGGCGCATTGCGCGCGCCTATCTCGAGCCGCAGCCCGACGACGCGGTGCCGCGATTCGCCTATGAAGAACACTTGGCCGCCCTGAGCGGCCCCGATCGGCGCTGGCCGCAATCGACCCGGCGCATTTCCCAACTGCGCTTGACCATAGAATTCGAGCGCGCGGCGTCCTGGGGCTCGAAGGCCTCGCACCTGACGCTCGACATCGTCGATTACCCCGGCGAATGGCTGCTCGACCTGCCGCTGCTCGACAAGTCCTACGCCCAATGGTCGCGCGAGACGATCGAAGCGAGCGGAACAAAAGCCCGCGCGTCGCTCGCCGCGCCCTGGCGCGCGTTTCTTGCCGGCCTCGACCCCGCCGCCGCGGCCGAGGAGGAAACGGCGCGCACCGCCGCCGAACTCTTCACCGCTTACTTGCGCAAGGCGCGCGACGACGTCTACGCGCTCTCTTGCCTGCCGCCGGGCCGCTTCCTCATGCCGGGCGACCTCGAGGGGTCGCCCGCCCTGACCTTCGCGCCGCTGCCGCTCGACGAGGGTCAGGAAATCGCGCCACGCTCGTTGGCGGCGATGATGGAGCGGCGCTACGAGGCCTACAAGACCTATGTGGCGCGGCCGTTCTTTCGCGACCACTTTGCTCGTCTCGACCGGCAGATCGTGCTGGTCGACGCGCTCAGGGCGCTCAATTCCGGCCCCGCGGCGATGCACGATCTGGAAAACGCGCTGACCGAGGTGTTGCAAGCGTTCCGCGCCGGGCGCGCTTCGCGCCTCGCCTCGATCGTCCGACCGCGCATCGACCGTATCCTGTTCGCGGCGACCAAGGCCGACCATCTGCATCACGTCAGCCACGACCGCCTGGAGGCGATCCTGCGCGTATTGACAGGCAAGGCGATCGCGCGCGCCGAAGGGGTCGGCGCTAAGATCGACGTGATCGCGCTCAGCGCGGTGCGCGCGACACGCGAGGCCGAGATGCGCCACGCCGGCCAGACACTGGAGGCGATCATCGGCGTGCCCGAGGCGGGCGAAAAGCTCGGCGGGCATGTTTTCGACGGCGTCGCCGAAGCGGCGGTCTTTCCCGGCGAGTTGCCCGAAGACCCCGAGGCGGCGTTCGCCGGCGACGCCCTCGCCCTCCCGGAAGCCGACAACGACTGGCGCTTCGTGCGCTTTCGTCCGCCTGTAACGGCGCGCGGCGCGGCGGCGCCCCATATTCGCCTCGACCGCGCGCTGCAATTCCTCATCGGAGACAAATTGGCATGAGCGAACATCGCCCGCGCCCGCGCGCGTTCCGGCTCGACGACGAGCGCGTGGCCGTCGACGACGCGCCGGCGCCGCCGGCGCCGACCGCCACCATTCGCTCGCAGACCGCCGCCATTGCCGAAACAGGCTCGCCCGAACCGATCGACGAGACCGAGCGCGCCGTCGAAGCGGCGCAGCGCTCTGGCGTGCTCGCGCGCTGGCGCCCGAAGCTGTCGACGCTCGTTTGGGCGGGCCTCGGCGGGCTCGTCTCGCTCGGCCTCGGCCTGTGGATGACCGAGCTGATCGAGAGCCTGTTCGCCAGGGCGCGCTCGTTGGGCGCGCTCGGCGCAGGATTCGCGGCGCTGTTCGTCGCGGGAATCCTCGGTCTCGCGTTGCGCGAACTCGTCGCGCTCGTCCGCCAGAGCCGCATCGCCGAATTGCACGCGGCGCTGGCCCTCGCCAGAGCGGGCGACGACCGCGTCGCGGCGCGCGCCCTGGTGGGCAAGCTCGCCGGGCTCTACGAAGGACGCGCCGAAACCGCGCGCGCGAGGGCCGAGGTGGCCGAGGCGCGGGGCGCCATCGTCGACGGGCGCGACCTCATCGATATCGCCGAACGCGCGCTGCTGCGCCCGCTCGACGCGAAGGCGCAAGCCGAAATCGCGGCGGCGGCGCGGCGCGTCTCCATGGTCACGGCGATCAGCCCGCGCGCGATTCTCGACGTGATCTTCGTCGTCGCGCAAATCGTGCGGCTGGTGCGCCGCATCGCCGAACTCTACGGCGGCCGGCCGGGCCTGCTCGGCTTCATCAAGCTTTCGCGCTCGATAGGGGCGCATATCGCGATCACCGGCGGCATGGCGGTCGGCGACAGCCTGCTGCAGCAGATCGTCGGCCATGGCATCGCCTCGCGCATCTCGGCGCGCATGGGCGAAGGCGTGCTCAACGG
Source organism: uncultured Alphaproteobacteria bacterium (assembly GCA_963759955.1). Taxonomy (GTDB): domain Bacteria; phylum Pseudomonadota; class Alphaproteobacteria; order Rhizobiales; family Beijerinckiaceae; genus Roseiarcus. Next base: position 46,663 of record CAVXCA010000042.1, read on the forward strand.
CCTGCTCACCGCGCGCGTCGGACTTTCCGCGCTCGCGGTCTGCCGCCCCGCCCCGTTTGCGATCGACAAGCCGCCGGGCGTCGCCGAAGTCGCGCCGTTCCTATTCGGCACCGGCAAAAACCGCTGAAGGTCGCCACGCGCGCCAGTTGCGCGCGGCGGTGACGACGACGAAGGCGAGGCCGGCGAGGGCGACGAAATGGCTCGGCCGCGGCGACATGTCGGGATCGAAATTTGCGCTCAGGACTTCCCAGAAGTCGATATGGCGCACGAGCGCGTACCACGCCCCCTCGAGGAACGCCGTCGCCGGCGGCGCAATCAGCGCCGAACCGAAGACGACGGCCCACGCGGGCCAGCCGCGCTTCTGCAACAGGCGCGCGAGCATGAGGATGAAATACAACCCCATCATCAGCGCCGGCTGGGAAACATCGAGCTTCGACTGGAGATAGTAGTGAAAGATCGCCAGCGCCGCGATCGCATAAATGAACTTGTGCAGGCGGTTCCAGCGCGCCGGCCCCAGCCGCTTGATCATCGCGTCGGTCGAGGTCGCGCTCAGCGCGGCCAGGCCCAGCCAGGCGGCGAAACCGATGGCGAGATAGAAGCGCCGGGCGATTTCCGACGCGACGTGAAGAACGTCGTACTTCTGATCGACGACATAGAGGCCGAGATGCGCGAAGGCGTAGGCGAAAGCCGCGACGCCGACCATCCGCCTCACCGCGATCAGCTTCGGCCATTGCGCGAAGCGGCGCAGCGGCGTCACCATGAGCGAGACGAGGATGAGCCGCACCGCCCACTCGCCGGAGCGATGGATCATCTCGGTGATCGGCTTGGGATCGAGCATCCCCGTCGCGGCCTGGAACACGATCCACGCCGCCGGCGCGAACAGCAGGGCGAACACGATCGCCTTCAGCGGCGAAAAGCGCCCGTTGCGCTCGTTCCAGGGAGCTTTCAATCTCGGCATGGCGACGACCCTATCGTTCGACCGCGGCTTTGCAAGCCGTCGCCGAAGGATACGGGCCGAAGGACGCGTTTGTTTCACGCGCGAGGAAAAATCGCGCGCGCCGGACCGAGCCGTCGAGGCGGAGCGCCCCTCAGCTCACCCCGAGCTTGCGCTGCAGGTTCGTCGACGAAGTCGTGTACTGGAACAGCAGCTTCTTGTTGGGATAGACGTAGTGGTGCGCCTTCTGCGCGGCGAGCGCGACTTCGTGGAAGCCCGACAGGATCAGCTTCAGCTTGCCAGGATAAGTGATGATGTCGCCGACGGCGAAAATGCCGGGGACGTTGGTTTCGAACCTCTCGGTGTCGACGGGGATGAGGTTCTCATGCAGATTGAGGCCCCAGTCAGCGATCGGCCCGAGCTTCATCGTCAGGCCGTAGAACGCGAGCAGGTCGTCGCATTCGATGTCGAACGGCGCTGAATCGCCGCCGCGCACCGTCACCGCGCTCAATTGGCCGTCCGCGCCCTTGAGGCCGGAGAGCTGAGCGATGATGAGGTCCATCTTCTTTTCCGCCACCAGCGCGCGCATCGCGTTGACCGAATGCGGCGCGGCGCGGAATTCGTCGCGGCGGTGGACGAGCGTGACCCGGCTGGCGACCGGATGGAGGTTGAGCGCCCAGTCGAGCGCCGAATCCCCGCCGCCCGCGATCACCACGCGGCGGCCGCGGAAATGCTCCATCTTGCGCACGGAATAGAAGACGCTCTTGCCTTCGTAGGCCTCGACGCCCGGCGTCGGCGGACGCTTGGGCTGGAACGACCCGCCGCCCGCCGCGATCACCACGACCTTGGCTTCGACGACCGTGCCGGCGTCGGTGGCGACGCGGAACAAAGGATGCTCCGGCGTGCCAACCGCTTCGAGTTTCTCGACCATTTCGCCCAAGTGGAAGGTCGGCGCGAAAGGGTGGATCTGCTTGCTCAGGTTGTCGACGAGCTCCTGGCCGGTGATCACGGGATAGCCGGGAATGTCGTATATCGGCTTTTCCGGATAGAGCTCGGAGCATTGGCCGCCGATCTTGGGCAGAATGTCGATCAGATGGGCCTTGATGTCGAGCAGGCCCAATTCGAACACCGCGAACAGGCCGACCGGCCCGGCGCCGACGATGATCGCGTCGGTGTGGATGACTTCACTCATTATACTCAACCTTGCTTGGCGGGGGTCGTCACGACAAGGCCGTCGAGCGCCTCGGTGACCTTTATCTGGCAAGAGAGGCGCGAATTCGGCCGAACTTCGGCGGCGAAATCGAGCATGTCCTCTTCCATCTGCGAGGGCTTGCCGACGAGGTCGGTCCATTCCGGCGCGACATAGACATGGCAGGTCGCGCAGGCGCAGGCGCCGCCGCATTCGGCTTCGATGCCGGGAATGCTGTTGCGCAGCGCCGTCTCCATCACCGTCGAGCCCACCTCGGCCTCGACCGTGCGCGACGCGCCGGATGCATCGATGAAGGTCATTTTTGTCATCGGGAGAGCGTCTTCCTTGTCTCTGTCGAACTCCAACACGCCGCGCGCCGACGAAGACGCGCTTGCGCGCAGCCTCGCCGGCGCGCGCGCCTACATAAAGCGCGCCGTCGAACAACGGAAGCGGGTTTTCGTGACCCGGGTCGTTTAGAACCGCGCCAAAGAGCCGCAGTGCAAGTTCAGCCGCGCAGCTTTGCGATCGCGGCCCGGGCCCCGGCGATCGCCCCGGCGAGCGCCGCGAGGGCGTGGTCGATCTCGAGTTTTTCGGTATTTCCGCATTCGAGCGCCGTTTCGAGCGTCTGCGCGGCGCGCGCGACCTGCCAGGCGCCGACGGCGAGCGCCGATCCGCGCAGCATGTGCGCGGCGTCGGCGCGCCGGCGCGGCGGCGCGTCCTCGGTCGACGTCTGCGCCAGCAAGCTTGCCGATTGGCGGTCGAAAAGGCCGAGAAGCTCCTCCTCCAGAGCGCAATCGTTGTCGGTCTGGCGGGCCAAATGGACGAGGTCGATGGCGGGTTCTCTGGTCGACAAGCCGTTCAAACCGGGAAGAGCGGGACGGGCCGGGCTTTCGCCCTGCCGCGCGAGCGTTGTGGACATGGCCATCTCCTAATGCGCGGAAGTTCCTGACTTTTCCACTGAAATCCGTGATAATCGGCGCAGGGCCCCCATATTCCCCGTCGAGGTTGCTCGAATATGGTGACCCAAACGTTAACGACGTTTGAAAGATACGATTCTCTAGATGTTTCAATCTCGCTTCGCGGCCTGTAGACTGGGATTAGTTAACGTTCCCGCGCGCCGCGACGCGAGGCCACATGCGGCGGGCGTGTAGGGAGCGCATCGCGACGGACCATGGGCAATCGCGACGGATCGAACGAGGCGGACACAATGGCGCAGAAACAAACGGCTCATGACGCGGTTTCCGCGGCGATGTCGGCTATCGAAGACGCTTTGAACCTGTCTGTCGGCGATAATCACACCGAAGGAGCGGAGCCCGCTGCCTCCCCTCCCGATGCTGAGTCCGCCCCCGCCAAACCCTTGCCGGCCGCCGCGCCCGCTTTCCCCGCGCCGCTGAAAGCGCCCTCGGCGCAAGAAGCTGGCGAGCCGCCGCTCGCTCGTCGCCTGCCGCCGCCGCTGCCGCCGCAATCCGAGGATGTCAAACCGACTCTCGGCGCGGGGACGCCGCCGGCCAATGACGATCGGCCGGCGATCGGCCCGATCGTTCAGGCCCTGCAGTTGCGCCGTCCGAACCAGACGCCGTTCATGGCGGCCGCCATCACCTCCGCCCTCTGGTTGGCGCTGTGCGTGGCCTACGCGATATTGCGCTACCCCACGAGCGGATCGGACCTCGCGACGGCGCGCGGGTACATTATCCAGCCTGAGACGGTATTGCTCGCCTTGGCCGCGCTCGGACCGACGATTCTCCTGTTCGGTTTCGCCGCTTTGGCGCGCCGGCTGCAGGAGTTGCGCGTCTCGGCGGGCTCGATCGCGCAGGTTGCGTTGCGGCTCGCGGAGCCGGAATCGATCGCGGGCGAGCAGGTCGTCACGCTGTCCCAGGCGATCCGCCGGGAAATCACCTCGATGGGCGACGGCATCGAGCGGGCGCTGGCTCGCGCCGCCGAATTGGAGACGCTCGTGCGTTCCGAGGTCTCGACGCTCGAACGCGCCTATTCCGACAACGAACGCCGCATTCGCTCGTTGATCGCCGAGATGGCCGATCAGCGCGAGGCGATCGTCGCCAACGGCGGTCGCCTGCGCGCCGCCGTGGACGACGCGCACAAGGAGATCGCCACCGATCTCGAGAACATCGCCGAGAGCCTCGGCGAACGCATTTCCAACGTCGGCGAGCGCATCGCCACCTCGCTCGGCTCCTCCTCGGAGGAGATCGCTATGGTCATGGACCGCGCGGGCTCCTCGGCCGTCGACCGGATCGCGGCGCAAGGCGCGCAAATGCAAGAATCCCTGAACGCCCTAGGCGGCGAAGTCGCGACGCGACTCGCCGAGGCCAGCGCCCGAAGCGCGGACCAGATCATCGCTCGCGTCGCGGACATCGATCAGAGAATCAAGGACAGCGGCGCTCAGACCGCGGAAGCGATCCAGTTGCACGCCGAAGCGGCGGCGACGCGCCTCATCGTGGCCAGCGAATCCTTGGCGAGGGATTTCGGAGAACGAAGCGACGACCTTGTCGACCGTTTCGACTCCAGCCGTCGCCTTCTCACCGAGTCCGTGTTCGGTTACGGCGACGAGCTCGCCGCGCGGCTCGGCGAGGCGTCCGAGCGACTGCACGAAACGATCGTCGTGCGCGGACAGGCGCTCGAGGGCCTGCTCACCGCCTCAAGCGAGCGGCTGGCTTCCACTTTGAGCGCGGCGACAGAAGACGCGCGCGCCGTCTTCGACACCACCGGCGCCACATGGTCGGAACACTTCGAGGCGCGTCATGCTCAGTTGCGCGGCTTCATCGACGAGTCCGCGAGCGCTTTGAGCAGTCAGATCGGGGAATCCGCGCAGCGCGCGGTCGAGGCGATCACCAACCAGGGCGCGGCGACGCAAGAGCGCATTCAAGAGGCTTCGCAAGCGGCGCTGGCCCAATGGAGCGATCAAGTGGCGCAGGCCGGCGAGAAATTCGCCTCGGTCGCCGGCGAAGCCGTCGCCTCGATCGCCGTCAGCGGCGACAGCATGCACGACACGCTGGCTTCGACGATCGCGACATTCGAAGATACGCTCGGGACGCGCGGCGGCGAACTGATCACCGCGTTGAGCGCCCAGACCCGGCAGTTGGACGAGCAGCTCAATTCGCTTGCGGGCTTGGTGGGAGACGGCGGCGACAGCGTCGTCGAACGAATCGGGGCTCACGCCACGCGTCTAGGTGAGAACTTCAGCGCCAATGTCGAAGCCATCGACGCGATCATGTCCAATCGACAGACTGAACTCGACAACAGCCTGACGGACCATCGCACGCGCCTGGGAGAGAACCTCGGGGGCCAAGTCGAAGCCATCGACGCGATCATGTCCAATCGTCAGGCCGAACTCGACAACCGCCTGACGGACCATCGCACGCGCCTGGGAGAGAACCTTGGGGCCCAAGTCGCGGCCATCGACGCGATCATGTCCAATCGTCAGGCCGAGCTCGACGACCGACTGACGGACCACCGCACGCGATTCGAAGAAGCCTCGGCCGCGCGTCTGACGGAATTCGAGAACGCGTCCATCGCCCATCAGACCGTGGTCGAACTCGCGCTGTCGACGCACGCCGGCGCCGTCAACGACTCCGTGCGCGAAGGATTGACGCAATTCGAAACGGCCTTCACCGAGCGCGGCAAGGCGATCTCGGCGTCGCTGGAGGGCTTGCTTGAGCGGATCGACAGCGGCTTGGCCGCGCGCGGCAAGGCACTGAACGAAACGCTCGCCAGGAGCACGATCGAAGCGGCGAAGACGCTAGGCGAAGGCGAGCGCGAGATCACGCAAGCGATCGGCGCCAAGTCCGCCGAAATCGAAGAAGCCCTGCGCACCCGCGCGGAGGCTTTGACGGAAGCGCTGTCGAGGCTCTCGACGGAGATCGCCACGAATTTGTCGGGCAAGCTCGACGACATGACCGGCGCGCTCGGCGGCAGCGTCGATCGATTCCATGGCCAGATCGTTGCGCCTCTGCAGTCCCTTTCGGCCCAGTTCGACGCCGCGATCGACAGCCAGGGAGCGGCCATTCACGAATCGATCGCCAACGCCGCCAACGACCTGGCCGCAAGGCTGTCCGCTCAGCAGGACGCGATCGCCTCTTGGCTGGCGGGCGCAGTCGAAAATGTGGACTCGGCCCTGGCGGGTCGCGGCGAAGACATCGCCGGCAGTCTCGCTGCGCGGATCGAGGAGCTGCGCACGCTCATGGAGGGCCCGGGCGCGGATTTCGTCACGCAACTCGGCATGAGCGGCGCGCAAATCTCGAACCAAATCGCCAGCGTCAGCGAAAATGCGGCGCGCACGTTCGAGCAGCAGACGTCGAGTCTCATCGCCTTGATGAGCCGACGCGGCGAGGATCTGATCGCTGCGATCAACGCCGGCGCCGCCGACCCCGTCCGTTCGCTGGGCGCCCTGATCGGCCAACTCAGCGCCGAGGTCGAGCAATCCGGCTCGGCGCTCCGCGAAGCGATCGAGCGCAACGCCGGCACATCGGTGACCGCGCTGGCCGCGGCCGGCGACCGTCTGCGCAACGAGTTGAGCCAAGTTCTCGATCGTCTCGGCCAGGCCAGCGTCGCGCTGGACCGTGTCGTCGGCGGTGCGGGCGAGAAGCTCGAAATCATCCAAGGCGACCTCGGCCAAAAGATCGACGAAATGCAGCGCGCCCTCGGCGCGATGGCGGCGCAAGTCACGGAACTCGACCGGTTGTCGTCGACGACGCAAAGCGACTCCGGGGTGCTCATCGAGCGTATGGCGAACTATACGAGCGTGCTCGCCGAGGTCTCGCGCGATCTGGCGGCCAAGCAGCAGACGATCGACTTGGCGTTGCAGCACCGTCAAGCGAGCCTGCAGAAGCTGTTCGCCGACATCGACGCCAAGAGCGAAGAGTTCGACGAGATAACGCGCACCTTCACCACTTCGTTCGAGGAGAGTTTCAGCAGGGCCCAGGAGCGCGCTCAGGAGATCAGCTCCGCGCTGACGATGGCCACCAAGGGCACAGCCGCGACGGTCGCCAACCAGTTCGAGATGATTCGCGAAAACGCGGGCAAGGAACGAGAAAGGACCGCGCAGACGCTGCAGTCGACCTACGAGCAAGCCAATGCGCAATTGTCCGAGGTCATGAGCGGCACAGCCGAGCGGTTCCGCCAGTCGGTCGCCGAAGTCAAGCAGATGGCGAGCGAGGTCCAGCGTCAGCTCGACGCGACGCGGCAGGAATTGCGGCGCGGCGTGTTCGAACTGCCGGAAGAGACCAACGAGGCGACGAGCGCGATGCGTCGCGTCGTGTCGGACCAGATCAAAGCGCTCAAGGAATTGACCGCGGTCGTCACGGCGTCCGGCGCGGATTTCGACGTCTCCGAGCCCGCCGCAGCGTCGGCGCGCATCGAAGCGCCGCGCAACGCCGAGGCGTCGCGAGTCGTCGACGCAGCGCGCGACGACGAAGCCCGCCGGCTCATCGCGGCGCCGGGCGCCGCCGAACCGGCGCGACCCGCCGCCCAGCCCCCGCGGACGCGCGCGGCGCAGGCGCCTGCGAGCGCCCCGCCGGCGCCGCAGCAGCCGATCGCGCCTCCGGCCGCCGAACGCAACCAGTCCGGATGGTTGTCGAACCTTCTTGCGGCCGCTTCGCGCGACGAGGCGTCGCACGCGCCGGGCCGCGGCGGGAATGCGGCCAATAAAGAGGCGCCCGGAGGAATTTCCCCGGACATTGCGAAATTCGTCGACACCGAGGCCGCCGCAGAAATGTGGGATCGCTGGCGCAGCGGCGACACCACCGCGGTCAGCCGCCGCCTCTATACGGCGCAGGGTCAGCAGACCTTTGACGATATCCGCCGCCGTTATCGCAACGATCCGCAATTTCAGGCGTCGGTCACGCGCTACACGCAGGAATTCGAACGCCTTCTGGCCAAAGTCGGCCAGAGCGACCGCGACGGCGCGCAATCGCGCGCGACGTTGCTGTCCGACGCCGGCAAAGTCTACACGATGCTCGCGCACGCATCGGGTCGGCTGGGCTGACATTCGCTCGGAAGAGCGTGACGCTGCCGAGACCGGCGTCCGCTCTTCCGGTTCGCGCTGTTATAATTGCTTCGACGCGAACGCGACGATCCGCGTCATGACCGACGAAAGCGCGCCGTTCAACGCCGCCGCGACGTCAGCGCCGCCGGTCGAGTCGACCGGCGCGTCGGCGGTGAAGATTTGTGCGGCCGTCACGCGCCCGCTGCCGACAGAAACGATCTTGGCCGCCAGATCGACTTCGACCCGCATTTGGGCGACGTCGAGTTCGAACTTTCGGATTTCGATGTCGAGATCGTAATCTGCGGTCGTCGTCGCGCGGCGGCTGACCTGACGCAAGAGATCGGCGTTCTCGAACGTTTGGGTCAATCGCGACTGAACGAGGAGCGGCAGACGATCGGACCATTTCGCGCCCGCCAGCGTCGCGACTTCCTGAGGGCCGGTGCGCACCAGAATCCGCTCGCTGTCGAGGTCGAGCCCGGCGATGGGTTCGGCGATTCGCAATTGCGCCCGTAGCGGCCGCGCCGGCGCGGGTCTGGCCGCGCTGAGTTCGAAGGTGTCCGGCGGCGGTCCGCTCGCGCAAGACGCGAGCGCCAAGGCCAAGGCGACCACGGCGGCCCTGCGAACGCCGGCGTCGAACGCGCCGTTCCGCGGCCGACGCGATTTGGCCGGCGCGGGGGCATCCCCTCGCCAATGCGCGCAACACGGCGTCGAAGGCGGGTCGATGGACATCAGGGTCCGCCGTGAAATTCTGGCAGGGCCGGCTTGGCGCCGAAGATCACCTCGTTGGGATTGCGCTCGAAACTTCGCAACACGCGATCGAAATCATTGATCGTGCGCCGTCCGTCGACCGCCAGCGCTTCGTATTCGCGCAGGCCCGACGAACTGAAGCGTGTGAGGCCGACGGCGATTTCTTTGGTGCGGGCGTCCAGATCGTCGGCCAATTGCTTTACCGAGCGCGCGGCGTCGCCGAACTCCCCTAGCGGGCCCTTGAGCTCGGGAGAACCGACGAAGCTTTGCAGACTGGCCATTAGTGAATCGAGCTTATCGGCCAATTCGTTGAGCTTGACGGACAGTTCCGACGCGTTTTTCAGCATACGATCGATGTTGCCCTTATTCTGGCGTACGGCCTCGCCGAGCGCAGCCGCGCCGTCGATGAAGGTCGCAACCTTCTCGCGGTCGACCGATTTGACTAGGGAGTCCAAGTCCGCCAGCGTGGTGCTGATCCCCGCCGAATTCTCGCTGAGCGCCTTGGAGAAGGTGTCGACGTTCTTGATCGTGTCGTCGATGGCGGCGCGGTTGTCGCTGAGCAGCTTGTCCGCCTTGTCCAGCACCGACTCCGCCTTGGCGGAAACGCTTTGGACGCTCTCCATGATATTCTGCAATTCGGAAGGCTCGGCGACGATGATCGGCGGCTCGCCATTCTTTTCCGCGACTAACGACGGCGCGTCGGGAGCGCCGCCGCGCAGTTCGACGACCGCTCCCCCGGTCAGTCCCTGGATCTCCAAGCGCGCCTTGGTGTCCTTTTTGATCGGGACCTTTCCGCTGATATCGACCAGGGCCTGGACGCGGCTTGGATCGTTCGGATCCAACTCGATCTCCGTGACTTCGCCGACGCGCAAGCCATCGAACAGCACCGCGCTGCCGCGCGAAAGTCCGGAAACGGAACCCGTGAAGAGAACTTCATAGGTCTTGTGCTCGGAAATCCTGGTCAGACCCGAGAACCACAGAACAAACAGAAACGCCCCCGCGATCACCGCCAGGGTGAAAGCCCCGATCAATACGAAATTGGCTCGCGTCTCCATCGCCGCCTATCGCCCTCGCGAACGCGTCGAGTTCGCTTTCCCGTCGCCCGCCGAACCCCGCCGCCGCGCTCCGACGCCGAATCGCATAGCAGATTTCTCGCGCCGACGCCCACTCACGAACCGACCAATCCACGCCTACGTCGCCGTCTCGCGACCGTTCGTCGCGACCCAGGAGCCTGGGCGCGCGTTCACGGCTCGCGCTTGGCGGCGCTGGCCTGACGGAAAACGGCTTCGCGCCCCGAACCCCTTTTCCCTTGAAAATAGGCTTTGATCCAGGGATCCTGCGAGCGCAAGAGCTCGGAAATCGGACCGATCGCCGTCACCCGCCCCTGCCCCAGCACCGCGACACGATCGCAAATCGCATAGAGACTGTCGAGGTCGTGGGTCACCATGAACACGGTGAGGCCGAGCGTACGCTGCAACGTGGCGATGAGCTCGTCGAATTCGACGGCTCCGATGGGATCGAGTCCCGAGGTCGGCTCGTCGAGGAACAAGAGGTCGGGATCGAGCGCCAGGGCGCGAGCGAGCGCCGCCCGCTTGATCATGCCGCCGGAAAGTTCGGCGGGAAACTTGTCGGCGGCGTCGGGCGGCAGGCCGACGAGCGCGATTTTCAGCATCGCCAATTCGTCGCGCAGGCGCGACGACAAATCGAGATGCTCGCGCATCGGCGCCTGGATGTTCTGCATCACCGTCAGGCTCGAAAACAGCGCGCCTTGTTGGAACAGGACGCCCCAGCGCTGCTCGACGCGCTCGCGCTCGGCGATCGACAGCGTATCGACGTTCTGCCCGTAAACCTCGATCAGACCCGCCCGTTTGGGCAACAGGCCCAGAATCGCGCGGGTCAGCACCGACTTGCCGGCGCCCGAAGCGCCGACGAAGCCGAGCACCTCGCCGCGGTAGATGTCGAGATCGAGGCCGTTCATGACCAGGGTTTCGCCGAAGCCGACTTTGAGCCCGCGCACCCGGATCACCGCCTCGGGGAGCGCCTGGCCGTCGGGACGCGGCGCGCGGGAGGGCGTCGACGGCGCGGCGCCGGGATCGTTTGCGCTTCCGGTCAAAACCGCACCGCTGCGAAGAACATCGCAAAAAGGCCATCGATGACGATGACCATGAAGATGGATTTGACGACTGATTCCGTCACCTTTTGCCCCGAAGACTCGGCCGAGCCGCGCACCGCGAAGCCTTCGACCGAGGCGATCAAGCCGATCGCCAGCGCCATGAACGGCGCCTTGATCAGACCGACCTCGAAGGTGTTGAGGCCGATGGCGTCCTGGAGGCGCGCGAGGAACACCACCGGGCTTATGCCGCCGTAGACCCAGGCGACGCACAGGCCGCCGAACAGCGCCGCCATATCGGCCAGAAAGGTGAGCAGCGGCAGCGCGACGATCAGCGCCAGGATCCGCGGCAGGATCAACACTTCCATCGGATCGAGCGCCATCACCGTCAGCGCGTCGACTTCCTCGCGCATCTTCATGGCGCCGATTTCCGCGGTGATCGCGGAGCCCGAACGGCCGGCGATCATGATCGAGGTCAGCAAGACGCCCAGTTCGCGCAGGACGAGAATGCCGATCAGATCGACCGTGAAGGGCGTGGCGTTGAATCGCGCCAACTGAAAGATGCCCTGTTGGGCGACGATGGCGCCGACGAGAAAATTGATCAAAAGGATGATCGGAGCGCTGCGCAGCGAGAACTGCTCGAGATGGAAGGTCGTCGAAGTCCAGCGCCAACGCGGAGGGCGAACGGCGACGGTCGCGCCGACGCTGACCATGCGGCCGAGAAATCCCACGCCGCCGACGAGATCGGCGCCCGCGGTGTAGACGCTTTCGCCGACATCGGAGACGAGGGAGGTCAAAGTCGGCGCCTCGCGCGCCGGCGGGGCCTCGGTCGGGCGATAATGCGCCGCGCGCAGCAGAATGGCGTGCTCCGGCCGGGCGCCGACGACTTGCGCCTCGACGCCGCGCGCGGCGAGCAATTGGCGCGAGCGGTCGATGACCCACGCCCCCGCGGTGTCCATGTGATCGATTTGCGAGAGGTCGATCGTCGCCTCGCGCGCGCCGTCGGCGAGCGTCAACAGGGCGTCGGCGCGCTTCTCCAATTGCGACCCGGCGTCGACCGTCCACCCCCCGGCCAGAGCCACGCGAACGCCGCCCGCGGTCTTCTCGCTGGTGATGGCTGGAGCCGTGGACATCGGGCGCTCGGATTCTGGCGCTTGGGGTTGGCCGCGAAACGCGGGAATCGGCGATTCCCACGCCGTTTCGCTCGTTTGTCAGGCATAGCCGGACGCGCCGGCCCTGTCGAGGCGAGACCCCATGGCCAAGGGGCCGGAGCCAAATCTTGCCGCACCCTTAAACAACATCTAATCGCTGCGTTTCGTGGCGGGACCTCAGCGGCGGGAGCGGAAACAAAACCGGCACGAATCGGCGACGCGCGAAGCGAATCCGCTTTTCGACGAAAATGCGAGTCAATTCTTACGGTTGTCACCGCAAAAGTTGGCGGGCGCGCGCCCTTGGTTAGCGAATTGCGACGCCGCCGTTCGGCGAGCCGCCTCGAAATGACGCGCGTGGGACGAAAGGCGGTACAAAGCGCGCCCGAATCGCGAGAATTTCGATTCGGGCCGGGATAGCGGACGCCCGCAAGCTTTTTCATACGCCGGGCGGGATCGACGCGTCCTTATGGTTTCCCATTCGACAACGCCGGCTCGCGCGGACCGTCCCGGCGCGGGATCGCACGGTCAAAGCGCGGACAAAAGCGGCGCGAATCGGCGACGGCGCGATTCGCGGAGCCCGCCAGTCCGGCGGCGTGGCCGCCTCAGTCCATCACCGCCGCCTTGAGGATGCACACCATGGTCGCGTGCGCCGGCGCGGCGGCGAGATTGCGGATGCGGTGCGGCCGGTCGCCGCGATAGCGCAGCGTCTCGCCGGCGCGCGCGACCTGCGCAACCTCGCCGACCTCGACCTCGAGTTCGCCCTCGAGAACGGAAAGGCACTCGATCGAACCGCGCGGATGGGCCTGCGAACCGAGCACGCCGCCGGGCTCGGCATGAAAATCGTACCATTGCAGCCAATCGACGGTGTTCAGCCAGCCGATCACCGCCAGCCGGCAAAGCCCGTCGTCGGACAGCAGGACAGGCGTGCCGCCACGGCTGACGTGTTCGATGAAAGGCCCCTCCTCCCCGCCGTGAAGGATCGATTCGATGGAAACGTCGAGCGCGTGGGCGAGCCGCCAGATGGTGGTCAGAGTCGGATTGGTCTCGTTGCGTTCGATCTGCGAAATGATCGATTTGGCGACGCCCGACTGTATCGACAGATCGGCCAGCGAAAGGCCGTATCCCTTGCGCAGCTTGAGAACGGTGCGGCCCAATTGGTTGGAGAGCGCCGCCGCCCCCGCTTCCAGAACCTTGGCCTTGTCCTTGCCCTCGACGCCCATGTCGGCGATCCCCTTGCGATGTTTCGCCGCTTGACGCCGGCGGCCGAAAGCAATGGCTCGTCATGGCCGGGACAAGCCCAAGGCTGTCCGGTTCGATTTTGCTGGCGCCGGCGCACGGCGTTGATTCTAATCATTTCCAGAGTTTGGCGACTCGCTTGGACATGAAAAGGATCAGCGCCGTGCCCCATACGAATACGGTCTTCCGCGACGTTTTGAAACTGCTTCCCTGGTCTGTCTTTGAGCGGCTTGTGGAGAAGCACGGGACCGACGATCTGGTTCGCAGTTTCACGACCAAGCGGCAGCTGTCGGTGCTGCTGTTCGGTCAATTGTCGGGCTCGCATTCGCTGCGCGACATCCAAGCGTCGATGGCGAGCCATCAGGCGCGGCTTTATCATGCGGGCGGCGCCGCTCCGGCGCGCTCGACCTTCGCAGACGCCAACCGCGACCGGGATTCCAGGGTTTTCTCCGGGCTTTTCATGCATATGCTGGGCATGGCGACGCGCGGCCTGCGCCGCAAGATGGGCGATGCGGTGCGGCTGATCGACTCGACCAGCCTGCATCTGGCGGGCGCAGGGACGCAGTGGGCGCGCTTTTCGGCCGAGGTCTGCGGCGCCAAGGCGCATTTCGTCTACGACCCCGATCTGGGCTGCCCGATCTATCACATGGTCACCGAGGCCACGGTCAACGACATCGTCGCGGCCAAAGCGATGCCGATCGAAGCGGGCGCGACCTATGTCTTCGACCTCGGCTATTACGATTATGGCTGGTGGGCCGCGCTCGACGAGGCGGACTGCCGCATCGTGACGCGGTTCAAGAAGAACACGCCGCTCCTTTCGGCCCGATCCATGCCCGTCGCGCCGGGAACGGGCGTCGTCAGCGATCGAACCGGCTTTCTGCCGGGCCGTCAGGCTAAAAACCGCAAGAATCCGATGCAAGGCGCGGTGCGCGAGGTCGTCGTGACGATGGAGACCGGGGGGACGTTGCGGATTCTGTCCAACGATCTGGACGCGCCCGCCAAAGAAATCTCCGACCTCTACAAGCGGCGCTGGCAAATCGAATTGTTCTTCCGCGTGATGAAGCAAACCTTGAAAATCACCCATTTCATAGGCCGCTCCGAGAACGCCGTGCGCATTCAGATCGCCGTCGCGCTGATCGCCTTTCTGTTGCTGAGCCTTTTGCGAAAGATGGCGCAAGACAATCAAACCCTGCTCGAAACCACGCGACTCGTGCGCGCGAACCTGATGCATCGAAGAGACTTCACCTGCCTCAAGCAACCGCAAAAACCGCCGCCGCGCGACTCTCGGCAGCTCTCCCTAAACTGGAGCTCATCATGAACCGGACAGTCGTGGGACAAGCCCGGCCATGACGGCAGCGAGTGCTTTCACGAGTTCATACTATAGTGGGGGTCGTCCGGAATATCGAACGGATTCGTCCGCAATTGGCGCCTCGGGCGTCTCCAGTCGTTTCGTCATCGCGGCGGCCCGGCGAACGTCTTGAGCACAATCCCGAGGAACATCGGACGGCTTCAAAACGCTCCGGGAAAGGCGCCGCCGTCGATGAGAATGTTCTGCCCGGTGAGATAGCCCGCCTGCGCGCTGCAGAGAAACGCGCACAGCGCGCCGAATTCCTCCGGCGCGCCGAACCGGCCGGCGGGAATCGTCGCTTCGCGTCTGGCGCGCAACATCGCGGGATCGGCGCCGCTCGCCGCCGCGCTGTTGCGCAGAACCGAGCGAATCCGGTCGGTGTCGAAAGCGCCGGGCTGGATCGAATTGATGGTCACGTTGTCCTTGGCGAGCGAGCGCGCGCTCGCCGCGACGAAAGCGGTCAAGCCGGCGCGCGCGCCCGAGGACACGTCGAGTCCGGCGATCGGCGCGCGCACCGACGACGAGGTGATGTTGACGATGCGCCCGAAGCGCCGCTCGGCCATGCCCGGCGCGACCCGCTGAATGAGCGCGATCGGCGTCAGCATGTTGGACTCGATCCCGCTGAGGATGCGCTCGCGCGTCAGGTCGGCGAACGGCGCCGGCGGCGGCCCGCCGTTGTTGTTGACGAGAATGTCGGGCGCCGGGCAAGCCGCGAGCAACGCGGCGCGCACTTCGGCCGAGTCGAGATCGCCGGGAACCGCGATGACCTCGGTCCCGGTCGCCTCGGCGATCTCGCGCGCCGTCGCCTCCAACGCGTCCCGATCGCGGCCGTTGACGACGACCGAACAGCCCGCCTCGGCGAGCGCCGTCGCGCAGGCCCGACCCAGGCCCCTGCTCGAGGCGCAGACGATTGCCTTGCGCCCGGCGATGCCCAAATCCATTGCGAACTCCGTTTCTCGGCCCGACGCCGCAGCGCGTCGGCCCCGATTTCATCGGCGATCGAACAGCCAATTGCAATCGCCACGGCGCGCGTCGGCCCGATCGGCGGCGCGGCGGGCGGCGCCTTGATCATCGCGCTCCAGTCAAACGAAGCGATTGCCGATCGGAGGCGTCGGAAGCGCCGGCGACATGCGCCGGCGTTCCCGGGCGGGCGCGCTTATCCCGACACGCCCGAGCCGGGCCGAGTCTGCTCCTTGAGAATCGCCTCGATTTCGCGCGGCTCGACCGGCTTGCTGAAGTGATAGCCCTGCATCTCGTCGCAATTGTTCTCGCGCAGGAATGCGATCTGGTCGTCCGTTTCGACGCCCTCGGCGATGACCCTGAGATTGAGCTTCTGCCCCAAGGAAATCACGGCGGAGGCGACGGCCCTGTCGTCCTCGCTGTTGGCGAGTTCATTGATGAACGATTTGTCGATCTTCAATCTCGACACCGGGAATGTCTTCAGCGCGCTGAGGCTGGAGTAGCCGGTGCCGAAGTCGTCGATCGAGAGCTGAATGCCCAGGCCTTGCAACTCCTTCATCGTCGCGACCGCCTGCTCGATGTCCTGCATGATCAGGCTTTCCGTCAGCTCCAATTCGAGATATTTCGCCTCCAGGCCGCTCTTGCGCAGCGCGTCGGCGACATTGCCGATCAAGTGCTTGTCGCGGAATTGCCGCGCCGACACGTTCACGCACACGCTCATTGGCGGCAGACCGGCGTCCTGCCAGGCCTTGTTCTGGCGACAGGCTTCATGCAGCACCCAATCGCCGATCGGCACGATCAGGCCGGTTTCCTCGGCCAGCGGGATGAACCTGGCGGGAGGAATCAGTCCGAAGTTCGGATGGTTCCAGCGGATCAACGCTTCGGCCGCGAAGACGCGGCGGCTGCGCAGGTCGACCAGCGGCTGATAGTGCAGGACGAATTCGCGCCGCGGGACGGCGTTTCGCAGCGCCTCCTGAAGCATGAATTTCTCGCGAACCTTCGCGTTCAATTCGGGCGTGTAGAACTGGAAATTGTCGCAGCCGATTTCCTTGGCGCGGTACATCGCCGCATCGGCGTTGGCGAGCAGCGTTTCGGCGTCCGTCCCGTCGTTGGGGTAATTCGCGACGCCGAAACTGCTCGTCACCCGAAACGTGTGGCCCTCGAGCTGAACGGGCTCTGCGATCGCCGTTTGGATCTTCTGCAGCGTCGCGGCGACGATTTCCTCGCTCTTGGGTTGATTGAACAGCACGATGACGAATTCGTCGCCGCCGAGCCGCACCACCGTGTCGGTTGGCTTCACGCAAGCCACCATTCGGCTCGCCACCACCTTCAACAGCTCGTCGCCGGCGCTGTGGCCGAGGCTGTCGTTGATGCACTTGAAATTGTCGAGATCGACGAACGCCACGCTCGCCCAGCGCCCGTGTCGCCGCGCGGATTTCACCGCCTGGGTAAGCCGGTCCTTGATCAGGCCGCGATTGGGAAGGCCGGTCAGCGCGTCATGATTGG
This sequence comes from uncultured Alphaproteobacteria bacterium, assembly GCA_963759955.1. GTDB lineage: Bacteria > Pseudomonadota > Alphaproteobacteria > Rhizobiales > Beijerinckiaceae > Roseiarcus. The sequence goes on from CAVXCA010000042.1 coordinate 63,842, forward strand.
CTATGAATTGAATGCGGTCTTCGGCGAGCCTGCGTTCGATCGCGATGCCGGCGATGTGCGCGGCGATTCCGACCAGACGGGTTTCGGCCTCGGTCGGCGCGCGCGCCGTGGCCGAATACATCGCGAACGTCCCGAGCACGGCGTTTTGGGGTGACAAGATCGGCGTCGACCAGCACGACCGAAGCCCGTGCGCAGCGGCCAAACCCTTGTAGTCGGCCCAAAGCGGGTCGGTCGTGATGTCTTCGACGACGACCGCTTCTCGCCGAAAGGCGGCCGTGCCGCAGGATCCCACGTTGGGGCCGATGCGAACGCCGTCGATCGCTCGCGTATAGGCCTCCGGCAAGCTCGGCGCGGCGCCGTGGCGCAAGTGGACGCGATCTTCGTCGAGCAGCAGAATGGAGCTGACGATCCCCGTCAACTGGGATTCGATCAAGCGCACGAGGCGATCGAGAACGGCCTCCAACGGCGCGCCCATCGCGATCATTTCGAGAATCTGGGCCTGGCCGTCGCGCAGCAGATCCGCCTTCTTGCGTGCGGTGACGTCGCGCCCGATCCCGATCAGGCCGATGATCTCGCCCTTGTCGTTGCGCAGCGGCGCCTTCGTCGAAGCCAGGTACTTGTACTCGCCCGTCGCAGAGATGGCGTGCTCGTCGAGATCGAACATCGGGCGCCCGGTGGCGAGGATTTCCTGCTCGAGCGCATGATAGCCGCGCGCAGCGTCCGAAGGGTGAAGGTCGAAGTCCGTCAGGCCGATCATGTCGCAGGTCATGGCGCGGCCATTGTCCGACGCGAGCGCCTTGTTGACGACGACGAAGCGGCTCTCGACGTCCTTGATGTAGAGATAGTCGGGCACGCCGTCGATCAGCGCTTGCAGCGAAATCCGCTCGTCGGCGACGGCGCGCTTTTCCGGCAGTTCGGTGATGTCCTCATGCGTCGAGACCCAGCCGCCGTCGGGCGTGGGCTGGTGGCGGATTTGAATGGTCCGGCCGTTGCGCAGCACGGTCGTCCAGCTTCTCGCCTCATTGCAGGAATGGTTCGACGCGCAGAACGACAGGTAGTGTTCGGCGGCCACCGGGCAGGTCCCGGCAGCGACCCGGCGTTCCGTGATCTCGCGCAGCGTCGAGCCCGGCGAAACTTGATCGAGGGAAAGGCGGTAGATTTCGGCGAAGCGGCGATTGCACAGGGCCAACCGCCCCTCGCCGTCGAAAAGGCAGACGCCCTGTGTGATGGCGTCGATAGCGGTCTGATAGCGCAGCGCCTGCGCCTTCAATTGGGCGATCGCAGCCTCGCTGTCGGCGGCGATGACCGCATGGGACTCGGTCGCCGCGCGCGCGAGGGCGGCCATGCAGGATTCGTCGACCGCGCCGTCGGCACGCTTTGTCGGGTTCGCGCGCAACTGGATATCCTCCGCCGCGGCGATCGGTTCAAACCGATCACAGCCGCGCCTGTCCCAAAAAGTTGACGCACGTTAGCCGGGCCCAATTAATGGGGGATGAATCAACAAAACATTACCGCCAAACGCGGGAATGTTACTTAATGTAATATTATTCGCCGCGAGCTTTGACCTCGCAAAACAAGGAAAAACGTCAGAGAATTCAAGGGAAGAGGCGGCGCTTCCGCCTGGTCAACGCCCAGCGCAGCAAACGCCGGCGGGCGGACGCGGACGCATCGGCGGCGTCGCGGCCGAACCACGCGCGACGACGCTCCGCCATTGTCATGGGCGCGGCGACGCGCGTATGCGTTTCGCCGAATTTCTCCCGCCACCGCGCGAACCGGCGTTCGCCCGTCAAAGAGAGCCCATCGGTGAATCCGCCTCGATCGACCTCCCGCGCGGCCAGCGCAATCGTAGTGGGCGCCGGCCCCGCCGGCCTCATGGCGGCCGAGGTTCTGGCGACCAGCGGCCGTCGCGTCGTCGTCTACGACGGCGCCCCGTCGCCGGCGCGAAAATTCCTGCTCGCCGGGCGCGGCGGCCTCAATCTCACCCACAGCGAGCCGTTCGAGCGTTTGATGACGCGTTACGGCGCCGCGGCGGAGCGGTTGCGGCCGGCGATCGAGCGGTTCTCGCCCGACGCGCTGCGCGCTTGGAGCGCGGCGCTCGGCGAGGAGACCTTCGTCGGCTCGAGCGGGCGCGTCTTCCCCAAGAGCTTCAAAGCGACCCCCCTGCTGCGCGCCTGGCTGAGGCGCCTCGATGCGCTCGGGGTCACGCTACGCGCGCGCCGCCGCTTCGTCGGCTTCGACGAACAGCGGACCCTCCGCTTCGCTTCGCCCGAGGGCGTCGAGGAAGTCCGCGCCGAGGCGATCGTGCTCGCGCTCGGCGGCGCCTCCTGGCCGCGGCTCGGCGCCGACGGCTCGTGGGTGGAATTCTTGCGCGCGGCCGGAATCGCGGTCGCAAGCTTGCGCCCCGCCAATTGCGGCTTCGTGGTCGACTGGTCGCCCGAATTTCGCCGGCGCTTCGCCGGCCAGCCGCTGAAGACGATCGCGCTTTCCTATGGCGGACGAAGCGTGCGCGGCGAAGCGATGATTGGCGCGCGCGGGATCGAGGGCGGCGCCGTCTACGCCCTTTCGGCCGCCTTGCGCGACGCGATCGCGGCGCAGGGGTCGACGATTCTCACCGTCGACCTCAAGCCGGACCTCAGCCAAGAGGCGCTGGCGAAACGCCTGCGGCGACGGCCCGGCCAATCGCTTTCGACCTTCCTGCGCAAGGCCGCCGCGTTGGCGCCCGTCGCGGTCGCGCTGATGCGCGAAGCGGGCGAGATTCCCAGCGACGCGAATGCGCTCGCCGCGCGCATCAAGGCGCTGCCGCTCAGCCTGATCGCGCCGGCGCCGATCGAGCGCGCCATTTCCAGCGCCGGCGGCGTCGAATGGGGCGAGATCGACGATGCGTTCATGCTGAAGAAGCTTCCCGGCGTCTTCGTCGCCGGCGAAATGATCGACTGGGAGGCGCCGACCGGCGGCTATCTCCTGCAAGCCTCGTTCGCCACCGGCGCCGCCGCCGGACGCGGCGCGGCGGCGTGGATCGAGCGCCATACGGCGGCGGAGGGCTAGCCCCACCTCGCCCGGCGCGCGTTGGCGGGAAATTGCCTAAAGGCGCGATTTGCGCGACCTTGGCCGCGAAATCCAAGACGGCGCCGCGGGCGGCGGTAAGCGGATTCATCGACGGGGGAGCGTCATGACCAGGAAGACAAAGAAGCGGCTCGGCGGGGTGGCGTTGGCGGCGGGCCTGTTGGCGTTGACGCCGGCTCGAGCGGCGCCGGCCAACACGGTCGCGGGTCCGTCCTTCGAGGTCGACGTCGCGCTAAGCCAGGCGGCGGCGGCGCGGCTGGCCAATCCCAAGGAGACGATCATCGTAGACGCCGAGATCTATGGCGTGCCAACTTCGCCGAAGCTGCTCGCCGAGACGGAAGGCCGGCTCGACCTCGCGCCCGAGCGCAAGATCGAAATCCCCGGCGCCGGCGCCGCACGCTTCGCGGCGACGAAGCTCGACGCGGGCAAGCTTGCCGAGGTCGAGGGTCACGCGGCGCGGGTGGCGATCGAGGTCTTTTCCGGCCGCCGCTCGAGCCCGAACAACCTGCTCGACTGCGACTTCTTCGACGACCTGCTCTCCGTCGCAGCCGAAAAGCCGGTTCAAGCGCACTGCAAGCTGATCGGGGAGCAGTGAGCGCGAACCTGTGGCCGCGGTCTGTTCGTCGTGGTGGGGATTATACCGGCCGTCCGCGCGCCTCCGCTTGTGCGAGCGCGCGGGCGACGATACGGTGGCGCACCGTGGCCGGATGCGACAGGCCCGGCCATGAGAAGGGGAGTGCGGCGGCGCGGATAAGGGGGCGTTGGCATGGGTTGGGTCGCTTCGGTCGCGCTCGGCTTGCTCGTCGCTTGGCAGGCGGTCCAGCGCATCCGCGCCGATCAGCGCCGCGGAATCCCGATCAACTGGCCGAAGACGCTCCTCACGCTCGCTGGCGTCGCGGTCGTCACGCTGGCGGCGATCGGCGCCATGTTCGCCGCGCTGACGCAAGACCAGCCGGTGATCGCGGTTCTACTCTTCGTCGTGGCGTTCGCCGCCGGCGTGACCGCGCTCGTCGTCGCGGTCAACCGCCGCTGGCCGCCCGCGAAAGCGCCGTAGCGGCGCGCAGCGCCGCGGGTTCACAGCGGCTTCGCGATCCGCGCAGGAAATCGCCGAGCGGGCCGATGCGTGCGCTCGCGTTGCGCGCCGCCCGCTTCCGGCCCGCCATCGCCGTCAAGTGAAGTCCGCCCTCGAAATCGCCGCCTCTTGTCTCTGCCGACCGCTGGCGCCGTGGAGGAGCGCCGGAGCGGCGTTTCCATCGCTGCAGCGGGTCTGCTGCCCGTCATCGCGTTCGAGCGGCGACCGGCGCAGCGTCGTATAGATTTTGAACTCCAGCTTCCGACGCTTTGCCGATCCCTTCAACCCGATGCAGAACAGGGCGTCGAATACGGCGAATTCGCCGAGGCGCTGCCAGTTCCCGGTCAGCGTTACCGGGCCGGCGAGCTTGTGCGCGACGAGCGCGGCGCCGGCGATGCCGAAGCCCGCCACGATCGCCAAATTGGTCCAGTCCGAAAGAGCCACCGAACCCTCCCCGTTGCTAGATCCGACCCACGGCGCATTTCCTACAACAACAACGTCGCAGGCGAAAACATTACAACAACGCGCCGCCCCGTCAAGCGAAAATGTGAGAATCGTGTGGAAAAAATTAACCGTTTCGAGAGGTTCCTACGCCTCGTTGAAAGGAACTTTGATTCGCCGCCAAATCGGTAGTAAGGTTTTTAAACTTTGGCGTTTCTCGCTGCGTTCGGGACGGGAGGCCGCTTGTGTCGGCGATCGAGGTTGGCGACAAGAAGGCAATTGTCGCTTTAAAACAAGAGCTTATCGACGCTGTCGGGCGGGCCTACGCGCTGGGCTGGGCGATCGCGCGGCTGGAAGGCCGGACCGACGACGAGCGGGTCGCGAGCGTCGTCAGAGAGAGCGTGCTGTCGATCCTCGGCGAATTCGATCCCTCGCCGTCGCACAATGTTGTAAACTTACGCAAGCCGGAACCGCGCGCGCCCGAGCCTTCGACCGCGCCGGCGGGCGGCTTGTCCGAAAACCCCTCCGCGCAAGAGCTGTTGTTGGAGAGCCTGCGCGGACAGGAAGTCTCGATCCGCGACCTGCAGACCGTCCTGGAGGACTACGGTCTCCAGGTTTCGCCCGGCAACCTGTCGGTCATCTTGTCCCGAATGCATCAATCCGGACTGATCCAGAGAACCGGGCGCGGGATCTACCGAGCCTCCCATTGAGCAAGGCGAGGCCGAACGGCCGGCGCCCTCGTGATCCGCTTCTCTCGAGACCGCCAAGACCGAGGCGCCTGGCAAACGCGCCCACGAAACGGCGCCCAAACCGTTGAAATACCCTTATCGCGGACCAGACCCGCCGCCCCTCAGCTATCCATCTTGAGCGCCGCGATGAACGCCTCCTGCGGGATGTCGACCTTGCCGAACTGGCGCATCTTCTTCTTGCCGGCTTTCTGCTTCTCCAGCAGCTTGCGCTTGCGGGTGGCGTCGCCGCCGTAGCACTTGGCGGTGACGTCCTTGCGCAGCGCGCGGATGGTTTCGCGCGCAATGATCTTGCCGCCGATCGCCGCCTGTATGGGAATCTGGAACATGTGCGGCGGGATCAGTTCGCGCAGCTTCTCCACCATCGCCCGGCCCCGCGTTTCGGCGCGGTCGCGATGCACCAGCATCGAGAGCGCGTCGACCGGCTCGCCGTTGACCAGGATCGACATCTTGACGAGATCGCCAGCGCGATAATCGGTGAGCTGATAGTCGAACGACGCGTAGCCCTTGGAGATCGATTTCAGGCGGTCGTAGAAATCGAACACGACTTCGTTGAGCGGCAGTTCGTAGACCACCATCGCGCGCTTGCCGACGTAGTTGAGATCGACCTGCGCGCCGCGCCGGTCCTGGCACAGTTTGAGGATCGCGCCGAGATAATCGTCGGGCGTCAGGATCGTCGCCTTGATCCACGGCTCCTGGATCTCCGCGATGCGCACGACGTCGGGCAGGTCGGCGGGGTTGTGCAGCTCGATCGTCGTCTTGTCGGTCAGCGCGATGCGATAGATCACCGACGGCGCGGTGGCGATGAGGTCGAGATTGAACTCGCGCTCTAATCTCTCCTGAATGATCTCGAGATGCAGCAGGCCGAGGAAGCCGCAGCGGAAGCCGAAGCCGAGCGCCGCCGAGGTCTCCATTTCATAGGAGAAGCTCGCGTCGTTGAGCCTCAGCTTGCCCATCGCCGCGCGCAACGCCTCGAAGTCGGCGGCGTCGACGGGGAAGAGGCCGCAGAACACCACCGGCTGCGCCGGCTTGAAGCCCGGCAGCGCTTCCGCCGTTGGGCGCTTGTCGTCGGTAATGGTGTCGCCGACGCGGGTGTCGGCGACCTGCTTGATCTGCGCGGTGATGTAGCCGATCTCGCCGGGGCCGAGTTCGGCGACCTCGGTCATCTTGGGGCGGAAGACGCCGATGCGGTCGACTTCGTAGTGCGCGTCGGCCCCCATCATGCGGATGCGCATGCCTTTGGTGAACTTGCCATCGATGACGCGCACCAGCACGACGACGCCGAGATAGGCGTCGTACCAGGAGTCGACCAGCAGCGCCTTCAACGGCGCCGTCTCGTCGCCCTTGGGCGGCGGCAGGCGCTTGACGATCGCCTCCAGCACCAGATCGATATTGAGGCCGGTCTTGGCGGAGATCGGCACCGCTTGCGACGCGTCGAGGCCGATGACGTCCTCGATCTGCTGCTTGATGCGGTCGGGCTCGGCGGCCGGCAGGTCGATCTTGTTGAGCACCGGCACGATCTCGTGGCCGGCGTCGAGCGCGTGATAGACGTTGGCGAGCGTCTGCGCCTCGACCCCCTGGCTGGCGTCGACGACCAGCAGCGAGCCTTCGCAGGCGGCGAGCGAGCGCGAGACCTCGTAGGCGAAGTCGACGTGGCCGGGCGTGTCCATCAGGTTGAGGATGTAGGTCCGGCCGTCCTCGGCCTTGTATTCGAGGCGCACCGTCTGCGCCTTGATGGTGATGCCGCGCTCGCGCTCGATGTCCATCGAATCGAGCACCTGCTCGACCATCTCGCGCTCCGCCATCGTCCCGGTCTGCTGGATCAGCCGGTCGGCGAGCGTCGACTTGCCATGGTCGATATGCGCGACGATGGAGAAGTTGCGGATGTTTTCGATCGGGTGGGTGGTCATGGGCGGGGGATAGCAGGGCGGGGCCAGGAAGGGAACGGGGTTCGCCATCCGCAAGACCGTTCGATGGACGTCAGAGGCACGCACCCGGCGATCGCGGGCGTGCTTCGACGCCGATTATACGAGGCTCACCGACTCATTTCCGCAAGTTGAGACAAAACGGCCTGTAAATTCACTTGTACCATCCTAAACGATGCGTCTTCATGGCGCAAACCAATAACACTCGATCGCAGTCGATGCAGCTTTAGAGGCACTATTCGAAAACGTCGCTTCAATTACCGCTCGATGCATTACGCTTTCCATTTCGCTAGATATTGGGCGTAGCTGCTTTTCCATTCCGGCCCGCCGAAATTTCCGCCACTTTCATGGACGATCCCCAAAGGTATGGTCCCGGCCGGGAGATTTCTATGTTCGAATTGTCGGCAAAGATCCATGTCATAGAAATGGAATCTGAAATTCTCATCGAATTGAATTCGGTTCTCGACCAGAGTTCTTTTCTTTGTCGCCAACAGAACCCCGTCCAGCAACTTGCATTGTTGCATCACCGAACCGTACACTGCCAGCTCGCAAGGAAATCCTCTCCCGTGCCCAACAATGCCGCTGAGATTCGAAGGGTCATCCCATGTGAACTTGTCATCTATTGCGTGCCATGCCGGCTGTTTATCGACGCGCCGCCTATTTCCGGCCAACCCAAGCAAACTAAATTGCTTAAAACCCAAAAGCAATTTGTCAATCCAATAATAATCAACAATCGAAACGTCGTCGTGTATAAATAATAGTATCTCATCGCCGTTCGCTATGCGTTCAGTTGCTTCGTTGTAACAGGCGCCCAGCCCCCTTGAGTTGCTATAGAAAACATTCGCTTTGATCGGAAGGCGACCATAAGTGATCTTAAGGCACCGCCCCAAAGCCGATTTTTCCCAAAATTCCCGCTCCGTCAATCGAGTTGCGCATATTAATGTTATAGGCAACATTTCTAGGTTCCTCTCACAAGATCGAGCTTACGGTTGCGCACCCAAACCGAGTTTGGCCGGTTGATTTTACGCTGGGCGCGGTTTCCAGCCCGCAGAAAATGGCGCACATATGAGAATTACGCGCCATGAACGCAACTCGTGACACTATTTAAATCGCCCCATGACAATGTTTAAATTTCTTGCCGGACCCACAGGGACAGGGTTCATTGCGTCGAATACGGCCGCCAAACGTCGCTGGCGAATCAGCGGACGATGAAACGTACGGCTTGATCGTAGCTGGCATGCGCGTAGTTGCATTTCCCTGTGCACGCAGCTCGAGCAGGGTTCGATTTACCTCGCCGCCGAAACCGTCCTTACTGAACAGCTTTGCTGCGTGACCTCTGCTGAAATTCCCCATGACCGGCCATCGGGAAGGATCGGCGATCAATTGTTCGAGCCGGTCGACTAGCCCATCGACATCGCCAGCCGTGTAGGAAAGGCCGGTCTGTCCTTCGACCATATATTCCAGGATCCCGCCCGTCGTGGGATAGATCACCGGCTTACCGAGGAGCATTGCCTCCACGCCTGTTCGGCCGAACGCTTCACAGCGCGAACATACGATCACAATATCGGCGGCACGCATCGCAGGATAAGGATCCCGCAACATCCCGGCGAACCGAACGCGTCTGGAAATCCCATGTCGAACAACGACCTCGTCGAGATGGCGCCGGTATTCTGGAAATTCATATCCGGCCAGAAGCAATTCAACGTTGCGCCCACGCCGCGCCAATTCGGCTACCGCCAGCAGAATGTCTTCCTGCCCCTTCTCCGGCTGAAGGCTCCCGAAAATACCGAGTTTGATCGCGCTTGCATCGCCAAAATATTGTCCCGACTGTTCGTCCCCTTCGCTTTGATGCTCGGGAACATGGGGGAGACAATAGAGCGTTCGCACGCGCCGGTCAGAGGCACCGGGAAATAGCTCTTTTGCCACTGCTTTGCTGCACGTGTAGATAAGGTCCGAGCCCAACTCCATCTCCTGCAGGATTTTATTCAACGGCGAGAAAAAGGTGAGGCCATGATCGCGTTCGCCAAACTCGGTCACATACCAAACGTGCGGCTTGCTCAGACTTGCGGCCACCATGGCGCCCCACGGGATGACCATTGTCTGCGACCAGATGATGTCGGGATCGACGAGGCGAATATCCGGGACAGCACAGGTCATGATAGCCTTGCTGCTCTCGCTGATGTCGTGTGACTTTTGCGCTTCCGTGAGACGGATGCTCCCTTTATTGCACCACCAGGAATACGGAGCGACGATTGGCGCTGCGCCGATCTTGGCGAGCGCGTCGGCCAATGGCCCCCAACTTGGCAGGACGACCGAGCAGATCGCACCGTAGTCGACGACAAGATCATCAACGAGTTCCAGGAGGACCCGCTCAGCGCCCGCGAGAGCGGAAGAATGCGAAAAGAAACACACGTTCAGCGCAAGCCGTTTTCGCACGCAATAAAGATTTGCGTAATCGCGTTTCGTCCACCTCAGGTTATCGTCTTCCGGTTTCGCCCGATAATATCTCTGCCTCTGCTCGTCCAGAATGAAGCTTAGAAAACCGAGCTGATCAAGATATTCCAATAACGCTTTCGGTTGAACATTCGCGGCCCGCAACGTCCCCGGGCAGAATTCGATGAGGAGCTTGATATCGGGAAACCGTTCCAGCGTTTCGGCCATGCCGCGGAGAACGGCAAGCTCGTTGCCCTCGGTATCGATCTTAATCACCAGCGGACGCGGCGAGCGGGCCTTCAGCAGACCATCAACCGTCGTCGTTTCAACGTCGATTGACTGCAAGGAGGCGACGTTCGGATGGTTGAAGAAGCCGCAACTATCCGAGGCTAATGCCACGTTAAAGCGGCGAATTCCGAGCGAATCCGAAATGGCGAGTTGATGAACCTCGATATTCGATTGGCTGAGTAAGTTCGCGTTGCGTTTAAGAACCTCGCAAGTTGCCGGGGTGGGCTCCACGGCGATAATATCAAGATTCGGATACCGCGATCCGGCGAGCAGAGAGTAGAAACCGTAACTTGCCCCGATGTCCACGAACAAACCGGCTCGTCGCAAGACGGAGGATACCAGGCGTGCTGAAAATTGCTCGTAAGAGTTGTTTTCGTAATGCTCGCGGTAACGCGGCGTGACATACATGCGAAAGTTGTGGCCGCGCGGCTTCACCAGGTGAAGTGCGCTGAGATCATATTCGTGGGCGAAGACCTGTGGGATCGCCGATACCGCTCGTTCCCGTATAGTGGCAGGCTGTTTGTCCCGATCGATCAGAAAAACTCGCATAGCGCTGCAGACCGGACCGTCGCTGCGCGTGACATATGCAACATCATAGGACAGCACAAAGGAACCTGGGACCGAGAATGGCGGCTGAGACAAATCGACCGGGCGATACCCACCGGCCGGCATGTCTTTGTTAACGTAAGCTCTCACCTGTTCGGTGGCGCCGTTGGCGATTAGGCAGTAGCGAAACCGCCGAAATTTTGGGATCATCTCCATGATGTCGGCGTTCGACCAATGCTGGAGCACATCTTTCATGATGAGGAGGTCAGCCCCGGGGAGATCGATTGACCGCGCATCGCCTTCGATGAATCGCACCCCGTCCTTGGTAAAGCGTTTGGTGTTTTTCAACACGACCGACGAAACGTCGATACCCAGATAATCGATGCCGCTCCAATCGATCAGACGAGACGATTGCCAGTCGCCGCAGCCCGCATCCACGACGCTGCGGATGCCGTTCTTCACCATAAAATCCTTAAGGAAGGCCCGGTATGTTTCCGTCGCCTCAGGGGACGAGCCCGCGCCCGATCCTCCCTCCCATAAGTCTGCGGCATAGATAAAGTCGAAAATCTCCGCGTGGCGAATGTCCCGCCCATGTATCAAGTTGTAGAGCTGTCGATAGCTATCGAACACTGCCGGATCAGCGGCGCCGCCTTTGATCAATGATGCGACAATATCGAAAGCGCCCGCGTAGTTGGCGTTCGCTAATTGCGCCTTCGCCTCCCGCATGCGAGCCGCAATGTCCAACGAAGTCATACGCTGTGGTCCCAAATTCAATTACGCCCCCGGTATTGTCTTGCGCTCTACCGAAATTCGCGAAACGGGTGCTGCTGTCCAAGAGCTATGCGACCTCGGCGTCTTAAGCAACGCGATTGTCGGAGGGCGGCGGCGGGACGCCGGCACTGACGTCCCGCCGCCGCCCAGGCCGATCGACTCCGCGGCAGCCGCCTTGTCGCGAAATCGAATAGCCAAACCGTTCATCCCTCCTCGCCGTCCGCCAGCACTCCGATGCACGGGCCCGCGCCAACATCTCGGCTTCGTGAATCCTCGCGTCGAAGCGGCCGGCGAGGTTCCGCCCCGCGCGGTGATCGCCCCAATGGCGGCCGCGGGCCCGGGCAAAGCTGCGGCTCACATCGTAAACCCGGGCGCCACGCGCGATCAACTTCGGAAGATCGCGCGCGCAGCCGTCGCCACGTTCGAGCTCCACGCGCGTAAAGCGTCGCAACGGCGGCGCCACGGTATCAGCGGGCGCCGAGAAACTCGTCGACGTAGGGCGATTTCTCGCCCGACTTGCGCAACGCATGGCCGCTCGGGCCTTCGCCGAGGAACTCCGAGGACCGCGCCTTGTGCGCGATCTCCTCTTGCAGGATGGCGAGCGCGAGATCGTAGGTGCGGTGATCCTTGCCGGCGGTCATGTTGCAGATCGCGGTGTAGCCGCGTACCGCGCAGCGCTCCGCCTCCACCAGAACCTTGAGCATCGCTTTGACGTCGGTCGAATCGCCCGACAACGACGCGGGCGAGCAAGGCGAGATGTCATGGACGCCAAGCATGCTGGCGGACAATTTGCCGCCGCGTTCGTAAATGCGCGGCGCCAGCGCCTCGAAGTGGTTCCGGTCTTCGATCCGCGCACCCTCGGTGATTTCCTTCAGGCCTTCGCCGTCGAAGCCGATGAAATTCGTCAGAATTACCGTGTAGTAGTAATAAGTGGTCAGCTCGGCCGCGGCGTTTCGCGCCAGCATGTCGACGAGCTTGTCGACGTCCACGCCGACGTTCGTGACCATTTCTCTCGCGACTTTCGCCATGACGAGCCGCCTATCCGCAGCCGCATCTCGCGCGAGCCCGCAACCGGGCGCGGCGTCTCGCCGACACGCGATCGTTTTAGTGTCGGTTCGCGTCGGATCTCCTGTCAAGGACGTTGCGGCGCCAAGCGCAACGCCGCGCGCGACGCGCCTTCGGCGCGAGGCGCACGTTTGCGCCGTGAGTCGACGCCCGGTAAAAAAACTGTCGCGCGTTTCTGCTTCGACAACGCTGCGACAGCGGGGGGCTTCATGGGTCACATCAATTACCAGTGCCTGCGCGGCAAGGTTCACGCGTTCGCGCCGGCCGCGCCGCCGACCAACCCGCATCTTTGGGTCGTTCTCGAAGCCGGCGGCGAGCGCTGGTTCGCCACGATCAACGTGCGCTCCGACAAGGACGCGCCGGGCGAGCCGATCGGCAAGTCCTATCTCTACTATTTGATCGACGCCGATTTTTCCCACCCGATCGTCCCGTCGGTGCTGGCGCGCCCGCAAGGCCTCACGCCGGTCGAGCGCTCCTACGCGGGCGGCGCGATCGATTTTCAGCGCGCCAATCTCTTCAATCCCAACGCCATGCGCATCCTGCCGCCCGAGGGCGCGGGCGACGACGGCCTCGTGCATCGGCTGAGCGCGATGCTGCAACTCGCCAAGGCGCAGGACTGCGACGTGTTCTTCTACGGCAACGCCTTCGCCAAGGATAACCCGCATCAGACCGACACGGCGTTCGGCTATACGCCCGACACGCCGTTCGGCGTCGACAACATCCATATGGCGCAGGGCGATCCGCGCGCGCTCGACATCCGCCTGCACGAAAACGGCGTCTGGCACGACGGCGCCTGCTTCATCTGGGACGCGCGCGCCCAGCGCATGAGCGCGATCTTCCTCGCGTTCCAGAGCCAGGCCTGGCACACCAACGACAGCGGCGATCTGATATTCGGCGCCACCGGCTGCGAAGCGCCGCTCTACGACTTCGCTTCGGGCGCCTTCGCGCCGCTGCCGATTCCCAAACGCGCCGCCGAAATCACCTCGGCGCATCGCGCGCCCGACGGCGCCGGCGCGATCGTCGTCGCCAACATGACCGCCGAGCCGCTCGATTTGACCAATTGGCGCCTGCTCGTCGACGCGCAACGGATCTATCCCCTGCCCGCGACGCAATTGCCGCCCGGCCAACCGCTCAGCGCGGCGTTGCCGGCGGGCGCCTTGAGCGACGGCGGCGGCCTCGTCACGCTGGTCAATTCCGGCAATCTTCGCGTCGACGGCGTCGCCTATCTCGGCGGCGACGCGAAGGCCGGCTGGAGCACCAGCTTCGCCTGACCAGCGCCTTGCTGCCGCGCCGCCGAAATTCGCCGATAGAGCCCCCTGCCGATTCTGCGCCGGCGGCGTCTCAACGCAGGCGCAACGGCGGCGCTCGTTATAAGCGTATCGAAGATGTTCAATTCGAGACTTTCGGCGGGGCCTTCGGCTGTTGCGCCGCGAAAAGTCCTATGTTAGGCAACCCGCGCCTTGGGGTTCGGGCGGCTTTGACCCCGCGCCGCGGCGTTTGACGGACCAATTGTGGATTCACGCGGGATCGACGTCGCTTTCGAACGCGGCGGCGGTCGCGGCGCTGAGCCTGTGAAAGAGCAGTGAATTGGCTGAACAGGACGATATCGTTTCGGGAGTGGCGGGGCGCTACGCGTCGGCGCTGTTCTCCCTGGCCAGGGACGCCCGTCAGACCGATGAGGTCGCCGCCGCGCTCGCTTCGTTCGACCGCTTGATCGCCGAAAGCCCGGATCTGCAGCGCCTGGTGCGCAGCCCGGTCTTCTCCGCCCAGGATCAGCTCAAGGCCTTGAGCGCGATTCTCGAGCGGGCCGGCGTTTCCGGCCTCGCCGCCAACTTCATTAAGCTCGTCGCCGTCAAGCGACGCCTGTTCGCCGTTCGCGACATGATCGCCGAATACGGCAAACTCAACGACGCCTTTCGCGGCGTGACGCGCGCCGAGGTCACCAGCGCCGCGCCCCTCACGGACGCCAACGTCGCCGCGCTGAAAGACTCGCTGCGCGCCGTCTCCGGCGGCAAGCAAGTCGAGCTGACCGCCAAAGTCGACCCCTCGATCATCGGCGGACTCGTCGTCAAGCTCGGTTCGCGCATGGTCGACGGCTCGCTGAAAACCAAACTCAACGCCATTCGAACACGCATGAAAGAGGTCGGCTGATGGATATCCGCGCCGCTGAGATTTCCTCCATTCTCAAGAGCCAAATCGCCAATTTCGGCAATGAAGCCGAAGTCACCGAAGTCGGCCAGGTTCTGTCGGTCGGCGACGGCATCGCGCGCGCCTACGGCCTCGACAAGGTCCAGGCCGGCGAAATGGTCGAGTTCGAGAACGGCACGCGTGGCATGGCGCTCAATCTCGAGAGCGACAACGTCGGCATCGTCATTTTCGGCTCGGATCGTGAGATCAAAGAAGGCCAGACGGTCAAGCGCACCGGCGCCATCGTCGACGTCCCCGTCGGCAAGGAAATGCTCGGGCGCGTGGTCGATGCCCTCGGCAATCCGATCGACGGCAAGGGCCCGATCAACGCCGCCAAGCGCGCGCGCGTCGACGTGAAGGCCCCCGGCATCATTCCGCGCCGCTCGGTGCACGAACCGATGGCGACCGGCCTCAAGGCGATCGACGCGCTGATCCCGATCGGCCGCGGTCAGCGCGAGCTGATTATCGGCGATCGCCAGACCGGCAAGACTGCGATCGCCCTCGATACCATCCTCAACCAGAAGGCCCTCAACCAGAGCGGCGACGAGACCCAGAAGCTCTATTGTGTCTACGTCGCGATCGGCCAGAAGCGCTCGACGGTCGCGCAGTTCGTCAAGGTGCTCGAAGAGCATGGCGCGCTCGAGTATTCGATCGTCGTCGCCGCCACCGCCTCGGACGCCGCGCCGATGCAGTTCCTGGCGCCGTTCTCGGGCTGCGCGATGGGCGAATACTTCCGCGACAACGGCATGCACGCGGTCATCATTTACGACGATCTGTCGAAGCAGGCGGTCGCCTATCGCCAGATGTCGCTGCTGCTGCGCCGCCCGCCGGGCCGCGAAGCCTATCCTGGCGACGTGTTCTATCTGCACTCCCGCCTGCTGGAGCGCGCCGCCAAGCTCAACAAGGACCACGGCTCGGGCTCGCTGACGGCGCTGCCGGTCATCGAAACGCAGGCCAACGACGTTTCCGCGTATATTCCGACCAACGTGATTTCGATCACCGACGGCCAGATCTTCCTAGAAACCGACCTCTTCTACCAGGGCATCCGCCCGGCGGTGAACGTCGGCCTCTCGGTGTCGCGCGTCGGCTCGTCGGCGCAGACCAAGGCGACCAAGAAAGTCGCGGGCAAGATCAAGGGCGAACTCGCGCAATATCGCGAAATGGCCGCCTTCGCGCAGTTCGGCTCTGATCTCGACGCCGTCACCCAGCGCCTTCTCAACCGCGGCGCGCGCCTCACCGAACTCCTCAAGCAGCAGCAGTTTTCGCCGCTGAAGATGGAGGAGCAGGTGTGCTCGATCTATTGCGGCGTCAACGGCTATCTCGACAAGCTGTCCCTCGACAAGGTCAAGCCCTTCGAGGACGGCCTTTTGGCGACGCTGCGCTCCAAGAGCCCCGACATTCTCGAATCGATCCGCACGACCCGCGATCTGACCGACGAGACGGCGGGCAAGCTCAAGAGCGCCGTCGACGCCTACGCCGCCAGTTTCGCCTGAAATTTCGTTTCCTTAGCCGAGCTTCGCGATGCCGTCCTTAAAGGACCTGAGAAACCGGATCGCCTCCGTCAAGTCGACGCAGAAGATCACCAAGGCGATGCAGATGGTCGCCGTGTCGAAGCTGCGCCGCGCGCAGAGCGCGGTCGAGGCGGCGCGTCCCTACGCCGAAAAGATGGAACTGGTGCTCGCCAATCTCGCCG
This sequence comes from uncultured Alphaproteobacteria bacterium, assembly GCA_963759955.1. Taxonomy (GTDB): domain Bacteria; phylum Pseudomonadota; class Alphaproteobacteria; order Rhizobiales; family Beijerinckiaceae; genus Roseiarcus. The sequence goes on from CAVXCA010000042.1 coordinate 80,072, forward strand.
GCGGGATCGCCCAAGGCGCGCAGACGCCGCCGCTGCTCTCCGGCAGCGGCTCGGACCAGACGCACCTGCTCGTGGTCTGCACCGGCGAGCGTGGGCTTTGCGGCGCCTTCAACACGTCGATCGTGCGCCTGGCGCGCGAGCGCGCCAACGCGCTCGCGCTGGCTGGCAAGACGGTCAAGATTCTCTGCATCGGCAAAAAGGGTTACGACCAGCTCCGGCGCACCCACGAAAAGGCGATCATCGAACAGATCGACCTGCGCGGCGTGCGCACGATCGCCTTCGAAACCGCGCAGCCGATCGCCAGGAAGGTGATCGATCTGTTCGAGGCCGGCGAGTTCGACGTCTGCACGCTGTTCTTCGCGCGGTTCAAGTCGGTGATATCGCAGATTCCGACGGCGCAGCAGCTCATTCCGCCGGAACTCGGGGCGAAGGACGAAGAAACGCCGGTCTATCACTACGAGCCCGACGAAACCGAGATCCTTTCCCAATTGCTGCCGCGCGCGGTGACCGTGCGCATCTACCGCGCGCTGCTCGAGAACATGGCCTCGTTCTTCGGCGCGCAGATGAGCGCGATGGACAACGCCACCCGCAACGCCGGCGAGATGGTGAAGAAATACACGCTTCGCTACAATCGCACCCGTCAGGCGATGATCACCAAGGAACTGATCGAAATCATTTCGGGCGCCGAGGCGCTCTGAGTCACCCCATCGCGCAAGCGACGTTTACGAATCGAAACGAGGACGTCTAGAAATGGCCAATGCCATGAACTCCACCGGCCGCGTCACCCAGGTGATCGGCGCCGTCGTCGACGTGAAGTTCGACGGCGAATTGCCGCCCATTCTCAATGCGCTGGAAACCGACAACCGGGGCTCGCGTCTGGTTCTGGAAGTCGCCCAGCACCTGGGCGAAAGCTCCGTGCGCTGCGTCGCGATGGACATTTCCGAGGGCCTGGTGCGCGGCCAGCAGGTGAGGGACACCGGCGGGCCGATCTCCATGCCGGTCGGCGCGGGCACGCTCGGCCGCATCATGAACGTCATCGGCGAGCCGGTCGACGAAGCCGGCCCGGTGCCGATGGAGGCGCGCCGCGCGATCCATCAGCCCACGCCTTCCTATGTCGAGCAATCGACGGAAGCGCAGATTCTCGTCACCGGCATCAAGGTCGTCGATCTGCTCGCGCCGTATGCCAAGGGCGGCAAGATCGGTCTGTTCGGCGGCGCGGGCGTCGGCAAGACCGTGCTCATCCAGGAACTGATCAACAACGTCGCCAAGACGCACGGCGGCAATTCGGTGTTCGCCGGCGTCGGCGAGCGCACCCGCGAAGGCAACGATCTCTATCACGAGTTCATCGAGTCGAAGGTCAACGCCGATCCGAAGAATCCCGATCCGAACGTGATTTCGAAATGCGCGCTGGTGTTCGGACAGATGAACGAGCCGCCGGGCGCGCGCATGCGGGTCGCGCTGTCCGGTCTCACCGTCGCCGAGCATTTCCGCGATCAGGGCCAGGACGTGCTGTTCTTCATCGACAACATCTTCCGCTTCACTCAGGCGGGCTCGGAAGTTTCGGCGCTGCTCGGCCGCATCCCGTCGGCGGTCGGCTATCAGCCGACGCTCGCCACCGACATGGGCGCGCTGCAGGAGCGCATCACCACGACGACCAAGGGCTCGATCACATCGGTGCAGGCGATCTACGTGCCCGCCGACGACTTGACCGACCCGGCGCCCGCGACCTCGTTTGCCCACTTGGACGCGACCACCGTGCTTTCGCGCTCGATCGCGGAAAAGGGCATCTACCCCGCCGTCGATCCGCTCGACTCGACTTCGCGCATGCTCACGCCCGCGGTCGTCGGCGAGGAGCATTACGCCGTGGCGCGCCGCGTGCAGCAGGTGTTGCAGCGCTACAAGGCGCTGCAGGACATCATCGCCATTCTCGGCATGGACGAATTGTCCGAAGAGGACAAGCTCACCGTCGCGCGCGCGCGCAAGATCGAGCGCTTCCTGTCGCAGCCCTTCGACGTCGCGGCGGTGTTCACCGGCTCGCCGGGCGTGCAAGTGAAGATCGAGGACACGGTCAAGGGCTTCAAGGGCATCGTCGAAGGTCAATACGACCACTTGCCGGAGGCCGCCTTCTACATGGTCGGCACGATCGAGCAGGCTGTCGAAAAGGCCAAGAAGCTGGCGGCGGAAGCGGCGTAAGCCGTCGCGCATTCGAGGGTGACCATGGCCAGCTTTCGTTTCGAACTCGTTTCGCCGGACAAGCTCATGTTCAGCGGTCAGGCCGAGTCGGTCCTCGTGCCCGGAAGCGAGGGCGATTTCGTCGTCCTCAAGGACCACGCGCCGGTGATGGCTTCGCTGCGTCCCGGCGTCGTCTCCTTCGAGGACGCGCAAGGCAAGCAGACGCGGATTTTCGTGCGCGGCGGTTTCGCCGACGTCAGCGCCGCCGGCCTGATCCTGCTCGCCGAGACCGCGATCCCCGAGGGGGAGCTCGACTCGGCGCATCTCGACGAAGAAATCCAGAACGCCGAAGAAGACCTCGCCGATGCGCCCGACGAGCAGAAGCGCCTGTGGCAGGAAAAGCTCGATCGCCTGCGCGAGCTCAAGGACGCGATGAAGTTCTGAGCGCCCAGGCGGCGCTCCAGGGCGCTACTGCGGCAACAACTGCACTTGCGGCGTGATCGAGACGTCCCGGACCGAGGTGTTGAGCGCCAGCAATTGGGCCAGCAGACCGAGAATGCGCTTGGTGTTCAGCGCGTTCTCGGGCACGCAATAGGTCTGCCCATAGTCGACCGACAGGAAGCAGTCGCCGCCGCCGCCGGTGTTGACGGCGAACAACGTGTCGTCCTCGAGCGGCGCGTGGCCGATCGCCTGCGGCGTCATCAGCTTGATCTTGCCGGCCTCGCCCGCGGCGACGATCCGCCCGAGGTACTGGAAGATCGAGAAGGTCGAACGCGCAAACACGTGCGCCTTCACGAGCTGGCCTTTTGCGTCGCGGAACGTCACGATCCGCTGGTCCGCCATCCTCTCGCGTGAGCCGCACATCGGATGGTTGTCGGCGAACTTGGTTCCCGGCGCCCAGGCGGAGCGATCGAAACAGAGCCGCCAATCCTGGCCATCCCCGCCATCCGCGTTCGAATCGTCGCCGTTGCTCTTCTTGCCGGACTTGTTCTTTTTGTCGGACTCGGCCGATTTGGCGCCAGGCTCGGGTTCGGCGGTCAGGCCGTACATCATCGCCAACCTGACGTAATTTTGAAACTTTGCGAAATTTTCGGGATCGAGCGGATCGTTGACATATTGATTGATCGCCCCGCCCTTCTCCTCGACGACCTTTTCCGTGAAGAGATAGAACAACAATTCATTCGCGACGCCTTGCTCGCTAAAAAACGCGAGCGTCTCCGGCTCCACGGTGAGTAGCAGACCGCGATAGAAGTCCTTTGTCTCCGCCGGGGTAATGTTGAAGGTGGTCGACCCGCTGGTGGCGATGGAATTGGCGGTGAAACCCGCAGCGCCAGGATTGGCGCCGAACACGAGCTGCTTGTCGAGAAAATGCGCAGCGCCCGCGCCTGCCGCGATCGCAGTGCCAGGACCGGACGGAGGCGTCGGGCCGATCACTAGCGAGGGCAGGCCCATCGTCGCCGAACTCGTGTTGGACCCGATGATCTGGCCGAACTGCAGAAACGCCAGCGGCTCGGCGCGGCTGGCGCGAATGACGTTGGTGAAGATCATTTCGTCGCGCGCTTTTTCCGAAGCGACGTCGTAGCGAGCAACGCGATTGTCGAAGTGGTCGTTGTAAGCGCAGCCCGAGGCGAGCCAGCACGCCGCCGCCACGACGGCGATACGCGAAACAAAGCGCGTCATTTCGAGCCCCCCACAAGGCCGAAAAAGAGCTGCCCATCCGCGTTTCGCCGCCGCGGCGAAGGCCCGGCGCACCGAGCGGATGCTTTCGCTCATCAATAGATTGTTAAGACTCTGCCCCGGCGCCGGGAGAAAAGCAACCGGCTCGCAGACGCTTCCACGCCTCGTTCCGCGGCGACCATTCGACGCGCGCGCTCGCGCTATCCTTCGTCCGACGAACGTGCTTTAACCGTGCGGCTCAGCGCTGCAGAAGGACAGCCCGAAATGGCGGATCACCTCATCCCGCATTTTCACAACGACCCCGGCGTCGCCACGATCCGGGTCGGGGTGAAGGAGTTCATGTGCACGGGGGCCAAGCCGCCGTTCGATCATCCCCACATCTTCATCGATATGGGCGGCGATACGGAAGCGATTTGCTCCTATTGCTCGACGCGATTCGTCTACGACGCCACGCTCGGCGCGCACGCGGTTCCCGCCGAGTGCGAACTTCACGAGGCGGCGTGAGCCATGGCCCGCCGTGCGCTCATCGCCGGCGCCGGGATCGGCGGACTGACCGCCGCGCTGGCGCTCGCGCGGGAAGATTTCGAGGTTGAAATCTTCGAACGCGCGCCCGTCCTCGAGGAGTTCGGCGCTGGGCTGCAGCTTACGCCGAACGCGACCCGCATTCTTGGGCGTTTAGACGTTCTCGAAGCGGTGCGCGACCTCGCCATCGCGCCGCGCGCGATTCGCGTTCTACGCGGCGGCGACAATGCCGAGCTGGCGCGACTGCCGATCGTGGACGCCGAACGGCGCTGGGGCGCGCCCTATCTCGTCATTCACCGCGCCGACTTGCAAACCGCGCTCGCCGAAGCCGCGACGCGCCTGCCCAACGTTGCGCTGCATTTGGGAACCGAGGTCGTCGGAATGGGCGCCGACGACAACGGCGTCTCGATCAGCCTCAAGCGCGGCCTCGCGGCGTCGCGCGAGACCGGCGACGTTCTCATCGGCGCGGACGGATTGCGCTCGCGGGTGCGCGAACAGATCGGCCTCGGCGCCGCCGACGCGCCGTTTTTCTCCGGCCGCATCGCGTTCCGCGCCACCGTCGAAACGGAAATGATCGCCCCGCGCTGGAGCGCCAACGAGGTGACGCTACGCCTCGGCGCCAAAGCGCATCTGGTGCATTATCCCCTACGCGCCGGATCGATCGTCAACCTCGTGGCGGCGATCGAATCGACCTGGCGCGTCGAAGAGAGCGACCACCCGTGGGATGGCGTCGCGGACCGCCCCGCCCTCGACCGGGCGTTTCGCGATTGGTCGGAGGAGGCCCGCGGGCTTATCGGCGCCGCCAACAATTGGCGCGCCTGGCCGCTTTATCTTCGCCCGCCGATCGCCCATTTTTCGTTGGGGCCGATCGCGCTGCTCGGCGACGCCGCGCATCCGATGACGCCGTTTCTCGCCCAGGGCGCGGCGCAGGCGATCGAGGACGCCGAAGCGTTGGCGCGCCGCCTCGTCGAATCGACCGACGTTTCCGACGCGCTCGGCGCCTATTCGAGCGATCGCGTCGCGCGCGCGACGCGCGTGCAGCGCGACGCACTGACGCAAGGCCGCATCTACCACATGAGCGGCCCGATGGCTCTGGCGCGCGACATGACGATGCGCGCGCTCGGACCGGAGCGCCTACTCGATCGCTACCACTGGCTCTACGCGGCGTAAGGGGCGCGTCGAGCGCGGCGAAAGCCATTGCATCGCGGACGGCGCCGCCGGCCGCCGGCGCCCAAGGGGCAGAAGATGGCGTTCATCGCGTCGGGCATGTCGGTTTCAGGCAAGCGCCCGTCGCGAGTGCGAGAAACACTGGGGCGGGCTCTGAACGGCTCTTGACCTGGATCAATGTTGCCCAACTGCTGGAAACCTAGCGTTAATTCAATTTTCGCCGGACTGCGCACGCGCCTGTCGGGCAGACGGTTGAACGGCTGCCACAGGTGATGACGATGAAGAGGTTACGCGCCTCCAGTTATTTGAACGATGTTGACGTTGGCAACGGCGCCTCATTGCTTTTTAGCGGATCGTCGCTGTGCATGGACCTTGTTCCCACCGATTTCGCAAACGCCCTGACTTAGGGCTCCGATTTATCGTTTCTTTCTGACGAAGAAGCGACCCATCTCTTGAGCCGCGGACATCTCACTGAATTGACGCCTGATCGCGAACGCGCCGAGTTCATAAAGACGGTCGAATTTATCTCGAACAAAGTCGCCAAAGCGAACAAGAAACAAGCAAATGCCAGTGTCACATTCGTTCTGACCTATAATTGCAATCTCGCTTGCACTTATTGTTTCCAGACCCCGCTGCCACACAAGTTGAGACGTCATTCCATGACCGGAGAGTTCGTGGACGACTTCTTCGCCAACTGTTTCCCGCAACTTTTCCCGAGCGCTCCCAAACATAGCCTGATCACGCTGTTCGGAGGAGAGCCGCTGCTTCCCAAGAACAGGGAGGCGATCTTGAGAATCCTTGCTCACGTTGAGAAACTTCCGTCCAGCAGGATCAATGTGGCGACCAACGGCACGACATTATCGCGAATGCTGGATTTGATCGGTCCTGAAAAAGGAAAGATACAAAGCGTTCAGATTACGCTGGACGGCGATCGGCCGCTCCATGACGAGTGCCGGATACCTTCTTCCGGCAAACCGACATTCGACGTGATGTACGGCGCTGTCCGGCGCGTGATCGACGTCAAAGCCGACGTCGCTATCCGGGTGCATATGCATCCGAATCGGCTTCAGTCCGCCGAAAGGCTTGTTGAGCGCCTGGATCGCGAGGGGTTGCTGGGGCACCCGCAAGTCTACGTCTATTTTTCGCCGCTCAATGATTTCACCGCCGAACAACAATCGCCGGAAGATCTCGAAATTTTTCGTCGGATCTTCCAGTATGTGGCCGCGAAGAGCGGCCGCCCACCCTCACATCTGATGTATATGAACGGCTTCCTGGAGATGCAGAAAAAGAAAGAGCTGCCGACGACCCGGTACTGCGGCCTCGGCAGCGACAGCTTCTACGCGGTCGATCCTTTGGGCGGCATTTACCAGTGTTATGACGAAGCCGGCGACTTGGACAGGCGCATCGCCTCTTTTTCAGGCGGAAAATTGGAATATTTCGATCTGAAGAAAACCTATGCCAGACGGACTCTCATTAATGTGCCCGAATGCTCCGATTGTTCGCTGTCCCTCTTCTGCGGAGGGGGCTGCCCCGTCCGGGCGAGAATTACAAAAGGTTCGATCTTCGAGCCATATTGCCAACAAAACAAAGAGTTCGTCCGACAAACCTTGAAAGCGTTTTATTTGCGGAACGCCGCGAAAGCCGGCGGCAAATCCTCAAACACCCACGCTCAAGCATGAGTGAGGCAAGGCGGGAAGGAGGTGAGAATAAATGAAAACCAAGAAAAAGGCCGCACCGAAGGTTGGAAGAATAATTCCTGTCAATTTACTTTCGGGAGCGACGAGCTATTCGTCAAAGAAGGTCACGGATAGTTGCGACGAGTGCTGCGGGCCCTATGCGCAATGCAAGACGTCCTGCTAGCGGCAGACCAAGCATCGCCGTGTCGCTTAACCGGGGCAGGCTGCGGTTCCGAAGATCGCAGCCTGCCTTCAGTCGTGGACGGTTGTAATTTGCGCCCAGGCGAGGCGACGAGTCCGACGGCAGAGCGCCGCGGGCGACCCGCCAAGCGAGCCGTCTCTCTTTGACGTTCGACTACCGGAGCGATCCGACCAAAAGCCGAGTTGAGAATCCCTGCGGTCGCCGCCGTCACTCGTCCAGCCGAAATCGGGGGCCGGGGTTGAGGCGACGCCGGAGCGCCGATCATCCACACGTCGAAGCATCCGTTCCGCCGCAACCGAAAGAATGAATCACGAACCAGCGCAGCCCCTGCCATGTCTCAGCTCGGGTTCTCAGCTGGTCTTCCCCGGCGCTTCCCCAGCCGTGGCGCCAGCCCTCGTGAGGACGAGGATGGCGCCGCCGACGACGAGACCCCAGAAGGCGCCGCCGATTCCATACAAGCCGACGCCAGACGCCGAAACGAGGAACGTCGCCAGCGCCGCCTCTCGTTCGGAAGGATCGGCGAGCGCGTTGTGCAGCGCCGCGCCGAAGGCGTTGAGCAAGGCGAGGCCCGCCACCGCTTCGACGAGGATCGGCGAGCCCGCGACCAAACGCGTCACCCCGCCCGCCAAGATACCGAAAACGATATAGGCGCCGCCCGCGCTCGCCGCCGCGATCCAGCGTCGCGCCGGATCGGGCGATGCGTCGGGCGACGCGCAAAGCGCCGCGGTGATCGCGCTCAGGTTCACCGCGTGGCCGCCGAACGGGGCGGCCAGCAGCGTGAACGCGCCCGTGGTCGCGATCAGCGGACCGGGCTCGGGCCGGTAGTCGTAAGCCTTGAGCACCGCGAGGCCCGGCAGGTTCTGCGAGGCCATGGTGACGATGAACAGCGGCAGCGCCAGCGAAACGACGGCGTCGAGCGAGAACGTCGGCGTCGTGAACGCCCACTGCGGCGTCAGCGCCGAGAGACCCATCCCCTCGCCCGAGCCGCCGAGGCCGATCAGCAGCGCCGCGACGACCGCGGCGGCGGGCGTCGCGTAGAGCCGCTTCCAGCGCGAGACGACGAGCCAGGTCAGGATCACTACGCTCGCCGGGCGCGGCGTTTCGATCAACGCCTTGATCGGCGCCAGGCAAAGCCCGAACAACACCCCTGCGAGCATGGCGTTGGCGAGCGCCGAGGGAATTGCCGCCACCAGGCGGCCGAACGGACGGATGAGGCCCGCTGCGACGATCAGGACGCCGACGACGACAAAGGCGCCGACCGCCGCGGGAAAGCCCCCGGCGGCCGCCCCGGTCGCGACCAGCAGCGCGCCGCCCGGCGTCGACCACGCCGCGGAAATCGGCATTCGGCTCTTGAGGCTCAAAGCGACTCCGGCGACCCCCATCGCGATCGACAGCGCCATCAATCCCGAAGCCGCCTCAGCGTCGCTCGCTCCGACCGCGGTGAGCCCCTTGAGGATCACCGCAAAGGAACTGGCGTAGCCGACGAAGGCGGTGACGAGGCCCACCGTGACGGGTTGCAGGATGGAGGATTTGGTCATGGGGCGAGCCGGATGGCGGGAGTGGTGAATTGCTTCTGTGCGAGCTTAGCAAGGTTGGACGGGGGAAGCGAAAATGCCGCACGGTCGAGTCCCGCTACGCGCCGGAATTCGTCACTTCGCAATGGCGTATTTCAAATAACTGCGGTTTACTCGACCGCGCGTGGGCGGTGGGGTGGCTATGCGCGAATTATCTTTCGAGAACCGGTTCTTCGATCTCCTCGGCGCGGGCGGGCGCAAGCGAGTCGAAGCGACCGCAGAATTGATCGCGGCGTTGCGCGATTGGTCACGACGCTACGACAAAGCGCTTAGGACCAACGACGAAGACGCGCTCGTCGCCATCGGCCGCGATGCCGCCGATTGGCTCGATCGGCTCGGGCTTGAGAATCTGGCGGAGAACGACGGGCGCGTGATTTTCGCAACGCCCGCCAAGCCCAACGCCGACGAAATGGCGTTTCTCGACGCGCCCTGGGAACTGTTGACCGACAAGGACGGCTTTCTCGCCCGCCGGGCCATCAAGCCTTATCAGCCGGCGCGGCGGCTTGGCCCGGCGAGCAAGCCGGCCGAGCCCGTCCACGCCGACATTTTCGTCCTGTTCATGGCGGCCGCGCCGATCGACCAGGGCGAATTGGCGTTCGAGGCCGAGGAAGCAGCGATCATGCAAGCGACGCGAAAGCTCGCCATGCAACTCGTCGTCGAGGAGAGCGGCGCACTGGAACCGTTGCGCGATCGGCTCGCGCAAGAGGCGCCGATCGAGGCGCTGTGCACCTCTCCTGCCACGGCGACGTGGGCGAGCAAGGCGCGTTTCTCGCTTTCGAGGACGATTTCGGCGAGACCGACGCGGTGGGAATCGACGATTTCGCGGCGGCGCTCGGCGAGGCGCCGCCGCTGATCTTCCTTTCCGCTTGCCGCACCGCCGAACAGAAAGCGGGCTCCCGGCCCTTCGCGATCGAACTCGCCGCGGTCGTCGCCAATCTCGTCGGTTGGGACGGCTCGGTCTATGACCGCGACGCGATCCACTTCGCCAAGATTTTTTATGCCGAGATCGCGCTTGGCCGCCCGGTTCCGCTCGCCGCCGCGATGGCGCGCCGCGAATTGCTGAAATCGCGTGACGCGAACCGAGATACCGGCGCCGGGCTGCATTGGCATCTGGCGCGGGTCTATCTCGGCCCCGGCGGCGGCGGCGCGATGGGACGCGCCGACGGAATAGCGGCGGTCGGCGATCTCTGCGGCCAGTTCCCGGCATGGGCGGGCTACGCCGAGCCCGCCATCGATGTCCTTCGCCAAGCCGCGGCCGCGTACCGCAAGCTCGGCCAAGTGCAGAAAGCGCAGGGGATCGACGAGAGAATTGCGGAAATCGAGGCGGGCAAAGGACGGCAGGCTTTTTCGCGCGAGCGTGCCGGCGTCGATGCGGCCAATCACCCGCGCCCCTCGCCCTGCCTCTCCCCGCGAAGACGCGGGGAGAGGGAAAGAAAGGCGGCGCGCTCGCCCCCTCCCCGTCACCTCCCGTGCAGCGCCAAATAAATCTGAAACATCGACGCGATCAGCTCGAACACGATCAGCACCACGATCGTCGCCTCCAGGCGCGTCGCGCGGTCGGCGTCGATGATGTCGGTGAGTGCATGCGCGGTCTCGACGATGACGTCGAGCTTGCGTTTCAAGGCGCCGCCGCGCTCCTTGAGTTCGTATTCGTCTTCGAGTCGCGCGTAGAGGCGCTCCAGATCCGGGCGGTCCCACAGCACGTCGGGCTTTTCCTCCACCGCGACGCGGCCCGAAACGCGGTGCTGGGCGAGCAGCGCCTGGCCGATCAGGCGCAGCATCGCCCGACGGCGAAACGGCGGCCGGCCGGAGTGGGCGAGTTGGAACGCAAACGGCTCGATGACGTCGAACACGGCGTTGACCTCGCGTTCGTCGCGCGCGAGCGCCACCGTCTTGGCGAGCGCGTCGGCGATGACGAGAAAGCGCGCCGGCGAAAGATCCTTGATGCGGATCGGTCCGCCGCCCTCGCTCGGGCTCTTGTCCTCGGGGGCGATTTCGAACACCGCGGTCTCGTCGTCGCCGCGCGCCCGCGCGCCGGTGATGCGCGACTCAAGCTTGGCGAGCGTGTCCTCCTCTTCGAGCGGCGTCAGGCCGACCATGACCGCGGCGCCGAAGCGGAACAGCGCGACCATGCCGCTCGGGCCGACGCGAAAGGCGAGCGGCAGCGACGAGATCATGTCCGGCCGCTCGAGTCCTGCGGTGTCGATGCGCTCGCCGACGACGAGCGCGCGCGCCGTAAGGCGGGTCGGCGTTTCCAAGGTGCGCGCTGCGTCGGTCATCGCAGCAATCTACGCCGCCGGGCGGGGCGACGCTAGCGATGTCCCGCGCAGAACCCCTATTCCACCGGCCGGACGCCGTCGGCTTCGACTCGCGACAACACGCCGGTGTGGATGTCGAAGCGGAAGCCGTGCAAGGCGAGGCGGCCCTGCTTGACCGCTTCGGCGACCCAGGGAAAGCCCATGAGATTGGCGAGCGACAGCCGCACCACCGCCGCCTCGGTCTCGTCGAGCCGCGTCGCTTCGCCGCCGCCGCCGGCGGCGTTCAAGGCGGGCTTGGCGATCTTAACCCAGGAGGCGACGAAGTCGCACGCCTGCGGCGGCGCTCCCAGCGCCATCGCGCGCACGCCGCCGCATTGCGCGTGGCCGAGCACGACGAGCCGCGAAACCTTGAGGACGCGCACGCCGAATTCGATCGCCGCGCTCGTGCCGTGATAGCCGGCGGCGTCCGGCTGGTAGGGCGGCACAATCCCGCCGATGTTGCGCAGCACGAACATTTCGCCGGGCGCGGCGCCGAACACCGTCTGAGGATCGACGCGCGAATCGGAACAGGCAATGACCATCGTCCGGGGGTTCTGGCCCCAATGCGCGAGCGCCTCGTAGCGCGCGCGCTCGGCCGGCCAGACCTCGGTGCGGAAGCGGCGGTAGCCTTCGAGGAGAGGGTCCATACGGCCTTCCTACATCACCGCCCGCCGGGACGCGACATCGCCGGCATTCAGGGCATACGACTTGGCGAGAGGGCAAATGCGTGCCGCGTCGCTCTTGCGTCCGCCGCCCCTTTCGCATAAAAGCGCGTCACTCTGAACCGCCCGGCCGTTAGGGCTGCCGTGGCGGTTCTTTTCGCTCATTCCGACGCGAACGGGCCGATAAGGTCCGGCAAACTCAAAAAGGGCGACAAGCCCAGGAGAGCCAAATGCCCAAGTTGAAGACCAAATCGGGCGCGAAAAAGCGCTTCAAGATCACGGGAACCGGCAAAGTGGTCTACGCCCAGGCGGGCAAGCAACACGGCATGATCAAGCGCACGACCAAGCAGATCCGCAACCTGCGCGGCACGGCGATCATGTTCAAGACCGACGGCGAAAAGGTCAAGAAATACTTCCTGCCCAACGGCTGACCCCACCCCTGCCCGAAGAATTCCCGGAGAAAAAGCGATGTCACGCGTCAAACGCGGCGTAACCGCCCACGCCAAGCACAAGAAAGTCCTGCGCGCCGCCAAAGGCTATTTCGGCCGCCGCAAGAACACCATCCGCGCCGCCAAGCAGGCGGTCGAAAAGGCGATGCAATATTCGTATCGCGACCGCAAGAACCGCAAGCGCGAGTTCCGCGCGCTGTGGATCCAGCGCATCAACGCGGCGGTCCGCGAGCACGGCCTGACCTACAGCCGCTTCATTTCCGGCCTGATCACCGCCGGCGTCGAAGTCGACCGCAAGGTGCTCTCGGACCTCGCCATCAGCGAGCCGACGGCCTTCGCCGCGATTGTCGAAAAGGCCAAAGGGCACCTGCCCAAGGCGGCGTGAACGTATAGTCCCCTCTCCCGGGTAGCCCGTCGAAAGACGGGCGTTCTTCCGAACGCCCTATGCGGGAGAGGGCTAGGGTGAGGGCGTCGGCCACCGCTACGCGACTTATCCAAAACCCTCATCCGGCGCTGCGCGCCACCTTCTCCCGCAAGCGGGAGAAGGGAATTGGCGGCATCGCCTGTTTGTAACAGGCCCCGTCATGACCGACCTTTCCGCCCTGCAACAGCAAACCCTCGCTTCGATCGCGGAGGCGCGCGACGAAGCCGCGCTGGAAGCCGCGCGCGTCGCGGCGCTCGGCAAGAAAGGCTCGATTTCCGCCCTGCTCGCCACCTTGGGCAAGATGTCGCCCGACGAGCGCAAAAGCGCGGGCGCCGCCATCAATGCGCTCAAGGACCAGGTCGCCGAAGCGCTCAGCGCCCGCCGCACGGTGCTCAAGGCGGCGGCGTTGCGCTCGCAACTCGAGCGCGAGGCGCTCGACATGACGCTGCCAGTGCGCCGCGCCGGCATCGAGACTGGGCGCATCCACCCCATCAGCCAGGTGTTCGACGAAATCACCGCGATCTTCGCCGACATGGGTTTCTCGATCGCCGAAGGCCCCGACATCGAAACCGACGATTACAACTTCACCAAGCTCAACTTCCCGCCCGGCCACCCCGCGCGCGAAATGCACGACACCTTCTTCTTCGCTCCCGACGCCAACGGCGAGCGCAAGCTGCTGCGCACCCACACCAGCCCAGTGCAGGTGCGCACGATGCTGAGCCAGAAGCCGCCGATTCGCGTCATCTGCCCGGGGCGCACCTATCGCTGCGACGCCGACCAGACCCACACGCCGATGTTCCATCAGGTCGAGGGTCTCGTCATCGACTCTTCGGCGACGCTCGCCAACCTCAAGTGGGTGCTCGAGGAATTCTGCAAGGCGTTCTTCGAAGTCCCGCAGGTCGCCATGCGCTTTCGCCCGAGCTTCTTTCCCTTCACTTCGCCCTCGATGGAGGTCGACATCCAGTGCCGGCGCTCGGGCGGCGAGATTCGTTTCGGCGAGGGCGAGGATTGGCTCGAAATCCTCGGCTGCGGCATGGTGCACGCCAACGTGCTGAGGAATTGCGGCATCGACCCGGAAGTCTATCAAGGCTTCGCCTGGGGCATTGGCATCGACCGCCTGGCGATGCTCAAATACGGCCTGCCGGACCTGCGCGACTTCTTCGACGCCGACCTGCGCTGGATCGACCACTACGGCTTCAAACCGCTCGACGTGCCGACGCTGGCGGGGGGATTGAGCGGGTGAGGCGATGAACGCGAAACGATCGAAAACCCGGCCGTCATGGCCGGGCTTGACCCAAGGCTGTCCGGTTCGATTTTGCTGGCGCCGGCGCACGGCGTTGATTCTAATCATTTCCAGAGTTTGGCGACTTGCTTGGACATGAAAAGGATCAGCGCCGTGCCCCATACGAATACGGTCTTCCGCGACGTTTTGAAACTGCTTCCCTGGTCTGTCTTTGAGCGGCTTGTGGAGAAGCACGGGACCGACGATCTGGTTCGCAGTTTCACGACCAAGCGGCAGCTGTCGGTGCTGCTGTTCGGTCAATTGTCGGGCTCGCATTCGCTGCGCGACATCCAAGCGTCGATGGCGAGCCATCAGGCGCGGCTTTATCATGCGGGCGGCGCCGCTCCGGCGCGCTCGACCTTCGCAGACGCCAACCGCGACCGGGATTCCAGGGTTTTCTCCGGGCTTTTCATGCATATGCTGGGCATGGCGACGCGCGGCCTGCGCCGCAAGATGGGCGATGCGGTGCGGCTGATCGAACTCGACCAGCCTGCATCTGGCGGGCGCAGGGACGCAGTGGGCGCGCTTTTCGGCCGAGGTCTGCGGCGCCAAGGCGCATTTCGTCTACGACCCCGATCTGGGCTGCCCGATCTATCACATGGTCACCGAGGCCACGGTCAACGACATCGTCGCGGCCAAAGCGATGCCGATCGAAGCGGGCGCGACCTATGTCTTCGACCTCGGCTATTACGATTATGGCTGGTGGGCCGCGCTCGACGAGGCGGACTGCCGCATCGTGACGCGGTTCAAGAAGAACACGCCGCTCCTTTCGGCCCGATCCATGCCCGTCGCGCCGGGAACGGGCGTCGTCAGCGATCGAACCGGCTTTCTGCCGGGCCGTCAGGCTAAAAACCGCAAGAATCCGATGCAAGGCGCGGTGCGCGAGGTCGTCGTGACGATGGAGACCGGGGGGACGTTGCGGATTCTGTCCAACGATCTGGACGCGCCCGCCAAAGAAATCTCCGACCTCTACAAGCGGCGCTGGCAAATCGAATTGTTCTTCCGCGTGATGAAGCAAACCTTGAAAATCACCCATTTCATAGGCCGCTCCGAGAACGCCGTGCGCATTCAGATCGCCGTCGCGCTGATCGCCTTTCTGTTGCTGAGCCTTTTGCGAAAGATGGCGCAAGACAATCAAACCCTGCTCGAAACCACGCGACTCGTGCGCGCGAACCTGATGCATCGAAGAGACTTCACCTGCCTCAAGCAACCGCAAAAACCGCCGCCGCGCGACTCTCGGCAGCTCTCCCTAAACTGGAGCTCATCATGAACCGGACAGTCGTGGGCTTGACCCGGCCATCCACGTCTTTCGAGGCAAGCGGCGTGGCGAGTCGCGCTTCCAACCCACCGCGCGTGGATGGCCGGGTCAAGCCCGGCCGTGACGCGAGAACGATCGCGGCCCCGTCGATCGCTAGGACTGCCCCATGAAAATCACCCTCTCCTGGCTCAAGGACCACTTGGAAACCTCGGCTTCGCTCGCCGAGATCGTCGACGCGCTGACGCGCATCGGCCTGGAGGTCGAAGGGGTCGAGGACCCCAGCGCGAAGTACAAGGGATTCGTCGTCGCGCGGGTGATCGAAGCCAAACAGCATCCCAACGCCGACCGCCTGCGCGTCTGCATGGTCGATGCCGGAGACAAGCCGGTGCAGGTGGTGTGCGGCGCGCCCAATGCGCGCACGGGGATGAAGAGCGTTTTCTCCCCGGTCGGGACGTTCATCCCGGGCAAGAACCTCACCCTCGCCAAGGGCGTCATCCGCGGCGTCGAATCGCACGGCATGCTGTGTTCGGCGGCGGAACTGGAGCTCTCCAACGATCACGACGGCATCATCGAGCTGCCCGACGACGCGCCGGTGGGCGTCGCTTATGCGGCCTACGCCGGCCTCGACGATCCCGTCATCGACATCGCGCTGACGCCCAACCGTCCCGACGCGGCGGGCGTCGCAGGAATCGCGCGCGACCTCGCCGCGGCGGGCTTGGGCGAACTGAAGACTCATGCGCCCCGCCCCGTCGCCGGCGCCTTCGACTGTCCGACCGCGGTCAAGCTCGATTTCGCGCCCGCCGACGCGCGTCTCTGCCC
The DNA here is from genome assembly GCA_963759955.1 of uncultured Alphaproteobacteria bacterium. GTDB lineage: Bacteria > Pseudomonadota > Alphaproteobacteria > Rhizobiales > Beijerinckiaceae > Roseiarcus. The sequence continues at coordinate 96,253 of CAVXCA010000042.1, forward strand.
CGCCTTCGCGCTGCGGCTGGTGCGCGGCGTCAAGAACGGCCCCTCGCCCGAGTGGATGCAGAAGCGCCTGCGCGCGATCGGCCTCAGGCCGATCAGCGCTCTGGTCGACATCACCAATTACGTCACCTTCGATCGCGGCCGGCCGCTGCACGTGTTCGACGCGGCCAAGGTTACGGGCGCGCTGCATGTTCGGCGCGCGCGCGCCGGCGAAAGCGTGCTCGCGCTCGACGGCAAGAACTACGCCCTCGACGAATCGATGGTGGTCATCGCCGACGATCGCGACGTCGAATCGATCGCCGGCGTGATGGGCGGCGAACATTCGGGCTGCGACGAGCATACGCGCGACGTGCTGATCGAGAGCGCGTTGTGGGACCCCGCCAACATCGCGCAGACGGGCCGCAAGCTCGGGATCGTCACCGATGCGCGCTATCGCTTCGAGCGCGGCGTCGACCCCGACTTCTGCATCCCCGGCGCGGAACTGGCGACGCGGATGGTGATCGACTTCTGCGGCGGCGAAGCCTCGCGCCTGATCGTCGCCGGCGATCCGGCGCGGCCTAAGCGCGCGATCGAATTTCCCTACAGCGAAGTCAAACGCCTCGTCGGCCTCGACATCCCGCAGAGCGAGGGCGAAGCGATTCTCGCCCGCCTCGGCTTCACGATCGAGAACGGCAAGGCGATCGTACCCAACTGGCGCCCCGACATCGACGGCAAGGCGGACATCGTCGAGCAGATCGTGCGCATCGTCGGTCTCGACCGGGTGCCGACGACGCCGCTGGCGCGAATCGAATCGGGCGTGCCGCGCCCCGTGCTGACGCCGCTGCAAAAGCGCACCCGCGCCGCCAAGCGCACGCTGGCGGCGCTCGGCCTGCGCGAGGCCGTAACCTGGTCGTTCATCGCCAAACCGAAGGCCGAATTGTTCGGCGGCGGCGCGCCCGCCCTGGCGCTCGCCAATCCGATCGCCGCCGATCTCTCGGACATGCGTCCCAGCCTCGTGCCCGGCCTGATCGCCGCGGCCGAGCGCAATGCGCGGCGCGGCCTGAAGGACGTCGCGCTGTTCGAGGTCGGGCAGATCTTCCTCGGCGCGAACGAGAACGACCAGCGAATCGCCGCCGCCGCGGTGCGGCGCGGCATGGCGAAAGCGAAGGGCGAAGGGCGCCATTGGTCCGGCGGCGGCGTCGTCGACGCGTTCGACGCCAAGAGCGACGCGCTGGCGCTGCTCGCATCGCTCGGCATCGCGGCGAACGCCGTTCAGGTCGTGCCCGGCGGCCCGGCCTTCCTGCACCCCGGACGCTCGGCGAGCCTGCAGTTCGGGCCGAAAACACAAGCCGGCTGGTTCGGCGAATTGCACCCGAGCGCCTGCGAAGCGCTCGACGCCGAGGGGCCGATCGTCGCCTTCGAAATCGTCCTCGAGGCGCTGCCCGCGGCGAAGGCGCGGCCGACCAAGACCAAGGCCAAGCTGGAGCGTTCGGAATTCATGCCGCTCGAGCGCGACCTCGCCTTCGTGGTCGCGGAGAGCGCGCGCGCCGGCGAAATCCTCAAGGCGGCGCTCGGCGCCGACCGCGCGCTGATCGCGGCCGCCGACGTGTTCGACGTCTATCGCGGCCCCGGCCTGCCGGAGGGTCACAAGTCGGTGGCGATCACGGTGACGTTGCAGCCGCGCGAGCGCACGCTGACCGACGCCGAAATCGAAGCGGCCGTCGCCAAAATCGTCGCCGAGGTCGCCAAGAAGACCGGCGCGACGCTGCGGCTATAGGGAAACGGGCGATGCGTCGGGCGCTGCTTGTCGCGATCGGCTTGGCGGGCCTCATGCTCGGCGCGCCCGCGCGGGCGCAGGACAATCCCGCCTGCTCCCAATACCGGGAGCCGCTCGCCTACAACGCCTGCCTCGCCAAGCTCGGGCCGCGCGCGCTCGAATCCAGGGCGGCGCCGCCGACGAGCGCTCCCCGCGGCGAGATATCCCGCGGCCGCCGCGGACGCATGCGCCTCGAGTTCGACGTCGGCGGCAAAAGCCGGCAGCGGTAGGGCGCGACCGTCCAAGCCTTTCCAAACTTTTCCAAGGCTTTCCAAGCCTTTTCCAAATTTTTCCAAGCTTTTTCCAAGGAAATTCCAAGCTTTTCCAAACTTTTTCCTTGGCCGAAACGAATGAAATCAACGGGTTAATTCGAGGAAAGGGCGAAAGGCGACTTTTGCGATCCGTCGACCGTCCCGCGCGCTGCGCCAAGCTCCTTTCCGAACGCGCTTGCCGCGTGGAAGAAAATAATAGATTACCACAAATTCCGCTTTTCCGAAACGACTTGTCGCCAAGCGGGCGCGGGGTCGGAGCGATCGACCGGGCGCCGCGCGCTCCTTCCCCCCTCGCGGGGGAAGGTGGCACGCGAAGCGTGACGGATGAGGGGGCGCCGAGACTCCCATAAAGTCATGTTGTTACGCATCGCGCTGACGCGCGATCCCCCTCATCCGGCCGGCTCCGCCGGCCACCTTCCCCCGCGAGGGGGGAAGGGCCCGGCGGCTTGCGGCATTTCCCATCCTCATTGACCCGCCTATATTCGCCCGATGCCGGAAGAAATCCCCCGCTCCCTGATGCGCCGATTCGCGCGCGCGCAGCGCGCGAACTCGGTTCAAGCCGAGAGCCTCGTTTGGAGCGCGGTCCGCAACCGGCGGTGCGAGGGCGCGAAGTTTCACAGGCAGGTCGTGCTGGGAAGGTTCATCGCCGACTTCGTTTGCTTCGGGCGCCGCCTCGTCGTCGAGATCGATGGGCCGAGCCACCAGAACGAGGAACAAAGGCCCGCGGACCTCGCCCGCGACGCTTGGCTTCGCGAGCAAGGATTTCGCGTCTTGCGTTTGCCCAATGAACTCGTGATCGGCTCGACCGAATTGGCGGTCGCACGGATTCGAGAGGCGTTGGCGGGGTGAGCCCCTTCCCCCCTTGCGGGGGAAGGTGTCATCGCGTCAGCGATGACGGATGAGGGGGCGCCGAGAACTCCCACGAAATCAGCCGGTTGCCCATCGCGCTGACGCGCGATCCCCCTCATCCGTCGGCCTTCGGCCGACACCTTCCCCCGCAAGGGGGGAAGGGGCGCGCGCCATAAAAAAACCCCGGAGCAAAGCTCCGGGGTTCTCTCTAAACCGCGTCGAGACGCGATCAGAACTGGCGAGCGATCGTCAGACGGCCGTTGAAGCCGTCGGAGTTCGACTTCCAGGCCGGGGCGAGCGAGTCGTGAGCCCAGCTGCCCGGCGTCGCCTGATGGGTCGACCCATAGAGCAGGTCGAGGGCGAACGACAGGTTCTTGACCGGCGTCCACACCGTGGTCACGCCGCCTTCCCACTGCTCGACGTTCGCCGAGATGTAGTAGGGGGTGTTCGACCACGTCACCTGACCATAGGACAACTCCGGCGACACGACCAAGGTCGGGCCGACGGCGATGTCGACCGCGCCCGCGAGCGACCAAGCGGTCGGCTTCGAGAAGCCGTTCTGGCCGTAGTACACGTCGCCCAACAGAACGCCGACGCCGTTGCCGTTGAAGGTGTTGCCGTTGAAGCCCGGGCTGGTCAGACCGGAATACTCGATCGCCTCTTGGGTCCAAACGCCCTGCACCTTGACGTCGCTGCCCGCGCCGAGCATAGGCAGATTGACGGTCACGCCGCCGATGACGCCCCAACCCCACTGGTCGATCGACGGGCTCGAGGCAGTGCCCGAGAACGGGTAACCGCTCGAATCCTGGTTCACGTTATGCGCGACGCCGGCGAGATGGGCGTTGCCCCAACCCTGCTTGACGTCCAAGGCCGCGACCAAGTCCGGCGCGCGTACGCCCGCCATGCCCAACTGGTTGGTCGTAGCGCTAGTGCTGTTTATTGCGGGGCTGGCGACGAGGGTCGTGCCGAGCGCGCCGCCGCCGGCGACGATCCCCGGCTGCTCGACCGACAGCGTCAGGCTGATGCCGCCGCCGAACGACGCGGTGTAAGCCAACAGCGGGATGCCGTGGCCGCCGGTGTGGTCGGTCGAGATCAGGTCGTCCCAATACGAGATGCCGGTGAGGTAGTCGAAGAACGAGCCGTGCAGACCGGCGGTGATCCCCGCCACGTTGATGTAGGCGTCGTCGAGGCGGAAGCTGTTGGTGGCGCCGCCGACCCCGCCCAAGCCCGAACCGTTGTCGCCGCCGATGCCGCCGACGCCGTAGTTGCCCTGCACCTGAACGGTCGAGTACAACGGGCCCAGCGCGGTGTTGTTGACGGCCTCGAAGTTCACTTGACCGCGAACACTCAAGCCGATGTCGGAGCGGTCTTTGGCCGCCTCGACGGTGTTGTAGACATTATTGCCCGCAGTCTTGCTGCTGACATAAGTGTACTCGTTGGTGACCGAACCCATCGAATAGAGGGCGTACACCGCGCCGCTGATCTTGAAGCAGGTGTCCGAGCCCGGCAGGACGAAGCCGGTGATCGGGGTGCCGTTCGCGGTGACGTGGCAAATCTTGACGTATTCGGCAGCGGGCGCGCCCTTCCTGGTGGGAAGATCGGCGGCCTGAGCAGCGGCGACCGTGACCAAAGCGGCCGCGGAACCGAGCAGAAGGCTCTTCATGAGCGTCATTTGTTGACCTCCAGTGATTGACAAGTGGGAGTTGGTTGAAACCTTGAACCTTATTTCGCCGACCAAAAAACGAGCCGAGTCAAAGGTGTTAAGCGCCCCTCTTCCCGTTTCAACGAACCTCGGGCGTTTTTGCGCTGGTCCCCCAGCAATCGACGCCTTCCGTCCGAACTCGCGAGCGGGAAGCTCCCGTTCACATCCGGCAACATACAAGCGTCCGGCCTCCCCTCAAACCCGAAAATGCCGAATTTCGGCCCCAAACGGCGTTTCCCCGCAGCATGTTGCAGAAAGGTCACGAAACGAGGGGGGACGGCCCACCTGCCCGGCAAAATCCGCCGAGCGGCCCGTTTGGCGGGCCTGCGGCCATCCCCCGCGCCCCTCACCCTGCCTCTCCCCGCAAGCGGGAAGAGGGGAAAAAAGGCGTCGCCGCACCCTTCTCCCCGCGAGCGGGGAGAGGAGAAGAAAGGCGCCGCCGCGCCCCTCTCCCCGCGCAGCGGGGAGAGGTCGGGTGAGGGGCGCGGGGGATTGGCCGCAGGCTTCGCAATGCCCACAAAATCGGCCGAGCGGCCCATTTGGCAGGCCTGCGGCTACTCCCCCCGCCCCTCACCCTGCCTCTCCCCGCGAGCGGGGAGAGGGGCGCGGCGGCGCCCTTTCTTCCCCTCTCCCCGCATGCGGGGAGAGGCAGGGTGAGGGGCCTGGGGGATTGGCCGCACGCCTCCGCGCTGAAGGCCTAATGCCCGAGTTCAGCCAAGACGCGGGCGATTTCTTCGACAATCGCTCCGACGTTTTCATAGACCTGCTCGTTGGAGAACCGAATAACGCGATAGCCCTGCGCTCCAAGAAACGCCGTTCGACGCTTGTCGGAGGCGATTTCTTCCTCCGAGGAATGGGTTGCGCCGTCGATTTCGACGACGAGCTTGGCCGAACGGCAGGCGAAATCGGCGAAATACGGTCCGATCGGTTGCGAACGCACGAACTTGACGCCCCGCAAGCTGCTGTTTTTGAGTCGCGACCAAAGAATTCGCTCCGCCGCCGGCGAAAGGCGCCGCAATTCGCGGGCGCGGCGGGTTTCAACGAGGCGAAGTCCGCGCACCGACCCGGCCCTCCTGATGGCGGCTAGTCACCCACGCCCCTCACCCTGCCCCTCCCCGCGAGCGGGGAGAGGGGAAGAGGCGCCCCTCACCCTGCCCCTCCCCGCGAGGGGGGAGAGGAGAAGAAAGGCGCCGCCGCGCCCCTCTCCCCGCACAGCGGGGAGAGGTTGGGTGAGGGGCGTGGGGGATTGGCCGCAGGCTTCGCAATGCCCACAAAATCAGCCGAGCGGCCGATTTGGCGGGCCTGCGGCTAGTCACCCAGGCCCCTCACCCTGCCTCTCCCCGCGAGCGGGGAGAGGGGAAGAAAGGCGCCCCTCACCCTGCCTCTCCCCGCGAGCGGGGAGAGGGGAAGGAAGGGCGCCGCCGCGCCCCTCGATTTCCAAGGCCTGCAACAACGGCCCGAGGGACGCCTCGTAGGCGCGCCAGCGTCCGACCGAGCTGTTGTAGATCGGCTGGCGCACCTGGGTCACGCTTGCCGTGTGGATCGGTCGAGTCGTTTGGTGGAAGTCGAGGCAGCGCGAATCCCATTCCAATCCGCAATAGGCGACGATGCGCCGCGCTTGTTGCTCGAGATCGGCGACGACGTCCTCGTAGCGCACTTCGAGCATCGCGTTCGCCGGCAGCGCGTCGCGCCAATGCGCCATCGTCGCCTCGTAGGCGCGATAGTAGCGGCCGAGTTCTCCGAGGTCGAAAGTGTACAGCAGAGCGCCTTCGGTAAACATCTGCGAAAAGCACGACAAGCAAGTGTCGACGGGATCGCGGCGCGTGTGGATGATCTGCGCGTTCGGCAGCGCCATACGGATGAGACCGACCCAGCGGAAATTATCCGGCAACTTGTTGGTGATTCGCATCGCCTCGGGGGCAGCCTCTCTGATGCGGCTGACGTAGCTCGCGCCCAGGCGACGCAATTGCTCGTCCGACAGCCGCGAAACCGCCTCGGGCGAAGGCGGCGATCCGCCGGCGGCCTCGCCGAGTCCCGATATGGCGTCGACGAGGTCCATGATCTCGCCGGCGCCGAAAACTTGGGGGTGGCTCGCCAGGATCTGTTCGACCAGGGTGGTCCCCGACCGCGGCATGCCGAGAACAAACACGGGAACCGACGAAGGATCGCCTCGACCTCGGTCGGCGCGCATCAGCTCGGCCGTGAACGCCCGCCGCGTGCGCTCCAAGACTGCCAGCGCGGCCGCTTCATCGTAGGTGAATTGGCTACGCTTCAATGCGTTGCCTGCGAGCAGGCGTTGAAAGGCGCGCTCATGATCCTCGATGTCCTGATACGCCTTGGCCAAAGCGAAGTTCAGGGCGATCTGCTCTTCGGCGCTCAGCGAAGGCATGTCCTGCGCGAGTCTCTCCATGGCCTGAAGGCGCCGATCGCCGGGCGACAACCGCTTGGACAACGTGAGGGAATGGTAAAATGTCGCGTTGTTCGGCGCCAAATCGATCGCCTTTTCGATCGCTTCGCTCGCTTCGGCAAGACGGCCGACGTCGAGCAATGCGAGACCCCTCCCCTCGTGCGCGTCTGCATGATCAGGCGAGAGAGCAAGCGCTTTCTCATAACATGTCAGCGCCTCCGCCGACCGCTCGAGATCGCGAAGGACATTGCCGCGGCCATACCAGGCGTTCGCAAGGCCGGGGGCGATCGCCAACGCCTTGTCGTAGCTCGCCAACGCCTCCGCTAGTGGATCGAATCCAACACTTGGTGCCCGCGCCTGACGGCGGCGATGATTTTATTGGGGTCGGCGGTCCAGGTGAAGGGCGCGGATTGCCGATTGTGCTCTTCGAGGAATCGATTGATGGCGGCCTGCAAATCGACGACCGATCGGAATACGCCGCGCTTGAGTCTGCGCTTGGTGAGCGTGGCGAAGAAGCCTTCGACGGCGTTGAGCCACGAGCAGGACGTCGGCGTGAAGTGGAAGACGAACCGCTCGTGCCGAGCGAGCCACTGGAGCACTTTGGGATGCTTGTGGGCGGCGTAATTGTCGAGGATCACATGCACCATCTTGCCGGCGGGAACCCGAGCGTCGATGGCGTTGAGAAAGCGGATGAACTCCTGATGGCGGTGGCGCTGCATGTTTTGGCCGATGACCGTGCCGTCGAGAATATTCATGGCGGCGAACAGCGTCGTCGTGCCGTTCCTGACGTAGTCGTGGGTCATCGTGCCGGCGCGGCCCTTCTTGAGCGGCAGCCCGGGCTGGGTGCGGTCGAGCGCCTGAATTTGGCTCTTCTCGTCGAGAGACAGGACGATGGCGTGCGCGGGCGGATCGACATAGAGCCCGACCACATCGCGCAGCTTCTCGATGAATTTCGGATCGTTGGAAAGTTTGAACTGCCGCATGCGGTGCGGCTGAAGACCATGTTTGCGCCAGATGCGTTGAACCGAGCTGACGGAGACGCCCGAGGCCTTCGCCATCAAAGCGCCGGTCCAATGCGTTGTCTCCCCCGGCGGCGGATCGAGCGTCAGGGCCACGACCCGCGCAACGATCTCGTCCGCCAGCAGCTTGACGCGCGAAGGCCGCGTCTTGTCGCGCGCCAGCCCCTCGAACCCTTCGTCGGCGAACCGTTCCTGCCAGCGCCAGACACAAGTTTTCGACTTGCCCGTCCGGCGCATGATCTCGTTCGTGCCCACGCCGTCGGCCGTCAAAAGCACGATCTGGCCCCGCCAAACGTGCTTCTGCGGCGCGTTGCGATCCTTGATCAGAGCCAAAAGCCGGAGCCGATCTTCCGCCGAAACGGCAAGCGATATTCCCGTGCGCATGCGCCAGACTCGCACATCGCCAGTCCGCCGGGAATCCTCAATAGGATTCAAATGTCAGATTTCATCCACTAGGCGCTTGAGTTGGCGAAAGACATTGCCGCGGCCAATCCACGCGTTGGCGAGGAAAGGGTTAAGCGTCAGCGCCTTGTCGTAAGCCGCAAGCGCCTCGTCGAAGCGTTTTAGTATAGCGTATATATTGCTTTTGTTAAGGACCGCGTCAACGTAATTCGGAGCGAGCTTTAGCGCCTTCTCGACACTTGCAGCCGCAAGTTCATATTGTTTCAACTCTGCGAGAACGAACCCTCTATCATTATTTGCCGCAACATGATTTGGCTGAATCAGCAGAAGCTTATCGAATTGCCTAAGAGCGTCTTGCAGCTTGCCGAGCTTCAGCAACGATACGGCATTCACATACAACAACGATACATTGTTGCCGTTTAACGCCAGCCCCTTTCGACAAACATCAAGCGCGCTCGTATAGTCTCCGGTCTGGAATAACACGCTCGCGTAATTTTCCATGAATTGAATGTTGGGCGGCCGAATCGACAACGAGCGCGCCAAAAGAAGTTTGGCCCGCTCCATATTTCCCCAGTGCGTCTCGATAAGCCCCAGGAAATGGAGCGCCTGGAAATTATTGGGATTGCTTTCTATCAGTTCACGATACAGCTCAGCCGCTTGCTCGAGGGCGCCCTTTTGGTGCAAGGCGTGCGCGGTTCGCAGTTTCTGCTGATCGTCGACACTCGGCATGTGAAACTCAATTCCAAGTCTGGGATCCTCGGCGGGCTTATAGCCGAACGGCCCCGACCCAAGAAGAAATGAATCGTGGCGACGGTTTGTTCAGCCGCTCAAGCGTCAGGCGGATCGCCGCGATACGGGGCGAGGACAGCGCGCGCCCGTCGGCGCACGCCCCTTCCCCCTTGCGGATTCACACATTTGCGAAGCCAGCGGCCAATCGCCCCGCCCCTCACCCTGCCTCTCCCCGCGAGCGGGGAGAGGAGCCCGCGGCGCCGCTCTTCCCCTCTCCCCGCCCTTCGCGGGGAGAGGCAGGGTGAGGGGCCTGGGGGATTGGCCGCGGGCCTCGCAATGCCCACAAAATCAGCCGAGCGGCCGATTTGGCAGGCCTGCGGCTAGTCACCCGCGCCCCTCACCAGGCCTCTCCCCGCGAGCGGGGAGAGGAGCCCGCGGCGCCGTTCTTCCCCTCTCCCCGCCCTTCGCGGGGAGAGGCAGGGTGAGGGGCCTGGGGGATTGGCCGCGGGCCTCGCAATGCCCACAAAATCAGCCGAGCGGCCCATTTGGCAGGCCTGCGGCTACTCTCTCCGCCCCTCACCCGACCTCTCCCCGCTGGGCGGGGAGAGGAGCCCGCGGCGCCGGTCTTCCCCTCTCCCCGCCCTTCGCGGGGAGAGGCAGGGTGAGGGGCGGGGCGATTGGCCGCAGGCTTCGCACTACCCGCAATATCAGCGGAGCGGCCGATTTGGCAGGCCTGCGGCTACTCTCTCCGCCCCTCACCCGACCTCTCCCCGCTGGGCGGGGAGAGGAGCCCGCGGCGCCGGTCTTCCCCTCTCCCCGCCCTTCGCGGGGAGAGGCAGGGTGAGGGGCCTGGGGGATTGGCCGCAGGCTTCGCACTACCCGCAATATCAGCGGAGCGGCCGATTTGGCAGGCCTGCGGCTAGTCACCCGCGCCCCTCACCCGGCCTCTCCCCGCTCACGCGGGGAGAGGGGCGCGGCGGCGCCTCTCGTCCCCTCGATCTCCAGCGCCTGCAACAGGGGCCCGAGATGCTCCGCGTGTTTGCGCCATCGGCCGCGCGAGGAGCGGTAGATGGGTTGACGAACTTGATTGACGCTCGCGGTCAACACGGGGCGCTCGGTGCGATGAAACTCTAGGCAGGCGGGATCCCAAGGCAAGCCGAGAAAATCGAGCATACGGCGCGCTTCGGCCTCGATGTCCTCGACGACCGCCTCGTAGTCGACTTCGAGGAAATGCGAGGCGGGCAAGACGGCGCGCCAATGCGCCATCAGCGCTTGGTAATCGCGATGATAGCGGCCGAGTTCCGTCAGGTCGTAAGCAAAATCCAGCGCGCCCACGAACAACTTGGTGTAGCAGGACAGGCAGGTGTCCACGGGATCGCGCCGCGAATGGATGATCTTGGCCTGAGGCAGGATCAGGCTAATCAAACCCGCATAGAGAAAGTTGTGCGGCATCTTATCGACGACGTGCGCCTTGCCCTGCCCCAAGGCGCCGACGCGAGCGACGTAGTCCTCGCCCATTCGCGCCAGCCGCGCGCGGTCGAGCAACGGCGCACATCCCGGCATGCCGCCGGCTTGCTCGGCGAGGCGCTGAATGTCGTTGAGCTCCCCCGCCCCGTGAACCGCCGGATGCGAGGCGAGAATCTGCTCGATCAGCGTGGTGCCGGAGCGCGGCATGCCGACGACGAAGATCGGCATCGAAGATCGGAAGCCCTGATCGGCGAAGCGCTCGAGCAATTCGGCCGAGAACGCTTCCGCGACGCCCGCGAACCATTTCCGGTGGGATGCGGCGTCGTAAGGCGTGACCGCGCGCTTCATCCGGTTGCCCTCGCCGAGATGGCGGAACGCCGCCTCGGAATCGCCGATGTCGAGAAACGCCTTGCCCAACGCGAAATTCAACGCCATCCGATCGGCGTGCGTCTGCGGCGCGTCGGGCGCCAGCAGCGCCTGCATGGCGGCGATCGCCGGGTCGTCCGCCGCGAACTTCACGTGCTCCGCACGGCCGCTCCATGCTCCCGCCGATCGAGGAAAAACCTCCAGTATCCGATCGAACGCTTGCGCCGCCTCTTCGCCCTTGCCGAATGTTTCGAGGGCGGCCGCGCGACCGAGCATCGCCTTTTCTTTGCTCGCGCTCTCCAGCGCGATGGCGCGATCAAAGGCGGCGATTCCCTCCTCGAAGAGCCCTTGCTCGACGAGAACCGAGCCGAGGGCGTTCTGCACGTCGGCGCGCGCTTCGGCGTCGCGCGGATGGATCGCCGCCGCGCGCTCGGCGGCTTCCCGCGCTTCCTCCAGACGGCCGAGCTGCTTGAGGGCCAAGGCGCGCGCGGCGAGGCCGCGCGGGTCTTGCGGGGCGACCGACGCCAGCATATCGAGCCAACGCAGCGCGGCGGCGAACTGCGAGCGCGCGGCCTCGGCGGCGGCCAGATTGAGATAGGCGTCGACGAAATCCGGCTTGAGGGCGATCGCGCGCCGGCCAAACGCGATCGCCTTTTCGTACTCGCCTTGTTCACTGAACAATATGACGAGGTTTCCAAAGGACTCCGCATGGCGCGGGTTCAGCAGAAGCGTCTTCTCGAAATTGCGATAGGCGTCTTTGTAGCGCTTTAGGGCCAAGAGCGCGTTCGCCTTGTTGTAATAAGCGTCGACATAGCCGTTTTGCAGCGCCAGCGCCTTGTCGTAATCCGCAATGGCGCGTTCATGCTCGCCTAATTCGGCGAATACGGTCCCGCGATTGCTCAATGCTTTGTAATTGGCCGGATTCAATGTGAGCGCCGCGTCGAAAGCGTCGATCGCCTGCTGCAACTTGCCATTGTGTTTTAAAATCGTGCCATAATTGTAAAATGTCGCATCGCTGGTCCGATCGACGCGAAGCGCTCTTTCTATCGCGTCTTCGGCCTCGCCGAAGCGCTCCGTCGCGCTCAAGACGACCGCCAGCAGGTTCAGGGCGCCGAAATGGCGGGGCTCAACCTTGAGAAATTTCCGAAAATAGCGCTCGGCGTCCTTATACTGGCCCGCTTGCAGCGACTTCATGCCATTCTGGAGCTGGACTTCGGATTTGACCATCGAGACAATGCTTCCGTAAGCTGATAGGCGCGAACCGGCCAATCGAACGCGCCACGCAAAGTGGCGCAGCTGCCGATCCGTCGGGCTTGGTCGGGTCGGCCGCGCTGTCACGGCGAAACGGCCGACGATGGTCATATCGTGGATCGGCGCGACGATTTCCATGGTCGCGCCTCGCCTAATACCCGCAATGGCGCGTTTGGTGAAGCCGGCGCGCGCCCTTCGAGCGTGGCCGCCGCCCGCGATAAAGCTTGCGCGCCGCGGCGGGCGCCTGGATAGTGCGGGGGCAAGCTCCTATCTCTTTTCCGATTGAAGCAAGGCCCGGCCCGATCGATGATGCGGCAGTATGAACTGGTTGAGCGCGTTCGCCGCTACAATCCCGACGCCGACGAAGACCTGCTCAATCGCGCCTACGTCTTCGCGATGAAGGCGCACGGGACGCAGAAGCGCGCCTCGGGCGACCCGTTCTTTTCCCATCCGCTCGAAGTCGCGGCGATCCTGACCGATCTCAAGCTCGACGACGCGACGATCGTCTCCGCCGTGCTGCACGACACCGTCGAGGACACCGCGACCACCCGGGAAGAGATCGAATCGCTGTTCGGGCCCGAGATCGCCGGCCTGGTCGACGGGCTCACCAAGCTCAACAAGCTCGATTTCGCTTCCAAGCACGCCCAGCAGGCGGAGAGTTTCCGCAAGCTCCTGCTCGCCATCGCCGACGACGCGCGCGTCCTGCTGATCAAGCTCGCCGACCGCCTGCACAACATGCGCACGCTCAATTTCATGCCGCAGGACAAGCGCGCCCGCATCGCCCAGGACACGCTCGACATCTACGCCCCGCTCGCCGGCCGCATGGGCATGCAGGGCATGCGCAGCGAACTCGAGGAGCTGGCGTTCGGCTACCTCATGCCCGAAGCCCACGGGCTGATCGTCGCGCGGCTCGAGGAACTGAAGGCCAAGAACGGCGCGTTGATTGCGCGAATCGCCGCCGAGCTGACCGACCAGTTCGCCCGGCGCGGCATCAAGGTCGAGGTCAAGGGGCGCCAGAAGCAGCCCTATTCGATCTGGCGCAAGATGGAGCGCCACTCGATCGCCTTCGAGCAGCTCTCGGACATCTACGGCTTCCGCATCCTGGTTGACACCGTCGCCGACTGCTACGCCGCGGTCGGCGTCGCCCACACCACCTGGCCGAGCGTGCCCGGCCGCTTCAAGGACTATATCTCGACCCCCAAGCAGAACGACTATCGCTCGATCCACACCACCGTCATCGGCCCGGGCAGCCAGCGCGTCGAATTGCAGATCCGCACCCACGACATGAACGAGATCGCCGAATACGGCATCGCCGCGCACGCGCTCTACAAGGATCGCCACGGCCGCTCGGAGGCGATCGACGCCAGCGAAAGCCGCGCCTATCGCGGCCTGAGGCAGACCATCGAGACGCTGGCGAGCGACGATTCGGAAAAGTTCCTCGAGCACACCAAGCTCGAACTGTTCCAGGACCAGGTGTTCTGCTTCACCCCCAAGGGGCGGCTGATCGCGCTGCCGCGCGGCGCGACGGCGATCGACTTCGCCTACGCCGTCCACACCGACGTCGGCAATTCGGCCGTCGGCGCCAAGATCAACGGCCGCATCGCGCCGCTGATCTCGGTCTTGCGCAACGGCGACGAAGTGCTGATCACCCGCTCCGACAGCCGCACCCCGCCGGCGGCCTGGGACAGTCTCGTCGTCACCGGTCGGGCGCGGGCGGCGATCCGCCGCGCCACCCGCGAGGCGGCCAAGGCGCAATACGGCGGCCTCGGGCGCCAGATCGTCGAGCGCGCCTTCGCGCGCGCGGGGCGCAAGTTTTCCGACGCCAAGCTCAAGAGCGCGCTGTCGCGCCTCGCGCGCAGCTCGGTCGACGACGTCTTCATCAGCGTCGGGCGCGGCGAACTCTATTCGGCCGACGTGGTGCGCGCGATCTATCCCGATTTCCAGGAGGAGCGCAAAGCCGGGCCGGCGCTGGCGCCCGGCGAAGCCGGTTGGTTCGGCCTCGCCAAGGCCGCCAATCTGGTGTTTCGCGTCCCCGGCAAGGGCGAGAACGGCGAGGCGTTGCCGCTGCGCGGCATCGAGTGGGACATGCCGGTGCGATTCGCCCCCAAGGGCGGCGCCGTTCCGGGCGAACGCATCGTCGGCATCCGCACGCCCGGCGAGGGAATCACCATCTATCCCATCCATTCGCCCGCGCTCGTCGCCTACGACGACAAGCCGGAGCAGTGGCTCGACGTTCGCTGGGACCTCGACACCGCGACGAAGGCGCTCTATCCCACCCAGATCCTGGTGACGACGCTCAACGAGCCGGGCGCGCTCGGCGTCATCGCGACGACGATCGGCGAAGCGGGCGCCAACATCGACAACGTCGTGTTCAGCCCCAGCGGGCCGGACTTTCGCCAGGTGCGCTTCGATCTGGAAGTCGCCGACATCCAGCACCTCAACGCCGTCCTCGCGCAATTGCGCGGCAAGAGCGTCGTCAGCAAGGTCGAGCGGCTCAGCGGCTGAGGAGAAGCGAGCGATGCCGCTCTATTTCGCCTATGGGTCGAACATGGACGTCGAGGCGATGGCGCGCCGCTGTCCGCGCTCCAAGGCGCTGGGCCTGGCGCGGCTGATGCGCCATCGCCTCGCGGTCATGCGCGAGGGCTGGCTGACGGCGACGCGCGACGCCAACGCCAATGTCGACGGCGTGTTGTGGACGATCGCCCTCGCCGACATGGCCGCGCTCGATCGCTACGAGGGACTCGGCGATGGCCTCTACGTCAAGGCAGCGCAGCCGGTGGTCGTCGCGGGCGGCGCCAAGCGCGCGCTGATCTATTTCGGCGCCAACAGCGGCCCCGGCGTCGCGCAAGCGGACTACATCGCCGACGTACTGCGCGCGGCGCGGCGGTGGAATCTGCCGGACGCCGCGATCGCGCGGCTCGAACGATTCGCCGCCGAGGCGGGCGCCGCGGTCCCGCCTTCCGGCGGCGCGGCGCCGGCGACGAAGCCCGTCCGCCCGCGCTTCGCCACGCCGTACGACCGGACGTGAGGGCTCAGCGCCCGGCTACGGCGATCCCGCCGCGGTCTCGCTCCAGCTCATGCCCTCGCGGCCGCGGATGTAGCCGTTGACGAACGGCGTCGGCGCCACGAGCGCGCGCAACTCGGCAAGCGCCTCTTCGGGGGCGATTCGGCGGTCGAGGACGCCGCGATAGAGCTCGGCGACCTTCACCATGTCGGTCGCCTGCGGCGACAGCCGGAAGTGCGTCACGCCGGCCGCCTGCAACGCGTCGAGCTCGGGAAGCAGCGCGGCGTAGCCGTGCGACATGGTGTGCGTGCCGTTGATCGCCAGCAGCGGCTTGCCGTCGATCTGGTCCGCAGCGAGGCCGTCCTGATCGATCTCGCAGACGAACTGGCAGGCGTCCTTGTTCAGGCCGTAGGCGCGCGCGTGATAGCAGCGCATCGAAATCGAGAGCGTCTGGCGGCCGAACACCATGGTCTCGGTCTCGACCGGGTTGTGGCGCGCCAGCGTCGCGACCGCCGCGGCCGACAGCTCGACCGGCGTGTTCACCCGAACGGCGCCGCCGCGCACCAGGAAGTCGAGCGTCGCCTCGTTGAACACGTTGACGAAGGGGCCGGCGACATGCGGCGCGCCGGCGAGCAATTTGATGCTGGCGACGTCGTTGGCCTCGATCATCAGCTCGCCATGGCAACGTTCGCGAATCGCCTCCATCTCGGCGTCGGTGGTGACCAGCGCCAGGGTCGATAGCACGACCTGTTTGCCGGCGGCGCGCAGACGCGCGGCGATCGCCGGCAGGTCGTCGACGAAAAACGGCTCGCGCTTGGAGCACACCACCTCGCCCAGATAGACGCACTCGACCGGCGCCTCGTCGGCGATGCGAAAGTAGAAGTCGCGCCGACGGTCCGGCTTCCAATTGAAGAGGATCGGTCCCAGCGTCAGCGCGCTCATCGCCAGCCCTTCTTGTATGCGCTCAAGGTGACCTTCCCTCCCTCGGCGATGGCGTTGAGGTCGCTGATCGCCGCCGGGATTTCTTCGCCGCGCGCCAGCGCGTCGAGCACGGCGCGGAACGCCGTGACGACTTGCCCGACATAGGCGCGGCTGCGCTGCCGTCCCTCGATCTTCAGCGCGGTCACGCCGGCCGCCTTGAGTTGCCTCAGGATCGATACAGCGTTCAGTCCCACCGGCTCCTCGAACAGATAGGAGACCGCGCCGTTGACCGCGAGGCGGCATTTGCAAGGGGTCGGATAGGCCGCGTTCTCGCTTTTCGCGTAGCGGTTCATCGTCACCTCGCCCAGCCGCGACACCATGAAGTCGCCGTCCTCGTGGTAGGAGACGAATTCGGCCGGCGCGCAGACGCCGTCGCTGCTCGGCGAGCGGCCGGTGATGTAGGAGGACAGGAAGCAGCGCCCTTCCACCATCGTGCCCAGCGAGCCGAACGCGAACACTTCGGCTTCGACCTGCATGCGCGCGATCAGCGCCGCGACCTCATCGACCGACAGCACGCGCGGCAGGACGACGCGGCTGATGCCGAAATTCTCGCGGTAGAAGTCGATCGACTGCGGATTGGAGGCCGCCGCCTGCACCGAGAGATGCCGACGCAGTTTGGGATGGCGGCGGGTCGCGTAGTCGAGCAAGCCGATATCGGCGAGAATGACCGCGTCCGCGCCGAATTCCGCGGCGTTGTCGACCGCCCGTCGCCAGGGCTCGACGTCGCCGGCGCGCGGAAAGGTGTTGACGGCGACGAGCACGCGCCGCCCGCGCGCGTGGGCATAGGCGACGCCCTCGCGCATCTCCTTGAGATCGAAGTTCAGCCCGGGATAGTTGCGCGCGTTGGTGCAGTCGCGAAAGCCGCAATAGACCGTGTCGGCGCCCGCGTCGACTGCCGCGCGCAACGAAGCCGGCGTGCCGGCGGGGCAGACCAGTTCGAGATAAGCCGGAGGTCTCACGCCGCCTGCCCTTCCTTGCGACGCTGCCGCGCTTCCAGCTTGCTCAGGCGCTTCTTGAGGGTCTCGTTCTCGGCGCGCAGACGCTCGTTTTCCGTTGCGGCGGCCTCCGCGACGCCGTCCGAGGCGGCGCTTGCTGGCAGCAGAAGATCGCGCAGACGCTCGGCCCGGCGCTCCCAGCTCAAAACGGCGGAGCGCGCGAGGCGTTGCAGCGGACCGAGCAGCGAGGAGGCTTCGTCGAGCAGGACGATGGTTTCGCGGTCGAGGACGTTGCGTAGCGCCACCACCGCCGAGGTGTCGCCGGCAATAACGATCTCGCGGGTGAAAAACAGCGCGTCGCTGTCGATACGGCCCTCGAGCAGCGCCAGCAGCGCCTCCAACGACCCCTTGACGCTCGCGTCCGCCTCGGCCTCATTCGCGCCGGCAAGCTTCAGCGAGGGCGCGCCGTCGCCGAATTTCAGCAGGAACCGATGCGGCAGATCGGTCAGCTCGATGCGGATGACGGTGCGGCGGAATTCGGCGAGGACTCGGAACAGATCGGGGTGATTGCGCCCCATTTTGTGAAGAAGCGCGGCCGCGCCGAGATCGAGAAGCGGCGGCGGCGCCGCCGCGATCAATCCCCGCGCCAAGATTGTTGGAAATTCAGCCTCTTCCATTTCGCTTTCCCCGAAGACCAAGCGGCCGCCAGTCCGCCTCCGGCGGCCGCTTGGCACGAAGCATTTTTATCGCCGGCGTCATTGATCTGCGTCAACGCCTCTCCGGACGGCGCCCGCCCGGCGTTCCCCTTGCCTCGGTCAGTCCCAGGCAAGCGGGCGCGGCGACGATGCATCCATACCGGCCTTTCGCCTGTCCAGGCCGAGGCGATCGGCGGCCCCTTTTTCGGAGAAGGGAGCGAAGACGTATCATGCCCGCCATCGAGCCCCGCCGCTATCCTTTCGCCGCGATGGGAACGCGCTGCGAACTCAGAACTCTACGCCGACGACGAACGTTCGGCGGCGCGCGCCGCCAGCGCGGCGATCGCGGAAGTGCGCCGGATCGAGCGCGCCTATTCGCGCTATCGACCGGACAGCGTCGTCAGCGCGATCAACGCGGCGGGCAAGCAGGGCGGCGCGATTTTCTTGTCCCTCGAGGCCGCCGACCTCATCGACGCGGCCTTTGAGGCCTATCGCCTTTCCGACGGTCTGTTCGACGTCACCTCCGGCGCGCTGCGCGAAGTCTGGAGGGACGATATTGCGGCCCCGCCGACACGGCGCCAAATCGCGCGGGTCCTCGCGCGCGTCGGCCTGCACAAGGTCGCGTGGGAGCGGCCCCGGCTGTCGTTCGGGCGTCGCGAGATGCAGATCGACCTCGGCGGGATCGGCAAGGAATACGCCGCCGATCGCGCCGCGAACGTTTGTCGCCGGCGGGGAATCTCGAATGGGCTCGTCGACCTCGGCGGCGATATCGTGGCGATCGGCCCTCATCCCGACGGAACCCCCTGGCGGATCGGCGTGCGCGACCCGAGGGACCCGGAGAGCGCGCTCGCCACGCTCTTCTTGGCGCGCGGCGGCGTCGCGACCAGCGGCGACTACGAACGGTTCTGGCAATTCGACGGACGGCGATACGGCCACATTTTCGATCCGCGCACGGGTTGGCCGGTTTGCGGACTGTCCTCCGTCACCGTCGCGGACGCTTCATGCCTGCGCGCGGGGCTCTATTCGACCATCGCGATGCTCAAAGGCGAGGATGGGGCGCAGTGGCTTCAAGACGCCGCCGCGCCCCATGTTTTCGTCGACGCCGCGAACCGCATCGGCGGGTCGCTTCTCTCGCCGAGCGACGATTTTCGATCAGCCGCCTGACGCGCTCGCGGAGCGAAACTGCGCCATCAGACTGGTCATGCCGCTGACGAAGCTCTGTTTCGACACCGAGCCGGACTGGGTGGGGTCCAAAGCGGCGTAGACCGCGCTCGCGCCCATCGCCACGAAGCCGGAAGTCGGCTTCATGGTCTGGAACGCCTGCGTGAACTGCGCCTTGGTGATCGAGCCGGACCCCGACGTGTCGATCTTGTTGAATAGGTTGGCCATCTTCTGCGCCGGCGGGGCGCGCATGCTCGCGCCCGACATCGCTTGGGGCGAGAAACTGCCGGCCACGCCGGAAACGCTCATGCTCATGTTTGTCCTCCTGCTGGGGCTCTCGAGCCCGCGTCGAGGAAAGAACGGTATCGCCGCGGAACTGGAGCCGGCCTTGCCGAAGGCCGCCAAAAACCGAACATTGGGAATTTGTATACGAAGACGGTCGGCGAGCGCCCGCGAGCGCTGAAAAATGCGGCGCGTTTACCGGCGCGGCGGCATCGCCTTAACCAATTTTTTCCAGGCCGACGGCACTCTGGGTGGCCACGATCCGCGATCCTCGCGCGCGGCTCGCGGCGACAGGCGCCGTCATGCTGAAGAATGCCTTGATTTTCGCGGTGGCCGCATTGGTCATCGCATTTT
This sequence comes from uncultured Alphaproteobacteria bacterium, assembly GCA_963759955.1. Lineage (GTDB taxonomy): Bacteria > Pseudomonadota > Alphaproteobacteria > Rhizobiales > Beijerinckiaceae > Roseiarcus. The sequence goes on from CAVXCA010000042.1 coordinate 115,921, forward strand.
CCGCTCCCTCGCTGTTGCCCGAGCGCGTCGGCGCGCCCGCGGCGTCCAAGCCCGCCGCGCCCGCCGCCGCCGTCCCGCCCGTCCCGGTCGCGACCGACGCCGCGGCGTCCGAAGATTCCGGCTTCCGCGAGGCGTCGATCGCGGCGGACGCGGGCGGCCAATTCCGCGCCAGTGCGCTGATCGAGGGGCAAGAGGTCGAGGTGATGGTCGACACCGGCGCGACGATGGTCGCGCTGACCGCGGACACCGCCGCGCGCCTCGGCGTCGTCGCCGATCCCGCCGCGCCCAAGGTGCGCACGCACACCGCCAACGGCGACTCGTTCGTCTCGCCGGTCGTTCTCAAGCAGGTCAGCCTCGGCTCGATCTACATGAACGACGTCGACGCCTGGGTGATGGCGCCGGGCGCGGGAACCGCCAATCTGCTCGGCGCGAGCTTCCTCAAGCGGCTGGCCGCGGTCGAACAGCGCGACGGCGTGCTGGTGCTGAAGCAATAGCCGGAGCGCGGCGAATTCAGCGGCGGGCTTTTTATCGCGGCCGCGATCGGCTAGGCAAAGGGGTCGCCCCCATAGGCGCTAAGATAAGGCTGGTTGTCTAGAGCGACCCTCGCCGTCATGGCCGGGCTTGTCCCGGCCATCCACGCGGCGCCGCCGCAGGAATCTTCAAGGTTCGCTGCTGCGGCGCCGCGTGGATGCCCGGCACAAGGCCGGGCATGACGGGGTTTGTGCCTTATGTTAGCGCCTATGGGGGTCCCCCCCTCCCCCCGAGGCCGCCCTTGCTCCCCAAGCCGCTCCCCCAGCTCAGCCCCAACAGCTACGCCTATGAAACGCGGCCGATGGTCAAGCCGACGGGCTTTCGCGAGTACGACGCGCGCTGGCTCTACCAGAAGGAGATCAACCTGATGGGCGTCCAGGCGCTGGGCATGGGCCTCGGCGCGCTGCTCGACGAATTGGGGGTGACGAAGGAAATCGTCGTCGGCCACGATTTCCGCTCCTATTCGGGCGCGATCAAATACGCGCTGATCTCGGGCCTGACCGCCGCGGGCGTCAGGGTGCGCGACATCGGCCTCGCGATCACGCCGATGGCCTATTTCGCTCAGTTCGCGCTCGACGTTCCCGCCGTCGCGATGGTCACCGCTTCGCACAACGACAACGGCTGGACCGGCGTCAAGATGGGCGCGGCGCGGCCGGTGACCTTCGGACCGGAGGAAATGAGCCGCCTCAGCGAAATCGTCCTCGGCGGCCAGTTCCGCTCTTGCGAGGGCGGCGCTTACGAATTCGTCGCCGACTTTCCCGCCCGCTACATCGCCGACCTCACCGCGCGCCCGAAGTTGCGGCGCAAGCTCAAGGTCGTCGCCGCCTGCGGCAACGGCACCGCGGGCGCCTTCGCGCCGCAACTGCTGAGTGCGCTGGGCTGCGAAGTCGTTCCGCTCGACTGCGATCTCGACTTCACCTTCCCGCGCTACAATCCCAACCCCGAGGACTTGCACATGCTGCATGCGATGGCGGCGGCGGTGAAGGAGAGCGGCGCGGACCTCGCGCTCGGCTTCGACGGCGACGGCGACCGCTGCGGCGTCGTCGACAACGAGGGCGCCGAGATCTTCGCCGACAAGATCGGGGTGATGCTCGCGCGCGATCTCTCCAAGCTCCACCCGAACGCGACCTTCGTCGTCGACGTGAAGTCGACCGGGCTGTTCGCCAGCGATCCCGAACTGATCGCCCGCGGCGCCAAGGCCGACTACTGGAAGACCGGCCATTCCCACATCAAACGGCGCGTGCGCGACCTCGGCGCGCTCGCCGGCTTCGAGAAGTCGGGGCACTTCTTCTTCAACGCGCCGGTCGGGCGCGGCTACGACGACGGCTTCGTCACCGCGATCGCCGCGCTCGACATGCTCGACCGCAACCCCGGCAAGTCGCTGGCCGATCTCTACCGCGAGCTGCCCAAGACCTGGGGCTCGCCGACCATGTCGCCGCATTGCGCGGACGAGGCGAAGTACCAAGTCGCCGAGCGCGTCGTCGCGCGGTTTCGCGCGATGCAGGCCGCGGGCGCGCTTCTGACCGGCCAGCCGATTCGCGACCTCGTCACGGTCAACGGCGTGCGTGTCACGGTCGAGGACGGAACCTGGGGCCTGGTGCGCGCCTCCTCCAACAAGCCCGAACTGGTGGTCGTCGTCGAGAGCCCGGTTTCGGAAGCGCGGATGCGCGAAATGTTCCACGCCGTCGACGCCGTGCTTCGCGAGAACCCGGAAGTCGGCGCCTACAACCAGACGATCTGAGGCGCGCATGGCCGAGACGCCGATCCTGCCCGACGTGCTGGCGCCCGGCCTCAAGCTCGTCTTCTGCGGCACCGCGGCGGGAACCGTCTCGGCGGCGCGCCGCTGCTATTACGCCCATCCCCAGAACAAGTTCTGGCGCACGCTCTACGCGGTCGGCCTGACGCCGCGGCTGCTCCATTTCTCGGAGTTCGCGCTGCTGCCGAACTTCGGCGTCGGCCTCACCGACATCGCCAAGACCGTCAGCGGCATGGACAAGCAACTGCCCGCGGACGCGCTCGGCCGCGCGGCCTGCGACGCGATGGCGGCAAAGATCGCGCGCGCCCAGCCGCGCTTTCTCGCCTTCACCAGCCTGAACGCGGGCCGCCGCTTCCTCAACGGCGACGCGCAACTCGGCGAGCAGAAGCAGACGATCGGCGCGACCCGCCTCTGGCTGCTGCCCTCGCCCTCCCCGGCGGCGAGCTGGAACTGGGACGAGAAATGGTGGCGCGCGCTCGCCGAGGCCGCGCGGGGCGCCTGAGGCCGACGGCCGAAGGCGTCGATCGTCCGCCCGAGCCGAAACGCCGCCTCGGCGGCCAAATTTTTCCAAGGATTTCCAAGCTTTTCCAAAGAACTTCCAAACCTCTCCAAACTTTTCCAAAGAAATTCCAAGCAAATTCCTTGGCGGTTTCCAATGAAATCAAGAGGTTGCAAGCAAATTCGCCATTTCGAGCGAAAGTGCAGAAATCAAGGCTAAACTGCGGCGACAATGTGCAAATCCGGATTCGTTCCGCCGCGCCGCGCCCGGGCTCGCGACGAAGGCCGCGACCAATCCGCCCAAAGCCATCTCGCCCTCGCATTGCCCGCGCCCGCCGCGGGCGCGCCCGCAACGACGGCCCTCGCCGGCGTTTGATTTCAGGCTACCGCTGCTTCCGGTGTTCAGGAAGAAAATGTCGCGGCGGGCCGGTGGGCGGCGCGCGCTGTCGGCGCGATCGCGGGTCGCGCTGTCCCTGAACACGCGTCAGTCATGTGTCCGGTCTCAACAGAAGCGGAGCGGCCGAGTGGTCAAAATCAAACGCTTGGCGCCCTTTTCGGAAGGCCGCTGTGGATTGCGGTCGTTCGGCGGCGAACTTTTCGGACTAAAATCCAGCCAACGTTCATCCGGCGAATGTCGGTTCACCCAAGTGGGTGTCTCGGTCGACTCGCCGGTCGACGACTTCCAAGCGGTAAGTGTTTGCGCGCATTCGATTTCAGGTGCGTCAAATCGAATGCACGCAAAAATCACTTCGGACATGGAGGCGAGGACGCCTTCGGCGGCGCCCACGCGCTGGGCGGCGCCGAAGGCAAACGCCTCATCGATAGCAAATCATCTCCCCATTGGGAGCGCGAACGGCTGGATGGCCAGTGTGTCGCAGGCACCAGGCTTGGTTTTGACCGCCCCAAACGCATTGGCCCGCCCAATTGCGATGGAAGTTCGGACCGCAGCCGCCCAACGCGAACGCAGGCGCAGCCGACGATAGGACGGTGGAAACAATCACAACTCCGAGTAGCGCAGCCGAAAGCTTTTTCATCGAATCCTCCAGTTGACACGCGATTATCGAGCCGAACCTCGGCAAGTGACGCTCAGCATGTCTTTCCTCTCGCTGAACAGGGTTGCTCAGCGGTTCAATCTTACGGTCTGGCAACCCGAACCGGGCCTGAACCCCGCCTCCGTCGGCGGACCCGCGCCCCGCCCCCGCACGGCCGCCGCGACGCGCCGAGCTAATGCGCGTTAAGGCGATGAGGCGTGGAGCAGGTCGTGGTCCAAACCAAACGCTTGTCACCCGACTCGGATCGTCGCAATAGGGGTCGAGGGCGCTCATGGACGGCCGACTGCGGACTTCCGCTTCGGGTCGAGGCTGTACGAAAACTCAGGCGAAGACTGTGTTTGTTCGCCACCCGGACTCGTAATGAATCTGGGACGTTCGTGGAACAAAACAGTTTTCACACAGCCTCGGTCGAGAGCTGTCGTGACGCTACGCAGGAGCGAACGACCGCTTCGACATTTCCATTGCCCAAAGCTGCCCTTCCCCTCCCTTCACAAATTCCGACATTGCGACCGACAATCTCGACGTCCCGCATGGGTCGAACCCCGGGCGGTCGGCGCGGGAACTAAGCGTCGGATTTTGACCACTAGGGATCATAGAACGGCGCCCTTCGCCCCCCTGGATTTCTTCGTCGCTTCGCTCCTCGCAACGACGACTCCATGCGAACGCAACGCGCTTCCTAGCCGCCGCTCCCCGCCGCCCGGCCACCACATCTTGGCGCCGCTACGCAATTTCCCGACCGCCGTCGCCCGCTCCCCCCTGCGACACTTCGTCGCTAATCAACCCCGCAAAATCGCTGCGTAAACGCCTCGACTCCCAAGCCACTGTCACGTTAAGGCTTTTTTCAGACTTTTCCGTGGGGGAATTGCGTTGGCGCGTCGGCGGGTCCGGTCGATCCTACCGATCTTCCTGATCGCCTTGATGGTGCAGATCTTTGCGCCGATCGGGGCGATCTGGGCGATGACGCAAGCGGCCGACCCGCTGGCGGCGGCGGCGATCTGCGCCCACATCGACAATTCGTCCGCGCCGACGTCCGATCCCGCCGCGCCCGCTTCTTCCCATCACGACTGCTGCCCGCTGTGCCAATTCGCCCATTCGGGCGTAGCGCCGCTGGCGCCCCCGCCGGCCCCGGCCGCCAGGCCCGCCGAGCGGCATGCGCCGATCGCGTGGAGCGTCGTCTGCGCCCCCGCGCGCGACAGCGCCCCGAGGCTTCGCATCGACAGGCCCGCGCCCCTCCGTCCTTCGCCTGATCCCTAAAAGCCGGCGGCTCGAGCCGCCCGGATTCGTTCGCGCCGACAGCCCGCGCGGCCGATTGCCGGGCGCAGTCAGCCCGGATCACGCGAAAACGCCCGAATTCCCTTCCTGAACCCGAGCTTTCAGCGGCGACCCGCCGAAAGCGACGAAGTCCGCGATCGATCGGCGCCGAGCCGCTTCGACGGGGCCGCCTTGGTTCATGGGGGACGATTCGGGGCGAGCCGAAATCTCGAAACAAGAGAGCACCCCATGGCCTTCTCAGGCTCTTTTCTTCGCCGCGGCGCCCGCCCGGCGCCCGTGTCCGGCACGGCGTTGGACGCCGCATACGACGCGGCAGCGATCGACGGCGAGATTTCGGCTCTCCCCGCGCGCGGCGCGGCGAAGAGCGGAGTCTCGGCGCTCTATCGCTGGTCGTTCTTCATCCACAAATGGATCGGCCTGTTCGCCGCGCTGTGGCTCGCGGTTCTCGGCCTGACCGGCTTCTTCCTCGATCACGACTCGTGGCGCTGGCAAAACCAGACCCTGACGCCGTCATGGCTGACGACGCCCGCGCTCGAACAAAGCGCGAAGCTCGGCCTCGTCCGCCTGTTGCAGATCGATCCCGGCGATCGCTCGCATGAAGTCGCCGGGGGCCCGCGCGGCCTGTGGGTCTCGCGCGACGCGGGCGAAACGTGGCAGGCGGCGGCGTTCGCGAACGGCGATCGTCCCCAGATTCTCGCCATCGAGCCCGACGGCGCGCTCGGCTGGAAGCGATTGTGGTTCGCCGCCGACGACGGCGTCTATCTCTCCGAAGACGGCGGCGCCAGCGCGCGTCAGGCGGCGCTGCGCGGGGAAACCGTGACTTCGCTCGCGGTCGGCGCCGCGCCGGACGAGATGATCGCGGTCGTCGATCATTCGCGGGTCTTCCGCTTCAAGACCGACGATCCGGCGACGGCGACGCCGATCGAACTGGCGCCGCCGGGCCCCGAGGCGCGTCCCGCCGACATCACGCTCAATCGTTTCATGCGCGAGCTCCATTTCGGCAAGGGCGTCGTCGATCCCTTCTCGTCGGTTCTGATGAGCGACGTCGGCGGCGTCGCCATGGTCGTGCTGCCGATCACCGGCGTGCTGTTCTGGGCGCTGCCGAAATGGTGGCGGCGTCAGGCCAGGCGCAAGGAGCGGCCGAGAACGTCCAAGGTGGCCAAGAAGGCGACGGTGTTGTGGTTGTTCCGCGTGCACAGCGTCACGCTCGGCGTCGTTTCCGTGTTGATGATCGTCTACTTGTCGGTGAGCGGCGTTCTGGTCGGCCACGCCCGGGAACTGGGCAACTGGATGCGCGGCATTCGCATGCCCCAGGCCTTCCTCACGCCGATCTTCGCGATCCATTCCTGGGATGACTGGATCGACTCGATCGTCGCCTATCCGGGCAAGCCGGACGCCCTCACCATCGGCAACCGCATCGGGCTGTTCACCAGCCTCGACGGCGGCAAGACTTGGGCTCTCGAAAAAGGCGCCGACGGCAAGCCGCTGCAAAACGCCGGGCGGCTGCGCAGGCTCGACGACAAGGTCCTGGTCCCCAACGGCATGGCCGGTCCCTCGCTGATCCGCGACGCCGATCTCAGCTTCCACCAGATCGACGTCGGCGATCAATACTCGATGATGGCGATGGCGATGGTGGGGGAGCATCGTCACGGACGCCCGCAGAACGGCGAAGGCGGCGCCGGCGGCGCCATGGCCGGAATGGATCGTTCCAAGCCGATGGACCACGCCCATCACATGGGTGGCATGGGCGACATGGACTCGATGGCCAACATGTACATGCCCACCGACGTCACGCGCCTGAGCGACAAGTTCGCCTGGAAGACCACCGACAAGCTGCTCGTCACCGACGCGGATGGCGGGATAGTCGACAAGTTCGTCGTCAAGGCGCCGAACGAGCCGGGCGTTCCGTTGTTCACCTGGTTCCTGCGCGCCCACATGGGCACGATCTTCTGGTCGCAATGGAAATGGGTGAACGACGTCTTCTCGGTCGCCGCCGTGTTGTTGTCGTTCACCGGCCTCGTCCGCTGGTGGCGCAAGAAATGGGCGTGAGCCCCGCTCGGCTCGTCCGTTGGTCCTGACCGAGCGAACCCCCTTCTTCTCCTAACCGATTGAACGCAGCCGATCCGGCCGCCTCATTCTTCCCGGGCCGCGCGCCCGCAAACGAAAAAGCAGAGAGTGACCATGTTCCGTTCGAATTTGTTAAACAGCGCCTCCGCCGGCGTCGTCGCCCTTGTCCTCGCCTCCTCCTCGGCGCTGGCGCAACAGGCGTTGCCGGACGTCGACGTCGTGACCCAAGCGCCCGCCGCCGCGACGCCCGGCGCCACGCCCGCGCCCGGCGTCCCGCCCGCCTATCGCGAACCCACGGGGCAAACCGTGACGACGGTCGACATGAGCAATCTCAGCGCCTCGCCGCTGTTCACGGTCGGCGACGTGCTCGATTACACCCCCGGCGTCACCGTCACGCAGGGCAACGGGCCGCGCGACATGGAGATTTCGATTCGCGGCTCCAACGCCAGCTATCCCTACGGCATCCGCAACATCGTCTTGCTCGAGGACGGCTTTCCCGTGACCACCGCCGACGGCGGCAATTCGCGCACCGACATCACCGACCCGAACGCCTATGGCGCGATCGACGTGATGCGCGGCCCGTCCTCGGCGATGTTCGGCAATTACGCCATCGGCGGCGCCATCGATTTTCGCATGCGGACCGGCGCCGAAATCGACGGCGCCGAAATCGGTTCACAAGTCGGCAGCTTCGGCTACCTCAACAACTACGTGATCGCGGGCAAGAAAGTCGGCGATTTCGACCTGTCGCTGTTCGCCTCCGACGTGCGCGGCGACGGTTTCGACTATCACACCGCTTACGTCATGCCGTTGGTGAATTTCCTCGGCACGTGGTCGCCGACCGCGACCGATCGCTTCACCGTGAAGGTCGTTCACAATGACGTCGACACCGAGATGGCCAATCGCCTGACGCAAGCCGAATTCTACACCAACCCCTATCAAAAGGGCTGCGTGACGACGACATCGGCGCCCGGTTGCGCCGTGGTCGGCGGCTCGCCAATTCCGACCGGTCCCCTCCCCAGCTTGGCCGCCGGGCCGCAAAGCAGCGATATGTTGGGAATGCACCGCGACGACACCCGCGACATCGTCGGCCTGCGCTACGAGCACGACTTCGACGCCTTCACCACTTGGCGCACGCAACTCGTCGTCGACGACACCTACAATCGTCAGCCGACCGTCCCCAACGAGCAGACGGTCGGGCCGACCGACGGATTGAACTTCGACACGGGCCTCGCCAGTCATCTGCCGATTTTCGGCTTGGCCGCGACGCATTATCTCGATTTTTTCTACGACAACGTTCACGCGAACACGATTTCCTATTTTGACGTCCCCAATGCCTACGGCAACGGCGCGTTGGGCCCGGCGACGTCTAGTTTGGTCGGCTTCCAGTCCGACACCGGCGTCAAGGAGCGCGAGGAAATTGCGCTGACCAACCATCTGACCGCCGTCGTCGGCTTCTCCACGACTTTGACGGACTTAAACGGCTCCAACACAACTTTGGCTGGCATAACCTCCACAAGTCACGGCAAAATCGCGGCCGAGAACGTCCTCGTCACCGCCTCGCGCAAAATGTGGGACACGGCGCCGGAAGTGAGCTTGATCTATCGCTTCAATCCCGATTGGCAGGCGCGCGTGCGCTACGACACCGGCTTCGGCACGCCGTATTTCGGGCAGCTTTTCACAGTCGCGTCGGGCACCGGCGACAACACCAACCTCAAGACGCAAACCGACCAGGGAATCGACGCCGGCTTGGATTGGACGCCAGCAGGCACGAAGTTTTCGGCCCACGCCACGGCCTTCAACGAATGGTTCCACGACGAGCAACTGCCGCAGGTCGAAGGCACTGGAGTCACCTACTACGTCAATGCGCCAGAATCGATCCATCGCGGCCTGGAGACCTCGGCCGAATATCAGCCTTTCGACGGGTGGCGCCTCACCGGCATGTATACGCTCGACGACCAGTACTTCACCAAATTCATGGATATGATCTATCCCGCCACGGGAACCGGCGCTGGCCAGCTGGTCAATCGCGCCGGCAACAAAATCCCCGACGTGCCGTTGAACCAACTCGCCGCCCGCCTCGGCTACGATCAGCCCTATGGCGCGTTTAAGGGCCTCGGCGCATATGTCGAATATGTCTATCGCGGCGCCTACACCATGGACAACGCCAATCTCACCAACGCGCCCGCCGCGGGTCTCGTCAATGTGAACATGCATTATACCCGCGACTTTACCAACTCGCCGATCAAGTCGGTGAGCTTGTTCTTCAGCGTGAACAACGTCTTCGACAAGGTCTACATCGCTTCGCAAGCGGGGGCGATCACCGACATGCAAGGAAGCACGGCGCAGAGCCTCCTCAACTCCGGCACGATCGACGCCGGCGCGCCGCGCACATTCCTCGGCGGCGTCAAGGTCAGTTTCTGAGCCGCTTGCGACGCGGCGGGGGGCATTCTCTCCCCCGCCGCGACGCCTGCCCTTTCAAACCCGCCACCCCTTGGCGTAAGCAATTCAGCGAAACCGAATTCGAGAAGGAACCGAGATGGACGGCTTGTCGCTTTCCCCCGTGGGCATGTTCTTGCAAGCCGGCCCCGTCGGCAAAGCGGTGATGGCGGTCTTGCTGCTCGCCTCGCTGTGGTGCTGGATCCTGATCGTCGAGGGCGTCTTCACCGTCGTCAGGCTCGCCCGCGCGCTGCGGGCGGCGCGCGCGGGCGCGTCCTCGCCGCTGCTGGCGCCGATCGAGGCGGCCGGACGCAGCGCCGCGCGCCTCGCCGTGATCGGCGAAAGCGTCGGCGAAAAACGCCAGCGCGTCGCCGAGACGATGAGCCGGGCGGGACGCGAACTGCTGATGCGCGCCGAGGGCGGGCTGCCCAATCTGGCGGTGATCTCCTCGGTCGCGCCGTTCGTCGGCCTGTTCGGCACGGTCTGGGGCATCATGACGAGTTTTGCCGGCATCGCCATGGCCAAGGACACCAGCCTCGCCGTCGTCGCGCCGGGCATCGCCGAAGCGCTCGCCGCGACCGCCTACGGCCTCGCCGCCGCCATCCCCGCCTCGATCGGCTACAACCGCATCGGCGCGGCGTTTTCGCGCGTCGGCGTCAAGCTGTCGCATCTCATCGAAGATCGCGCCGTGCAGTTCGCGACGACGAGCGAGCGCCAATCCAAACAGGACGCCGCGTAATGGCCTTTCCGACCCGCAACAAAGCCTCGGGCGAGGGGCTCTATCAGCCGCAGGCCGACATCAACGTGACGCCGCTGGTCGACGTGATGCTGGTGCTGTTGATCATCTTCATGGTCACGGCGCCCTTGCTCGCCGCCGGCGTGAAGGTCGATCTGCCGCAGGCGAACGCGGCGCGGCCGCTCGATCCCAAAGAGCCCGTCGTCGTCACGGTCGGCAAGGACGGCAAGCTGTCGCTCGGGGCGGACGAAATCTCCCCCGACCAGTTGGTCGAGGCGGTCGAGGCCAAGCTCGGCGACGATCGCACGCGCTCCGTCCACCTGCGCGGCGACAAGGACGCCGCCTATGGCGACGTCGTCGCGATCATGGATCGGCTGGCGACCAACGGCATCACCCATATCGCCATCGTCACCGGGCCGAAGAGCGCCGAAAAGGCGCCGGAGAGCCGAGCGGAGGCCCAACCGTGAGCCAGGCGAGCGCGATCGCGTCGGCGCCGCCGGACGCCGCGCGGGCGGCGGCGGAATGGGCGGTCAGGCCGCTCTGGCTGCGGCCGGCGGCGCTCGTCCTCGCGCTCGCTCTGCATGTGGCGGCGGCGGCCTTCGTCGCCGCGCGCGTCCTGCCGGCTTCGCCGATCGACGCGATCGAGGTGACGCTGGTGGCGCAAGGCGACGCCCCCGAAGAGAAGCAAGCGCTCGACGAAGTGAAGCCGGCCGAGGTTCCGCCCCCTCCTCCTCCGCCGCCGACCGCCCAGGCGGCGCCCGAGCTCGCCGCGCCGGCCCCGCTGGTCGAAGCGCCGCAGGCGGTTCCGCTCCCTGTGGCGACGCCCGAACCTCAGCCCGTCGCGACGCCGAAACCGCCCGTCGTCGTCGAGCAAAAGGTCGATCGGCCGACGCCGACCGAATTGCAGGAACGGCGCCGCCTGCAGGTGGAAGCGGCGGAGCGGCGGCGCAAGGCGCAGGCCGCCCAGCAAGCCGAGCGGCTCGGCGCCGAGCAAGCGCGAGCCGCGGCGAACGCCGCCTCGCGCGCGTCCTACGCGGCCTTGCTTTCGGCCGAGATCAACCGGCACAAGATCTATCCGCCCGCGGCCCGCGCGGCGGGCGTCACCGGTTCGGTCGGCGTCGCTTTCACCGTCGGCCCGTCGGGCGAGATCGTCGGCTACGCGATCACGCGTTCCTCGGGCAGCGCCGCGCTCGACGGCGCGGTCGAGGCGATGATGGCGGCGGTTCGCGCGCCGCCGCCGCCGGACGGCTTCTTTCGCACCGCCACGACCGTCAATTTCAGCATTCAGTGAGCAGAGCGAGGCCCTGTCCTCGCCGGCGCGGCGTTTGGCCGCCGCGGCGCGCATCGACGACGGTCGCGGCGGTCGGCAAAGAGGCCCGGGCTTGCCATCGGCGGCGCTCCGGTGCGATACGCCGGTCCAGGCGGCGCCCGCCCGGTGACCACGAGCCGGCGCTCTGCAACGTGAAGGCGAGGCGTACGGCATGGGCCGTTCCAGCGATCGGGTGCTGTTCATCACCGGCGGTTCCATCGGCGACGCGGCGCTGACGTCCGGGCTGCTGCGCCGTTTCGTCGAGCGCGAGCCGGAAGCCTGCTTCACCGTTGCGGCGGGTCCGGCTGCGGTTTCGCTGTTTGCGGACACGCCGCGCCTCGAACAGCTGATCGCCATTCGCAAGAGGCGGCGTTCGCTGCACTGGCTGGATCTCTGGCGACAGGTGGCGGGCCGCCGCTGGAAGGCCGTGATCGACATGCGCGGATCCGGCCTGGCTTACGTGCTTTGGGCCAAGCGCAGGTTCGTCTATCGCGCGATCCATCCATCCCCCGGCTCGCCGCCGCTGCACAAGGTGCAGGAGGCCGCGCGGACGATCGGCTGCCTCGATCATCCCCCCTCCCCCTTCCTCTACACGTCCGCGGCCACCGAGGCGCGCGCCGACAAGCTCATCGGTCCTGGAGGACCCATCCTCGCGATCGCGCCGACCGCCACATGGCCGGCCAAGACATGGCCCGCCGAACGCTTCGCTCAGGCGGCGGTCGAGTTGCTCGGTCCAGGCGGACCGCTCGCAGGCGGACGGGCGCTGTTGACGGGCGGCCCCCAGGAGGGCCCATCTTGCGAACCCATCCGCTCCGCCCTCCCGCCATCTCAGTTGATCGACCTCGTGGGATTGGACCTGCTGACCACCTACGCCTGCTTCAAACGGGTCCGGCTCTTCATCGGCAACGACTCGGGTCTGATGCATCTGTCGGCCGCCTCTGGAGCTGCGACGCTCGGCCTGTTCGGGCCCTCCGACGAGCGGCGGTACGGCCCTTGGGGGGAGCGAACCGCCGTCGCCAGGGGCCCGAAGGGTTTTCGCGATTATGAGGCGTCGTCCAAAGCCGACGGATATCGAACGAGCTACATGACCGACCTGAGCACGGCTTCGGTCGTTCGTTCCGCCCGAGACTTGCTGGAGAGGACACAGGCCGCGAATTTCGACGCCGCCGCCGCGCTCGTGTGACATAATGCGCCGGCGGGTCGCCAAACGACGCCGTCGCGCGCTCGGCGTTCGTCAAAGGGAAACTGCGGCCTTGCTTCGGCTCGGTTCAGAGTGGATATTTTCTCACACGACCGGTTCCGCCATCCTCGAGATGCGCTCGAGCCGAAAGTGGCAAAGCGAAAGATTGCAAGCATGACGTTCGACGGCGCGGCGCCGGAACCCATCCTCGTCGAGATCGGCGCGGGCGACCTGATCGATCGGGTGACAATTCTCGATATCAAGAGCGAACGCGTCGCCGACCCCGCCAAGCGCGCCAACATCGCGCGCGAGTCGGCCGCGCTCGAACCGGCGCGCTCGAGTCTGCATCGCTCCTTTCCGGCGCTCGCCGCGCTCGAGGCGCAGCTGAAGGCGATCAACGAGACCCTCTGGGACATCGAAGACGCCATCCGGCAATGCGAGGCGCTCGGCGATTTCGGGCCGCGATTCATCGCGCTGGCGCGCGCCGTTTACAAGAACAACGACAAACGCGCCGACTTGAAGAAGCAGATCAACGTCCTCAGCGGCGCGCGGATTGTCGAAGAAAAATCCTACGCCGCGACATGAGCGCCGCGCTCACTTGCAGCCGTTCGAGACGTAGGCGAGCAGCGGGTTGAATTCCGCCGCCGTCAGATAGGCCGCGCCCTCGCCGCCCGGATAGGCGTTGAACTGGAAGGAGGTCACCGCCACCAGGATATTGTTGTTGTCGCCTTCTTTGGTGCTGAAATTGGCGATCCAGGCGCCGCCGCTGGTGCCTTCGGTGAGGTCGGTGATCGGCGCCCATTGCACCACGATGTTCGGATAGGATTTCGGCAGCATCGGAATCGCGTCGGCGAAGAACAACGCGCCGCCTGACTTCTGAATGATCTGGCCGTCGAGGATGTCGCCGGCGTAGCCGACCCGGGTCACGTAGCCGACCTTCCCTTTCCAATCGAGTCCGTAGGGCATCACGCCGGTGATGCTGGAGCCGTCCACCAGGATCATCGCGTAATCGTGCTGAAAGGCGGTCCGCTGCGCGTCGTTCTTGTCCGCCGGCTTCATCGAGGCGTAGTTCGCCGGCAGCTTCCAAAGCGAATTAGCCGCCGCGCACAAGATCTTGTAAGGCGTGCCTTCCTGGTTCTGGTACTGCAGCCAGAACGTCCCCTTGGCGACGTCGGGCCACGGGCCCGAGGGATTGCCGACGAGGTCCTTGATGCAATGGGCCGCGGTCAGCAGCACGCTCGGCGCGATGAATTGAGCGGTGCATTCGACGATCGACTTGGGATCCTTTTGCGTCGGCGTCGGGATGACCAGCAGGCCGGCCCATTTGAGCGGCGCCAGGCTCGGATTGCCGGTGGTCGCCTCGGGCGCCGCGGTCTCGGGGATGAGCTGGGCGCGGCTTGCGCCCACGCCGACTGCGAGCGCGATCAAGGCGACGGCGAAGCGAAGCAAGCGCATCGATTTCCCCCTCTCGTCCTCGCGCGGTCGACCCGCAACGACGCTCCGACGGGCCCAACCTCGCTACAATAGCGAAGGCGGCGGCGCGACAAAAGCCAATTCGGGGACGTCGGATCGGCGCGGCTCGTCCAAGATCGGCTCATAAGGCTCTGGCGCCAAGGCGGCGTTGCAACCTATAATGCCGCGCACTTTCGTCGCGCAGGGCGCCGGCGCCAGTCGAAGGGAGCGCGGATGATGAGGAAGAACGCCCGCGGCGTCGCCGCCTGCTTGTCGTCGCTTGTCCTGCTCGCCGCGATTGCCGCGCCGTCGTTCGCGCAAACGCAGGCAAAATCGCTCGAGGAGCAGTTGGTCGGCCATTGGCGGCTGGTCTCGATCAGCGTCGGCGACGCCCAGCCATACGGCGTCCATCCGCAAGGCTCGATGTTTCTCGACGCCGGCGGCGACTATTCGATCATCGTGGTCAGCGACGGCGGCGCGCGCAGCATTTCCTATTTCGGCGCCTACACGCTCGACGCCGCCGACAGCACGATGACGATGCACATCGACGCCAGCAGCCGCGCCGGGGCCGCCGGGCGCGATGAAAAACGGGTGGTCGCAGTGAGCGGCGATGAATTGACCGTCGAGAATCGCCAGCCGGCCCGCTCCTTGGGCTCGATCAAGATGACGTGGCGGCGGGCGAATTAGAGCGCGCCCCGTCATTGCGAGCGAAGCGAAGCAATCCAGCGATCGAGGCGATGGGCGTCAGCGTTCGCGCCGGTCACGACGGCCCCGAGCGCGTTCGGCGGATTCATAAGCAGGGGTCACGATCTCTGGATCGCCACGCTTCGCTCGCGATGACGGCGAAGATCCGGTTCAACCTGAGGACGGCGCCCTCAAGACATTCTCATTCCTTCATCCGCAGCGCCGATTGAGCTCGCCTACGCCGTCGCGCTGCGCCAGCCGACGCCGTAGCGGAACGGGTCCGCTGGATCTTCGTAAAGGTTCGCCTCGCTGCAGATGTACGCTCGACCGCCGATGCGAGGGATGATGCGCCCCGCCCCGCTCGGCCGATAGCTCGCCTCGAAGCGGCTGCCGATGACGCTCTCCTGAACCCAGCGCTCACCCGGCGAAAGCTTGCCGTCCGCGGCGAGGCAGGCGAGCTTGGCGCTGGTTCCGGTGCCGCACGGCGAGCGATCGTAGGCGTCGCCGGGGCAAAGAACGAAGTTGCGGCTGTTCGCGTCGCGCGCGTGCGCAGAGCCGAAGATTTCGACATGGTCGATTTCCGCACCGTCCGCGCCGCTTACCCCTTTCGAGGCGAGCGCGAGCCGCATGTCGCGCGCCGCCTGGGTCAGCATTTCGATGCCGCCGACGAGCAACGGACAGGGCGAGGCCTCAGTCAGGAAGAACCAGTTGCCGCCCCAGGCGACGTCGCCGGTGACGACGCCCAGGCCGTCGATGTCGACGGATACGCCCTTCAAATGCCGGTAGCTCTCGACGTTCTCGACGACCGCATGATTCTTGTCGATCAATTCGACGCGAACGATCCCGACCGGCGTCTCGAAGCGATGTTCGCCGAGGCCGATACGGCCGAGATGGGCCAGCGTCACCGCCGCGCCGATCGTCCCATGGCCGCACATGCCGAGATAGCCGACGTTGTTGAAGAAGATCAGCCCTGCCGCGCAGCTCGGATCTTCCGGCTCGCACAGCAGCGCGCCGACGAGGGCGTCGAAGCCGCGCGGCTCGTTGACCGCGAGTCGCCGGATATGATCGTACGCCTCGGCGAAGCGCTGGCGACGCTCGGCGAGCGGGCCGCGGCCGAGCGGCGGCCCGCCCTCGACGATGAGCCGGGTGGGTTCGCCCTCGGTGTGGGAGTCGACGACGCGCATTCGCCTAGCCCTCGGCGCCGCGCCAGGTGGCCCACCAGGCCTTGAAAAGCCTGAACTGCGTCTCGGCGAAGCGCTTCTGGCTCACGCTCAATTCGTCGGATGCGTTGAAATGCAACGCGTATTCGGGATCGCCCGCCAGCACCATGAGATACTTGAAATAAAGGACGAGGTCGGTCCCTTCGTCGAAGCTCGACAGGACGCTCAAGGCGCCTTCGAGCTCCAGCGCGCGCCGCCTCGCCTGCGCATCGCCCAAGGCGGCGCGTTCGCACAGCGAAACCAGATGCAGCACTTCCCAAGGCAGCACGTTGCCGATGCCGGTGATGGCGCCGCTCGCGCCGCAATTGACGTAGCCATGGAAGACCTGCGTATCGACGCCGACCATCAGCGTGATCTCGGACGATCGGCCGGCGATGTGTTCGGCGGCGTAGCTGAGCGACCCGGCGCCGCCGAATTCCTTGAAGCCGACGAGGTGGGGATATCGGCTTCTCAAGTCGAAGAACAGTTCGGCGCGCGTTTCGAAGCCGTAATAAGGGCTGTTGTAGATGACCGAGGGCAGATCGACCGCCGCTTCCAGGATGCCCGCGAAATGCGCCCGCTGGGCGGCCGGCGAGGTTCCGCGCGACAGCACCCGCGGAATGATCATCAAGCCCTGCGCGCCGATGCTCTTGGCGTGGGCGGCGAGCGCCGCCGCGCGCTGCGAGTTCTGCGCGCCGGTTCCGACGACGACGGGAAGACCCGCTTCGACGAGTCTCGCGACGCCCTCCATCCGCTGTTCGTCGGTCAGCAGCGGCCAGTCGCCCATTGAGCCGCAATAGACCACCGCGGACATGCCCGCTTCGACGAGATCGCGCCCCTTGCGCACGAGCGCGTCGAAGTCGGGCGTGCGGTCGGGCCGGCACGGCGTCATCAGCGCGGGAATCACGCCGGCGAAGATGTTCGAGGCCATGGCGGACGCTCCTGGGGTTCGTCGGCGACGAAGGCGGATGCTAGGGGGCGGCGAGGATGCCGCGGACGGCCGTCTCGGTCTTGCTGGAATCGCTGGCGCACAATCGGGAATCCGCACAATATCCTTCACCATGAAGCTCGCGGTCGATCTTGGTCAGAATCTTGTCGCGGCGCTCGGCCGGCCGTTTCTCGGCGACGAGCTGTTCGACCGCGTCGGCGATACGGTGTTTTTCCTCAAGGACCGAGACGCCCGCTACGTCGCGGTCAACGACACCTTGGTGCGGCGCTGCGGTCTCGCCAGCAAGGCCGATCTGATCGGGCGGACCGCGCGCGAGGTCTTTCCCGCGCCGCTCGGCCAAAGCTACTACGATCAGGACCGGCGCGTGTTGCGCGACGGCGTCGCGATCGCCGGACGATTGGAATTGCATCTTTATCCCAGCGGCCGCGAAGGCTGGTGCCTCACCTGGAAGGAGCCGTTGTCCGATCGGCGCGGCAAGATCGTCGGGCTTTCCGGAATTTCGCGGGACATTTCCGACTTGGCGGGCGCGCGACCCGCCGTCGCCGCGCTATCCCAGGCGCTCGCCTATATCGACGACCACCTCGACGCTTCCCTGCGCATCCCCGATCTCGCGGCGCGCGCGCGGCTGTCGGCGTTCCAGTTCGATCAGCGCATCCGCGCCCTGTTCGGCCTTTCCGCCGGACAATATCTGACGCGGGCGAGAATCGAACGCGCGTGCAATCGCCTGCGGCGCACCGACGCGCCGATCAGCCAGGTCGCGCAGGACTGCGGCTACGCCGATCAGGCCGCCTTCACCCGCCAATTCCGCAAATCCGTCGGCCTGACGCCGAGGGCGTACCGCACCGTTTCGGCGAGACGCGCGGGGCCGAAAGAGGGCGCATAGGGGCGGCGAAGACGCCCGCGTCTCTACGCCAACGACTCACCGCGCCTCGATGACGACGAAAGCCTGCGCCAGCGGGCCTTCGTCGGTGATGGTGAGGTGGATGAACGCGTCGGCGCCGGGCGGAGTGATTTGCGCGAGGCGCTCGGCGGCGCCGCCGGTCAGGCGCATCGTCGGCTTGCCCGAGGGCAGATTGACCACGCCCATGTCGCGCCAGAACACGCCGTGGCGCAGCCCGGTGCCAAGCGCCTTGGCGCAGGCCTCCTTGGCGGCGAAGCGCTTGGCGTAGGACGCCGCGCGCCCGGCGCGGCGGTCCGAGCGCGCGCGTTCGACGTCGGTGAAGCAGCGCGCGAGGAAGCGCTCGCCGAACCGTCCGAGCGTCTCCTCGACGCGGCGGATGTCGCAAAGATCGCTGCCGATGCCGATGATCATCCGCCGGCGCGCCCCTCGTCCATCGCCGCGCGCATCGCCCTGACGGTTTGCGCCAGGCCGACGAAGATCGCCTCGCCGATGAGGAAATGGCCGATGTTCAGTTCGACGATTTCCGGCAGCGCGGCGATCGTGCGGGCGGTGTCGTAATCGAGGCCGTGGCCGGCGTGGCACTCCAGGCCGAGCTTGACGGTCTGCGCCGCGGCGACCCGCAGGCGGCCGAATTCGTATGTCGCGCGCTCGCGATCGCCATGCGCCAGCGCGTCGCACCAGGCGCCGGTGTGCAGTTCGACCACCGGAGCGCCGAGCGAGGCGCAGGCGCGCAGCGCGTCGACCGACGGCTCGACGAACATCGAGACGCGGATGCCGGCGCGATTCAGCTCGGCGACGAAGGGCTTGAGCGAATCGTGGCCGCCGATGACGTCGAGGCCGCCCTCGGTGGTGCGTTCGGTGCGCTTTTCCGGCACCAGGCAGCAGGCGTGCGGGCGGGTGCGCAGCGCGATGTCGAGCATCTGCTCGGTCGCCGCCATCTCGAAATTGAGCGGCTTCGCAATCGCCGCCTTGAGGCGCTGCATGTCGTCGTCGTGGATGTGGCGGCGATCTTCGCGCAAGTGCGCGGTGATGCCGTCGGCGCCCGCTTCGATGGCGATCAGCGCCGCCCGCACCGGATCGGGCAGCGCGCCGCCGCGCGCGTTGCGCACGGTGGCGACATGATCGACGTTGACCCCCAGACGCAGCGCGGCCATCGCATGGTCCTTTCTTCGTTGGATGCTCTCAGGGCGCTCCGGCCAGGCCGCGGCTTCCCGGCTTGACCGGGGGAATGGCCGCCAGGTCCGGCGGCAACGCGTCGGCGGGATAGGCGGGAATGTCGAGCGTCGCCAACGCGATGCGGGGAACGCCGAGGTCCGCCTTGCCGCCCGAGCGGTCGATCAGGCACGCCGCGCCGACGATCCGGCCGGGATGCTCGCGCAGCGCCGCCAGGCACTCGCGCGAGGAAAGGCCGGTGGTGATGATGTCCTCGACCATCAGCACCCGCGCGCCGGGCGGAATCGTGAAGCCGCGCCTGAGCTTGAAGGCGCCGTCCTCGCGCTCGACGAAAATCGCCTTGGCGCCGAGCCAGCGCGCGGTCTCGTAGCCCGGAACGATGCCGCCGACCGCCGGCGAAGCGACGATGTCGATCGGCCCGAACGTCGCGCGCGCCTTGCGCGCGAGCGCGCGGCACAGCCGCTCGGTGCGCGCCGGGTCCTGAAAGACGAACATCTTCTGCAGGAACACCGGCGAGCGCAGTCCCGAGGAGAGGATGAAATGCCCCTCGAGCAGCGCGCCGGCGGCGCGGAATTCTTCGAGGGTCTGTTCGGGGCTGAGATCGAGCGAGGCGTCCATCGCGCTTACATAGCAGGCCGAGAGCGGCGCGCAAAAACTTTGTCGGCGGGGCGCAAGCCGGGGTTGCGCGCCCGACGCGCCCCGCGCATGTATTCCCTTGATACATGGCGACCGAAGAGCAATACTGAAAAGTGTTCATGACGCGATCGTTTTCCGAAGGGTTTGTGCGTTCGCAATAATATCGGCTCGATGCGCGACGTTCCTTGTTGGAATGCAAGCTCTTCTCACCGCCGGGTTGATGAGGTTCGGTAAAGCGATCCGCGGCCGAACACTGAGCGTGCAGGATGGGCTGCACGCAGTGGGGGGTATCTCATGCGAAACACGATAATTGCGGCAACGGCATGCAGTCTCGTTTTACTCGGCTTCGCGGCTTTATGCGCTGGGCCGGCGTCTGCTGCATCTCGTAGATGTTATTCGGGTAATTGCAATTACGGCAAATATTGCAGCGGGGTGATGGACCAGAAAGCTCTTCATGGCGCCGCACGCAAGGCGGAGTGGGATAAATGCATGGCGGACCCTCAAGGCTATAAGTGAGCTCGTAGCCGCCCTCGCCGCGAGCCGCCGACAAGCGCGAATCTGTCGAGTTCCCAGTCGCACGAAAGAGTCTTGTCGGCGGCGGCGTCGAGGGATTGTGCGTTGGCGTCGGAGGAGCGAGGTTCCCTCGGCGAAATCGCGGAACCTTCGTCCATGCGCCCTTTCGAGACCAAGACCCTCGGCGAGCGGCCCGACGCCGTCGCGCCCGACGGCACGAGCGTGCGCCTGCTGCTGACGCTCGCCGGCGGCAGCTTCGCGCATTTCGAGCTGCCGGCCGGCGCGGTTTCGCACGCCGTCGCCCATCGCACCGTCGAGGAGATCTGGTACGTCGTCTCTGGCCGCGGGCGGATCTGGCGTCGCTCGGGCGAAGCGGAAAGCGTCGTCGACGCCGCGCCCGGCCTCTGCCTGACGATACCGCTCGGAACCCATTTCCAATTCCGCGCCGAGGGTGACGCGCCGTTGGCGTTCGTCGCCGTCACCATGCCGCCCTGGCCGGGCGGCGACGAAGCGTTCCCCGTCGCCGGCCCGTGGCGCGCGACGGTCGCCTAGAGCGGGCGCGACGCGCCCCTTGCCTCCGCGCGGGCGCGCTGCTAGCCATCAGGCGTCTTTTGCGCCGCTTGAGGCGAGCCGGTTTAGCTCAGTTGGTAGAGCAGCGGTTTTGTAAACCGTTGGTCGCGGGTTCGACTCCTGCAACCGGCACCAGGCCCCTCCTCGCAACGCCTCACGAAGGCGCTTTTCTAACGCGACGTCGATTCGCTCGCCGCGCGGCGGCAAAAGGAGGGATCCAATGCATAGGCCACTGGTTGTTTTAACCGCCGCTTTGGCGCTGGGCTCGCCCGTCCTCGCGTCGGCGCAGACGCCCGACACGAAATCGCTTGTCTCGATGAAGGGAACTTGCGTCGCGCAATTCCTTGGCCAGCCGCTGGCTTGCGGACCGCAGGCGATGTACGCGGTGCGCACGAACGGGCAGGAGTTCGTCGCCTTCGCGACGGCCCAAGGCGTCGTGTTCTTTTTCGGCGATCAGATCAGCCAGCCGACGCCGACCGACCACGTCATCGCCATCAACGATTCGCGCGTCGATCTGCCCGACAAAGAGCAGTTCGAAAACAACCGCTTGCGCGGAAACTGCCATCTCACGACGAACGGCGCGGGCGGCCCGATCACGGCGATCGACTGCGACGCGACGAACCTCGACACCAAGCAGCGCGAACACTTCCAGCTGAGCGGCGTCACGATCATGCCGACCCCAAAGTGAAAGTCGCTCCCGCGCCGCGCCGTTAGCCCCCGGGGGAGCGCCAAGGGAGAAAGGCCGCCACCGCCCGGGCCCGGGGGCGCTCTGCTATTGCGGCGGCGCCGGTTCGCCGGCCTTGCGCCGCCCGTGCCCCCACTCGCGCAGCGTTTGGAAGACGACGTACAGCATCGGGATGACGAAGATTCCGATCGTGCTCGCCGCCAGCATGCCGGCGAAGACCGAGGTGCCGACGCCGCGGCGGCTGAGCTGGGCGGCGCCGTGGGCGACGACGAGCGGCGCCAGCCCGAGGATGAAGGCGAACGAGGTCATCATCACCGCGCGGAATCGCGTGCGCGCGCCGAGCGTCGCCGCCGCCCGGATGTCGAGGCCCCGCTCGCGCTGCTCCTTGGCGAACTCGACGATCAGAATGCCGTTCTTGGCCGCGAGCGCGATCAGCACCACCAGGCCGATCTGCGCGTAGAGGTCGAGCGCGCGGCCGGCGATTATCAGGCCGACGAACGAGCCGACGACGCCGACGACGACCGAGAGCAGCACCGGGATCGGGATCACCCAGCTCTCGTAGAGCGCCACCAGGAAGAGATAGGCGAACAGAACCGCGAGGCCGAGGATCACGCCGGTCTGGCCCGTCGCCTGCTGTTCCTGATAGGCGGTGCCGGTCCATTCGAAGGCGTAGCCCGGCGGCAGCGTCTTGTCCGAAACCTCCTGCATCGCCTGCAGCGCGGTTCCCGAGGACTGGCTCGACGCCGGCCCGCCGTTGATCGTCACCGACCGGTAGTTGTTGTAGCGGGCGATGACCTGCGGCCCGAGCGTCACTCGCGCGTCGGCGATCGACCGCAGCGGCACCATCTCGTTGTTCTTGTTGCGGACCTGAATCTGCCACAGCGCCGACGGGTCGCGCCGATCGGCGGCCTCGCCCTCGATGTTGACCTGCCAGGTGCGGCCGTAAAGATTGAAGTCGCCGCTGTAGTATCCGCCCAGCGTCGCTTGCAGCGCGGTAAAGACGTCGCTCATGCTCAGGCCGAGCGCCTGCGCCTTGTCGCGATCGATGTCGAGATAGACGGACGGGTTGGTCGCGGTGAAGGTCGAGAACACCCGCGTCAATCTCGGATCCTGATTGGCGGCGGCGACGACGCCCTGCATCACGCTTCCCAGCGTCGCCGGGTCCTGCCCCTCCAGCGCCTCGAGCTGGTATTCGAAGCCGCCGCTGGTGGAGAGCCCAAGGATCGGCGGCAGGTTGAAAGGAAAGATGGTGGCGCTGCGAATCTGCGCCGCCCGCTGAAACACCTGGCCGATGACCGCTTGCGCCGAATCGGCCGCCCCCCGCCGCTCCTCGAACGGCTTCAAGCGGGCGACGATGAACGCGGCGTTGGATTCGGCGCCGGCGTCGAGCAGCGAATAGCCCAATATGGAGAAGGTGCTCTGGATTTGCGGGATCGTCTTCAGCAACTGCTCGACCGTGCGCACCGCCTCGGAGGTGCGCGAGGCCGACGCGCCGTTGGGCAATTGGACCGCGATGAAGAAGGCGCCCTGGTCCTCTTCCGGCAGGAAGCCGGTGGGCGTGATCTTCGCCAGTCCGTAGGCGCCGAGCCCGAACAGCGCGACTGCCGCGAGCGAGACGAAAGCGAACCGCACCAGCCGCCGCACGATCGCGGCGTAGCCGTCGCGGGCGTAATCGATGCCGCGCAGGACGCCGCCGACGAACCCGCGGCGCGGGCCGGTATGACGCAGGAACACCGCGCACAGCGCCGGCGACAACGTCAAGGCGTTGACGGCGGAGATCAGCATCGCCGCGCTGATGGTGACGGCGAACTGACGAAACAGCAGGCCCGACAGGCCCGGAACGAACGCGATCGGCACGAACACCGAGAGCAGCACCAAGGTGATCGCGATGACCGGGCCGGTGATCTGGCGCATCGCCTTCTTGGTGGCCTCGGCCGTCGTCAGCTCGGGCTCCTCCTCGATGACGCGCTCGACGTTCTCGACCACCACGATCGCGTCGTCGACCACGATGCCGATCGCCAGCACCAGGGCCAGCAGCGAGACCGTATTGGCCGAGTAGCCCATCGGCAGCAGGACCATGAACGTCCCGATCAGGCTGACCGGCACCGCGACCGCCGGAATGATGGTGGCGCGCATATTGCCCATGAACAGGAAGACCACCAGCACGACCAGCGCGAACGCTTCGCTCAGCGTCTTGATCACCTCGCGGATCGTGTCGTTGACGAAGGTCGTGGAGTCGAACACGACCTTGGCCTTCATTCCCTTGGGAAATCTTTGGCTGACCTTGGTCAGCGTCTCGTTGACGAGGGCCGCCGTGCTCACGGCGTTGGCGCCGGGCGCCAGATAGAGCGCCGCCGCCACGGTCGGCTCGCCGTCCAGGCGGCTGTCGATGTCGTTGTTCTGGGCGCCCAGTTCGACGCGCGCGACGTCGCGCAGATGAAGGATCGACCCGTCGGGATTGGCGCGCAGCACGATGTCGCCGAACTGCTCGGGAGTCGTCAGGCGCCCCTGAGTCTGGACGTTCATCTGGATCTGCTGATCCTTGTCGATCGGCGGCGCGCCGATGCGTCCGACCGCCGCCTGGACGTTCTGCGCGCGCAGCGCGTCGACGACGTCGCCCGGCGTCAGGTTGAGGCTGATCAGCCGCTGCACGTCGAACCAGACGCGCATCGAGTAGTTGAGGCGCGCGAACAGCAGCGCTTGGCCGACGCCGCGGATGCGCGAAAGCTCGTCGAGAACGTTGATGGTGACGTAATTGGCGACGAACAGCGTATCCTGTTTGCCCTCCTCGCCGGAGAAGCCGACGAACTGCAACACCGCCGCCGAGCGCTTCCTGACGGTCAGGCCCTGCTGCTGGATTTCCTGCGGCAACTGCGGCAGCGCGGTCTGCACGCGGTTGTCGACGGCGACCGTGTCAAGGTCGGGGTCGGTGCCGAGCGCGAAGCTGACGGTGAGATTGTAGCTGCCGTCGTCGCCGCTGGTCGACTTCATGTACAGCATCTTGTCGACGCCGATGATCTGCGCTTCCAAGGGCTGGGCGACGCTCGATTCCACCACCTCGGCGGAGGCGCCGGGAAAAATCGCCGAGACCTGCACCTGCGGCGGCACGATGTCCGGGTATTGCGCGACCGGCATGCGGGTCATCGCCAGCAGGCCGCCGAGCGTGATCACGATCGCGATGACGATCGCCAGGCGCGGCCGATCGACGAAGATCGACGAGATCATCGGCTCGGACCGGCGGCGGGCGACGTCGCGACGGCCGGACCGGCCGAGACGGTTTGGCCGGGGCGCACGCGCTGCAATCCCTCGACGATGACCAGTTGCCCCTCCTGCAACCCGCTCGAGATCGCCGCCGAGGTCGGCGTGGACTGGCCGAGCTTGACGCCCTGACGCTGCGCTTTGCCTTGCGCGTCGACGACGTAGACGTAATCGCCGCTCTGATCGGTGAGCACCGCCTCGCCCGGAACGACGAGCGCTTCGATCGGCTGCGCGCCCTCGAGCAGCACATTGACGAACTCCCCGTCGAGCAGCTCCCGGTTCGGGCCGGCCGCGGGCTTCGCGCCGGGAATCGACGGGTTGGCGATGACGCCGCGCAGCAGCAGCGTGTCAGTTGCCGTCGACACGGTGTTGTTGATGAAGTCGAGCTTGCCGACCTCGCCGTAAAGGCGGCCGTCCGGCAGCTTGACCCCGATCTTGACCACGTCGAAGCCGCCGCCCTCGACGATCTTCTGTCTCAGTTCGAGCGCCGTTCTCGAGGGAACGGAAAAGACCACGTACATCGGGTCTTGGCTGACGATCGTCGACAGCACGCCGGAACTCGGACCGACAACGTTGCCCTCGGTCGTCGCGGTGCGGCCGATCTTGCCGTCGATCGGCGCGTGGATTTCCGTATAATCCAGGTTGATCTGCGACTGGCGAAGCTGCGCCTGAGCGGCGAGCAACTGCGCCGCCAGCGCCTGCTGGCTGGCCTCCGCGGCGTCGACGTTGGCCTGCGTGCCGGCGGTGGTGCGCAGCAATTCCCTAGCGCGACTCAGCGTCAAATCGGCGTTGCGCAGCTGCGCCTCGACCTGCTTGATCGCCGCCTGCTTGGCTTGCACGTCCGCCTCGAACGGCCCGCGTTCGAGCTGGTAGAGCAGGTCGCCTTGCTTGACTTCGCTCCCCTCGGTGAACAGGCGCTTTTCGAGGAACGCCGTCACGCGCGCCGACAAGTCGACGCGATTGATCGCTTGAATGCGGCCGAGGTACTCGCTGGTCTCGGTGACCGGCTTGCGCTCGACCTTGACGACGCCGACCGCCGGCGGCGGTTGCTGCTGCCCCCAGGCCGGCGCGAGCGGGGCCAGAACGACGAAGGCCAGAATAACACGCCAACAGCGCGACATTGCAACACCAGGACCGGGCTGGATTGAAGGGGATGGGGTCGGCCCCGCCGCATCCTCGGCGTTATGCGTCCGAACGGCGGCGAATGTGCACGTTGCGCCAAAAGCCGTCAATCGGCCCCGCACGTCGGTCTTCAATTCCGCCCGGAAGACGCCGGCGGACGCCGCGTCGAAGTCGACCGGCGCGAGCCCCCTGGCGGACGCTCGCTATTGCGCGCGGCCCGAATCGCCGGTTCCCGAAAGCGTCGGGCGCAAGCCGATCAGGTCGGCGCGAACGTAGAGATCGATCGGCCAATCCTTGACGGCGCTCGCGGTCACGAAGCGATAGTCGGCGAGCGCAGCGGCGAGCTTGGGATCGCTCATCGCCCAGCGGTGGAACCGCGGGCCGAGATTGCTGACGAGAACGCCGTCCGGCCGGTTGCGCTCGATGTCCTCGGCCGCCATGTCGCGGTCGCGCGCGATGATCGGCGCGAGGCGCTCGGCGAGCGCCGGGTCGCCCGGGTCGAGGACGATCAGACGCCGCGCGCCGGCGGTCATCAGCATGCCTTGGGTGCGCTGGACCCAGACGCCGCCGACGTTCCGCACGAGCGGGAATCCGATGCCCAACCCCTCACCGACCGACGCCAAGCGCGGATGGGGCCCGAGATCGGCGACCGCCTGCACGAAAGCGGCGTCCGGGCCCGGGACCGGAGCGCAATAGAGCGCGCAAGCCGCGCCGATCAACGCGGCGGCGGTCATTTCGGCGAGCTGCGCGACGCGTTCGCGCGGCGATGGCGCGGCCCGCGGCGCCGCCGCGCCGAGCGCGAGGTGGGCCGCCGCCGCCGCGACGATCGCGCAATCGATCGGCGGCAGGCGGAACAGCAGCGCGCCAATCGCGGTCGCCCCCGCCGCGCCTGTCGCGGCGGCGATCCGTCGCGGCGTCAGCGGCCGCATCGCCAGCGCCGCGCCGAGCGCGACGACGAGGAGCGCGAGCGCCGGGTAAAACTGGTAGAGCCATCCCTTGCCCTGGACGAAGAACGCCCCCGCGGCGCCGAGCGAACCGAGCGCCGGCGTCGCGATGAGGGGCTCGCGGACGCGGGCGCCGGCGATGGCGGCGAGCAGGCCCAAGAGCGCGACCCAGACCACGACGCCGGCGTTGGCGAGCAATTGCAGCATCGATTCGCGCACCGGCAAATAGGCGGCGACGACGGTCGGCAAGACGTCCGCGCCATAGGCGGGAAAACGCCAGATCGTCAGCGCCGCATAGGCCGCCAAGAAGGCCGCCGCCACGTAATATTCGATCGCGCGCAGCAGCGCCCCGACGCCGACGCGCGAGGCGAGATACGGCGCCAGCGCGACGGCGATCAGCGCATAGGGCGGCTTGATCGCGACCATCGCGCCCAGGCACACGCCAACGAGCGCCGCTACGCGCCGATCGACCGGCGCGCGTACGGCGCGCGCCGCGCAAAGCGCGAGAAAGGGAAGGCCAAACAGCGCGACGAAGAAATCGCGTTCGTCGAACGTGCGCCCCGGCAGGATCGTGAACGCCACCAACGCGAGGCCGAGCGCGACTGCGCCGACTTCGGCGAGAAGCCCGGCGCGGCGCAGGATCGCCGCGCTGAGCCCCAAGGCCGCGCCGACCGTGGCGAAACCGTAGGCGGCGACGACGATTTCGGGCGCGGCGCCGATCGCCCGCGCCAATGCGACGGCAGGCAGGTAAAGGAGAATCGAAGCCGGTGGGTTGGTCTCGATGAAATCTACGTAAGGGGTTTGGCCGTCGAGCCACCTTTCGCCGATGGTGATCATCCAGGAGACGTCGGCGATGGCGCCGAAGCGCGCCTGCGCCGCCGCGGCGACAAGAACGATCGCCGCGAAGGCCCAAAGCGCCTGCGGCGCGATCCGGCCACCCGAGAGGCGGCGCGCGCGCCCCTCGGCAAGCGACGAATCCAGCGCGCCGCGCGGCAGCGGCGCGACGGCGGAGTCGATTCGCCGCGAGAGGAGGAGCGGAGGAGCGGGCGGCATGGCTTCGTTCGGATGGACTGCGGCCCCGCCAGCGTTAGCGGCGGACGCTTAAGATTCCGGTAACCCCGGGCGCTGGGGCGCACGCCGCCCTTCCCTTCCCCTCGGGATTCGTGTATTGCACCGCACAAATTCGGAAGCACGGCCGCGCGGGCGTGCGTTTCGTCGCACTCCCGTCATGTCCGCCATCGAGGGAAGGCGCGGCCCATCGGCCGCTTTTCCCGATTCGCGCCGCGCCGAAAGCCTGGACCCCAATGAAGTTGAGAAACATCGCCATCATCGCCCACGTCGACCACGGCAAGACGACGCTGGTCGACCGCCTGCTGCAGCAATCGGGCGCGTTCCGCGAAAACCAGCGCGTCGCCGAGCGGGTGATGGATTCCAACGACCTCGAGCGCGAGCGCGGCATCACCATTCTCGCCAAGGCGACCTCGGTGGTGTGGAAGGACGTGCGCGTCAACATCGTCGACACGCCCGGCCACGCCGATTTCGGCGGCGAGGTCGAGCGCATCCTGTCGATGGTCGACGGCGCGATCGTGCTCGTCGACGCCGCCGAGGGGCCGATGCCGCAGACCAAGTTCGTCGTCGGCAAGGCGCTCAAGATCGGCTTGAAGCCGATCGTCTGCGTCAATAAGGTCGACAAGCCGGACGCGCGGCCGAGCGAAGTCGTCAACGAATGCTTCGACCTCTTCGCCGCGCTCGACGCCACCGACGAGCAGCTCGACTTCCCGATCATCTACGGCTCGGCCAAGCAGGGCTGGATGGCCGATTCGCCGGACGGACCCAAGGAGGACATGGCGCCGCTGTTCGATCTGGTGCTCAAGCACGTCGAGGCGCCCAAGGTCGGCGCCGGCGGCTTCCGCATGCTCGGCACGCTCCTGGAGGCCAACCCCTACCTCGGCCGCATCGTCACCGGGCGCATCTTCTCCGGCGCGGTCAAGGCCAACGCGCCGGTCAAGGTGCTCGACCGCCTCGGCCATCTCGTCGAGACCGGCCGGATTTCGAAGATCCTCGCGTTCCGCGGCATCGAGCGCGCGCCGATCGAGGAAGCCTCGGCGGGCGACATCGTCGCCATCGCCGGCCTGGAAAAGTTCAACGTCGCCGACACCCTGTGCAGCCC
This sequence comes from uncultured Alphaproteobacteria bacterium, assembly GCA_963759955.1. Taxonomy (GTDB): domain Bacteria; phylum Pseudomonadota; class Alphaproteobacteria; order Rhizobiales; family Beijerinckiaceae; genus Roseiarcus. The sequence continues at coordinate 145,014 of CAVXCA010000042.1, forward strand.
GGAAGAGGTCGAGCCGCTGCTCGCCCAGCCGATCGACCCCCCCACCCTGTCGATGACCTTTTCGGTCAACGACAGCCCGCTCGCCGGCACCGAGGGCGACAAGGTGACGAGCCGCGTCATTCGCGACCGCCTCTTCAAGGAAGCGGAGGGCAACGTCGCGCTGCGCGTCGAGGCCGCGCCCAATTCCGACGCCTATGTCGTTTCGGGACGCGGCGAGTTGCAGCTCGCGATCCTCATCGAGACGATGCGCCGCGAGGGCTTCGAGCTCGGCGTTTCGCGCCCCAAGGTGCTCTTTAAGCGCGACGAAGCGACGGGCGAGCTCCTGGAGCCGATCGAGGAAGTCGTCATCGACGTCGACGAGGAGCATTCGGGCGTCGTGGTGCAGAAGATGAGCGAGCGCAAGGGCGAGATGGTGGAGATGCGCCCGTCCGGCGGCGACCGGCTGCGCCTCGTCTTCCTCGCGCCGACGCGCGGCCTGATCGGCTACCTCGGCGAACTGCTCACCGACACCCGCGGCACCGCGATCATGAACCGGGTGTTCCACGACTGGGGCGCCTGGCGCGGCGAGATCGCGGGACGGCGCAACGGCGTGCTGATCTCCAACGAAAAGGGCGAGGCGGTCGCCTACGCGATGTGGAACCTCGAGGACCGCGGACCGATGATGATCGAGCCGGGCTGGAAGGTCTATCAGGGCATGATCGTCGGCCAGCACACGCGCGACAACGATCTCGAAGTCAACGTGCTCAAGGGCAAGAAGCTCACCAACATCCGCACCCACTCGAAGGACGAAGCGGTGCGCCTGACCCCGCCGATCCAGATGACGCTGGAAAAGGCGCTCGCCTACATCCAGGACGACGAGCTCGTCGAAGTGACGCCGAAGTCGATCCGCCTGCGCAAAGCCCTGCTCGACCCGAACGAGCGCAAGCGCGCGGAACGGGCGAGGTCGGCGTCGGCGGAGGGCGTGGCGTAACCGGCCGACGGAGCGAAAACGGCGCGTTCCGGAAAGCGCGATTTCCACGCGAACGAATTTTGCGCCCGGACGGCGGACGCGAAATTCGCGGATCCGCTTGCCCTTCGGCGCGAAGCCGACCTTCCGCCGAGCGCGCCTTCATGCCGGGTTAATCAATCCGTCAGAAGGTGCGAAGCGCTAAATCGCCAATCCTCCTGAAGGGCGATTCTGGGGCGCCTTTCATGTCTTGGACTTTCGGCCGGTCGACTTGGCTTGGTCCGGCGGCGGACGCGAGGAGCCCAAAAGTCCTGACCTTGCTTGTGGCCTTTGGCGTTCTGGCGGCTTGGACAGCGCTGACGAACATACCCTTTTACGCCCTCGACGGCGCCGACGACGCCTTTTACGTGGAGACCGCCCATCTCTGGACCAAGGGCGTGCCGCCGTATGTCGGCGCGTTCGACGTCAAGGCGCCGGGGTTCTTCGCCGTCCTCGCGACGGTTCAGGTTTTCCTGGGCGCCAGTCTGGCGACGCTGAGGGCGACGGCGATCCTGTCCACGGCGCTCGCGGCTGCTTCGCTCTATCGGCTCTGCCGCGAGTTCAATGATCGCGCGGTCGCGGTCCTCTGTGCGATCGTCTACCCGGTTCTCTTCGAAATATTCGGCGACGCGGCTTACGCCCTTCTTTGCGCGCTTACGCTGCTCGCCTTCCTCGCCGCGCTTTCCCGACAGCCGCCGATGAGAAAGGCCGTGCTCGCGGGTTTGGCGATCGGCGCGGCTTGCGCGGTGAAGCAAACCGCCGCCTTCGAGGCGACCGCGCTGCTCATCATCATCGCAAGCGATCCCGCCGTAAAAGGGCGGCGGCTCAAGGCGGCGTCCGCGTTCCTCGCTTGCGCCAGCGTCGCGCCGCTCGGGTTCGTGATCTATTACGCCCTGCGCGGCGATCTTGGCGTCTTCTTCTCCGATGTCGTCGTTCTCGCCTTGAGACGTCCCGACAGCACGACGGAGGCCATTTCGTTCTGGGACGGATTTCGCCGTTCCTTGGTCCTGCTGTTGCCGATCCTGCCCGTCACGCTCATGGCGATCTTCGCCCTCGCCAAATGGCGCCGCCTGGCGGCTCGTTTTCCGATTGGATCGGTTTCGATCTGGCTCGCCGCCACGATCCTTTCGATCCTGGTCCAGCACGCCATTTCTCCTTACTACCTCACGCCTGCGTTCGCGCCGCTGCTGCTTCTGGCCGCCGCAGGCTTGACCACGGCCGTCGAGGGACGCAGCCGACGCACTCTCGCCGTTGTGCTGGCGATCTTCGGCGCGACCACCATTTTCATGGCGGCCCGGCTGCGCGGCGAGGCGCTGGTGAATAGATTGAAGCCAAAGGACGATCTGGCGATTCTCGAGGCGACGTCTACGATCGAGGCGACCCATCCCAAGCCGACAGACAGACTGTTCGTCGTCACGCGCGGCGGCTGGATATATTTGGCGACCGATTTGGCGCCGCCAACTCCTTATTTTCACTGGTTTCACACGCTGTGCGACTTCCCCGGGGCCGGCCGGAGCCGCTTGGCCGAAACGATGGCGGCCCAGCCGCGCTACGTCGTCGTCGCAGACCCCTCGAAGCGCTTTTCATGCGAACAGGATTCCAATTGGGTCGTCGTCAACGACACCCTGCGATCTTCCTATCGCCTTCTGGACCGCGCCCAAGGCGCTTTCAACTCCTATTTCGTCTACGAGCGGAACTGAGGGCCGAGCGAGAACGCCGCTTGACCTGCGACAATTCGATCGCCGCTCGCCGCGCCCGCAGCCAGGACGACGAACGCGCCGAAGCGACGCCGAAGTCGATCCGCCTGCGCAAGGCCCTGCTCGACCCCAACGAGCGCAAGCGCGCGGAACGGGCGAAGGGCGGCGTCGGCGGACAGGGGGGGGGAGTAAACGGGCCGTCGTAGTTGAGCGCTCGGCTCATGCGCAGCGTACAGGTGTCCCCATTGTCGCCGCCGAGCCAAGGGCGGCATTCTGGCCGGTGTCGTCGGCGCCGCCTCCAATCGAGATGGTTTTTGCACCAAGCCTCGTCGAGGGCGACTCGTCGAGCAAAGCTCACAGAATCCAACGCCATCATGGCCGGGCTTGTCCCGACCATCCACGCGGCGTCGCCCCGCCTCTCTTCGTCACACGCCAAGCAGGCGCCGGCTGTGGCCGCGCTGCCCCGTGTCACCAAAATAGCGTGTCTCACCCGTGGGGCGCAGTTCAACTCCCAGAAACGGCAAGCGGACTTTGCAATAGGGATCTACAATAAGTCAGAGCAATTCCGTATTTAGAAAATTCCGCCGATGAAAGCGGCCCCGCCACCGCCCGCTTGGTAGCCGACGTTCACGCCCGTCGTGACTAAAATACCTGTGGCGGATCGTAAAAGCTTTGTCTCGGCCAGCGCCATAATCGGCAGGAATTCCGCAGAGGCAACAACAACTCCGAGCCAAGCCGGATCCATTCCAAATATCATTCCTATAGCGCTTCCCCCAGCGATCAATCCTCCGCCAACCTCGAGGAATAGGCAAACGCCGGTGATATCGGAGCGTGACAACTCTTCACCACTGAAGGTATCGGCGACAAAAACCTGCCCCATGTTTGGAAATGCCGCCGGCGCCACTACTCCTCCGACACTTTTTCCCTTGACTGTAGGTAGGTTGAGCTTGCCAACCTTAGGCAGTTTCAATCCGAAGGTCAGCCCCACGCCCGCGGCGCCATATCTGAATTTCTGAGAGCTGCCTTTCGGATCACTCAAATATATGGCCCCGCCTTGGGCGGCGACAAACTCAATGCCTACGCCCGCGGTGCTCAAGGTCTCAAACTTCCAAGCGCTCTCTTTCTTGACTCCCCACATCGGCTTTGCTCCAATGTTACAAGTAACTTCTTGAAATCATGAATAGTCTATAATCTTCTGAAAGCCCCCGACCAGAAAAAGAACCGCCAACGAAAAGAGGATAATTTCCATGAACCATAGAGCGCTTAACGAGTCAATGCACGGAGGTTGATTGGGGTCGTCAGGCAAGTAAAGAACATTAACCCGATCGCCCGTTCGATATCCAAAGATAAATCCACCTTGCGTGTAATTGATCTTGCGTCCGGTAGCAGATGTGAACTCGATGTTCGGATGCGTGCCGCTGGCGAACAGGCTGACGACAACTCCCTCGGCGACAGACGCCCGACTGATGAATGCACGAGTGGACATCGTCTTCGCGATAGCGGCGGTCAACAGTGCCGCTCCGACAAGGATAATCAATCCTCCGAACATCAGATTTGTCCGTTTCGTCCCGACCGTCATCGTCGCGTTAACCGATATTCGCCCGAGGGAAGCCTTACCGAGGTCGAGAACTCTCTTCAATGGCCCGCGCGGACCAGTTCTTGGCGTGTCCGCGCAGCAGGCATAGCGCGATACGCCGACGCCCGCTCATTTCCCTTCTTGGCGCGCTCAACGACGTCAGGGCGCCGCCAGCCCATCAGCGCAATGCGGCCTCCAGCGACCGGATCGGCTTCGCGCCAATCTCGCCAACGTCGCGTCGCCGATTTTCGAGGGCGAGTCAACGACTTGCGCGCGCCACGGCAAGCTGCCGCCCCAAACGCGCGAGAGCCCTGCCACGCACGACCCGGTCGCCCGCAGCCGCGCCGGGATCGCGGCGCTTTGCCGCAGCGACATCATGCAGCGTCTCGAGTGGTTCGGTTCGGCCGCGCGCGGGGGGCGCGCTTCGATCCCGCCGTCGGCGACGCCGTTTGTCTCGTCGCGTTCGAGCCGGCGAGCGGCCACTCGCCCTTAGCGCCGTTCTGCGGCTTCTCCCAAGTGCTTGAAGCGACTGCTCGGCCGCCGCTCTGATTTGGCGCCGCGCGGCGCAATCGCCGATTCTTTCGCGCCCGCCGGCGTCGATGGGGCTCGCGAACGCGTCCATGCGGCGCGACGCGCGCGCCTGCCGCGAGCGACATTGCGCGCGCCGCCGACGCGGCCGCCCACCGCCTTGAAGGCAAGATACATTGTCGCTAGCGTCACTCGTCTTAATTCAGGGGGTCCGCAATGCGAGGATTTATCGGCGCCGGCGTCGCGATCGGCGCAATGTTGTATTTCTCGGGAACGGTCGCAATGGCCGTCGACCAGCCTCACATGGAGGGGGCGCTTCACGACCTCGACCATGCGCTGCATGAAATCGAGATCGCCGATCAGTTCAAGGACCACGGCGGCCACGCCGGGGCGGCGACGACGCTGATCGAACAAGCCATCCACGAGGTGAAGGAAGGCATCCGCTATCGCAACGAGCACGGCAAGTAAGCTCGCGCCGTTACGCGTCTATTCGCCTCCCGCGCCCCTTCCCCGCCGCAATTGCGGCGCATGGGATGCAGGAGGCGTTGCTTCGTGACGAGGGTATTCGGCGATCGCGGGCCGAATCGCGCCGCGGGTTTCGCGTTGACTGTTTCACCGCTTTCGGCGACGCTTGGCGCGCCGCCTATAGAGACCGCCGATGTCCCTGCCCGAATCGCATCCGCGCCTGTTCAAGCGCGCCTATAGCAACGGCGAGCTGATCGCCGACGGTTTCGTCCATGCGGCGGCGCTGGTGGCCGGCGTCATCGGCTTCTCGCTGCTGTTCGTGAAGGTGGCGCTCCATGGCGGGGCCGCCGACGGGCTGGCGATGGCGGTCTACGCGGCCGGCTTCTTCCTGCTGTTCGGCTTTTCCTGCGCCTACAACATGACGCCCGCCTCGCCGGTGAAGTGGATTTTGCGGCGCTTCGACCATTCCTCGATCTACCTGATGATCGGCGGCACCTACACCGCGCTGCTTTCGCAGTTGCACGATCGCCTGTGGGCGGCGGCGCTGATCGGCTTCGTGTGGACCGGCGCTCTCGCCGGGGTTGCGCTCAAGCTGTTCCTGCCCGGGCGCTTCGACCGCGTCTCGATCGGCATCTATCTGTTGCTCGGCTGGTCGGCGATCGCGGCGATCAGACCGCTCGTCGCCTCGCTGCCGGCCCAGACGCTGGCGCTGGTCGTGGTCGGCGGCGTCATCTATTCGATCGGCGTCGCGTTCCATCTCTGGCACAGCCTGAAGTACCAGAACGCGATCTGGCACGCCTGCGTCGCCGTCGCCGCCGCCTGCCATTTCGCCGGCATTCTGCAGGCGCTCGACCGCGCCGCCTGAGGCGCGGCGCTTCATCCGGTCTGCGCCAAGGCGAGCCGATCGCGCGCGATCAGGCCGGCGACCTCCGCCGCCGGAACGGGCCGCGAAAAATAATAGCCTTGCGCTTCGTCGACGCCGGCCGCCCTCACGCATTCGAGCTGCTCCAGCGTCTCGACGCCCTCGGCGGTGGTGGCGACGCCGAGGTCGACGGCGAAACGCGCGATCGCGCGCACCAGCGCGCGCGCCATCGAGCCGCCGCTCGCCTGTTCGGCGACGAAGCTGCCGTCGATCTTGATGCGATCGAAGCGAAAGCGACGCAGGCGGTCGACCGACGCGTAACCCTCGCCGAAATCGTCGAGCGCGAGCGCCACGCCCATCTCCCGCAGCCGCGCGAGCGCGGGCGCCGCGTCGCTGTCATCGTTCATGATCACGCTCTCGGCGATTTCGAGCTCGAGCCGATGCGCGCCGAGCCGGCTCGCAGCGAGCGAACGCGCGACGGCGGCAGGCACGTCGGCGCGCACGAATTGCGCCGGCGAGACGTTGACGGCGACCCTGAGGCCTTCGGTCCAGGACGCAGCCTCCCGGCAGGCCGTCGCGATCACCCACTCGCCGATCGAATCGATCATTCCGCTTTCCTCGGCGATCGGCACGAATTGACCGGGAAGGACGAGTCCGCGGCGCGGATGGCGCCAGCGCAGCAGGGCCTCGAACCCTTTGAGCCGAGCGTCGGGGAGGCTGACGAGAGGCTGATAGTAGAGCTCCAGTTCGCCGCGTTCGAGCGCCAGCGCGAGATCCTGGCGCAGCGCTGCGCGCTCGAGCAAAGCGCGCTCCATTTCGCGGTTGAAGAAACGCCAGCAGCCGCGCCCCGCCGCCTTGGCCTGATAGAGCGCGAAGTCGGCGTGGCGCAGCAGCGTTTCGATATCGAGCGGCTCGCGATCGGCGAGCGCGACGCCGATGCTGACCGATGCCCGCAACGAAAGTTCGCCGCAGTCCAAAGGCGCGGCGAAGGACTTGCTCAGGCGGTCGGCGAGCGCGGCGGCGCCGGTTTCGCCATGCCGGAATTGCGCGACGACGACGAATTCGTCGCCTGAATAGCGCGCCACGCAATCGGGCGCCCGGGCGTTCTCGCGCAGTCGGAGCGCCACCGCGCGCAAGAACGCGTCTCCCGCCAAATGGCCGTAGGAGTCGTTGACGAACTTGAAGCGGTCGACGTCGATGAGGAACAGCGCGAGACGCCGCCCGCCCGCCGACGAGACGGCGAGCTTTTCGCGAATATGCTCGGTCGCCGCGGATCGATTGGGCAGTTGCGTCAACAGATCGGTGCGCGCGAGATAGGCGACGCGTTGGCGCGCGCGTTCGAGCGCCGTCACGTCCTCGTGGATGGCCACCCAGCCGCCGTCCGCCAGCGGCTGCGTGACGACCGCGACGATCAGATCATCGCCGATCGCGAAGTTGCGCGCGAACGCTTCGCGGCGCGCCAGCGCCGCCGACCATTGCGCGAGGACCGGATCGATCGGCCCATCGAACGAGCCGCGGCGCTTTCGCGTCTCCAACACTTCGCGCAGCGTCATCTTGACGCGCACGTCGCCCTCGCTGAGCTTGTGGAGCGCGAGGAAGCGCCGGTTCCAGAACATCAGCCGTCCCGCGCGGTCGAACGCCGTGACGCCGTGATTCATGTTGTCGAGCGCGATGTCACGCCAACGGCGCCGCGCTCGCCGCCGCAGCAGCAGCGGGGCCGCCGAGGCGACACCGAGCGCTGCGGCGATCGACGACGCCAGCGCGAGCGCATCGATGATTGGCAAAGTGTCCATCTCGCGTCGTTCTCTCCCTTGCCAGGCGAGCGAAGCTTTATCGTCTTTCGGGCGGCCGGAGGCGGCCACGCCCGGGAACAATCCGCATTGTTTCGCCTTTTCGCATGAGATCAACTAATATAGAATGAATTTATTCTTTCACATCACGTATTTGTCCTTCCGTAACGTCATCATCAAGTGGATGTATAGTTCGCTTTACGCTGGCGCGCTACGTTCCCTGCTTGCCGCGCCGACCGCGGCCAGCGACGTCTCGAAAGGCGCCGAGCGAAGCCGCGACGGGTCGCCGACGATCAACTCGGGAGCGAAGGACTGCGCGCTTGTGCAGCAGCGGCGCGCCATCTTGACGCCGCAGTCGCATGGCGTGTTATTTCGCTCATGCATCCGGGATCGCCATCGCCAATGACACGAACGCGCTTCGCCCTCGCCTTCGCCGCCGTGGCGTTCGCGGGCGCGGCTTTCGCGGCGGATTTGCCGTCGCAGTCGCCGCTTCCCTCCCTCGCCGCCGATCCCGGGACGCAAGCGCCGGACTGGAAGGGTTTCTACATCGGCACAGGAATCGCCGTCGCCTCGTTCAAGGGCGAAAAGGGCGCGGTCGGCGGCGAAGTTTTCGGCGGCTACGATCACAAGTTCGACAACAACGTCGTGCTCGGCGTGCAGTTTTCCACCGGCTACAATCCCTGGATCTTTCCCAGCGGCCGATATCACGGCTTCGATTTCGCCGAGACGAGCGTCAAGGTCGGCTACGAAATGGGCCGTCTGACGCCCTACGTCGTGACCGGCGTCGGGGTGGCCAGAGCGACCAATTTCGGCGGCGGCCTCGCCAACCTCGACGATTCGCTCAACGGCGCGTTCAGCGGTCCCGGCGCGGCGCAAGCGGTGGGGTCGGTCGGCGCCGGCTTCGACTACGCCCTCACCAACAACATCCATGTCGGCCTCGAAGCGAGCGTCAGCAACGTCGGCCCGTTCGGCGCCGCCGGGCCGTTCGGCCATTAACGGCGTCGGCGAAACCGCGGAGCGCCGCGATTGCCTTCGCCGACGTGGCGCGATACCTCATCCAAGCTCTTCCAAGAATCGGATCCCATGCAGACTTTGAACCGCCGGGCGTTGCTCGTCAGCGTGGTCGCCGCCTCCGGCGCGCGCCTTCTTCGGCCGGCTTTCGCGCAACAGCCGCCGGAAGCCGCCGCCACACCCGCCTTCGCCTACGCCAATGTCGTCAGGCGAGCGCACGATCTGGCCGGCGCGCCGTTCGACGCTTCGATTCCCCCGCTTCCCGATGCGATCGCCGGGCTCGACTACGACCAGTGGCGCGACATCCGCTTCAAGTCCGACAAGCCGCTGCTCGGCGAGCCCGGCGCGAGCTTCCAGCTCGAACTCTTCCACCTCGGCCATCTCTACAAGCGCCCGGTCGTCGTCAACGTGCTGCGCGACGGCATTCCCGCGCCCGTGCCCTATGCGGCCAATCTCTTCGACTACGGCCACAACAAGATCCCCGCCGGCCTGCCGATCAATCTCGGCTTCGCCGGCTTTCGCCTGCGCTATCCGCTCAACGCGCCTCACGTCATGGACGAGGTCGTCGCGTTTCTCGGCGCGAGCTACTATCGCTTTCTCGGCCGCGGCCAGCGCTACGGCCTGTCGGCGCGGGGCCTCGGCATCGGCTCGGGCGCGCGCGCCAACGAGGAATTCCCCTTCTTCCGCGAATTCTGGATCGACACGCCCGATCCGGCGGCCGACCGCATCGTGGTCCACGCGCTGCTCGACGGCGAATCGGCCACCGGCGCCTTCCGCTTCGAGATCGTTCCCTCGCTGGAGACCAGCGTCGACGTGACCGCGACGCTGTTCGCGCGCCGCTCCATCAGCGCGCTCGGCATGGCGCCGCTGTCCTCGATGTTCCTGAGAGGCAAGAACGACCATCGCGTCGACGACGACTTCCGCACCGAGCTGCATGATTCGGACGGCCTGCTGATGCACACGGGCGCCGGCGAGTGGATCTGGCGCCCGCTCAGCAACCCCGCCGCGCCGGCGATCTCGACCTTCCTCGACAACAACGTGCGCGGATTCGGGCTCGTCCAGCGCGACCGCTCGTTCGATCACTACCAGGACCTCGACCTCGCCTACGAGCTCCGGCCCAGCTACTGGATCGAGCCGCACGAGGGTTGGGGCGAAGGCGGCGTCGAGCTGGTGGAGTTGCCGACCGACAACGAAAGCAACGACAACATCGTCGCCGACTGGACGCCGAAGCAGACTTTCGAAGCCGGCCGCTCGATGAGTTTCGGCTACCGCATCACCGCGCTGACCAACGATTCGCGGCTGACGCCGGGGGCGCGCGCGATCAACACCTTCCGCGCCGAGCCGCACGCCCTCGGCTCCGCCGAAGCGCCGCCGCCGGGCTCGACGCGCTTCCTGATCGATTTCTCCGGCGGCGATCTCGGCTATTACCTCAGCGACCCGACGCTGGTCGAAGTGGTGGCGACGACCTCGGCGGGCCGGGTGCTACGCACCTTCCTCGCGCCCAACACCCATATCAGCGGCTTCCGCGCCGGCGTCGACGTCGCGGTCGACCCGGGCCAGAGCTGCGACGTGCGCGTTTTCCTGCGCGCCGCCAACAAGGCGCTGACGGAGACCTGGACCTTCCCCTGGCGGGCGTGAGGCTGGGCGCGACGGCGCGAACGCGAACGCGCCGTCAATTCAGATGAAAGCGAATCGTCGTGCTGGCGGAGAACTCGCCGCCGGGAGGCGGCGGCGCGGCGACCGAGCGAACGATCTGGCGAGCGGCGGCGTCGAGTTCGGCCGAGCCGGAGGACTGAACCACTGTGACGCTGGCCATCCCGCCGCCGGCGCCGACCGAGAACGAAACGACCGCGGCGCCGGTGACGCCGCGCTCCCGCGCTGAATCGGGGTAGTATTTGCGGGCGCCGATCTGCGCGAGCAGCATCGCCGCGTAGGTCGCGCGCGTCATGCCGACGTCCTGCGCCAGGCCTTCGCGCACGCCGACGCGATGCGCTTCGGAAGCCGGGTCGTCGTTCACGGCTTTCTGCGCATTGGCGAGCAGAGGACGCGGCTTCGGCTTGGGTTTGGGTTTAGGCTTGGGCGGCGGCGGAACCGACTGCGTTTCGACCGGCTTGGCCGCTGGCGGCGGAGGCGGCGGCGGGGGCGGCGGCGCCGGCAGAACGATCGCGTCAGCGGCCTCTTTGAGCACCGGCGAGGGCGGATCGGGCGGCGGCGGCAACGGATCGAACGCCATCGTATCGGGCGGCGGCGGCGAATCGGGAGGCTGCGGCTCCGGGCGCTTCTCCTCGACGATGGGATCTGGCGTCGGATCGGGCGGCGGCGCCTGCTGCGCCATCACGTCCTTCGTCGTTTCCGGCGCTTCGTCGCCCTGAGCGACCAACGTCAGATCGAGCGTCTCCAGCGCCGGCGGCGGCGCGACGCGAAAAAAGGCGAATCCGTACAAAGCGGCGGCGTGCAGCGCGACGATCACGAGCAGCGACGAGAGGCGCAGCCAGCGCGGCGAGGCCTCGAATTCCAGCGCCGGGGTCGGCGTCGAGACGAACGCCCAATCCGCGTCGATGGCGCTCACGGCGGATTCCCCGGCGCTTGCGGCGCGGCCGCGGGCGCGGCGGCTGGAGCGGCGGACGGCGCCGCGGCTGCGGGCGCCGCCGGCGCCGCGTCGGCCGGCGTCGGTTGCACGGACGGCGCGGGCGTGGCGGCGGGCCGATTCTCGGACATGATCGCGATTTTGGTCAGGCCGTTGCTCGCCAGGAGATCGAGCACGCCGATGATTTGGCCATACTCGGCCTCCGTGTCGCCGCGCAGGCGGATCGCCGTGTCTTCGTCGCCCGCCAGCTTGGCGCGCACGCTGTCGACGAGCAATTCCTTGGCGACTTCGTCGGCGTTGAGGAAAATCTTGCCCTCTTTGGAAATCGTAATCGTAACCGGTTCGCGCGGCTTCATCGGTTGCGCGGACTTGGCCTGCGGCAAGTTGATCTTGACCCCGGCGGCCAGCATCGGCGCGGTGATCATGAAGACGATCAGCAGAACGAGCATCACGTCGACCAGCGGCGTGACGTTGATGTCGGCGAGCGGCTGGTAAAGGCGCGCGCCGGATTTAGGGGACGGTCCGAGCGCCATTTCAGGCGGCCTCCTTCACCGGACGATCGCGCCGCGCGAGCGCCGCCGCGGCGCGCTCTTCGATCCAGTCGCCGAGTTCGGCGGCCGCCGCTCCCAACGCCGCGCCGATGCGCGAATAGCCCACCGAAGCGGGGATTGCCGCCGCGAGGCCGAACGCCGTCGTCGCCAGCGCTTCGGCGATGCCCGGCGCCACGACGGCGAGGCTGGTGTCCTTCGCTTCCGCGATGGCGGCGAAACTCGTCATGATGCCCCAGACCGTGCCGAACAGGCCGATGAACGGCGCCACCGACGAAATGATCGCGAGGTTCGGCAGGCCGCCCTCAAGACGACGCAGAAGGGCGCGCCCCGCCCGGTTCATTGTCTGCTCGACGCGCGCGCGCGTTTCGCCGACGCTCTCGTCGGGAAGATCCACGCGACCGGCTTGAAGCCCCGCCGCCAGGATCGGCCCGACGAGCTTAGACCGCCGCCCCGCCCTTTCCGCCCGCAGCGCGCGCCGCAAACGCGCCGCCGAGACGACTCCCTCGACGATCAGCAGCCAGCACCAGACCGAAAGAACCAGCAGCAGCGCCAGCACGGCCTTGCCGACCGGCCCCGCTTGCAAGAACAGGCCCCAGGGCGAAACGCTCAATCCATCCATCGCGACACTGATCCTTCAAGTTCATGAAGAGAACGCGACACTCGAGGGCGCCGCCGCCGGCGCGCCCTGACCCCGACGCGATATCCCCAGAAAAAGTCGACGGCGGGCCGGAGCCCGCCGCCGCAATCCGCTTCGCCGAGTTGATCAGAAATCGACCTTCACTTGGCCGTAGACGTAACGCCCGGACTGGAACGAATAGGTCAGCGCGCCGCCCGCTACGCTGGGCCCGCCGGGGACGATCGCCCCGGTCGAGGTCGGATCGCCGGCGACTTCGGTGATCGCGCGGTTGTCGAAGATGTTGTTCACGCCGAGCCGGAACTCCGCCTTCTTGCCAAAGCCGAGTTTCGCGAGATAGTCGGTGCGATAGCCGGCGACGAAGTCGGTCTCGTTGTAAGGAGCGATCTTGTTGAGGCTCCCGACGCCGCCCGCGCAAGCGGCGGTGCTGGCGTCGCCGACGCCGCACTGCCCGTTGGAGCCGTACATGTTGCCGTTCACCTTGTAGAGCAGCGAACCGAAGAAGGTCTGATCGTCGTAGATCAGACCGCCCGCAGCGGTGTAGCGCGGCGCGTCGCCGACCCAGAGGCCTGTGTACAGGCCGGAGATATATTTGGCGTTCGACACGGCGCCCGAGGCGTAGAGCGACAGCCCTTTCTGGATGACATACGTGCCTTCGGCCTCGACGCCCTGATAGCGCGCCGTGCCGGCGTTCAAGTAAGTCGTGCTGCCGTCGGCCGCATTGTTCGTTACGGGAAAGTTCGTCGCGGTGACCGAATAGACGTCGGCGTCGACAGCGAATTTGTCGTTCTTGTAAACCGAGCCGAATTGGAAGTTCGAGGTGCGCTCCGGCTGGATGTTCGAATTGGCGAAGTTGGTGACGTAATAGGCGCTGACCGTCGGCGCGAGGAAGCCTTCGGACGCCTGGCCGTAAATCGTCAAGTCGGGCAATACGCGATAGCGCACGTCGAGGAACGGCAGGGCGGCGGAATACGTGTGGGTGAAATCGGCCGGCTCCAGCGTCGTCTGGTTGACCAGCGCGTCGTGGATGCGTTCGAAAGACTCGTACTTGAAGCCAGGCGTGATCGTCAGCTGATCCGTCGGCTTCCAATGATACTCGACGTAGGGCTGAAAATTATCGATCTTCGAATTGAGATTGAGTTTGTAGTACGCCGCGTTGAGAACCGTCTGATTGTTCGTGCCGGTGACCGTCGTCGGCATGCTGCTGTAGAGCTGGCCGGTCGTGTAATCGTAGTATTCCTGCAGACGGTCGTTGCTCACATATTCCCACCAGAATCCCGTATTCAACGTGCCGGACGCCATTCCCGCGTTGACGTCCTTGGAGACGTTGAAAATGTCGCCGTAGGCGCGGTAGTCGTTGTCCTTGAGGTAGCCGGTGACGTCGTTGGCGCCGACGTTCGGGAACGTGACCGTCGTCGCCGTCGCGATGATGTCGTCTTTGAGGAACCAGCCCGGCATTTTGACGGATTGAATCGTGCCCTTGTTCGCGGTGTTGGGCTGGCCTTCGATCGTCTGATTGTTGCCGTTGTTCTGCAGCGTCGGATAGGTGTAGGCGTACGTATAAACTTTATCGTCGAAATTCAGCCCCCATTCCGTACCCTTCATATCGATGTATTCCATGTCGGTTTGTTTGACGGAATTGTTATAACCGACATATTCTTCGGTAGCAGGGTTGTTGTTGATTTCGCCGTAATTCTTACCGTAAAGATCGAGTTGCAGTTTCGTAATCGGATTGATGTTGTTGTAGTGCTCGAGCCCGAAAGTCGACAGGCCGGTGAAGGTGAAATCGCCGAACTGGTGCTGGATCTTGAACAAGGCGTAATCGGATCGCACGTCGCCGAAATCGATTTGTCCGTTGGTCTGCTCATGGTCGTATTGCACGAGCAGCTTGGTGCCGCTGGTATCGAGCAGGCCGGACTGCAAGGTCGTCGTCGCGGTCCACGTGCCCCAACTGCCGAACGAACTCGTCACCGAGCCGCCGAACTTGTCGGAGACGGCGCAGGAATTGAGCGACAGGGTGCCGCCGAATGTCGCGTAGCCGGCCTGGCTCGCCTGGCCCGGACCGCGATCGACGGTTTCGCTGCACAGGAACGCGCCGGGGAAATAAGCGTTCGAGTGATGGGTCGGATCGTTGACGTCGCCGAACGGCACGCCGTCGAACGTGATGTTGAATTGGCCGTCGACGAAGCCGCGCCAGCTGCTCTTGGTGTCGCCGAGCGCGCCGTTCGAGTTGGAGTTCACGAAGTTCGGCGTGAACTGCAGCGACTGGTTGTAGTCTGCGGTCGGCGGCGCGATGTCCCGGATCACCTTGTCGGAGACTGTCGAGCCCGGTTGGATCTCGTTGAGATTGCCCTGCGAGGGGGCGAGCGCCGGCGCCGTGCCGGGCGTGGCGTTGGTGCCGATGGCGTCCGGATTCGGAGCCGTCGCCTGGGCGCCTTGGACGTCGACCACGCCGATGTTGGCGGGTTGCGCCCGCGCCGACGAGGCGAGGAACAGCGCAAGAACGAGGGTCGACGCGCCGCCGACGCGCGCGCGACGGCCGCAATAACTACACGATTTCAACGCCATGATCCCCAGCCCTGTTCTTTGCGTCGCAACGGCGAACGCTCGTACCGACGTCGGCCCGCTCGGCGAATTCCCGCTCGGCGCGCGACCGACTTGCCCCAGGGGCAAAGACCACGCCGAATTAACGATTTGTTTACGAGTTTATGAAGTTTCGACAACGGCGGGCTGCGCCATGTGCGCGGCAGCAAAGCCGACGCCGCTCCTCGGCGTTCGCGCAAAGTCGTCCGGCGCCGGCAAGGCCGATCGGGTCTGCAAGAATTTGAAATCCCTCGGCTGGCTCCGCTCGGTCAGAAGCGCTGGCCGGCAGAACGACGAATCGCGGCGAGAGGACAAAATGTCGCAGGCCGGAAGGCCGCCAACGAACGCTTCACTTCATTTCCGGCAGGCCGAGAACGGCGCGCATTTCTGTCCTGGCGGCGGCGAGTTCCTGCCGGTATTGCGGGTTCTGCGTCATGATCGCGTGGACGGAATAGGCGAGCAATTTGGCGGCCTGAACGTCGCTCGGATAGTGCACGCCGCAGACCAGCCGGTTATGGCCATAGCTTTCCGCGCGGGCGAGAATTTCGTCGCGCTTTTCCGGCGCCATTTCCGTGAGGGTCAAGCCGAGGAGAAAGCCGAGCGTGGTGTGGCCGCTGGGATAGGAATCGTCCTTGCCCTTGCTCTTGCAGACGGGATTCAGCGTCGTGTCGTAAGTGTAGGGGTGGATGCGGTGAAAAAAGGCCTTGGCGGGCCCCGCGTTGACGCTTTCGTCGTTGGCGACGCGCCTGCCGAACGCGGCCGTCAGCGGCAGGTTTTGCTCATTGAATTTGTCGCCGAACACCGTCTTGAAGAGAAAGATATGCTCGTTCTCGGCGTCCCATTGCGCTTGAGCGACCTCGGCGGCGGTGCGGGTCTTTTCGATTTCGTGCAGCTGGGCCAATTCGGCCCTCTGTCCGTCCGAACCGTCGGCGGGCGGCGAGGGCAGGATTTCGGCGCCGTGAGACGGGTCGGCGGGCGCGAAGGACGGATCGCGCGCGAACGCCGGCGCGGCGGCGAGCGCAACGGCGACGAGAAGGACGGCGAAAGTCTTGGTCATCACCCGCTCCCTTGTGCGACGGCTCATTTCAACTCGGAGACGACGAGGATTTCAAACGTGCCGGGAAGCGGTTTCGGGCGTGCGCCCTCGCTCTCGGGCGGCGCGAATTTAGCGGTCGGCAGATAGACGCGGCCGGTTTCCGGATCGAGGGCGCCGGTCTTGGCGCCCGGTTGGGTTTGCACCGTCGCGGCCACCTTCGCGATATCAGGCCCGCCGAGCGCAAGGACGGTCAACGCGCCATCGGCGCAGGGGATGAAGGCGCGATGGCGCCGATCGTCCAGCAATACGCCGTCCGCCCCCTTGCAGATGGCGAGCGTAGCGAGGTCTTTGCCGCTCTTCTCGTCGACGACCTTGGCGACTTGGTTCTTGCAAGCGGAAATCAGCACGCCGAGCGAAGCGTCGCGCGCGAGGCCCGTCGGCGCCTCGCACCCGGGCAATGCATAGTCGCCCGTCGTCTTGCGCGCGGCAACGTCGACGATCGCGATTTCGGCGGTGTCTTCGAGATTGACGAAGATGCGGCCGCTTTCGTCCGCGGCGGCGGCCTCCGGCTTGCCGCCCAGGGCGACGGCGCCCGCGCCCGCCCTATTGGCGATGTCGTAAACGGTCGCGTCCTTGCTCTTGGCGTTGAAAATGACGACGAGGCCCGACTTGGGCTCGACCACCACGGCGTCGGGCGAAACGCCGGTGGGGATGGTCGCCTCCACCTTCCCGGAGACGCCGTCGAACAAAACGGCGTCATTCGAACGTCCGTTGGCGCTGACGACCAGCGCCGAATTCGGAACCGGCAGAACGCCATGCACGCCCGCGCCGTCGACCACCTTGTCCGTCACTTTGCCCGAAGCCAGATCCACCGCCATCACGCCGTAGTCGCGCGCGACATAGAGGCGATGGGTCCCTGCGTCGACCGACGCCAAGTCCCAGCCGCCGTCGGGACCGGCGATGCGCTGAACGACCGCAAAGGAATTCGCCGCCGGTTGCGCGGCGGCGGCAAGCGCCGAAGCGGTCGCGACGAATACGATGACGGCTTTGAGGAATGAATTCACAGCCCTGACCCCGACGTTGTCGATCAATGGTTTCGCGCCGGCTCAGCCGACGCGCGCGCCGACGTTAAGCTGACCAACATGTCGCCGATATAACGAGGACCACAGAGGCGCCGACGTCGCCCCCTACCCCGTCAGCGCCGCGTCGAGGTCGCGCCACAGGTCCTCGACGTCCTCGATCCCCGCGGAAAGGCGCAACAGGTCGGGCGGACAGGGAGAGCCCGCGCCCTCGATCGAGGCGCGGTGCTCGATCAGCGATTCGACGCCGCCGAGCGAAGTCGCGCGCTTCCACAGCTTCACCCGCGCCGCGGTCGCGATCGCTTGCCTTTCGCCGCCGCGCGCGCGGATCGACAGCATGCCGCCGAATCCGCCCTGCATCTGCCGCTTGGCGAGGTCATGGCCGGGATGATCGGCGAGGCCGGGATAGAGCACGGCGGCGACGCTCGCGTGGTTCGACAGGCGGTGCGCCAATTCCAGCGCGTTGGCGCTCGCGGCGCGCACCCGCAGATCGAGCGTGCGCAAGCCCCGGATCAGCAGGAACGCCTCGAACGGCCCGAGAATCATGCCGTGGCTCGCGCGGATCTTGCGCACGCGCGCGCTTTGCTCGTCCTCGCGCGCGAAGCACAGCGCGCCGGCGACGACGTCGGAATGGCCGTTGAGATACTTGGTCGCCGAGTGCATGACGAAATCGGCGCCGAGCGCGATCGGCCGGGTGAACACCGGCGTCGCGCAGGTCGAAGTCGACGGCGAGCGCGGCGCCCGCGCCATGGGCGATTGTGGCCGCGCCGGCGATGTCGCTGACGCCCCACAACGGGTTGCTCGGCGTCTCCAGCCAGACGAGCCGGGTCGCCCCCGGCCTCACCGCCGCGCGCAACGCCGCCAAGTCCTCGCAATCGCAAAACGTCGCTTCGAGCCCGAAAGCCGGCGCCTCCACGGCGAGCCAATTGCGCAGCGCCCAATACATCACCCGCGGCGCGACGATATGCGCGCCCGGCGCGAAGCTCAAGAACAGCGCGATCGCCGCCGACGAGCCCGAGCCGAACAGCAGCGTCGAAGACGCCCCCTCCAGCGCACCGACGACTTGCTCGCCCTCGCGCACGGTGGCGTTGTCGGGGCGGCCGTAGACATAGCCGCTCGAATAGCCGTTGTCGGGATCGCGCAGGAAGGTCGTCGTCACGTGCAGCGGCGGCACGAGGCCGCGCGTCGCCTCGTCGATGCGCCCGAGCGCCTGCGCGGCGAGCGTGCGCCGGCACCAATCCGTCTCGTCGCTCACAGGCCGAATCCGCGCAACAGCCGCGGCGCGCCCGCGCCGGCGCCCGCCGCCTCGGCGATGAACAGGTCTTTGAGCGTCGGCAGCCGGTCGACGACGCGCAGGCCGAAGTCGCGCGCCAGGCGCAACGGCGCGAAATCGTTGGAGAACAGCCGGTTCAGCGCGTCCATGCCGAAGCTCGAGGAGACGACGTCGAAGCGGCGCGCGCGCTGGTAGGCCTCGAGCGTCGCGGGGTCGCCCGGATCGAGGCCGAGCCGCATGCGCTCGGCGACGATCTCGGCGAGCGCGGCGACGTCGCGCAGGCCGAGATTGAGCCCCTGCCCCGCTATCGGGTGCACGATGTGGGCGGCGTCGGCGATCAGCGCGACGCGCTCGCCGACGAAGCGGCGCGCGAAGCGGAAGCTGAACGGGAACGCCTGGACGCGCGAAGCGAGATGGATCGCGCCGAGCTTGAGGGTGAAGCGCCGCTCGAGCTGGCGCAGGAAGTCCTCGGGCGCGAGCGCCAGCAGCGCCTCGGCGTCGGCGTGGCTCTCGTTCCAGACGATGCTCGACTGGCGCCCCGCCATCGGCAGGATGGCGAACGGGCCGGCGGGCAGGAAGTGCTGCTCGGCGCGGCCGTGGTGATCGCGCTCGTGGCCGATCGTCGCCACGATGCCCGACTGGCCGGTGTCCCAGCCGACGGTCGGGATTTCGGCGAGCGCGCGCAGCTTGGAGCGCACGCCGTCCGCGCCGACGACGAGGCGCGCCCGCAACGCTTCGCCGCCGGAGAGCTCGATCCGCGCTGCGTCCCGGCTAGGAGCGAAGCCCGTCACCGCGCCCTTGATCGTTTCGACGCCGAGCGCAGCGGCGGTTTGAGCGAGCGCCGCGGCGATGTCGTCGTTGAACGCCATGTGGGCGAGCGGCTCGCCCTCGCTCGCGTCGAACGTCAGGTGCTCCAGCCGCACCGCGTCGCTGACGCGGCCGTCGAAGATCGCCATCTGCAGGATCGGCTGCGTCTGCGGCTCCAGCGCCTCCCAGGCGCCGACGCGCTCGATGAGATGGCGCGGCCCCGCCGCCAGCGCGACCGTGCGCAGACGGCCGTCGCCCGCGCCGGGGCGCGGATCGACGACGGCGATGGAAACGCCGCTCCCCAGCGCCTGCTTGACCGCCGCCGCGAACGACAACCCCGCCGGCCCGGCGCCGGCGACGACGATATCGAAGAAGCGGGAGGCGGGCTGGCGAGTGGGGGAAGGCGCGGAGGCGGTCATGGCGTCATTGTCGGCCAGCGGGCGCCGGCGCGCAAGCGGGCGCGGCGCCGCGGGAAGAGGCGCCCGTTGGCCCTCGCGGGGGACGCGTTCACCGCCCGCGCCGCGCCATCAGCATCGCGATCGCGCAGGAGCCGAGGCGCGAGATGGTCTTGTCGGCGCGGCTGGTCAGCATGATCGGCACGCGGGCGCCCAGCACCACGCCCGCCATGTCGGCGTCGGCGAGATATTCGAGTTGCTTGGCGAGCATGTTGCCGGCTTCGAGATCGGGCGCGACGAGAATGTCGGCGCGCCCGGCGACCGGCGAATCGATGCCTTTGGCGCGCGCCGCCTCCAGCGACACCGCGTTGTCGAAGGCGAGCGGCCCGTCGAGGATGCCGCCGACGATCTGGCCGCGGTCGGCCATCTTGCACAGCGCCGCGGCGTCGATGGTCGAGCGAATCTCCGGCGAGACCGTCTCGACCGCGGAGAGGATCGCCACCCGCGGCGCCACGATGCCGAGCGCGCGGGTCAGATCGATGACGTTCTGCACGATGTCGCGCTTGTCCATCAGCGAGGGATAGATGTTGACCGCCGCGTCGGTGATGAACAACGGCCGCGGATAGCTCGGCGCGTCGATGGCGAAGACGTGGCTGATGCGGCGCGCGGTGCGCAAGCCCGTCGCGGGATCGACGATCGCGCGCATCAGTTCGTCGGTGTGCAGCGCGCCCTTCATCACCGCCTCGACCTTGCCGAAGCGCGCCATCGCCACCGCCGTCTCCGCCGCCGCGTGGCTGTGTTCGGTCGGCACGATCTCGAATGGCGAGAGGTCGATATGCGCCTCTTCGGCGGCGCGGCGGATCTTCGCCTCCGGACCGATGAGAACCGCTTCGATCAACCCCTCGCGCGCGGCTTCGACGGCGCCGACCAGCGAGGCTTCGTCGACGGGATGGACCACCGCGGTGCGTAGCGGCTGGAGGCCGCGCGTCATGTCGATCAGCCGGCGGTAGCGGCGGCCCTTTTCGTGGATTTCGCCGTTCTGGCCGCGCACGAGACGGCGCGAGATCTTCTCCGCCGGCGCCATCACCTCGACCGCGCCGCTCAAGGTCAATTCGCCGCGCTGATTGGTGACGCGGCAATCGAGGACGACGCGCCGCCCCTCGGCGGTCTTGGCTTTGACCGTGACCACCAGGGTCATGACGTCGCCCGGCCCCGCCGCGCCCTGGATTTCCAGGTTCTGGCGCAGCAGCACCGTTCCCGCGCCGGGAAATCGCCCGGCGAGAACCGCGGCGATGAGCGCCCCGCCCCAACCGCTTTCGGCGGCGATCGCCTGGAAGCCGTTGGTGCTCACCAGGCCCAACTCGACGGCGTCGGGATCGAACGCCCCCGCCGCGCCGGCGAAGCGCTCGAAATCCTCGGGGGTCAGCGTGCGAGCGAACGTGTCGCGCTGGCCGATCTCCAGTTCGTCGAAGGTGTGGTTCTCGATGCGGTCCATGGGCGGGTTCGGCTCGCATTGGCGAAGGGAGGGGAAAAGTGGGCGGAGGTCCGCGCCGCGGCCGGCGAGTCACGCCGCTCATAGCGCTTAGCGCATAGACGAGCCTCGCAACGCCGGCTTGACGCAAGTCAAGGCGCGCCGCATCCCCGCTCTCCAGGGTGAGAACAACCGCACCGATCGCCGAGCCGCAACGATGAGGAAGCGCGTCGCCCCGCCCGCCGGCCCCGGCGGCCCGCCTTCGACGCCCATCGAGGGCGATCAGTCGCAGGTGTTCGCGTTTCTGAGCGACGCGCGGACATACGGCCTCTCTGGATCGGTGAAGAGGATCGACACCCAAAACGCCGTCGTCTTTCTCGCCGGCGACGACGTCTACAAGGTCAGACGCGCGATCCGCCTGCCGTTCCTCGATTTCTCGACGCTGGAAAAGCGCCGCGCCGCCTGCGAGGCGGAGATCGAGGTCAACCACGAAAACGCGCCGCACATCTATCTCGACGTCGCGCCCATCACCCGTCATGGCGCCAGCCTGGCGATCGGCGGCTCCGGCGAAGCCGTGGAATGGGCGACCCATATGCGCCGCTTCGACGAGAACGCGACGCTCGACCAAATCGCCGAGCGCGGCGGCCTAGCCTCGGAATTCGTGCGCAAGCTCGCGCGCGCGATCCATCTCTCGCACGAGCGCGCGCCCACTCGCGACGGCGAGAGCGCGACGCGCTCGCTCTTCACCTATCTCGATCAGAACGAGGCCGTGTTCGCGGCGCGGCCCGATCTGTTCGATCCGGCGCGAGCGGCGGCGCTGGCGCGCGAGGCGCGCGAAGCGCTCGCCACGGTGCGGCCGTTGCTCGTCGCGCGCGGCGAGCAGGGTTACGTGCGCCGCTGCCACGGCGATCTGCATCTGCGCAACATCGTCGTCGTCGACGGCGAGCCGGTGCTGTTCGACGCGATCGAATTCGATCCCGCGATCGCCACCGGCGACATTCTCTACGATCTCGCCTTCGCGCTGATGGACCTGTGGGAGCGCGACCTGCGCCCCGCCGCCAACCTGCTGCTGGCAAGCTATCTGTCGCTGAGCGACGAGCCGCAATTCTCCGGTCTCGCGGCGCTGCCGATCTTCATGAGCGTCCGCGCCGCGATCCGCGCCAAGGTCGAGGCGGCCAATATCGCGCATGTGAGCCGCGCCGAGCAGGCGATCGAGAAAGACGCGGCGCGACGCTATTTTCTGTTCGCCGAAGCGTTCCTGCGGCCGGCGCCGGCGCGTCTCGTCGCGGTCGGCGGCCTCTCGGGAACCGGCAAGAGCACGCTCGCCGCCGCGCTGGCGCCGGAAATCGGCCGCGCGCCGGGCGCGATCCTGTTGCGCAGCGACGTCGAGCGCAAGCATCTGTTCGCGGTCGAGGAAACGACGCGCTTGCCCGACGAGGCCTATGGCGAAGAGGCGAACCGCGAAACCTATGCGCGCCTCGCGCGCAAGGCGGGGCTGGCGCTGCGCGCGGGGCACAGCGTCGTCATCGACGCCGTCCACGCGCACGCGCGCGAACGCCTGGCGGCGGTGCGTCTAGCGGACGATCTCGGCGTCCCCTTCGCCGGCCTGTGGCTCGAAGCGCCGCTCGCCTTGCGTCTCAGGCGCGTCGGAGTGCGCGCCCGCGACGCCTCGGACGCCGACGCGCGCATCGTCGCCGCGCAGATGGCGGCGCCGCTCGCGGAAGCCGGCTGGAGCGCGCTCGAAGCGGCCGACGATCTCCCCGCGCTCATCGAGGCCGCGCGCGAGCTGATCTAGACGCGGCCGTCGCCCTCGCGATCCCATTGCCGTCCGCCAGCGACACAGCTCGCGCTAGTCGCCTTCGAGCAGCGCGAACCGCAGCAATCCGGCCAGACTGTCGTCCGTCGCCGGGCCGAGGCGCAAAATGAAATTGTCGCGGCCTTTGAGCCGTCCCTCGGGACCGTCGATCACCAACACGCCGCGCTCGGCGAGATCGACCGCATGCGCGACGAGATCGTCGCGGGTGCGGGTTCCGTCGAGCAGCGGCAGAAACTCGCGCTGCAACGGCTGCAGTTGAATCGGCGCGTGTCGCAGGTTGGCCGTCATCTCGCTGTGCGGCGCGTCGCTCATCGCCAGCCGCCAGGCGACGGGCCGTTCGCCAAGCCGCGTCGCGCATTCGACCGGCAGGGTCGAAATCGCGCAGTGCCCGAATTGAACCAAGCGGACCAGCGCGTCGGCGACGCCGGCGCG
Organism: uncultured Alphaproteobacteria bacterium; assembly: GCA_963759955.1. GTDB lineage: Bacteria > Pseudomonadota > Alphaproteobacteria > Rhizobiales > Beijerinckiaceae > Roseiarcus. Next base: position 168,592 of record CAVXCA010000042.1, read on the forward strand.
CAGAGCGGTCTCGCCGGCGCCCGCCGGCGCGATATCCTCGAGCCGGGAAGAGCGCGGCTGTCGCTCGATCATGCGCTCGATCGCGCGCACGACGCTCGCATCGCGCAAGACGACGCCTTCATCGCCGTCGGCGACCAGCCAAGCGCCGTCCTCGCCCTCCAAGCGTTTCGTCCGCAAGGCGCGCGCAGCGATAAAGTGAAATTCGTCGAGACGATCGAACGGAGGGTCGCGCCGGATATTCGCGGCGCGAGGGGCGTGCACGACCAGGGCCTCGCGAAACGTTCGGCCGCAAAAGATGTCGATATATTGCTCTCGCGCGCGATCGTCGCCGCGCGCGAGCTCGCGAATGCTCTGCGCGCCTTCCGGGGCGATGCATTCCTCGACGTTGGCCGATACGACGCTTTCCCCGAGATAGGCGAGGCCGCAGCCGTCGAGCGCGGCGCAGAAATCGCTGAAGGCGACCGGCGAATTGGCGTCCTCGAAAAACTCGTGCGCGATATAGGCGTCCCCGGCCGCCGCAAGGCGTCGCGCCTCGTCGCGCCAGAAGCGTCCAAAAGAGCTGCGATCGCGGCTCTGCTCGGCCAGTCGCGCGAACAGGTCGCGGGCTTGTGCGGCGCGTTCGGCCGGGTCGTTCTGCAGGCGCGCGTGAAGCAGCAAGCTGTCGCGAGCGAGCTGGAACAAACGCCAGCCGGGCAGGACGTTGAAACTGATCGCCGCGACGCCGTCGGGCGCGAGGCGCTCGGCGACGACCCGCAGCAAGTCCCGACGCACCGACTCGGGAACCCAGCTATAGACGCCGTGACAGACGATATAGTCGAACGTTCCGTCGGCGGCCTCGATCTCGCTCAGGCTTCGCGCGCTCAAGCTGATGTTGGAGAGGCCGAGTTCGGTCGATGCGCGCCTGGCCGTGAGCGATCTGCACGCTCGAAAGATCGACGCCGACGAACCGGGACCGCGGCAACGCCGCCGCCAGCGGGATGATATGGCCGCCCGAGGCGCAGCCGATCTCGAGCACGCGAGCGGCGTCGGCCGGAGGAGACGAAAGATGGCGCCAGCGCGCCGCCGCGGCCAGTCGGCCGGGATGCTGGCGTTGAATCGGCACGGAGGCATAGGGCGTGTCGTCGTAACTCTTGCGCGTTCGCGCCAGCGCCTCGGCGATCGCTTCGACGTCGGAAGGGGCGGCGCCGGCGTTTGACATGGACTTGCGCCTTCGGCCGGCGCCAAGCGCGCCGTATCGGCCGCATTCTACAGGACTGGGCGCAGTTCCTCCAAGCGCGCGTTGCGCCGACGCGGCCGGCGCCTCGAGTCGAGCCTCTTTGTTGGCGACCCCCGGACTTTCTGCTATAGGCTCAGGCAAAACAACGCGCTTCGCCTCGCGGGCGCCGCATCGGAGCCGCTGATGAATTATTGCGATTTCGCCGCGCTGGAGCGCACCCCGCTCGAGCGTGACCCTTTCGATTTCGTTGTCGTGCCCGACTTTCTCTCCAGCGGTCTTTTTCCGTCCGTCCTCCTCGACTATCCCAAAGTGCCCGGCCCCGGCTCGCATCCGCCGGCCGAGCTCACCATCCGCGGGCATTTTCGGGCGTTGGTCGACGAGTTGCTCGGCCCCGAATTTCAGTCGGCGATCGAGCGCAAGTTCGAAGTCGATCTGACCGGGTGCCCGACCATGTACACGGTGCGCGGCTACGTCCGGGAAAAGGACGGCTCGATCCATACGGATTCGAAGACCAAGATCATCACCGTTCTCCTCTACATGAACGAGCGCTGGCAGGAGGACGCAGGCCGGCTGCGGCTGCTGCGCGGCCCCACCGATCTCGACGACTATGTCGCGGAAGTGCCGCCCCACGGCGGCACGCTGCTCGCGTTCCGGCGCTCCGACAATTCCTGGCACGGCCACAAACCGATTTCCGGCCAGCGCCGCGCCATTCAGCTGAATTGGGTGACTTCGCGGGAGGTCGCCGACGCCGAGCAGCGCCGGCATCGCCTGTCGACCAAGCTGAAGAAATTCACCAACATGTTCATTCCGAATTCAGCGGCGTGAAGCCAATGAAGGCGCGGCCGCGGCGTTTCGCGGCGACAAGGGGAAGACTCTGGCGCTGGGCCAAGCTGTGGCGGGCAGAGCCGATTGTGAAGGGACTTGCCATGATGAAGACGACAATGGGGATCGCCTTTTCGGCCATCCTGCTCGCCGGGGCGTTCGGGCTGGCCGCGACCGGCGCCGCGAACGCCGAAAGCGTGATGAAACAATGCGGCGACGAATGGAAGGCGGCCAAGGCGGCGGGGACCACCAACGGCCAGACCTGGCAGGAATTCCTCAAGACTTGTAAGGCGCAAAAGGCAGGGGCGCCTGCTGCGGCCCCCGCCGCCGCGCCTGCTGCGGCCCCCGCTGCGGCGCCCGCTGCGGCGCCGGCCGCCGCGCCGGCCGCCGCCGCCCCGGCGCCGATGAAGCCGATGGCGATGAAGCCGAAGCCCGCCGCGATGGCGACCGGCGCCGGCGAATTCACCGCGGAAGCCGAAGCCAAGGCGCATTGCCCGAGCGACACCGTCGTTTGGGTCAACACCAAGTCGCACAAGTACCACTACTCCGGCCATAAGAGCTACGGCACGACCAAGCAGGGCGCATACATGTGCGAAGCGGACGCCAAAGCCGCCGGCGACGTCGCCGCCAAGGGCGAAAAGCCGAAGGAATAAGCGGCCCATCGCCGCTTGACGCTACCGACGCCGCTTCGCCTTTTGCCTGGGGCGAAGCGGCGTTTCGCTTTTCTGGGAGGGGAAAAATGCCGGAAAGCTGCTGCCATCCCGTGGGCGCGCACAAGCGCTTGCGCATTCCCGACACCTATGTCTCGAGCCTGATGCTCGATCGCGCGCTCGACGCCATCGCGCGCCGGGTCGGCCGGATCGATCGCGATCACGACATTCCCTATCTCGCCGGCTACAGCCTCGACGGCAAGCGCGTCTATATCGACCGCCACCTGCCCGAGAGCTTCCTCTACAAGGGCCGCGCGATCGCGGTCGACCGCTATCTGCTGCTGCACGAGGAAGTCGAGAAGACGCTGATCGACCAGCTCGATCTGCATTATCAGCACGCCCATCAGATCGCGACGCGCGCGGAGGAAGCCGCCGTGCGCGCCGACGGCGTCTCCTGGCGCGCCTACGACCGCTTCATGCAAACCTACGTCAAGCGGATGGGCGACGAACGGCTGACCAAGCTGCCGGCCGACCTCGACCTCAAGCCCTATCGCGACGAGCACGACTACGACCCGATGCGCCGCATGGTCGCGGCCGCCGCCGACCCCAAGCATCCCGCCCATCAGGAGACCGCGATGCTGCGCCGCCTCGACAAGGCGCTCGCCACGCACGCCGCCGAGGCGGAAGCGGCGAGGGCCGCCGCGAAAGCGATCACTTAAAGCGCGGTTGCGAGCGGCGCCGGCGAGCGAGCCGTCAGGCGCTCGGCAATCCGGGAATGTCCACGCCGAAAGTCTGCAGCAGCAGGACGACGTTCAAGACGAGGATCACCACGGAGCCCATCACTGCCGCGACGTTCGTCAGCCGGCTGTTGACGAAGGCGCCCATGATGTCCTTGCGGCGGGTGAACATGATGAGCGCGATGACCGGCGCCGGCAGGGCGAAGCTCAGGACCACCTGGCTGACGACCAGCGCGTTGGTCGCGTTGACGCCGAGCGCGACGACAATGAAAGCGGGGATCATCGTGACCAGACGGCGCACGACGATCGGGATGCGGAAGCCGACGAAGCCCTGCATGATCATCTGGCCGGCCATTGTGCCGACCGCCGAGCTCGACAGCCCCGACGCCAGCAACGCAACCAAGAACACGCTGGCGGCGCCCGCGCCGAGCAACGGCGTCAGCGTCGAATACGCGGTCTCGATCTCGGCGACGTCGCTGTGGCCCGCGTGGAACGCGCTCGCCGCCATCACCACCATCGCCATGTTGACGAGCCCGGCGACCGCCAGAGCGACGAAGACCTCGATGTTCGAGAAACGCAGCAGTTGGCGGCGTTCGCCGTCGTCGCGCGCGGGCGCGCGGTTCTGCGTAAGGCCGGAATGCAGGAAGATCGCGTGCGGCATGATCGTCGCGCCGACGATGCCGACCGCGATCGTCAGGGCGCCGGCGTCGGGCAATCGCGGCGCGATCGAACCGAGCGCCGTCGCGCCCCAATCGACCGGCGCGATGAACATCTCGGCGAGATAGCAAAGCGCGATGGCCGAGACCAAGGCGCCGATGATGACTTCAATCGGACGAAATCCGCGTCCTTCGAACATCAGAATGCCGTATGTCAGCACCGCCGTGACGCCCATGCCCGCGACCAGCGGGATGTGCAGCAGCAGCGAAAGGCCAATGGCGCCGCCGAGGAATTCGGCGAGGTCGGTCGCCATCGCCGCCACTTCGCTGACGAACCACAAGGCGTAGACGACGGGCTGCGGAAAATGCTCGCGGCACATTTCGGCCAGATTGCGCCCGGTGACGATGCCGAGCTTGGCCGACAGCGCCTGGAACAGCATGGCCACCACATTGGCCAACAGCACGACCCACAGCAGCGCATAGCCGTACTTGGCGCCGGCCTGGATATTGGTGGCGAAATTGCCGGGGTCCGTGTAGGCGATCGAGGCGATCACCGCCGGCCCGGCGAACAGCAGCGGGCTGAACCGGCGCGCCTTGCCGGCCAGCACATCGCGAATGCCTTCGACGGTCCGATCCGTCATTCCCGTGCGCGCCGCCGCAACGCTCATAGCCGGCTCCCGTTCCGTAATGCCTGTTCTATAAAATGTAGCTTATGCTACATCATAGTCAAGAGGCTTGAGAATGGAGCCGTCGCCGGATCGGCGGCGAAACGGCGCCCACCGCGCCGCTCAGGCGATCCTGAGGCAGCGGAACGCGCGGGTTTGGTAGGGAAAGGCGACCTCGGCGCGGCCCGCCAGCGCCGGCGTCGCCGCGATCAGCTTGCGAACCTCGGCGGCGACCTTCTCGCGCTCGGCGGCTCGCAACGCGGCGATGAAGCTCGTTGACAGCACGCGGTCGACGATGACGCGCTCGGGCGGCCCGACATGGGCGTGCGGAAAACGGCGCTGCTCGAGCGGCGAAAAGCCATCGGCGGGAAAGACGGCGCTCCAGCGGCCGCTGGCGAAGCGCGGCGCGTCGCCCTCGTAGGGCGCGATGATGCGCGTCAGCGCGGCGACCCAATCGACGCTCTCGTCGCGCACGTTCCAGATCAAGCCGAGCGCGCCGCCGATCTTCAACACCCGGCGCATTTCGGCGAGCGCGGCGCGGCTCGCGAACCAATGGAACGATTGCGCGCAGACGATCGCGTCCATCGCGGCGTCGGGAAATGGAATGCGCTCGGCCGTCCCGGGCCTGGCGTCGACGTCGGCATTGGCGCCGATCAGCGTTTGCAGCATTTCCGGCACGGGCTCGACGGCGTGAAGCGTCGCGCCGACGCTGCGCAGCCGGGAGAGGAACTTGCCGGTGCCGGCGCCCAGATCGAGCACCGCCCTACCCGGCCCGAGACGCAGATCGTCGGTGAGCCAGCCTTCGACTTCCGAGGGATATTCGGGCCGCCCCGCGGCGTAGGTCGTCGCCCCGGCGGCGAAACCGGCTGCCGCGGCGGCGTGGACGTCTTTGGGATCGGGATCGGACATGGAGGCTCCTTCGGGCGACTCAGAAATCAAACGAATCGAAGGTCGTCATTGCGAGGAGCGAAGCGACGAAGCAATCCAGCGACAGCGGCCTGCATAGAGACTGGATTGCTTCGTCGCCCCTTTGGGGCTCCTCGCAATGACGGATCATACCGCGCCAGTCTTGCCGACTGTCGCTGCAGACGCCGGCCGCTCCGACACAGCGCTTCCTCACCGCAAAATCTGGCTCAAGAACAGCTTCGTCCTCTCGTGCTGCGGCGCGCCGAAAAACTCGCCGGGCGCGGCGATTTCGACGATCTCGCCGTCGTCCATGAACGCGACGCGGTCGGCGACTTTGCGGGCGAAGCCCATTTCGTGGGTGACGACGATCATCGTCATGCCGTCCTGCGCGAGCGCGGTCATCGCATCGAGCACTTCCTTGACCATTTCCGGGTCCAGCGCCGAGGTCGGCTCGTCGAACAGCATGATCTTCGGGTTCATGCACAAAGCGCGCGCGATGGCGACGCGCTGCTGTTGGCCGCCCGAAAGCTGGCCGGGATACTTGTGCGCCTGCTCGGGGATCTTGACCCGCCTCAAGAGCTTCATCGCCAGCTCCTCGGCCTCGCGCTTGGGCGTCCCACGCACCCAGATCGGCGCCAGCGTGCAATTCTCGAGGATGGTCAGATGCGGGAACAGGTTGAACTGCTGGAACACCATGCCGACTTCGCGCCGCACTTCGTCGACGCGCCTGAGATCGGCGGTGAGCTCGACGCCTTCGACGCGGATCGTGCCGCGCTGATGCTCCTCGAGCCGGTTGACGCAGCGGATCAGCGTCGACTTGCCCGAGCCCGACGGGCCGCACACGACGATGCGCTCGCCGCGCGCTACGGTCAGGTTGACCGCGCGCAGCACATGGAACGAACCGTACCATTTGTGCACGTCGATGAACTCGATCGCGTTTTGATCGTCCGACAACGACGTCTCCATCAACGCCCTCGCCCGACGGCGAGGCGGCGCTCCATCGCCGCCGAATAGCGCGACATCCCATAGCAGAATACGAAGTAGAACATCCCGGCGAAGACGTAACCGGTCGTCAGGATCGTCGGCCCGCTCCACACCGTGTCCTTGAAGGCGTTGTCCATCGCCGCCAGGAAGTCGGTCATGCCGACGATCGCCACCAGGGTCGTATCCTTGAACAGGCCGATGAAATTGTTGACGATGCCGGGGATCACCCGCGTCAGCGCCTGCGGCAGCACGACGAGGCCGGTCATCCGCCAATAGCCGAGCCCGAGCGCCATCGCGCCCTCGTACTGGCCCTTGTCTAGGGATTGCAAGCCGCCGCGCACTTCCTCGGCCATATAGGCGGCGGCGAACAACGCCGTGCCGACAAGCGGCGGGATGAAGCGGTCGGGAACCCAGCCCGGCGGCAGGAACAGCGGCAGCATGTTGTTGGCCATGTAGAGCACGGTGATGAACGGCACGCCGCGCACGAACTCGATGAAGACGACGCTCAAAGCCCTGACGATGGGAAGATTGGAGCGGCGCCCCAGCGCCAGCAGCACGCCGATCGGCAGCGAGAACACGATGCCGATGAGCGCGGTCAGCAACGAGACGAACACCCCGCCCCACAGCAAAGTGTCGACCTGCGGCAGGCCGAAGCTCGCCGCGCCATGCAGCAGCACGAAGGCGAGGATGGGGAAGATCAGGAAGAACAGCGCCGCGCCGAGGCCGCGGCGCGGCGCGCTGGGCCACAGCATCCAGGCGATCAGCGCGGCGCCGACGATCTCGACCGCGTCGACGCGCCAGCGCTCGGCGACGGGATAGGAGCCGTAGCTGAGATAGTCGAGCTTCTGCGCGACGAACGCCCAGCAGGCGCCGTCCTGATGGGCGCGGCACAGCGCGCCGTCTGGCGCCGACCACACCGCCTGCGTCGTCGCCCACAGGATGAGCGGCGGCAGCGCCCAGAGGCCGAGGGCGACCAGCGCGAGCGTGATCGCGCCCGAAAGGAACGAAGAAAAGAGATTGGCGCGCATCCAGGCGATCGGCCCACGCGAGAACAGCGGCGGCGGCAGGATCGGCTCGGAGGCGCGGCGGACATAGGCTGCGCCGGGGGCGGCGGGCGCCGGCATCGTCAGCGCTCCTTGAGCGCGCCGCGCGCGTTGAAGAGATTGAGCGCGAACGAGACGGAAAGCGAAATCGCGAGATAGACCGCCATGGTGATCGCCATCACCTGCACCGCCGCGTGGGTCTGATTGAGCACCGTGCCGGCGAAGATCAGCACCAGATCGGGATAGCCGACGAACACCGCGAGCGAAGAATTCTTGATGATGTTGAGATATTGCGAGGTGAGCGGCGGCGTGATGAGGCGCATCGCCTGCGGGATGACGACGAGCCGCATCGTCGCCGCGCGATGGAGGCCGAGCGCGCTCGCCGCCTCGCTCTGGCCGTGCGGCACCGCAAGCACGCCCGCGCGCACGATCTCGGCGATGAAGCCGGCGGTGTAGGTGACGAGCCCGAAGGTCAGCGCCGCGAATTCCGGATAGAGCTGCAGCCCGCCGGTAAGGTTGAAGCCGGAGAGCCGCGCGAGCGAAAAGCCGATCGGCTCGCCGCTTACGAAATAGGCGAGCGTCGGCAGGCCGACGACGAGGAGCAGCGCGGCAAGCGCGACGGGCGCGCGCGCGCCGCTCGAGGCCTGCCGCCGGCGCGCCCAGAGGGCGAACGCCAGCGCGCCGAGAAGCGCCAGCGCCAGCGCGGCCGCGACGAAAGACGCGCCGGCGCCGAGCTCAGGGCGCGGCAGATAGAGGCCGCGGTTGTTGAGAAAGACGACGCCGCCCAGATTCAGCGACTGGCGCGGGCCGGGCAGCGTCTTCAGCACCGCATTGTACCAGAACGCCAATTGCAGCAGCAGCGGCGTGTTGCGCATCATCTCGACATAGACGAGCGCGACTTTCGACAGGATCCAGTTCGGCGACAGCCGCGCGACGCCGACCGCGAAACCGAGCGGCGTCGCCAGCGCGATTGAGATCGCGGCGACCGACAGCGTATTGAGGAGCCCGACCCAGAACGCGCGCCCGTAGGTCGAAAGCGCGGAATAGCCGATCAGCGACTGGCTGATGTCGAAGCCGGCGGTGTCGTCCCAGAAGCCGAAGCCCATGGGAATGCCGCGCGCCTGCATGTTGACGACGGCGTTGCGCCAGCCCATCCAAAGGAGCGCGACCAGTCCGGCCGCGAGCAGGCCTTGGTAGACGATCCCCCGCGCGCGCGGGTCGTTCGCCAACGAGGATCGACTGGGCTTCCCGTCCGCCATCCCACCGTCCGCGCTCGATCCGGCCCCGCGCCCCGACGCGCCCGCCCGCCGATCGAACGAGCCGTGATGATGACAAATGCCCGCGCGCCGCGCAATGCGAGGGAGAGGCGCCTCACCGGCTGCCTGGAAACAACCGCACTATCCATCATCGCGAGCGGAGCGAAGCAATGACGGCCCTCCGATTCCCTTGCTTGCCGACCCCGCCTTACGCCCCGCCGCAGGAATGCTCGGAATCGGGCAGCGTCCACGAGCCCTTGGTGCGCAGGTTGGTGGTCTTGTAGACGCGGCCGCGCTTGTCGCCGGGCGGACAGGGGTGAGGGATCGAGACGAGGCAGATTTTCACCTCGTCGCCGCGGCGCGAGGCCTCGACTTCGGGGACCGTGTCGTAGGAGACCTGATAGCCGCCGTTGGCGAAATCGACGGCGCTGCCCGAGCCCTTGACGGGCTGGCCCGAGCCGTCGACCAGGCGGGTCTCGACCTTCTGCACTTTCGTCGTCGCGCAGTCGCCGACGTGTTTGGGCAGGTTTTCGGCGAAACACGGCGTCGCCAACGCGAGCGCGGCCACACAGACGGCGAAACGAAACATGCTCATTCTCCGCAGAGGAAACGACGACGGGCGGCGCTATCTTTCACGCCCGCGCCGGGAAGTCCACCGCTCGCGGGCAAGGTCCGCGCCGGCTCGAAACGCCCTGTCGAAACCCGCTGGACAAGCCGCGACCGCCTCCCTATAAACCGCCGTCCGCTGCGCTGAAGGCGCTTCGGCGCCCAGGTAGCTCAGTTGGTAGAGCATGCGACTGAAAATCGCAGTGTCGGTGGTTCGATTCCGCCCCTGGGCACCATCACACCCTTAAAGCGAGCAGACCGCGGCGACCGCGCGTCGTCGAGGCGGCGGGCGAGCGCTCGGGCCGATTGGATTGGCGTCGGCGAAGAAGATTGTGTCGGCCGTCATTCGCGGTCGAATGGAGGACGGGGTTGGCAAACTGTCGCTTTCGCTTGTCATTTTCGCTTCGTAACCCGTCCGTAACCCGTCAGCGTTACCCCATAGTAACCCCGCTCGGCCGGCCGTCTGAGCGCTTCGACTGATTTGACACGGAAACTCCGATGAACGCGTCTTCCGGCCATCACACCGTCTTTCTCGTGCCGCTCTCGCAGGAGGTCGGGCTCACTTCAATGGCGTTGGGGCTCGTCCGGGCTCTGCGACTGGCCGGCGTGAGGGTCGGCTTCTTCAAGCCGATCTTCCAGCCCGAGGCGGTGAAGGGCGACCGCGACCTCGCCGTCCACTTCGCCCGCTCCTTGTGCGGCAAGATCACGCCGGACGCGATCGCTTTCGATCACGCCGCGGACATGGTCCGCGCCGGACAACTGGCCGGGCTGATGGAAGAGGTCGTCGCGATTATCGAGAGCGTGCGCGCGACCCGCGACGTGGTCATCGTCGAAGGCCTCATTCCCGAAGTCGACATCCAGGTCGCCACGCGCCTCAACATCGAGATGATCAACTCGCTCGGCGCCGACGTCGTTCCCGTCCTCTCGGCGCGCGACCGCAATTTGGGCGATCTCGCCGTCAGAACCGCCACGGCGATCGAACAGTACGGCGACGAAGGGCGCCGGCCGATCGCCGGCGTTCTCATCAACCACTGCTCCCCAGCGACCGCGGCGGCGCTAGCCAAGGCCGGATCGCTTGTCGTCGATGGCCAGGCGGACCCGGTCCCGGTGCTGGCGGCGGCGGTCACGGAGCCGCGCCTGTCGGCGCCGCGCGTCATCGACGTCGCCGAAGGGCTGGGGTTCGAGATCCTGCACCGCGGCGACATCGAGACGGTGCGCATGGAGGCGCCTCTCGTCGCGGCGCGCGCGCCCGAGAAGCTGCTCGGCCATTTGCGTCCCGGCACCCTGGTCATCACCCCAGGGGATCGTTCCGACGCCATCCTCGCCACCGCTTTGATCGCCCAGCGCGGCATGCCGCTCGCCGGCTTCCTCTTCACCTGCGGCGTAAATCCCGCTCCGGAGGTCGTCGCCTTGCTGAGCGCCCCGCCGCTCGACCGGCTACCGCTGCTGGCGACGCCGGACGACACCTTCACCACGGCGACGCGGCTCGCCAATCTCTCCCGTCACATCGGACGCGCCGACGGCGAGCGCATGGAGCGGGTGATCGAATTCATCGCCGAGCGGGTCGACATCCGGCCGCTGCTCCGCCGTCTCGACGTTCCGGTCGAACCGCTGATGCCGCCGCCGGTGTTCCGCCACCGCCTCGTCGAAGCCGCGCGCGCCGCCAACCGCCGCATCGTCCTGCCCGAAGGGGACGAACCGCGCACGCTCCGCGCCGCCGCGATCTGCGCTGACAGAGGCATCGCGCACTGTGTCCTGCTGGGCGATCCCGAACGCATCCGCGCCGTCGCGCAGTCGCACGGCATCGATTTGCCCGCCGGGCTCGAGCTCGTCGATCCCGACAGCATCCGCGCCGCCTATATCGCCCCGATGGTGGAGCGGCGAAAAGGCAAGGGACTGAAGCCGCTCCAGGCGGAGAAGAGCCTCGAGGACACGGTCGTTCTCGGCACGATGATGCTCGCCCAAGGCGACGTCGACGGCCTAGTCTCTGGAGCCGTCCACACCACCGCCAACACCGTTCTCCCGGCGCTCCAACTGATCAAGACGGCTCCCGGATCGACCCTCGTATCCAGCGTCTTCTTCATGCTGATGCCCGATCAGGTTCTGGTCTACGCCGACTGCGCCATCAATCCCGATCCGACGGCCGAGGAGCTCGCCGAGATCGCCATCCAGTCGGCCGACAGCGCCGCCGCCTTCGGCATCGAGCCGCGCGTCGCGATGATCTCCTATTCGACCGGCGCATCCGGATCGGGAGAGGACGTCGACAAGGTTCGCGAAGCGACTCGCCTCGTCCATGAACGCCGCCCCGATCTCGTCGTCGACGGCCCGATTCAGTACGACGCGGCTTCGGTGGAGAGCGTCGGCCTGCAGAAGGCGCCGTCGAGCCCGCTGGCGGGCCATGCCAACGTTTTCATCTTCCCGGATCTCAACACCGGCAACACCACCTACAAGGCGGTTCAGCGTTCCGCCGGCGTCGTCTCGGTCGGCCCGATGCTCCAGGGTCTGCGCAAGCCGGTCAACGATCTCTCGCGCGGCGCCCTCGTCGACGACATCGTCTACACGATCGCCTTGACCGCCGTCCAAGCCGAGGCCCAGGACGCCGCCGATAAAGCGCGACTCGACAAGGCCCCCGACGCCGCCGAGTGAAGAGAAAGCCGTGCGACCGGCGGGCTTTGCAAGGCGTCGCCGCAACCGGAAGGCGATTCAGTCGTCGGCTGTCGGCGTGTCTCTGATCACCTCCGCGACGCGCTGATCCAGGTCGGCTCGCGCCACTGTTCCGCCGGCGAACAAGTTCGCGACGCGCTGCCGGTCGTTTGCAGCGCCGGGATCGAGAGGGCGCCCATCCCAATCGACGACCAGAATTTGCCGCTTCAGGTTCACTGCGGCCGCCAGGCCGTAGGTCGCCGCGACGTATGGCGCCACCCTCTTCACATTTTCCGGCGTGTAAGGGAACGGCGCTCCGTCGATGCGAACCTCGGCGCCATAACGAAGTAGAGCCGAAATATGAATCATCTCGCCGATCGGCTCGGCGTGCCGGTCGAAGCCGACGAATTCGTCTTCAAGAACGTACGGATAATGGCGCGGCCACGGCCGGGCGCGCCCGGCGTAGTTGTTGATGGCTCGCATGACGAAGGGTCTGGCCAAATAGGGGCCCGATCGCGAATCGTGTTGCTCCGCCAGCGCCCAGCTATCGTCGATTGGGCTCCAAACCTTGCGTTGCAATGCGCTGTCGACCACCTGATCCTGCAGCCTCACGGGAAAATTGGGAAAGTGCGCCAAGACGCGCTTGAGCATCCAATCCAAGGCGATGTCGTCGAGCGCTCGTCGCCGCTCCCAGCCGTCGGCCGTTCGAACGACGCGGTCCCATTCGGTCACGTAGCCGCCGCCGAGATCGCCGTGGGCGCCGGGGAACCACACTTGCTCGACGATCATGCGCGGATCGAAGCTCTTGAATTTCGGCTTCCGCCAGACGGTCGCCTGAAACGGCTCCCGATGCTCGTCGATCGCCAACGCGTGAAGGTTGCATTGCGTTATCGAGCCGAGATCGACGTCGTGAAAGCCGTAGATCTCGCGATTTTTGCGAACGAACACCGGCAGCGGAACGCCCAGCGCTCCCACCGTGTCGAACACCCCGACGCACGTTACTTTGAAGTCTTCGCGGTCATGAACATACGGCGTCAGTTCGTCCCATTTCGCGGCAAGCCGATCGTTCACGGGAGTGCGGTAAAAGTCCCACGCGCTCTGTTCCAATTGCGCGTTGCAGGACGGCCGTCGCAACAGCCCCGCGGACGCCAGCATCCCCACCAGGGAGCGAGCGGTATAGGCCCCTCGAGAAAATCCAAAGATGAAGATCTGGTCGCCGGGCTCGTACCACCAAGACAGGAACTTATACGCTCTGCGAACGTTAACGCCCAAGCCTTTGCCAAAGGCGCCGCCATAGACCTGGTCGAGAAGCGCGCCGGTTCCGACGCCGCGTTCGTAAAAGACCAGCCGACGCACGCCGTCGGGGCCGAAACTCCGGTCCCTCGCGAACAATTTGGATTCCGAGGCGAATGGATCGGCGCCGAGACTCCTGTTTATCAATTCGCGCAATCGAACGATGTTGGTGTCGGTCGCGCTCAAATCCGCGTCGTTCCACGTGCCGTCCAATAGCAATATCAATTGCTTCGAATTTGCGCTGGACATGAACGCCCCCGGGGTTGACGCTGGAGTGGCGATTGCTCCGCGCGGCGGCGCGAAGATATGGAACCGCAGCGGGACGCTATTCGCCGGTCTCGGTTGCTGCGCACGAACGCGGCTAGGTTTACGGTTGATGACGAGATTGCGGCGATGACTGCGACGGCTCGCTCACCCCCAATTGCGCGCGTTCGCCGAATTGCAACAAAGGGGCCGAGCGAGCCGCGGTGGCGATAACGCTATAGGCGCCGCTCGCGCCGGATCAGGATCCCGGGCAGTCGATCACGATACGGGGTGCGAGTAAACCGGGGCGGCAATTCCAATGTCACGGCAATTCCCGACACCCCGCCGCTTCGCCTCGAGCCGTCGCCGTTCGCGGCCCGCGGCAAGCGCAGCGCGCATGCCTGCTTGCGTCCCATGCCCTTTGCGGTCCGATCGTTTATACATTAACTGTCTCGTCGACGACACGGCCCTGGGGATGCGAACATGAATGGCGCGCAATCGTTGGCGCAGACGTTGGTCGCCTGCGGCGTCGAGGTCTGCTTCGCCAATCCCGGCACCTCGGAAATGCATTTCGTCGGCGCGCTCGATTCGACCGAGGGAATGCGCGGCGTGCTCTGCCTGTTCGAGGGGGTCGCCACCGGCGCGGCGGACGGCTACGGCCGCATCGCCGGCAAACCCGCCGCGACCCTCTTGCATCTCGGCCCGGGCCTCGCCAACGGCCTCGCCAACCTGCACAACGCGCGGCGCGCCGCGACGCCGATCGTCAATGTCGTCGGCGATCACGCGACCTATCATCGCCGCTACGACGCGCCGCTGACCTCCGACGTCGTCGGCTTCGCCCGCCCGGTCTCCGCCTGGATCCGCGAATCGACCAACGCCAAGGCGGTCGCCGGCGACGCGGCGCGCGCGGTGCAGGCGGCGCGCGCCGCGCCCGGCGGCGTCGCCACGTTGATCCTGCCCGCCGATTGCGCCTGGGGCGAGGCCGAGCGCGCGGCCGGCCCGCTGCCCGAAATCGCCCCGGCGACCGTTGCGGCCGACGCGATCGAAAGCGTCGCCCGCCTCATCGCCAACGGCAAGAAGTCGGCGCTGCTGCTGCGCGGCGCTGCGATGGTCGGCGAAGCGCTGGAAGCGGCGGGCCGCATCCAGGCCAAGACCGGCGCGCGGCTCTTGTGCGACACCTTCGCGCCGCACGCCGAGCTCGGCGCCGGCCGCGTGCCCGTCGAGCGCCTGCCTTATTTCGGCGAGCAGATCGCGCAATTCCTCGCGCGCACGGAGCAGCTCATCCTGGTCGGCGCCGAGCCGCCGGTTTCGTTCTTCGCCTACCCCGGCAAGCCGAGCTTCTGCGCGCCCGAGACTTGCGCGATCGCCTATCTCGCCCACGCCGACGAGGACGGCGCGCGGGCGATGCGCGATCTCGCCGACGCTCTCGGCGCCCCCGCCAAACCGCCCGCCCGCGCTCCCCTGCAATTGCCGGGTCTGCCGACCGGCGCCCTCACGCCGTTCGGCGTCGCCCAGGCGATCGCCCATTTGACGCCCGAAAACGCCATTTACGCCGAGGAGGCGATCACTTCGAGCCTGCCGCTGTTCATGGCGCTGGCGCGCGCCCGTCCGCACACCCACCTGCCGACCGCCGGCGGCTCGATCG
Source organism: uncultured Alphaproteobacteria bacterium (assembly GCA_963759955.1). Classification (GTDB taxonomy): domain Bacteria; phylum Pseudomonadota; class Alphaproteobacteria; order Rhizobiales; family Beijerinckiaceae; genus Roseiarcus. The sequence continues at coordinate 183,957 of CAVXCA010000042.1, forward strand.
GCGGCGGACTGCCGCTCGCCGTCGGCGCCGCCCTCGCCGCCCCCGATCGCAAGGTCGTCTGCCCGCACGGCGACGGCGGCGCCGCCTACACGCTTCAGGCGCTATGGACCATGGCGCGCGAAGATCTCGACGTGACGACGGTGATCTTCGCCAACCGCTCCTACGCGATCCTCAATTACGAAATGCAGCGCCTCGGCGTCGGCGCGGTCGGAGAGAAGGCGCGTTCGCTGCTCGATCTGCACAATCCCGAGATGAACTGGGCGAAAATCGCCGGCGGGATGGGCGTCGAAGCGAGCCGCGCGGCGACGGCCGAGGAATTCGCCGCGCAATACCAGTCGGCGATGAATCAGCGCGGCCCGCGGCTCATCGAAGCGATGATCTAGGGAGGACGCACGATGCCGGTCATTTCGGCCCTCAGGGCGATCCTCGGCGAGGACGGCGTGCTCGACGCCAAGCAAACGGCGATGCGCTCGGCGGGATTTCTGCGGCCGGATCGCTTGAAGGCGCAAGCCTTGGCGCGGCCGAAGACCACCGAAGAAATCGCCGCCGTCCTGCGCTGGTGCCACGGCGAAGGCGTATCCGTGGTGACCCAGGGCGGACTGACGGGGTTGGTCCACGGCGCCGACACGGAGCCGGCCGACGTCGTTCTGTCGCTCGAGCGCATGCGCGCGATCGAGGACATCGACGAGCGCCAACGCACCGCGACCGTGCAGGCGGGCGTCGTGTTGCAGACCTTGCAGGAAGCGGTCGCCGACCGCCGGTTGATCTTCCCGCTCGATCTGGGCGCGCGCGGCAGCGCGACGCTCGGCGGCAATGCGGCGACCAACGCCGGCGGCAATCGCGTCATCCGCTACGGCATGATGCGCGAAATGACGCTCGGCCTCGAGGTCGTGCTCGCCGACGGCACGATCCTTTCGTCGATGAATCGCCTGATCAAGAACAACGCCGGCTACGACTTGAAGCAGCTCTTCATCGGCTCCGAGGGCACGCTCGGGGTCATTTCCCGCCTCGTGTTGCGCCTTCGCGAGAAGCCGAGCAGCAACGACGTCGCCATCGTCGCGACGCCGAGCTTCGACGCTGCGGCGGCGCTGCTCAAGCATATGGACCGCCATCTCGGCGGCGCGCTGTCCGCCTTCGAGGCGATGTGGAACTCTTTCTATCGGCTGGTGACGACGGCGCCCGCCAAGGGCCGGCCGCCGATAGGCCAGGACTATCCCTACTATGTCCTGATCGAAAGCCTCGGCGCCGATATCGACGCCGACGCCGCGCGGTTCCAGGGTGCCCTGGAGGCGGCGACGGAGGGCGGCCTGATCGTCGATGCGGCGATCTCCAAGTCGGACGCCGATTGCCGCGCCTTCTGGTCGCTGCGCGACGACGTCGCGCAGGTCATGCGCATGGGCGTTCCCGTGGTGTTCGACGTTTCGCTGCCGATCGCGGAAATGGAGCGCTACGCCGACGGTCTCGGCCCCGCGCTGCAAAGCGCGATCGGCGATCACCAGCGCTTTGTCTTCGGCCATCTCGGCGACGGCAATCTCCACGTGATGGTCCCCGTCAAGATGGCGGACTACATGGCGGCGCGGCCCAAGATCGAGGCGGCGGTCTACGGCGGCCTGAAGTCCTTTCGCGGCTCCGTCTCGGCCGAGCACGGCATCGGGCTGGAAAAGAAGCCGTGGTTGTCGATCAGCCGCACGGAAGGCGAAATCGCCTTAATGCGGACGCTGAAGGCGGCGCTCGATCCCAAGGGCATTCTCAACCCCGGCAAGATTTTCTGAGGACGGTCCGGAAAGGACGGAAGTGGATCGTGCCCGCTCGAAGTTTCCGAGCACGTCCCCTCATTTCTGATTATCGGAAACCCCTCGCCGCGACCGCGACATTTCCGCTCAATTGAGCTGTCTCAAGACCCGCTGGCGCTGTAACGTCAGATTCGAACGTCGGTCGCACGAATCGCCAAGACGCCGACGAAACGACGCCGCCATGTCCAAACGTCCCCTCATCATTTCCAGCGTTGTGGCCGCGCTCGCCCTGGGCGGCGGCGGCTGGTATTACCTGCACCGCGGCGCCGCCGGAAGCGCCGACCAGCTCACGCTCTACGGCGACGTCGACATCCGGGAGGTGCAGCCGGCGTTCAACGACAACGGCCCGATCGCGACGGTCCTGGTGCAGGAAGGCTCGCACGTGAAATGCGGCGACCTGCTCGCCACGCTCGACGACACCCGCTACGCCGCGGCGCTCGCGCAGGCGAAGGGCCAGATGGAGAACCTGAAGCAGACGCTGGACAAGCTGGTCGCCGGGTCCCGCCCCGAAGAGATCGCGCAGGCCAAGGCGACCATGGACGCCTTGCAGACGACCTATCTGAACAACGAGGCGACCTACAAGCGCTACGAAGACTTGGCCGCCGCCAACGCCGGCACCATCCAGCAGCGCGACGACTCGAAAGCGGCGTTCGAATTGGTGCGCCAGCAGTTCGAAGCGGCGCGGCAGGCCTATGTTCTGGCGGTCGAAGGGCCGAGGGTCGAGGACATCGCCGCGGCGCGCGCGGCTTACGAGGCGGCGAAGGCCGCCACGGCGCTGGCGCAGCGGCAGTTCGACGACACCCGCCTCTACGCGCAGTCCGACGGCGTGGTGGAAGACCGCATCCTCGAGCCCGGCGACATGGCCTCTCCCGCCACGCCGGTTCTCACCGTCGCCTTGCCGAACCCGCTGTGGGTCAGAGCCTACGCTCCTGAAAACGAGCTCGGCCACATTCGCCTCGGCATGAAGGCGAGCGTGAGCGCCGACAGCTATCCCGGTCGCACCTACGACGGCTGGATCGGCTACATCTCGCCCACCGCCGAGTTCACCCCCAAGACGGTGGAGACGCCGGAACTGCGCACCGCGCTGGTCTATCAGCTCAGGGTCTATGTCTGCGACGCGCGCGGCGAGCTGAGGCTGGGGATGCCGGCCACCGTGCATATCGATCTGACCCAGCCGGCGAGCACGCCGCCGCCCGGTTGCGGAGCGAGCGATGCCGCCTCCCGATGAAGGCGCGCCGGCGCTGCGGCTCGAGGGCGTGCGCCGCAGCTTTCGTTCGGGCAAGCGCGTGGTCGTCGCGATCGACGGGATCACCGCCAGCGCGGCGCACGGCGCCGTCACCGGCCTGATCGGGCCGGACGGCGCCGGCAAGACCACCTTGATGCGGTTGATCGCCGGGCTGCTGCGCGCCGACTCCGGAACGATCGAAGCGCTCGGGATCGACGTCAAGCGCGATCCGCTCGCCGTCCAGGCGCGCATCGGCTACATGCCGCAGCGCTTCGGGCTCTACGAAGACCTCAGCGTGCGACAGAACCTGGATCTGTACGCCGATCTGCAAGGCGTGCCGGTCGAGGACCGCCCCGCCCGCTACGCCGAGCTCTTGCACATGACCGCGCTCGGCCCGTTCACCGAGCGTCGCGCCGGGCGCCTGTCGGGCGGCATGAAACAGAAGCTCGGCCTCGCCTGCACCCTGGTGCATCCGCCCGATCTGCTGCTGCTCGACGAGCCGACCGTCGGCGTCGATCCGGTGTCGCGGCGCGAGTTGTGGCAGATCATCGATCACCTGACGCGCGCCGCGAAAGTGACGGTGCTGTTCAGCACCGCTTATCTCGACGAGGCGGAGCGTTGCGACTCCGTGCTGCTGATCCACGAAGGGAAGCTGCTCGGCGCCGGCCCGCCCGGCGCCTTCACCGCGCAATTGACGGGACGCAGCTTTTTCGCCAGCGCCGACGTCGGCCGGCGGCGCTTGCAGGAACGGCTCGCGCGCGCGCCCGGCGTGATCGACGCGGTTATCCAGGGCAGCAAGGTCAGGGTGGTCACCGCCACGCCGACGCCGCCCGGCTTCGCCGCGCTGGCCGCGGAACTCCCTGGATTGACGCTCGCGCCGACGCCGCCGCGCTTCGAGGACAGCTTCGTCGCCCAGTTGCGCGCTCAGGGATCCGCAAACCCGGTCGCTGCGGCGCCGAGCGCGCCGGCGCCGGTCGCCGCCTCGCCCGCCGAGGACATCATCGCGGTGCAGCATCTGACCCGCCGCTTCGGCGACTTCGTCGCGGTCGACGACGTCAGCTTCCGCGTCGCGCGCGGCGAGATCTTCGGTCTGTTAGGGGCCAACGGCGCCGGCAAGTCGACCACCTTCCGCATGCTCTGCGGCCTGCTGCCGGCGTCGGGGGGTTCCTTGCGCGTCGCCGGTTTCGATCTGCGCACCGCCGCCGCCCCGGCGCGCGGCCGGATCGGTTACATGGCGCAGAAATTTTCGCTCTATGGCGATCTCAGCGTGGAGCGCAACTTGCGGTTCTTCAGCAGCGCCTACCGCCTCTACGGCGCGCGCCAGCGCCGCCGCATCGAATGGGCGGTGGAGGAATTCGACCTCGTTCCGCAGATGTCGGCGAGCGCGCGCGATCTGCCGCTCGGATTCAAGCAGCGGCTCGCGCTCGCCTGCGCGCTGATGCACGAACCCGACATCCTGTTCCTCGACGAGCCGACCTCCGGCGTCGACCCGCTCGCGCGCCGCGACTTCTGGCGGCGCATCAACGCGCTCGCCGAGACCGGCGTCACCGTCCTGGTGACCACCCATTTCATGGAGGAAGCGGAGTATTGCGACCGCCTCGCGATCATGGCGCAGGGCAGCGTGCTGACGGCCGGCGCCCCTGAAGCGATCAAGGCCGCCGCCCGGACGCCGGCGCGGCCCGATCCGACCATGGAGGACGCGTTCATCGCGATGATCGAGGCGACGGCGCAAGCGCCGGCGCAGCCGTCATGACCATGGCCTCGCTGCGACGCCTGCGCGGGCTGCTGCGCAAGGAGTTCCTGCAAATCTGGCGGGACCCCTCCTCGCTCGCCATCGCCTTCCTGCTGCCCGCCGTGCTGCTGTTCCTGTTCGGCTACGGCGTTTCGCTCGACGCCAGCAACGTGCCGGTGGCGCTGGTCGTGCAACGCCCGAGCGCGCTCGCCGCGAGCTTCACGGGCGCGTTCGAGCAGTCGCCGTTCTTCCGCCCGCAGCGGTTCCTCACCATCCAGGAAGCGGAGCGGGCGATGACGAACCGCGACGTGCAGGGCATAGTCTGGCTGCCGAGCGATTTCGACCGCCGTGCGGTCTCGGGCGGCAATTCTCCGATCGGCGTGTTCGTCAACGGCGTCGACACCAACAACGCCCGCATCGTCGAGGGCTACGTCCAACAGGTCTGGGCCGGCTGGCTCGCCGCTGAGGCGGCGCAGGCGGGGCGGCCGGCGCCGCTGCCCGTCGCGGTGCAGCCGCAAGTGCGCTTCAACCCGGCGGTCAAGAGCCGCGACTTCCTGGTGCCGGGCCTGATCGCGATGATCATGACCCTGAGCGGCGCGCTGCTGACCGCGCTGGTGATCGCCAGAGAGTGGGAACGCGGCACGATGGAAGCGCTGATGGTCACCCGCGTGACGGTCAGGGAAATTCTGCTCGCCAAGCTGATCCCCTATTTCCTACTCGGCATGGGCGGCATGGCGGCCTCGGTGGCGATCGGCGTATTCCTGTTCGAGGTGCCGCTGCGCGGCTCGCTGTGGGCGCTCACCGCCACCTCCGCCTTGTTCATGCTCGCCGCGCTGGGGATGGGGCTCTTGATCTCGAGCTTCGCGCGCAACCAGTTCGTCGCCTCGCAGATCGCGATCATCGCGACGTTCCTGCCGGCGTTCATCCTCTCGGGCTTCGTGTTCGACATCAACTCCATGCCCTGGATCGTGCGGATCATCACCCACGTCGTCGCGGCGCGCTATTTCGTCGCCATCCTGCAATCGACGTTCCTCGCCGGCGACGTCTGGTCGGTGATCCTGCCCAACGCCGCCGCGCTGATCGTGATGGCGGCGATCTTCCTCGGCGCGGCGCGGGCGCTCGCGCGCAAGCGATTGGATTGATCGACATGTGGCGACAAGTTCTCGCGCTGATCGTCAAGGAACTGCTCGCGGTGCTGCGCGACGCCAAGAGCCGCTCGGTGCTGATCCTGCCGCCGCTCATTCAGCTCATGGTGTTCGGCTACGCCGCGACTTACGATCTCGATCACGTTCCGATGGCGATCTACGACGAGGACGGCAGCCAGGCGTCGCGCGACCTGGTCGCGCATTTTCTCGGCGCGCCGACGTTCCATCTGGTGGCGATGTTGCACAGCAGCCGAGAGATCGACGCGTTGATCGATTCGCGCCAAGTGGCGCTGGCGCTGGTGATCGATCCGCGCTTCACGCGAGGCTTGCTGACCGGCCAGCCAGCGCCCGTCCAGGCGATTCTCGACGGCCGCAACTCCAACAGCGCGCTCCTGATCGAGGGCTACGCCAACACCATTTTGAGCGACTTTTCCATCGCCTGGGCCGCCGCGCACGGCGGGGCGAATCCCCCGGCGACGCTCGACATCCGCGCGCGCTACAACCCGACCTTGAGTTCGCATTGGTTCTTCGTGCCGAGCATCGTGGCCCTGCTGACCCAGATCGTCACGCTGCTGGTGGTCGCGCTCTCGGTCGCGCGGGAGCGCGAGACCGGCACCTTCGACCAGTTGCTGGTCACGCCGCTGCGCCCGATCGACATCTTGCTCGGCAAGGGGCTGCCGGGCGTGCTGATCGGCGTGGTCGAAGCCACAGTCATCATCGTCGCCGCGGTGTGGTGGTTCGAGGTGCCGCTGCGCGGCGGACTGCTGCCGCTCTATCTCGGGCTGCTCGTGTTCGTCATCGCGGTCACCGGCATGGGGCTGATGATCTCCGCGCTGGCGGCGACGCAGCAGCAGGCGCTGCTCGGGGTGTTCCTGTTCATGGTGCCCTCGATCATCCTGTCGGGCTTCGCCACGCCGATCGCCAACATGCCGGAGTGGGTGCAGGACCTGACCCTCGTCAACCCGATGCGCTATTTCCTGGTCATCGTGCGCGGCGTGTTCCTGGAAGGGGCGAGCTTCTCCTCGCTCGCCGCGCAATATTGGCCGATGGCGCTGATCGGCGCCGCGAGCCTCGCCGCCGCAGGATGGTTGTTCCGCAGCCGCGTGACGTGAGGAGCGCGGCGTCCAGGGTGGAAGGTCCACGTTTCGTCCCCGACGCCGCTTGTCGGCCCCGGGGAACCCGTCCAAATGCGTGAGCAACCGAGCACCGCAGAAAATCTGACAAGGCGGCCGAGCGGCTGTTCATAAAGGGTCTTGAAGGCGAACCGTCCGCTGCAAAAACTTCTGGTCTTTGTCTTCGCCGGCGCGCCAGTTTGACGTCGCTCCGCACCGGCATGCGAACGCGAGGCGAAGCGCCGCTATGGTTAACAGCCTGTTAACCTTAGGCGAGTTATCTGAAGCCTTGTAATCGAGCAAGGCTGTCGTGACGGAATCCTCCTCCCGCCATATCCGCTTTCGAGGCCGGTCATTCCCGATCCTGGCGCTCGAGCCGGAGTCCCCCTCTCCGAATGGATCGGGCGGCTGGACGACTATCTTGCTCGCGCTCCTGCTTTCTTTCGCCACAAATCGATCGTCGTCGACGTGTCGGGACTCGGTCTCGCCCGGTCGGGCGTTGTCGGGTTAATGAGAGACTTATCCGAGCGAGGCATAAGCGTAATGGGGCTCACCGGCGTCGAGCTCAGCTGGGCCTGCGCCGATCTGCCGCCAATTCTCTTGAGCGGCCGCGCCCTCCCACGCGCCGACGGCGCAAGCTCGGGGCAGCTTTCGCCCGAGCAACAAGACCCATTCGATGAGATCGCAGGTACGCTCGGCGGTCCGAGAAAACATGGGTCGGGGAAAGCCGCGGCTGCCGAGGCCGCGCAACCGGCGACAGCCGCTCCCCTCTTCGTCAACTCGCCGGTTCGCTCAGGTCAGTCCATTTCCCATCTCGAGGGCGACGTGACGGTGATCGGTTCAGTGTCATCAGGCGCCGAAGTGATCGCCGGCGGCTCGGTCCATATTTACGGAACCTTGCGCGGCAGGGTCATGGCTGGCGCACACGGCGAGATGCGCTCGCGCATCTTCTGTCGTCGTCTCGAGGCGGAGCTTCTCGCGGTCGGCGGCGTCTACATAACGGCTGACGAAATCGACGCGAGCGTGCGCAGCCAGGCAGTTCAGGCCTGGCTCGAGAATGAAACAGTCAAGATTGCACGGCTTGACTAAGAGGAATGACGACATGGCCAAAGTAATGGTGGTCACCTCGGGCAAGGGTGGCGTTGGCAAGACGACATCGACCGCGGCTCTCGGAGCCGCCCTCGCCCAGTTGAATCACAAGGTTGCGGTTGTCGACTTTGACGTCGGCCTGCGCAATCTCGATCTGGTCATGGGCGCCGAACGGCGGGTGGTCTATGATTTGATCAACGTGGCGCAAGGCCAGGCCAGGCTCGCTCAAGCGCTGGTTCGCGATAAACGCCTCCCCAATCTCTTTCTGCTTCCTGCCTCGCAGACGCGGGACAAGGACGCGTTGACGGAAGAGGGAGTCGCTATGGTCATAGACGAGATGCGCAAGTGGTTCGATTGGATCATTTGCGACAGCCCGGCCGGGATCGAACGCGGAGCCACTCTCGCGATGCGCTTCGCCGATCTCGCCGTCGTCGTCGCCAATCCCGAAGTCTCGTCGGTGCGAGATTCGGACCGAATCATCGGCCTGCTCGACGCAAAAACAAAATGCGCCGAAATGGGCGAACGCATGGAGAAGCATCTCCTGCTCACGCGCTACGACCCCGGACGCGCCGCGCGTGGCGAGATGTTGAGCGTCGACGACGTGCTCGAGATCCTTTCGATCCCGCTGCTCGGCATCGTGCCGGAGAGCGAGGAGGTGTTGCGGGCGTCGAATGTCGGATCGCCAATCGTCCTTCACAACGCCGAAAGTGCGCCGGCCCGTGCTTACGCGGACGCCGCCAGCCGGTTGTGCGGCGTGAATGTGCCCATGAGCATTCCTTCGATGAGGAAGGGCTTCCTCCACAAGCTGCTTGGCCGGAGGGCCGCATGAACCTGCTGGCGATGTTCAGGCGCCGCGGGTCGGCGCCGGTGGCGCGCGAGCGCTTGCAAATTCTTCTGGCGCACGAGCGGAACGGCGGCTGCAGTTCCGATCTCATCGCAGTCCTGCACAGGGAGGTTCTGGAAGCGGTCTCCAAGCATGTTCATGTCGATCCGAGCAAAGTGGACGTGAAGATGCATCGGCGTAAAGCAATGTCCTTGCTGGAAATCGACATCGAGATCGGGACCGCCGACAAGGATGTCTCGGGAATGTTGAAAAAGGACGATGGTTTTGCCCGCTTTGAGCGGGCCAGCTAAAGGCCGGAAACGCAACCAGTGAACGACGCCAGCCGAGCCTATGCGGCTCTGGCTGGACTATCGGGTCCTGCGCCCAAGAACGGTTCCCGCCCGATGAACTGGAGCCGCGCGGTGGGCATGGCGAACGCCGCGCCAGCGTGCGGTCTTCGTCCGCTTCGGCGAGCCGACTGTATCCGACGACGTCCGCCACAAGGGTCGCCGCGAGTTTTCGGGTCTCGCTCATCGCGCGTCCCTCCGCCGCTGTCGAGCCTGGCGCAACGACCCGGCCAGCGCCGCAACATCCCGACGAGAGCCACCGTGCTGACGGGAGGCGGCCCCGCGCCATGGCCGAAGGGCGGCTTTGGGGCGGCTTTGGGGCGGCTTTGGGTCAGCTCTGGCGACTAAGGTGCGGGAACCCAGCGTCTGACTTTCACCGTCTCCCCATCACAGCCGCACGACCGCTCCGCTGCGCACGCTTTCGTCGGCGGCGAAGACGATGCGCAGCGAATTGAGCGCGTCTTCGAGATGCTCGCTCAGGTCGACTTCGCCGCGAATGGCCTTGAGGAACAGGCGCTGTTCGCGATCGAAGAGTTCGAGCTTATTAGAATCGCCAGTTCAAACCGGCGCGCACGATCGTTCCTGAAGGCCGCGCGCTGACCGCAAACGAATTGTCGACAAAGTACCGCTTGCTGCCCAAGTCGTAATAGAGCGCCTCGACCTTTGCGGAAAGGTTGTTCGTAAAGGCGTATTCGAGGCCGCCGCCAATAGCGCCGCCGACCGGGAAGCTCGACGAACCATTCGTCGACGTGCCGGAGGGAGGAATTGCTCCGCCGGGAAGGTACACCGTCTGGACGCGCTCCTCGCCGAAGGCCAGACCGCCGGTCGCATAAACGAGGAGCCGGTCAATAGCATAGCCCAGGCGCAGACGCGCTGTGCCGAGAGAATCAAGCTTGGACTGGCACGAAAAGGTAGCGCTTGGGCAGCTCGTGCCGCCTTTAACGTCGGCCCAGGCGTAATCGCCTTCGAGACCGGCGACGATCGAGCCGAATTGAAAATTATATCCGATCGTGCCGCCGACGATCCCGCCACTGGTGTCTTGATTGGCTTTGCCTCCTGCCGCATAGGTCCAATCCAACGGCCCCCAGGCGCCGCCGCCCTGAACGCCGATATAGAACCCCGACCAATTGAATGCGGAGACGATCGGCGGCGACGGAGCTGGCTTCATGGTCGGCAAGTCAGCCGCGACGGCGACCCCAGCCAAACCGAGCAATGCCATTGCGCCCAAAGCAACCTGTCGAATCATTGTTGCGCCCCAAAAAACCTCTCGTTTTCGTACAAACACGAATCAAGCGCCGAAACAATAGTCGAGGCGAAATTCCCGCCAATTGTGGCTGACCCGCAACAGTGGATCGACGGCGCCGTAGCGTTCAGTGTTAGAATTGCTTTAATATCGTATCCATTGATTTGACGTTGTTCGATCATTCGGAGATGCCGACGATTGGACCGGAAGGCGTTTCAGGGCGGCTATCGCGGCTGCTCGGGCCGCCCCGCCTTCCCCCTCACAACCTCACCACCTCGCCCGTGCGCACGCTTTCGTCGGCGGCGAAGACGATGCGCAGGGAATTGAGGGCGTCTTCGAGATGCTCGGTCAGGTCGACTTCGCCGCGAATGGCCTTGAGGAACAGGCGCTGTTCGCGTTCGCACAGCTGCTGGTGTCCCGGCTCTTCCTCGGTGGAAAGGATTTCGTCGGGCTTTGCGAAGGCGCCCTCGGCATCGAGCGCGGCGTGGTGGATGCGCAACGCGTCGGTGCGCGTGTGCGTGGAGTGATCGGCCGAATGCACGCCTTCGCCCGCCGCCTCCTTGGCGACGATCGAGACGCAGCCGTTGGGACCGATCATGTCTTTGACGAAGAACGCGGTCTCGCTCATCATCGGGCCCCAGCCCGCTTCGTACCAGCCGACCGAGCCGTCCGCGAAGACGATGTGCAGATGGCCGTAATTGTACATCGAGGGCGCGATCTCGTCGGTCAGGCGCGCGCCGACCGCATGCACCATGACCGGGCGCGAGCGCGTCACCTGGCACATGATGTCGACGTAGTGCACGCCGCAATCGACGATCGGCGAGGTCGAGCGCATCAGCTTCTTGTGCACGGCCCAGAACGAGCCGGAGGATTGCTGGTTGAGGTTCATGCGCATCACCAGCGGCTTGCCGAGTGTGCGGCCGATCTCGACGAAGCGCGTCCACGAGGGATGGACGCGCAGGATGTAGCCGACCAGCAAGGCGCGCTTGGCAGCGCGCGCCGCCGCGACGATTTTTTCCGCCGCCGCCAGCGTGTCGGCGAGCGGCTTTTCGCAGAATACGTGCGCGCCCGCTTCGAGCGCCTGCAGCGCCATCGGCGCGTGGAATTCGGTGTAGGCGCAAATCGCGACCGCGTCGGGCTTCAGCGCGGCGAGCGCGGCCGGAAGATCGTCGAAGCGCGGCAGGCCGGGAAATTCCGCGTCGAGATCGTGGCGCGCGGCGGCCTTGTGCGTGCACAGGCCGACGAGATCGAAGCCCTCGATCGCCTTGTAGGCGCGCGCATGGCTCGTCCCCATCGTCCCGAGGCCCACCACGAGCACGCGCTGCTTGCCCGTGGGCGTCGACAAACCCGACTTCTCGACCATTCCTCCCTCCCCGTCGTCAAACCGTGCGCGTCACCTTCATCAAATGCGGCGGCGCGTCGGGATCGCGCCCGCGCCGGCGCGCGGTCGCCTCGACCAGGCGATAAAACGCGTGCAGCGCCAGGATCGGCGTCAGCAATTCGTGCCCGGCGGCAGGCGCGACCAGCGTCGGCCAGACCGGATGCGGCGCGAAGTCGACGATGAGCGGCGTCGCGCCGAAGGAGACCAGCCGGTCGATCGTGTCGAGCATCCCGGCGCGCGCCGCATCGGCGGGAACGAAGGCGATGACGGGGAAGCCAGGCTCGATGACGCCGGCGGGGCCGTGCAGGACTTCGGCCGAGGAGAACGCCTCGGCGTGAATCGCGCAGGTCTCTTTGAGCTTCAAGGCGGCTTCCGCCGCCGTCGCCAGCGTCGCGCCGCGCCCGAGCACATAGAGCGAGCGCGCCGCGGCGAGCGAGGCCACCAGCCTTTCGGCCGGCGGGGCCGTGCTGCGGTCGAGCTGGCCCGGCAAGTCGGCGAGCGCGGCGCGCAGGTCCGCGTCCTCGCTCCAATGCGCGACGAGCGAGGCGCCGGCGACCAGCGAGGCGATCATCGTCTTGGTCGCCGCCACCGAGCGCTCTTCGCCCGCATGCAGCGCGAGCAGCGCCGCCGCGTCGAGAGCGGCGGGCGAATTCGGGTCGTTGACCAGCGCGAGCGTGAAAGCCCCCGCCTCGCGGGCCGCGCGCTGCATCGCAAAGATGTCGGGGCTGCGGCCCGATTGCGAGATCGTCACCGCGAGGGCGTCCTGGAGGCGCAGCGGCGCGCGATAGAGCGAGGCGATCGACGGGCCGAGCGAAGCGCAGATCAGGCCGAGACGCAGCTCGATGAGATGTTTGAGATAAAGCGCGGCGTGGTCGGAGCTGCCGCGCGCGATCGTCACCACCACGTTGGGATCGCGCGCCCGCAAGTCGGCGGCGAGCGCGGCGACCGGCTTGGCGTTGGCGGCGAGCTGGCGGGCGACCGCCGCGCCGGCGCCGGCGATTTCCGCCGCCATGAAGGTCCCGCTCATGGCGCCGCTCCCTCGCCGTGCCGGCGCGCGCTCGCCGACAACGTCAGTTCGGCGACGAAATCGTAGGTGTCCGAGCGATAGAAGGAGCGCGTGTATTCGACGCAGCGTCCGTCGGCGAGATAGGCGATGCGATGGATGTCGAGCGCCGCGGAGCCTTCGGCGACGTCGAGCAGCGCGGCCTCGGCGCCGCCGAGCACCACCGCGCGCAGCCGCTGCAGCGCGCGGACCGGCAGCCAGCCCTCCGCGTCGAGCGCGGCGTAAAGCGAATCGCCGACGCGCGCGGGATCGCCGATGAAGCGGGCGGGCACGACCGCGCGCTCCATCGCCATCGGGACGCCGTCGGCTAGGCGCAGCCGCGCGAGACGGAACACGCTGTCGCGCGGGCTGACGCCGAGCATCATCGCCTCGTCGGGGGTCGGCAGGAACACGCCGCGCTCGATCTCGCGCGAAGAGGCGACGAAGCCGCGCGAGCGCATGTCCTCGGTGAAGCTCGTCAGCCGCGAGAGCGCCTGCTCGACATGCGGCGGCCGCCGGCGCACGAACGTGCCGGCGCCGTGACGATGGAACAGCACGCCCTCTTCGACGAGCGCGGCGATCGCGCGCCGCAGCGTGGTGCGCGAGACGTGCAGGATCTCCGACAGCTCGCGCTCGCCGGGCAGCACGTCGGCGGCGGCGAAGCGGCCGGCGGCGATTTCCCGCTTCAGCGTCGCGCCTACCGCTTCGAAAAGCGGCCCCGACTTCCGCTCGCGCCTCGCGCAGCTCGTTCATCCCAAACCTCCGGCCCCAAGGCGCCGCCGTCGCGGAGCAAAATCGCGCCGAGCGCGTCTCGCCCCCTAGACAAGAGGTATACAGTTAGTTAATGATCGAAAACAAGAGGTATCTAGTGGTATGCCGTTCGCGAGCAGCCACAAGCGGAGGAAGGGAAGCATGAGCGCGACGCGTGACCGCGACCCGGGCGATGACCACGCCGCGCTGCTTGCCGCGCTGATCGACGACCAGATTCGCGCCGTGAAAGGCGTCGCCACGGCCGCCGAGACGCTCGACGCTGCCGCTTCTGCGGTCGCCGCGGCGCTGCGCGCGGGGGGCCGCCTGATCTATCTCGGCGCCGGCGCTTCGGGCTGCCTCGCCATGCAGGACGGCGCGGAATTGCCCGGAACCTTCGGCCTCGACCCGGCGCGCCTCGCCTTCGTTTCACCCGCCGGCGCCGCTCCAGAATCGCTGGTCGACAGCGCCAACGAGGACGACGAGCAGAGCGCGCGGCGCGCGATCGAGGCGCTCGAACCCGGCCCAAACGATCTCGTGCTCGCGGTCTCAGCGAGCGGCTCGACCCCCTTCACGCTCGCCGGCGCGCGCGCGGCCAAGGCGCTGGGCGCGCGCGTCGTCGCGCTCGTGTGCCGCGCCGGCGCGCCGCTGCTCGATGGCGCCGACGTCGGCGTGCTCGTCGAAACCGGCCCCGAGGCGGTCGACGGCTCGACGCGCCTGGCCGCCGGCACGGCGCAGAAGGCGGCGCTCGGCGTGATTTCGACGCTTTGCTGCGCGCGGCTCGGTCACGTGCATCGCGGCATGATGGTCAACTTGAGGCCGGACAACGCCAAGCTGCGCGAGCGCGCGATCGGCATCGTCGGGCGTTTGAGCAACGTCGACGAAGCGACCGCGGCGGCGGCGCTGGGCGCGACCCGATACGACGTGAAGGCGGCGGTCGTCGCGGCGGCCGGCGGGCTCGACGCCGAAGCGGCCAAGGCGCTCGTCGCGGCTTGCGAGGGCGACCTCGCAATCGCGCTCGCGCGGGCGCCGGGCCCTAGAGGCGCGGAATTTCAACCCCGGGCATGACGCCCGGCATCGGAGGAGCGAGCAATGAAATATGCGACTTCCATTCTGCGCGGCGGGGCGGCGCTCGCGGCGCTGCTGGCCGGGCTCGCGGCGGCCCATGCGGGTTCGCTCAAGATCGAGAGTTGGCGCAACGACGACGCCGACATCTGGAACTCGAAGATCATTCCGGCGTTCAACAAGCACTACCCCGACATCAAGGTCGAGTTCGCGCCTTCGGCGCCGAAGGAATACAACGCGTCGCTGAACGCGCGCCTCGCCGGCGGCACCGCGGGCGACATCATCGCCTGCCGCCCGTTCGACGCCTCGCTCGAGCTCTTCAACAAGAAGCAGCTCGACGGGCTCGACGACCTCAAAGGCATGGCCGATTTCTCCAGCGTCGCCAAGTCGGCCTGGAGCACCGACGACGGCAAGACGACGTTCTGCGTGCCGATGGCCTCGGTCATCCACGGCTTCATTTACAACAAGGACGCCTTAGCCAAAGTCGGCGCGAGCGAGCCCAAGACGATGGCCGAGTTCCACGCGGTGCTCGACAAGCTGAAGAAGGACGGGACCTACACCCCGATCGACTTGGGCACGGCCGACCAGTGGGAGGCCGCGACGATGGGGTTCCAGAACATCGGCCCCGACTACTGGCACGGCGAGACCGGACGGCTGGCGCTGATCGCCGGCAAGGAGAAGTTCACCGATCCGGAATACGTCGCCGTGTTCAAGGAGCTCGCGTCCTGGGCGCCCTACATGGGCAACGGCTTCCAGGCGCAGACCTATCCCGACAGCCAGAACCTGTTCTCGCTCGGCAAGGCGGCGATCTATCCCGCCGGATCGTGGGACATCTCGACCTTCCGCGCGCAGGCGAAGTTCCCGATGGGCGCGTTCCGGCCGCCGCTGCCCGCCGGCGCGACGCAATGCTACATCTCCGACCACACCGACATCGCGATGGGCCTCAACTCCGCCTCCAAGAACAAGGAGGACGCGAAGAAGTTCTTGGAATGGCTGGCGACGCCGGAGTTCGCTTCGCTCTACGCCAACGCGCTGCCCGGCTTCTTCCCGCTGTCGAGCACGCCGGTGAAGATCGACGACGATCTGGCGGCGACGATGGTCGGCTGGCGCAAGGACTGCAAGTCGACGATCCGCAACTCCTACCAGATCCTGTCGCGCGGCACGCCGAATCTGGAGAACGAATTGTGGAACGTCTCGGCGCAGGTCATCAACGGCGCCCTGACGCCCGAAGCCGCCGGCAAGCAACTGCAGGACGGCCTCGACAAGTGGTATAAGCCGGCCAAGTGACGGCGCGCGCCGAACCCTTCTCCCGCCAAGCGGGAGAAGGCGGCCTTCGCATCAGCGAAGGCCGGATGAGGGCGTGCGCGGCCCAACTTCCCTCGCCCTACCCTCTCCCGCAAGCGGGAGAGGGGATTAACGCCCTGCCCGTGAGCCCATGGCCGAACCCGCATCCTCCGTCGTCGCCTATATGCCGCGCGCGCGGTTCCTCGGCCTGATGGCCCTGTTCCTGGGGCCGGGGGTGATCGTCTACACCGCGCTGTCGATCTATCCGCTGCTGGCGACGATGGCGCTGTCGACCTATACGACCGATCAGACCGGCGCCTATCACTTCGTCGGCTTCGCGAATTTCACCACCCTGTTCACCGACAACGATTGGTCGACGCCGTTCTGGCGGGCGCTGAGGAACAATATCGTGTTCTTCGCCGTCCACATGGCGGTGCAGAATCCGGTCGGGATCGCGCTCGCGGGCCTGCTCAGCCTGCCCGGCCTGAAATTGAAGGCGCTCTACCGCACCGTGATCTTCCTGCCGACGATGCTGTCGGTGGTGATCGTCGGCTTCGCCTGGAACCTCATTCTGTCGCCGCTGTGGGGCGTCGCCGAAGGCGCGCTGAAAAGCGTCGGCCTCGGCGCGTGGTTCGAGCCCTGGCTCGGCCTGCCCTCGACCGCGCTCGTCACGCTGGCGCTGATCTCCGTGTGGCAGTTCGTCGGCATCCCCCTGATGCTGATCTATGCCGCGCTGCTCAACATCCCCGACGAACTGGTCGACGCCGCGCGGGTCGACGGGCTCGGGCATTTCCGCATCTTCCTCTACATCAAGCTGCCGCTGGTGCTCCCCACCATCGGCCTGATCTCGATCCTCACCTTCGTCGGCAACTTCAACGCGTTCGATCTCATCTATTCCGTCAAGGGCGCGCTCGCCGGGCCGAATTTCGCCTCCGACATCCTCGGCACGTTCTTCTATCGCACCTTCTTCGGCAACCAGCTGCAGCTCGGCAATCCGACCATGGGCGCGGCGGTCGCCACCACCATGTTCTTCATCATTCTCGCCGGCGTCGGCGCCTATCTCGTCATCCTGCAGCGGCGCATGAACCGCTACACGTTCTGAAGGGGCTTGAAGATGCTGCGCCAACGCGCCCAGACCTTCGGCGTCCATGCGATCCTCATCGCCTACAGCGCGGTCGCCCTCGGGCCGATCCTGCTGGTGGTGATGAATTCGTTCAAGGCGCGCAGCGCGATCTTCGGCGCGCCGCTGGCGCCGCCGAACGGCGCGACCTTCTCGCTGATCGGCTACGCCAAGGTGCTCAGCGCCTCGCACGTCGGCATCTACTTTTACAACTCGATCGTGGTCACGCTGGTGAGCATGGCCCTCGTGCTGCTGTTCGGCGCGATGGCGGCGTGGGCGCTCACCGAATACCGCTTCCGCGGCTCGACGCCGCTGGCGCTGTTCCTCGCGATCGGCGTCATGGTGCCGATCCGGCTCGGCTCGGTGTCGATCCTGACGATGATGCGCGAGGCCGGCCTCAACGACACGCTGACCGCGCTGATCCTCGTCTATGTCGCGCAAGGCCTGCCGATGTCGATCTTCATCCTCAGCGAATTCGTCCAGCAGATCCCTAGGGACTTGCGCGACGCCGCGCGTTGCGACGGCGTGCCGGAGACGCGCATCTTCTTCGAGGTGATCGCGCCGCTGCTGCGGCCCGCCATCGCCACCGTCGCGGTGTTCACCATCGTGCCGATCTGGAACGACCTGTGGTTCCCGCTGATCCTCACTTCGAGCGACACGACGCACACGATCACCCTCGGCGTGCAGCAGTTCCTCGGCCAGTACATCACCGACTGGAACGCGGTGCTCGCGGCGCTTTCGCTGGCGATCCTGCCGGTGATCGCGATCTACGTGATCTTCTCCCGCCAGCTCATCAGCGGCCTTACCGCGGGGGCGGTGAAGTGACGGGGAGCGCTCGGCCGTCCATGTTCGCGTCATGGCCGGGCTTGTCCCGGCCATCCACGCCGTCCCGCAGCGCCTCACATTTAGGGTTTCGAATCGGCGGAACCGCGTGGATGGCCGGGACAAGCCCAAGGCTGTCCGGTTCGATTTTGCTGGCGCCGGCGCACGGCGTTGATTCTAATCATTTCCAGAGTTTGGCGACTCGCTTGGACATGAAAAGGATCAGCGCCGTGCCCCATACGAATACGGTCTTCCGCGACGTTTTGAAACTGCTTCCCTGGTCTGTCTTTGAGCGGCTTGTGGAGAAGCACGGGACCGACGATCTGGTTCGCAGTTTCACGACCAAGCGGCAGCTGTCGGTGCTGCTGTTCGGTCAATTGTCGGGCTCGCATTCGCTGCGCGACATCCAAGCGTCGATGGCGAGCCATCAGGCGCGGCTTTATCATGCGGGCGGCGCCGCTCCGGCGCGCTCGACCTTCGCAGACGCCAACCGCGACCGGGATTCCAGGGTTTTCTCCGGGCTTTTCATGCATATGCTGGGCATGGCGACGCGCGGCCTGCGCCGCAAGATGGGCGATGCGGTGCGGCTGATCAACTCGACCAGCCTGCATCTGGCGGGCGCAGGGACGCAGTGGGCGCGCTTTTCGGCCGAGGTCTGCGGCGCCAAGGCGCATTTCGTCTACGACCCCGATCTGGGCTGCCCGATCTATCACATGGTCACCGAGGCCACGGTCAACGACATCGTCGCGGCCAAAGCGATGCCGATCGAAGCGGGCGCGACCTATGTCTTCGACCTCGGCTATTACGATTATGGCTGGTGGGCCGCGCTCGACGAGGCGGACTGCCGCATCGTGACGCGGTTCAAGAAGAACACGCCGCTCCTTTCGGCCCGATCCATGCCCGTCGCGCCGGGAACGGGCGTCGTCAGCGATCGAACCGGCTTTCTGCCGGGCCGTCAGGCTAAAAACCGCAAGAATCCGATGCAAGGCGCGGTGCGCGAGGTCGTCGTGACGATGGAGACCGGGGGGACGTTGCGGATTCTGTCCAACGATCTGGACGCGCCCGCCAAAGAAATCTCCGACCTCTACAAGCGGCGCTGGCAAATCGAATTGTTCTTCCGCGTGATGAAGCAAACCTTGAAAATCACCCATTTCATAGGCCGCTCCGAGAACGCCGTGCGCATTCAGATCGCCGTCGCGCTGATCGCCTTTCTGTTGCTGAGCCTTTTGCGAAAGATGGCGCAAGACAATCAAACCCTGCTCGAAACCACGCGACTCGTGCGCGCGAACCTGATGCATCGAAGAGACTTCACCTGCCTCAAGCAACCGCAAAAACCGCCGCCGCGCGACTCTCGGCAGCTCTCCCTAAACTGGAGCTCATCATGAACCGGACAGTCGTGGGACAAGCCCGGCCATGACGGCAGCGAGGGGGCGCAACGACGGGTCACACCGGCCGAGCTTTGGCACGAGGTTCCTAGTCCATGGCCAACCTGCGCATCGAAAACCTCGCCAAGGCCTACGGCCCGACGCGCGTCCTCAGCGACATCGCGCTCAGCGTCGACAACGGCGAATTCGTCGTCCTCGTCGGGCCGTCGGGCTGCGGCAAGTCGACGCTTTTGCGCATGATCGCCGGACTCGACGCGCCAAGCGCGGGCGACATCTACATCGGCGATCGGCTCGTCAACGCGCTCGCCCCCGCCGAGCGCAAGATCGCCATGGTGTTCCAGTCCTACGCGCTCTATCCGCACATGAACGTGCGCAAGAACATGACCTTCGGCCTCAAGTTCACCGGCGTCGGGCGCGAGGAGATGGAGCGCCGCGTCGGCGAGGCGGCGCGGATGCTCAAGCTCGAGCCGCTGCTCGAACGCCAGCCGCGCGACCTCTCCGGCGGCCAGCGCCAGCGCGTCGCGATCGGCCGCGCGATCGTGCGCGAGCCCGACGTCTTCCTGTTCGACGAGCCGCTCTCCAACCTCGACGCGGCGCTACGCGTCTCGACCCGCGTCGAGATCGCGCGGCTGCATCGCCTGTTGGGCGCGACGATGATCTACGTCACCCACGACCAGATCGAGGCGATGACGCTCGCCGACCGCATCGTGGTGATGAACCAGGGCCGCATCGAGCAGATCGGCAAGCCGCTCGACCTCTATTACGCGCCCGCCAACCTGTTCGTCGCCGGCTTCATCGGCTCGCCGGCGATGAATTTCTTCAAGGCCAAGGTCGACCGGATCGCGGACGGACAGGCGCACATCTCCGGACCCGCGCTGACCTCCTTCGTCGCGCCGGCCGGCGCGGGCGCATTGAAAGAAGGCACGGCGCTGACCGTCGGCGTCCGCCCCGAACACCTCGTCTCCCCCGCCGCCGGCGTCTTCGCGACGCGCGGCGCGGTCGAGCTTGTCGAACGCCTCGGCGAAGCCTCCTTCGCCCACATCCGCCGTCCCGACGACCAAATGATGGTCGCCGAAATCCGCGGCCGGGTGACGCCGAAGGCGGGCGACGCGGTGACGCTCGGCGCGGACTTGCGCGACGTGCATGTGTTCGACGAAGGGGGGCGGAGGGTGGAGGTGGGGGCGGGGTGAAGGGGGGCGGGGGACGGCGCCCCTATCGACGAATCCTGACGCTTGGCGTCGGCCCAGATGACCGAGTTCGAGCCTAGGCGAATTGTCCGCACAAGAAGAGTTGCGCGTTCGGAAATGTGCGAAATTCAAGAAGACCGGACATCCCGGAAACGCCCGCGATATAGGCGAAATCGCGCGCTTTGACCCTCGTGCGCGCGAGCCGGCAGTTTGTTAGATTGGAACTCATACGGCTTCGCATGAGTGCGAGGCGAGTTGTGCTATGCTTTGAGCAGATAGACCGATCGGAGTCGATTTCATGACACGATACTTCACGCCGCATTCGCCAGAATGGTTCGCTGCGCTTGAAGCGTTCGACCAGATTCAGGCAACGCACACCCGAACGATATTGAAAGCTGCCGGTCGGGACGATGTTTGCAGCGTCTGCGGAGATGATCCCGCCCTTGATTACCGGCTTGTCTCACCAAAGCCACATCCTAAAGCGGTCGCCACCTTGCGACTTTGCGATGACTGCCTAACCATCAGAACGGCCAGTGGGGAATTGTTCGACTTTCTGTCCGCGTAGCGCTTGGCGACTATTGAGCGCGCATTTAGACTAGCCAGTTACATTACGAAGGAATCTTAAGAATGGCCGAGAGTATCGAGCTCGATCGAATTGTCACAGAGGTTCGCGCTGTTGCCGAGCAGTGCGGCGCGCTCATTCTTGAAGCCGCGCTCCCCTTGGAGACGAAGGTCGTTCCGATTGTGGTCCTTGCCAGCGCCGACTTTCCTAACCTCATAAGGCACGTGCGACCAAGGCTTATCTACCTTGTGTCGGCACCGTTTGATGCTGACGATGGAGCACTGGAGGCGCTCGAAGTGGAGGACGACAACCCCCCAGAACTCCCTCGCATTAAAAAATTTGCCTCCAAGTGGCACTACCGCGATGGTCAGACCTTTCGCGTGGTCGTCGGCGTCATGTGTGACGGCGTTCTTCACGGACTTATTGAAGATGCCGATTGGTTCGCAGATTTCGAAAGTGAGGCTGAAGCTCTACTGGAGGAGCTGCAGCAAACCCGCGAAGAGCGCGAGCAGAAGAATCGCGAGGAAAGTGAGCGGAAATTGGCAGCCGAGCAAAGAAAACGGCTAGCGCCGCATATAAAACGATTGATGGCCGATCCCCGCTTCTCAGCGCCGAAGGTCGGCGTCGCTAAACGGACAGCTCTTGCAGAGGCGCTTTTCCCCGATTTGGATCGAGAGACGATCCGCGCGATCGTGGAACGGGCAGAGAACGATCATTTTCTCGCGAGTTCTGGTTGAGTGCAGCAGGAGCGACCATGAAATATCGAATAGCCAAAACGACCGCGTTGATACTGCTTATAGCGGCGCTGCCAGCAAATGCAGATGCAGAGCAGATTCTAAGAGATTGTTCGCAAAAATTCTTGGCGACTTGGCTCTGGAATAGACAGGCCGCGCTAGCCATGCCGCCCAAACACCCTTGCGTCCTATACGGAGAACACGATCAATACATTTGTGACCAGAAAGGTTGCGTGACAAGAAGCCTTCACTAACGTACAAAAATCAATGATTACGGGCAGGGATTACGGGCACAGGCTACGAATTGCCCAATTTCGCAACCCGTAGCCGGCGCCATACTTTCTCGACCGGAGCCGCCCCGCCCCTCTCCGTCACACACCAAGCCGTCGACCTCATGGAAGCATGAACTTCCGAAGTTTCGCGCCTGTCAATGGCCTTCGGCCGCCGGGTAGTGTCCTAATTTGAATTCGGTGCTATTGCGCTGGTGCCCACTGCGGCGGCGCCGGCTTCGACATGCAAATGTATTTCAGCCCTTTGCGCGTGAGCATTTCGGGGGTTGAGCCATTGCCATATTCATATTCGTGTTTCAGCTTGTTGCAGTCGGCGATGCTATCCATCACATAGCCGACCGAAACACATGGCGTATTTACGCCAATGAAACGTAAGCGCCCGGTTATGACCGCGGATCAGGCTTGCGGCTTGGCTGCGGCGCGCGGACGCGGGCTCCAGCGGCGAGCGAGACGATCGATGTCGGCTTCGAGCGCCGAGACGTCGGCGCGAGTTGGATCGAACGGGCCGCCGCACCAAGTGAGCGTTTCGTCGTGTTCCTCGTCGTCGGGATCGGCGAGGATTTCCAGCAGTCTTTCGTAACCTGGCGAGCCGCCGCAGTCTTCAGGCGGGCAGCGGCCAACAGCTTCGAGGAGGAGCAGACTTGGCTCGCCCTCGATCATCGGCACGATCTTTTCGAGCTTGACGGTGTGAGACCAGCCGTCGCCGAAGTCGTAGAGATAACTGAAGGTCTTGCGGCCCGCGTCAACCAGCACGGCGCGGAGACGTCC